>DASTPP010000265.1:0-7237 GCA_035762175.1 Polyangiaceae bacterium | reverse complement strand
CCTCGCGAACCTCGCCGTCGCGAAGGACGTCTGGGCGGCGCTCGACAAGGCGCTCGCCAAGGGCACCGACTTCGCGGCGTTCAAGGCCGAGGTGGGCGCGAAGCTCGCCGGCGCGTGGGGCGTCGACGAAGACAAGGTCGGGCACCGGCTCGCGACCCTCTTCCGGACGAACCTTCAGTCAGCGTACTCGGCCGGCCGCTACGCGCAGCTCACCGACCCGGACACGCTCACGCTCCGGCCCTTCTGGCTCTTCACGGCGATCGGCGACGCCCGCACCACGCCGGTCTGCCGCCGCCTCGACGGCACCCTCCTGCCGGCCGACGACCCGCGCTGGGAGGGTCGGCTTCCGCCGCTTCACTTCTCCTGCCGGTCGACCTTCCTCGCCCTGCGCCGCTCGCAGGCCGAGGCGATGGGCGGCGTCGCGAAGGAGCTGCCCGACGCCCACGCCGACGAGGGCTTCGGCGGCCGCCCCTCGAAGGGCGCGGCGCCGCCGGCGCCCGAGCCGAAGGCGGCCGACCTGCCGAAGCCCCTCGCCGACGCGTGGGCGAAGGCGCCGAAGGCGCCGAAGACCCCGAAGCCGGCGCCGCCCCCGAAGCCGGCGCCCGCGCCCGTCGTCGCTCCGCCCGCGCCCAAGCCGAAGCCGGCTCCGCCCCCTCCGCCCCCTCCGCCTCCGCCTCCGCCCCCTCCCCCGCCTCCGCCGGTCGTCGCGCCCGCGCCGAAGCCCCCGGCCGCGCCGGCGCCGCTCGACATCTTCGCCAAGAAGATCGGCGACGCCGCAGGCTCGAACCAGGGCGGGTTCTACGAGGGCTCGGACGGGGTCAAGCGCTACGTCAAGCGCTACGCGGACCCGGCCCAGGCCTGGGGCGAGCACCTCGCCAACCGCCTCTACCGAGCCCTCGGCGTCGACGCGCCCGAGTCGGTCGTCGTCGTCGCCAAGGGCGAGACCTACTTCGCCTCGACGCTCGTCGAGGGCGCGAAGGAGCTGGGCAAGGCCGGCGTCACGAAGGCGCGCGCCCGCGAGGTGCTGCGCGGCTTCGGCGCCGACGTGCTCGTCGCCAACTGGGACGTCGTCGGCACGGGCTCGAACAACGTCGTCGTCGACGCGCTCGGCCGGCTCGTGCGCATCGACAACGGCGCCGCGTTCCTGCACAGGGCGCAGGGCACGCGGAAGCCCGCCGGCCTGCTCAACGGCCTCGCCGAGTGGGACGGCTTCCGCGACCCGAACGTCAACCCCGACTACGCCGCGCTCTTCCAGGTCGCGGGCGTCTCGGTCGCCGACCTGAAGGGCGACCTCGATTCGACCGTCGCCCGGGCGAAGGCCGTCGCGTCGGGCCCCGGCGGCTGGGGCGCCTTCGTCGACGAGCACGCCCCCGGCCTTTCGGCGGCCGACCGGCAGAAGGTCGTCGCGATGCTCGAGGCCCGGGCCGAAAAGCTCGCGGCGAAGGTCGAAGGCCTCTCGGCCCCGGCGCCGAAGCCCGCGCCGAAGCCCGCCCCGCCGGCCCCCAAGCCCGCGCCCCCGCCGCCTCCCCCGCCGCCGGCCGTCAAGCCGCCTCCGCCTCCGCCCGCGCCGCCTGCGCCGGCGCCCAAGCCCGCCCCTCCGCCGGCCGCCGGCGACGACCTGCCCGGCGCCCGCTACGTCGCGCCGAGGCTCAAGGGCCGCCCCGTCGGGCCCGGGCAGCCCGTCGAGCTCGCCGACGTCCCGGCCCTGCCCGAGGTCGACGTCGAGGCGCTCTTCCCCCGCTCGGCCACGCACCACCCGGGCGGCGAGACCGAGGAGGCCTTCAACGCCCGCATGAAGGAGCGGCTCGACCGGATGCCCAAGGGCTCGGCGGGCGCCATCAAGCGGTTCACCGGCAACGAGTTCGGCCGCATCCGCACCGCCGAGCGCACGTCGGACCCGGGCGAACTCGCCACGGCGGGCATGTCGCCCGAGGACGCCGCGCAGTACCGGGCCCTCTCCGACAAGATCGCCGCCGGCACGCGCGCCGCCGGCGCCGAGCCGGGCTCGGTCTTCCGCGGCATGACCGAGGTGCCGCCCGAGGCCGTCCGCGCCATCCTGAACCAGGCGCCGGGCTTCGGCCTCGGCCAGGGCGGCGGCCCCGGCACCTCGAGCGCGACCTGGGACCCGAGGATCGCCTACGACGAGTTCATGGGCGGCTCGAGCGACCTGCCCGACTACTCGGGCAAGTACAAGATCTTCTTCTCGATTCGCGCGAAGAGCGCCGTCGGCATCGCCCCGGCCTCGAAGCTGCCGCACGAGCGCGAGATGCTCATCCCCCGGGACGCGACGTTCAAGGTCGTCTCGGTGGCGCGGCAGAAGAACCGCAAGCGAATCTTGATCGTCGAACTCGACGAGCTATGACGAAAGGCCCCGCCCGATGCGCGTCGTACACGGCTCCCTGATGCCCCTGCCCGCCGACTGGCCCGAGTTCGGCGAGCTCGACGGGCGGCGGGTGCGCCTCGCCGACGTCGAGTCGACGCTGCCCCAGCCCGAGTGGGCGAACGTGGTGGCCGTCCTCGACGGCCGGCCCCGGCGCCCCTGGCGGGGCGTGCCGTCGGTGACCTACGACGACGACGGCAACGTGGTCGGCGTCGGCTTACGCCCCGACCGGCCTCGCCCACAGACCCGCCCCCGCGCGAGCGAGGGGCTTCCGAGAGCCTGACCCCGGGGCGAGCCCCGGCGCCGGGCCGCGGGCGCTTCGGCGCCCGGCACCACCATGCGCACCCGTTCGAGCCCCTTCGCCCTGCTCGCCGCCCTCGACCTCGTCGAGGGGCGGGCGCCCGACACCATCCTCGTCTTCCGGTGGGGCGAGAACAAGACGCTCAACGGGACCTTTCTTTTCGACGAGGAGGCCGCGCGGTCGGTGCTCAAGGCGTTCGCCGACTACGGCAACGACCTCGCCTTCGACGGCGAGCACGCCACCTTCCGCAAGAAGCCCGACGGCAAGGTCATCGAGTCGTACGGGTGGGCGAAGCAGGGCGGGCTCTTCACCGACGGGGTCGGCCTGCGCGCCCGGGTCACGTGGACCGACGACCGCGTCGTCTACGAGCGCGACAAGGACGGCAACCCGACCGGCCGCGTGCTGCACGTCGAGCCGGGCGGCCGCACGCTCATCGAGTCGGGCGCGGTCCGGTTCTTCAGCCCCACCTTCGACTACGACCCGAAGACGAGGCGCGTGCTCGAGCTGCGCCCCTTCGCGCTGACGATCTACCCGGCGACGGCGAACCAACAGCCGCTCGCCGCCTCCGCGTCCCCCGGCGCCGACGACGCGCCCACCGAAAGGCCGACCATGAACCCCCTCGCCCTCTTGATGGGCCTCGCCGCCACCGCCGACGAGGCCGCCGTCGCCAACGCCGTCAGCTCGATGCGGCAGGCCTGCCTCGCCCTCTGCCACGCCCTCGGGACCGACAACGAGGCGCGCGCGCTCGAGGCCGCCCGCTCGCTGGTCGAAGACCGCCGGGCGCTGCTCGCCGCCGCCGGCGCCCAGAACGCGCAGGAGGCCCTCGGGGCGGTGCGCGCCGGCCAGGTGGCCCGCGAGCGCGTGACGGCCCTCGAGACCGAGAACGCCACCATCCGGGCCGAGAACGAGAACCTCAAGCGCGCCCAGCTCTTCGCCGAGCACGCCGACCGGCTGACGCCGGCGCTGCGCGAGGAGTTCAAGGACAAGCCGGTCTCGTTCCTCTCGGGGGTGCTGCCGCTCCTGCCGAAGGCCCCGACGAGCGAGGACGGCGCGGCGACCCCGCCCGGCACGCAGCCACCCGCGGGCCAGACGCAGACGGCCATGAACTCGGGCGCCGCGGGTCAACCGCAGCCCCAGGGCGGCAACGGCGCGCCCCCGCCCAAGGTCATCCCGCTCACCGCCGACGAGAAGAAGCTCGCCGCCTCGATGGGCCTGACCGAGCAGGCCTTCGCCGAGCGCCTCGCGAAGGAGCGCGCCGCGCGCGCCGGCTTCGCCCTCCACTGACCCGGGGCCCGCCCGCCCCCGCCCGCCAACCCCCCTCCCGAGGTTATCCGAAATGGCAGCCCTCACCGCACCCCGCAGCCCCTCGCGAAGGGGCGACGTCGCCTACGCCCACAAGGGCGTCCCCATGGCGGCCAGCACGACCATCTTCCGCGGCGGCATGGTCGACAAGGCCGCCTCCGGCGGCATGTTCAAGCCCGCCGCGACGAACACCACCGACAAGTGCCAGGGCGTCGCGCTCGAGACGAAGACGAACGGCGCCGTCGCCGGCGCGACCTCGATCCAGATCGCGACGGGCGTGCACAATATGAACAACTCGTCGGCCGGCGACCAGATCACCGCGGCCGACATCGGCAACGACTGCTTCGTCGTCGACGACAACACCGTCGCGAGGACGAACGGCGGCTCGACCCGCCACGTCGCCGGCAAGGTCTGGGACGTCGCCCCCGACGGCACCGTCGACGTCCTCTTCGCCGTCGACGCCTGACCGCGGCCCCTACCCGCGAATCCCCGCAAGAAGGCAGCTAGGAGGCCCGCCCCGTGGACCCGACGCCCGCAAACCTGTTCGCCCTGCAAGTCTCCGTCTCGATGGCGTTCGACCGGGGGGTCGAGCGCGCCGAGCCGTGGTGGCAGAAGATCGCCACCGACGTCACCTCGACGACGACGAAAAACATCTTCCCCTGGGAGGAGATGCTCCCCGACTACCGCCTGTGGGTCGGCGAGCGCCGGGTGCACCGGCCCGTCGTCCGCTCGCAGGAGCTCATCAACCAGGACTACGAGGACACGACGGCCATCCCGGCGAACGCCCTCGCCGACGACAACCTCGGCATCTACCGCCCGAGGGTCGAGCGCCTCGGCGAGGCGGGCTCGAACCTGTGGAACCGCCTCGTCGTCGACGCCATCAAGGCGTCGCTGACGGCCACGGTCTACGACGGCCAGTTCATGTTCGACACCGACCACCCGTACAACCTCGAGAGCCCGGGCGCCGGCACGATGTCGAACAAGATCACGACGGCCCTCAGCCTGACCGCGTTCCGCGCGGCGCGCGCCACCATGAAGGGCTACCGGCAGGCGAACGGCCGGAACTACATGGTCAAGCCGAACCTGCTCGTCGTCGGCCCCTCGAACGAGGACAAGGCCCTCGACATCCTGAAGGCAGACCTCGTCGAGGTGGGCTCGCAGGGCGCGGCCGTCACGAACGTCGTCAAGAACTCGGCCGACGTCTTGGTCATCCCCGAGCTCGAGGAGATCTCGGCGACGGTGTGGATGCTGCTCGACACGAACGGGCCGCTCAAGCCGTTCATCGTGCAGCGCCGGCAGGAGCCCGTCGTCGTGGTCAAGGACGCGCTCACCGACGACAACCGCTTCTGGCGCAACGAGATCGTGGTCGGCGGCCACGCCCGGGGCGCGGCCGGCTACGGCCCCTGGTACAAGGCGCTCTACTCGACCGGCACGACCTGACCCGGGGCGCGCCCGCCGGCGCGCCCGCGTAACGCAGTGGCGGCGGGCCGATCGCCCGTCAGGCCCTCACCCGAGAGGCGTTCGACATGGCAGACGAGAACAAGGCGGCCGGCGCCGAGCCGGCCCGCAGGACGGTGTACGTGCGCGCGGTGCCGCGCGAGAAGTTCGACGGGTTCTTCCGGCTCGGCCGCAAGTTCTCGCCGAGCGAGTGGACGAAGCTCGACGTCACCCACGCCGAGCTCGCGCAACTGCGGGAGGTGCCGCAGATGCTCGTCACGGTCGACCAGCGGCCGGGCGACTACGTCGAGCCGACGCCGGTGGCGCCTGCGGCGCCCGAGGTGACGGCGCCCGGGGCGCCCGAGGCGGGCGTGCTGCAGCCCGGGGCGCCGCCCGGCGCCGTGCCCCCGGTCGACAACACCTACCGGCAGGGCGAGGGCGGGCCCTCGCCGCACGACCCGCTCGGGCAGGCCGAGGTCCGGGGCGCGAAGCCCCAGGGGCGCCGCTAGCCCGTGGCCTACGCGACCGTCGACGACCTCGGCGGCTACGTCGGCACCGACATGGTAGCCGCCTACGAGGCGAAGGAGGGGGCGGGCTCGGCGCAGAAGGCGCTCGACGAGGCGTCGGGGCGCATCGACTCGTACCTCTCCCGGTTCACGCTGCCGCCGGCGGGCCCCGTGCCCGACCTCGTGCGCGCCTGCAAGAACATCGCGGGCTACGACGTGATGACGAGCATCGGCTACGCGAACGACGGCGCCGACTCGCACTTCCGGCTGCGCTTCCTCGACGAGATCCGGTGGCTCGAGCAGGTCGCCTCGGGCAGGCTCACGCCGCCCGGCCTCGAGACCCCGCTGCCGCCCGCGCCCTCCCCCTTCGCCGGCGCCGGCGTCTTCCTGACGAGCGACAAGCCGAGGGGCTGGTAGCGTGCCGCTCAAGGGCCCCACGACCGGCCTCGTGCGCCTGTCGGCCGAGCTCAAGCGCCTCGGCCCGAAGGCGGTGCGCGCGGTCGGCAAGGCCTTCGAGGGCGAGCTCGTGACGCTGGTGCAGCTCGGCTTCCGCAAGGGCCGGGCGCCCGACGGCTCGGCGTGGGCGCCGCTCCAGGCGCGCGAGGGCCAGCCCCTGCGCGACACCGGGCGGCTCATGAACAGCTTCACCGCGAAGGCCTCGGGCTCGGTCGTCAAGGTCGGCACGAACACGCTCTACGCCCCCTACCACCAAGAGGGCACGAGCCGCATGCCGGCCCGGCCCATGCTGCCCGACGGCGACGACCTGCCCGCGCCCTGGCAACAGTCGCTCGACGAGGCGGCCGACGAGGCCGTCGCACTCGTGCTCACGAAACTCCCGAGGCCCTGATGCCGACCCAGGCCGAGCAGCTGATCGAAGAGGTGCGCCCCCTCGTGCTGGCCGACGTGCCGGCGCTCGCGGGCGAGGGCAAGTGGCTCGTCGGCCCGACGGCCCCCGACCGCAGGGTGGCCCCGCCGCGGGTCGCCTGGGTCGAAGGCGACGCCGACTTCTCGGGCCAAAACCTCAACCCCGGCAAGACCGTGCAGCGGCAGCGGGCCATCTGGACGCGCCAGCGCGAGATCACGGCCTACGTGGCCGGCGAGTCGCCGGCGCAGGCCGAGGCCATCGTCGACGTCCTGCTGCAGCGCCTGCACGAGAAGTACTCGGTCGCCTGCCGCCCCGTCCGCGAGACGGTCGAGCCGCGCGCGGCGGCGGACAAGGCCCGCCTCGGCGACTTCCGCGTGCTGACGCTCGTCGTCGACCTGGCCGTGCTCGACAAGCCCGACACGCGCGCCCTCATCGAAACCGTCGAC
>DASTPP010000264.1:0-8749 GCA_035762175.1 Polyangiaceae bacterium | reverse complement strand
CCGCGGCGGGCGGGGCGGCGCGCGGCCGGGCGGCGAGGTTGGCCGCGGCGGGCGGGGCGGCGCGCGGCCGGGCGGCGAGGCTGGCCGCGGGGGGGCCGAGGGCGTATGAAATTCGCAATCATGGCTAGCTTGGGTCGCATTCTCATCGTCGACGACGAGGCGAACGCGCGCGCGGCGCTGTCCGAGATCTTGCACGAAGAGGGGTACGTCACCGAGACGGCGGCCGACGGGTTCAAGGCGCTCGGCAAGATCGGCGAGTTCGACCCGGACGTGGTGCTGACCGACCTGAAGATGCCCGGGCTCGACGGCATCGGGCTGGTCGAGCGGGGGCGGGCGGCGGCGCCGGGGGCGGTCTTCGTGGTGATGACGGCGTTCGGCACCATCGGCAGCGCGGTCGAGGCCATCAAGAAGGGGGCCGAGAACTACCTGACCAAGCCGCTCGACACCGAGGCGCTGATGCTGGTGGTGCAGCGGGCGACCGAGAAGGCGCGGCTGCAGCGCGAGAACCTGCGCCTGCGGGCCAAGCTGCGCGAGCGCAACGCCTTCGGGCACATCATCGCCGAGGACCCGAAGATGCAGGCGGTCTTGCGCCTGGTCGGGCAGGTGGCGCCGAGCCGGGCGAGCGTGCTCATCTTCGGCGAGAGCGGCACGGGCAAAGAGCTCATCGCCGAGGCGATTCACCGGGCGAGCGCCCGCCAAGACAAGCCCTTCGTGCGGCTCAACTGCGCGGCGCTCGTCGAGTCGCTGCTCGAGAGCGAGCTCTTCGGGCACGAGAAGGGGGCGTTCACGGGGGCGTTCGCGCGGCGCGAGGGGCGCTTCAAGCAGGCCGACGGGGGCACGCTCTTTCTCGACGAGGTGAGCGAGATACCCCAGCCGACGCAGGTCAAGCTCTTGCGGTTCTTGCAAGAGCGCACCTTCGAGCGGGTCGGCGGCAACGAGACGCTCAAGGTCGACGTGCGCATCATCGCGGCGACCAACCGCGATCTGCGCGAGCGCATCGTGTCGGGCAAGTTCCGCGAAGATTTGTACTTCCGGCTGAACGTCATCACGGTCGACATCCCGCCCTTGCGCGAGCGGCCGGCCGACGTGCCGGCGCTCGCGGCCTTCTTCTTGAAGCGCTACGCCGAAGAGAACGGCAAGCGGCTCGAGGGCTTCTCGCCGGGGGCGCTGGCCGACCTCTCGGCGTACGCCTGGCCGGGCAACGTGCGCGAGCTCGAGCACGCGGTCGAGCGGGCGGTGGTGCTGGCCGAGGGGGGCCTGGTCGAGCGGCACCACCTGCCGCCGCTCGTCTCGCCGGGGGCCGAGGGCGAGGGGCCGCCGCCGGTGCCGGGCAGCAGCATCTACGAGCTCGAGCGCTACGCCATCTTGAAGACGCTCGAGGCCTGCGGGGGCTCGACCTCGAAGGCGGCCACCTTGCTCGGCATCAGCCCGCGCAAAATTCAATACAAGCTGCACGAATACCGCACGGGTCACCGCTCGCCCTTGCCCACGATCGACGAGTCGCCGGTCTCGGCCCGGGGCGGCGACGACGATTGAGGGCGCGCGCCGGCGCGGGGGCGGGGCCCTTCGGGGGCGTCCGCCGGGCACCCCGAACTCGCCGCTTCGCGGCTCAACCAGCGGGGGCCCCGCCCTCTGGACGCCCCCGAAGGGCCCCGCCCCCGCGCCGGCGCGCGATGGGGTAAGGGGGGGCGGGCCTGGCGCGAGATGTGAGCAAGGCGCGCCGAGGGCGTGCGGGCGAAACACAAGGGGGGGTTCGGGCGGCGTTCGGGCGGGGCGAATGCGGAGAGAAAGCGGGTTGCGGGCGGCGAACGGGGTGGCGTAAAACGGATAATTGCTCGGGGGTTCGGCGGCGGGGTAGCGGGGGGCGGGCCCCTCGCCCGCGGCCGCGCGAAGCCAGTCGGGCGGGGCCGTTCATTCGCGGCCGCGCGAAGCCAGTCGGGAGGGGTCGCTCATGAGCCGACGCTTGATTCGATACGCGCGGGCGCTGGCCGTCGCGGGCGCGCTTGCGGGCGCGGCGGGCTGCGGCGGCGGCGACGACGGGGGCGCGGGGCCGGGCGGCGGGGGCGGGGCGGCCGGTTCGGGGGGCGGGGGGTCGAACGCGGCGTGCGCGGCCGAGGTCGGCGGGCCCGCGGTGGCGCGGGTCGACGGCGCGGGGGCGCGGCGCTGCGTGGCGCTCGCCTCGCCCGACTGCCTGGCGGTGACGGGCGACGTCGCGCGCGACGACGTGGTGATCGTGGGCAGCCTGCTGCCGACGCGCGGGCCCGACGCGAGCCTGGGGGTGCCGGCCGAGAACGCGACGCGGCTGGCGGCGGGCGAGATCGCGCAGGTGGGGGGCCTCCTGCGCGCGGACGGCACCTCGCGCCCGCTGGCGTTCGTGCACTGCGACCACTCGTCGGACGCGGACGTGGCGGTGCGCGCGGCGACGCACCTGGTCGACGAGGTCGGGGTGGCGGCCATCGTCGGCCCCGACTTCAGCGGCCTCGTGATCGACGTGGCCGAGCGGCTGACGCTCGACCGGGGCGTGCTCTTGCTCTCGCCGGCGGCGACGAGCGTGGCGCTGACCTCGTTCGACGCGACGCGCGGGGGCGAGCGGCTGCTCTGGCGCACCTCGCCGTCCGACGCGTACCAGGCGATCCCGCTCGGGGCGCAGTATCAGGCGATCGAGGCCGGGCTCAAGGCGGGCGGGGACGTCGCGGCGGCGAAGGTGGCGGTGGTGTACAAGAACGACGCGTACGGGCGCGGGCTCTACGAGAGCTTCCGGCAGGGGGCGGTCGTCAACGGGCGCTCGCCGGGCGACCCGGGGAACGCGCAGAGCTTCCTGGCGCGCGAGTACGACGCCGAGGGCGAGCTCGGGCCGCTGGTGGCCGAGCTCGCGGCGTTCGCGCCGCACGTGGTGGTGGGGGTGGGGCTGACCGAGCTGGTGACGCGGGTGGTCGAGCCGCTCGAGCAGGCGTGGGGGGCGGGGCCGCGGCCGCACTACCTCTTCAGCGAGGGGGCGCGCAGCCAAGACCTGCTCGACCTGGTCGGCCGGCGCGACGACCTGCGGGCCCGGACGCGCGGCACCAGCCCGGGCACGAACACCCCCCTCTCGCAGGCGTTCTACGCGCGCTACCGGCGCGCGCACGGCGAGGCGCTCGTCTTCGGCATGGCGGGCGCCTACGACGCGACGTACCTGCTGGCGTATGCGGTGGTGGCCGCGGGCGAGGGGGCGCCGCTGACGGGGGCGGCGCTGGCGCGGGGGCTGCGGCGCATGACGGGCGGCGCGGCGCGGGTCGACGCGGGCCCGGCCGACGTGGCGAGGGCGTTCAACCTGCTCTACGACGGCAACGCGATCGACTACAATGGGGCCTCGGGCCCGCTCGACTTCGACGCGGCGGGCGAGGCGCCGTCCGACATTCAGGTTTGGTGCGTCGCGCTCGACCCGAACACCCGAGAGCCCTACTTCTTTGATAATACCGGGGTCTTCTACGATGCCGCCAAGAACGAGGTGGTCGGCGCCTTCGCGTGCCCCTGAGGGGCGGCGGGCCCCGGGGGGGCCCCTCCGCCGGGCGCGGCTCGCGGCGCTCGCGGCCGGGGCGATGGCGGCGTGCGGCCGGGGGGGCGAGGGGGGCGGCGGGGCCGAGCCCTCGCCCTTCCTCGAGATCGGCGCCGTGCTCTCGCTGAGCGGCGGCGGGCGCGACGTCGGCGTGGCCGAGCAGCGGGGCATTCGCGCGGCCGAGCGGCACGTCAACGCGATCGGCGGGGTGCTCGGGCGGCCCATCCGGGTGAACGTGGTCGACGACGGCAGCGACCCGGGCACGACGCGCGACGCGACGCTCGCGCTGCTCGGGCGCACGCTGCCGCTGGTGCTGGGCCCGACGGGCAGCGACGGCGCGGCGGCGCTCGCCGACCTGCTCGCGGGGGGGCGCGCGCTCGTCATCTCGCCGAGCGCGACGGCGCTGGGCGGGGCGCCGGGGGCCGGGGGCGGCTACTTCTTCCGGCTGACGCCGTCCGACGCGGTGCAGGGCCGGGCGCTCGGCCTGCTCGCCGCCAGCCGCACGCCGGGCACGGCGACGCAGCGCTGCACGTCGGCGGCGGTCGTGTTCTCCGACGATCTGTACGGCCGGCCCATCGCCGAGCAGTTCGTCGCCTACTTCGAGCAGTCGTTCGGCCAGGTGCTCGCGCGCGCGCCGGTGCGGACCGACCTGCAGCCCGGCCCGACCTACGCGGCCGTCGCCGACGAGGTCGCGGCCTCGGGCGCCGCCTGCCAGATCGTCGTCACCCGGCCCGACGTCGCCGCCGCGTACCTGCGCGCCTTTCGAGCGGCCGAGGCGCAGCGCCCCGAGCGCGACTGGTCGACCTTCTTGACCGTCGGCGGCGACGCGCTCTACGCCGAGTCGTTCCTCGTGCTTTGCCGCGAAGACCCGGCGCGGCCCGACTCGCCGAGCGTCGCCGAGGGCGTGCACGTCGTCGCGCCCGACGCGACCCCGGGCGGCCCGGCCTACCACGCCTTCCGCCTGCTTTACCAGGCGCAGAACCCGGGCGAGACGCCGCCGCCCTTCAGCGCCAACGCCTTCGATGCCGTCGTGCTCGCCGCGCTGGCGCTCGAGCAGGCGGGCGGCGACGTGAGCGCGGGGGCGCTGCGCGAGGGCCTCTTGCAGGTCTCGTCGGCGGGGCGCACGTACGACGCGAGCTCGCTGGTCGACGCGATTCAAGACCTGCGCCGCGGCCGGCGCATCAACTACGCGAGTGCCTCGGGCACGACCAGCGTGAGCGCGAGCGGCGAAGCCCTTTCCGACTTCATCGTCTCGCCCGTGATCGGCGGGCGCTTTCAGGCCCCCGTGCTGCGCTTTACCGCCTCGGAGCTGCAATGAGACCCGAGCCCCGTCGCCTCGTCGCGCCGAGCGCCGCCCGCCTCGCCCTCGCCGCGGCGCTCGCCCTCGCCGCCGCGCGCGCGCTCGCCGCGGGCCCCCCGGCCGCCGCGCCGCCGCGACGCGCCCCGGCCGCGACCGCGCCGTCGGCCGCCCCGCCCCCTTCGTCGCCGCCCGCCCCGGCCGCGTCGATCGCGGCCGAGCTGCAGGCGGCCGAGCGGGCGTACGCCAACCTCGAGTACGCGGCGGCGCGCGACGCGGCCGAGCGGCTCGCGCAAACGAGCGGGCTCGGCCACGACCAGCTCGTCCGGGCCACGCGCCTGCTCGCGCTGACGAGCGCCGCGCTCGACCGCGGCGACGCGGCGAAAGAGGCCTTCATCGCCCTCATCGCCTACGACCCCGAGTTCCAGCTGGACCCGAAGCTCGGCCCGCGCTTTCAAGACCCGTACGACGAGGCGAAGGGCTACTGGCAGGCGCAGGCCCGCCGGCCCGGCGTCGAGGCGACCCCGCAATTGCGGCCGCGGGCGCCGGGCGTGCTGCGCGTCGCGCTCGCCGACCCGACCGGGCTCGCCGACCAGGTGCGGGTCGGCTTTCGGTGGGCGCCGGCGCGCGAGTACGCCTCGCGCCGCCTCGCGCCCGGCGCCGCGCAGATCGAGGTGCCGCCGCCGCCCCCGGGCTCGGCCCGCTTCGACTACTACGTGCAGGCGCTCGACCGGCGGGGCAGCGTCATCTTCGAGCGGGGCACGCCCGAGGCGCCGCGCGGCGCCGTGGTGCTCGAGTCGGGCGCGCCGCCGGCCCCGGCCGCCGCGGCCAGGCCGCCCGAGGGCGGCGGCGGGGGGCTCATCGGCAAGCCGATCTTCTGGGTGGCGACCGGGCTGTTGCTCGCGGGCGGGGCGGCGGGCGGCTACCTCTTGCTGCGCGACGAGGGCGGGGCCCCGCGCGACGCGCGCGCCGTGCCGACGCTGGGCTGCGGCGGCGTGCGCTGCGAGTGAGGGGCCGCCGGGGCCGCGCTCAGTCGCAGCGGCCGGCGCACTTGTCGGAGAGCGCGAGGCAGGCGGTGGGGGGCACGGCGACGGTGTTGTCGACGGGGGTCAGCCAGAGGGTGAGATCGCGCGCGGAGGCGTCGAGGCGGCGGGCGGTGCAGCCGACCAAGAAGTCTTCGCCTTGCCGCTGCGCGACGCCGAAGAGAATGGCGTCGCCGGCGCCGACGCTCACCTCGCCCCCGCCCGACGCGAGCAGGTCGCAGGGGGCCAGGGCGCGGGTCTCGCCGAGCGCGGCGGGCAGCAGGCTGCGGGCGCGGCGGGCCTGGATGAGCGTCGCGCAGTCGTTGCCCGCGGGCGAGAAGACGTAGACCTTGACCGAGTCGGCGGCGACGGCGGCCGCGGTCGAGGGGAAGTCGAGCGCGTACGCGACGGGCGCGGCGTCGTCGCCCTCGCCGCAGGCGGCGGCGGCGAGGGCGCAGGCGAGCGCGGCGCCGGCCCTCATTGGAAGGCGAGGCGGCGCGAGGAGTCTTCGCCGCTCTTGATGGTGACGGTGGTCGTCTTCTTGATGTTCTCGGCGGCGTTCTCGAGCGTGAGCGTGTGCACGCCGGGCGCGAGGGGGACGCGCACGAGGGGCGTCGTGCCGAGCACGTGGCCGTTCTCGCTCACCCGCGTCCAGGGGTAGGTGTCGAGGGTGAGAAAGCCGCTCGCGGCGGCCGGCGCCTCGGCCGCCGCGGGCGAAGCGTCCGCGCGCGGCCCCGGCCTCGGCCCGGCCTTGCCGCCCTTGCGCGCGCCTTCGAGACGCTCGCGTTTCGGGGGCGGCGCGCCCGCCGGGGGCGGGGGGGCCGAGAGGGCCGCGAGGTCGCGGCCGGCGGGGGGGGCGCCGGCCGAGGGGCTCGGCGCCGCGGGCGCGGTCTCGGCCGAGGGGCTCGGCGTCGCGGGCGCGGTCTCGGCCACGCGCTGCAGGCCGAGGCGGCCGAAGGCGAAGGCGCCGGCGAGCGCGGCGGCGGCGAGCAGGCCGAGCGCGAGGGTGCGGCGCCGCGAGGGGGCGGGGCGCGCGGCGGGCAGGGCGCCCGAGGAGGTGCCGGGCAGCACGGTCGGCTGGATGGGCGCGATCTGCGAGGGCGTGCCCTCGACAGGCCCCGGCTCGAGCAGCGAGGGGGTGGCCGCCGGGTTCGAGCCGGTCGACGCGGCGGAGGCGGCCCCGAGAAACTCGCGGATCTGGGCCGCGCGGGCCGTTCTCTCTTCGGCGAAGAGCTCGGCGACGAAGCGGCCGACCTCGTCGGCGGGGGCGGCCTCGCCCGAGGCCGCGAGGTAGGCCTCGAGCGCCTCGCGCATCGCCAGGGCGCTCGGGTAGCGCGCCGCGGGGTCGCGCTCGAGCGCGCGCATGACGACGGCGTCGAGGCGCGGGTCGAGCCCCCCGAGCAGCGACGAGGGCCGCGGGAAGGGGTCGTTGAGCAGCGAGAACCAGCTCGCGACGGGCGTGTCGCCTTGCACGAGCCGGCGCGAGGTGAGCACCTCCCACAAGACGACGCCGGCCGAGAACACGTCGGCGCGGCGGTCGATCTTCTTGCTCTGCGCGTGCTCGGGCGACATGTAATGCACCTTGCCCTTGAGCACGCCCACCTCGGTCTGAATCTCGCTCGCGTCGGCCTTGGCGATGCCGAAGTCGAGCAGCTTCACGCCGCCCTGGTAGGCGACCACCACGTTGTGGGGGCTGACGTCGCGGTGCACGATGTTGAGCGGCCTGCCGTCGAGGTCGGCGAGCTCGTGCGCGTAGTGCAGCCCCGCGAGCACCTCGCTCATCGCCCGCGCCGCCAGGGCGGGGGGCATCTGGCGGCCGAGCCGGCCGAGGCGCCGGACGACCGCGTGCAGCGACTCGCCCTCGATGTACTCCATCACGATGCAGAGCTGGCCGCTCTCTTCGCCCACCTCGTAGGTGTGCACGATGTTCGGGTGGTTGAGGCGGCAGGTGATCTGCGCCTCTTGCAGGAACATCGAGGCGAAGGCCTTGCCCGCGAGCGCGGCGCCCGCGAGCGCGGGGCCCGTGGCGGCCGCGGACAGGTCGGGGCGCAGGCGCTTGATGACGCAGAGCTTGCGGGCGCCGCGCGCGCTCTGGGTCGAGGCGAGCAGCACCTCGGACATGCCGCCCTGCCCGAGCCGGGTGACGACGCGATAGCGCCCGAGCACGAGCCCCCGGTCACCCCCGCCGGGCGCGGGGCTAAGCGGGCCGCTCATGCCCCCCCGCCGCCGGGCGCCGCCCTCCCGCGCTACCGGACACCACGTTCGCCGTTGTTTGCATCGCACCCACCCGCCCAGGGATCGCCCCGAGACGCAAGGAAACCCATGCCCGGGCCGACGCCCGGCCGATTCGCGATTCGCCCGCCCCTCGCCCGCCTGCCGTTAAGACGTCGATTGCATTACCGGTAAGCGCAGTCGGAAACCGGGCAGACGGAGGGACCAGACGATGGTTTACCGAAACCTTTCGCCCGTCAATAAGGCTCGGGGCCGCCCGCCCCGCGGGGCGGGCGGTATTCGCGCCGTTTGCAAATTTTTGCCATGCGCTTGCAATCGGCGCGAAGCGCGAATGGCCGGCCGCCCGCGCACTTCGCCCCCTGCCGCCCGCCACCGCCGCGGGCCGGCCGGACGCGCGCGCGGGCGCCGACCGCACCACGCCCGGGGTCGGGCATTTTGCGGACAAGCGGCGCTCGCTTCGAGCCCTTGCGAGAGCGCCGACCGGATTTGGACGGTCGGCGCTCTAGGCTCTGTCGGACGAAGGCGGACCGAGCGCGGCGGCCGAGACGCAAGCCGTCGGCCGGGGCCGGGGGCGAAGGAATCCGCCCGGATTTCGAGCTCCCGACCCCGGCCGACGGCGCCGCGGATCGGGCGCCGGGCGACGGGAGCATTCGTCCGACAGAG
>DASTPP010000263.1:0-5789 GCA_035762175.1 Polyangiaceae bacterium | reverse complement strand
CGCCCGCGCCGCCCGCCCCGACCCCGCCGCCGGCCGCCGCCGCGCCGCCCGCGCCGCCGCCCGCCGCGCCGCCCGCTCCGGCCTCGCCGGGGCCGCGCGCGCCGGCCGCGCCCGAGGGGCCCTCGTCGGGGCAGCGCGCGCTCGGCTACGGGGGCATCGGCGTCGGCTCGGCGCTGCTCGGCGTCGCGCTCTATTATGGCTACCGCGTCAAGGTCGAGAGCGACGCGGCGCGCGAGCGCTGCCCCACGAGCCCCTGCGCCGACGAAGAGGGCGTGCGGCGCAACGAGTCGGCGCGCGACAGCGCCACGATCGCCAACGTGAGCGCCGCGCTCGGCCTCGTGACGCTGGGGGTCGGGCTCTACGTCACGCTGCGGTCTTCGCCTTCGCCCTCGCCGGCCCCCGCCGCGGCGCCCGCGCGCGCCTCGCTCGTGCTCGTGCCCGGCCCGCGCGGGGCGAGCCTCGTCGGTGCGTTCTGATGGCGAGCGAAGGCCCCCTCGCCCCGGCCTTCTGCGCCGGCCTGGCCCCGGGGCTCGCGCCGGCGGGCGGCGGGGGCGAGGCGCTCGAGCGCGCGCTCGAGGCGCTCTGGGCGGAGGCGCGCGCGGCCTTCCCGGGGCTGCAGACCCCTTGGGGCGCCTTCGCCCCCTACCTCGCCGGGCGGCTGCCCGAGGGCCTGCCGCTCGAGCAGGCGCTCGCGCAGGTGCGCGCGCCCGACCTCTACCTGGCCTGCGCCTGCGCGCGCGAAGAGGCGCGGGCGCTCGTCGCCTTCGCCGAGCTCGCCGCGGGCGACGTGGCGGCCGTCGCGCGGCGCTTCGACCCGAGCGGCGCGGCCGCCGACGAGCTCTGGCAAACGGTGCAGGCCGCGCTCTTCGTGGCCGAGACGGGGGCGGGCAAGAAGATCGAGCGCTACGGGGGGCGGGGCGGCCTGCGCGCGTGGGTGGCCGTGGTCGCCGCGCGCGAGGCGCTGCGGCTCGGGCGGCGGGTTGCGTCCGAGCGGCCGGTCGACGAGGCGGCGGCGACGGCGCTCGCCGACGAGGGGGCGGGGGGCGCGGGCGACGGCGAGCTCGATTACCTGAAAGCGATGTACCGCGCGCCCGTGCGCCGCGCCTTCGAAGAGAGCCTGGCGGCGCTCTCGGGCCGCGAGCGCGCGCTCTTGCGCTACCGCTACGTCGAGGGACTCTCGAGCGAAGAGCTCGCGCTCACGTACAAGGTGCACCGGGTGACGGTCAACCGCTGGCTCGAGGCGGCGCGAAAGCAGCTCTTGTCGGGCATGCGCGCGCGCCTGCGGCAGAGCCTGCGCGTCGGCCTCGACGAGGTCGACAGCGTGCTCCGGCTCGTGCAGAGCCGGCTCGAGCTGAGCCTCTCGCACCAGCTCCGCTCGGGCCGGGGCGGCGAGCGCGACTCGGGCCGGTGACGCGGCGGCGCGGCCCGGCCTTGACCGTGCAAGGGGCGTGCTTAGTTTCTGCCTCGGTCGTCGGTCAGGCGGTGAGCGAAAGCGCCGCCGGGCCGATCGTCGTGCGGGCGCCCGCTTCGAGCGGCGCCCCGCCGAAGCACCGCCCCCGCGTCGGGCGCGGCGAGCCGCGAGGCTTCGCCCGGCCCTCGCGGGGGCCTTACGCCCGGGGTGCGCCCGGCGCGGGCCCGCGAGGGCCGGCGCCCGGGGGGCCCCGCGCGATCGAAGCGCCGAGCGATTGGCGCCGCCAATCGAGTCAGCAAGCACGAAAAGAGGGAGAGGTCTCTATGCGTAATGCCATTTTTCCGGTTTTCGGCTCCGCCCGCGGCCCCTTCGACGCCTTCGCGGCGCTCGAGCGCGCCTTCGACGACGTGATGCGCCCGGCGGGCGCGTTCGGCCACGGCGCGGCCGCCCAGGGCGCCTCGCCGCCGGTCGACGTGCGCTCGGACGACGAGAAGATCGTGCTGCAGTTCGACGTGCCGGGCTACCGCGCCGACGACGTCGAGCTGACGGTCGAGAAGGGCGTGCTCACGGTCAAGGGCCAGCGCAAGCTCGAGGCGAAGGGCAAGAACGAGCGCGTCTGGGTCGGCCGCACGTACGGCGGCTTCGCCCGCTCGTTCGCCCTGTCCGAGGGCATCGACGAGGCGGGCCTCACGGCCGAGCTCGCCGACGGCGTGCTGACCGTCACGCTGCCCAAGGTCGCCCCGCCGAAGCCGCGGCGCATCGAGGTGCGCTCGGCCCAGGCCGGGGCCGAGCCCGCGGGGGCCGCGAAGCCCGCGCCCGAGGCCGGCGGCGAGGGCGCCTTAGCCCGGTGAGTGGCGCGCGCCGCCCGGCGCGAGCGCCCCGCCGCCGAACTCCGTCGCGCCCCCCGCGCCGCGCCCGGCCGGGCGCCAGCCGCGGGGCGGGCGCCCCGCCCGCGAAGGCCACCGTTGACGCCGCGCCCCGAAAGGGAAAGGAGCCGAGCGTGCGCACGGCGCTCGCTTCCTTCCGCGGCGTTGCCCGGGGGCCCCGGGGCGCCCTGCTCGGGCCGGGCGCGGCGGGGCCCTGCGCGCGCGAGGAGGCGACGCGATGAAGCTCGTGACGTGGAACATCAACGGCATCAAGGCGCGGCACGCCCGGGTGCTCGCGTGGGTGCAGGCCAAGCGGCCCGACGTGCTCTGCCTGCAAGAGCTGAAGAGCGAGGACGCGAGCGCGCTCTTCGAGCCCTTCCGCGCGCTCGGCTACGACGTCGCGCTCTTCGGGCAGAAGGCCTATAACGGCGTCGGCATTCTGTCGCGGCAGCCGCT
Source organism: Polyangiaceae bacterium (assembly GCA_035762175.1). Classification (GTDB taxonomy): domain Bacteria; phylum Myxococcota_A; class Polyangia; order Polyangiales; family Polyangiaceae; genus DASTPP01. The sequence continues at coordinate 3,056 of DASTPP010000263.1, read as the reverse complement.
CGCCGACGTGCGGCGGGGCTTCGCCGACGAGGGCGAGAGCGACCCGCAGGCCCGCCTCCTGACGGCGACGGCGTTCGGGCTGCGCGTCACGTGCGCGTACTTTCCGAACGGCGAGAGCACGACGAGCGACAAGTTTCGCTACAAGCTCTCGTGGATGAAGCGCCTGCGCGACCGGCTCGCGGCCGACCTGCGCGAGCGCCGCGAGGCGGTGCTCTGCGGCGACTTCAACGTCGCGCCCGAGGACGTCGACGTCCACGACCCGAAGGCCTGGCGGGGCCAGGTGCTCTTCACCGACGAAGAGAAGGCGGCGCTCGCCGCCATCCGCGAGGCGGGCCTGGTCGACGTCGTGCGCCGCGTGCAGCCCGAGGGCCAGCTCTTCACCTGGTGGGACTACCGCATGCGGGGCTTCCCCCGCAATTTGGGCCTGCGCATCGACCACGTGTACGCGACCCCGCCGGTCGCCGAGCGCGTCGTCGCGGCCGAGGTCGACCGCGAAGAGCGCGGCGGCGAGACGCCGAGCGACCACGCGCCGCTGACGGTCGAGCTGCGCGAGGGCTGAGGCTCGGCCGGGGGGCCGCGGCGCGGCGCTTCTCGCGTCGAAAAAACAGGCTCTGCGGGCGCGATTCGTGCGTTCCGCAAAGCGAACGGGGCGGTGTGCGCGGCTTCCTTACGGCCTGCGACCGGCCCCGACGGGCTTTGTAAGGGTGTAGCTTCGGCGCCCGGGCGGGTGGTAGCGTCGCGGGCATTATGTCGTATCGCGAACGATGGCTTTCCGGGCTGGTGGTGCTCTCGGCGCTGGCTTCGTCGCCCGCGCCCGCGCGGGCCGACGCGAAGCCGAAGGTCGAGGGCGCCCGCACCGAGGCGAAGGCGAGGGCCGACGGGGCGCGCGCGGACGTGAAGGCGAAAGACGACGGCGAGCGCGAAGGCGCGAAGGCCGCGGCCCGGGCGCTGCCGCTCGCGGTGCCCGGGCTGCGCTGGGGCATGACGCGCACGCAGCTCGAAGACTGCGTCGACCGCAAGATCGAGGCCGACTCGCTCGAGGCGCGCAAGCGGGCGACCTCGACGCCGGCGCGGCGCAACTTCGAGGCGCAGCTGGCGGCGCAGAAGGCGGCCTTCCGGCGGAGTTACCTCGAGCTGAGCGAGGGGCCCGACGGCTTCGACACCTCGCCGCTGGCCGGCGAGTTCAGCAAGGGCAACGGCGAGGCCTTGATGCGCCTGCCCTCGGCCGCGGGGGGCCGCATCTGGTTCTTCTTGATCGGCGACCGCCTGTGGAAGACCTACGAAGAGGTGCCGCAGGCGGCGGGCGCCGCGAAGGGCGCCGCGCTCGACGAGGCGATCGCGCGGGTACGGGCCTCGGCGGGCGGCCGGGCGCCGAAGGTGCTGCCGGCGGCGCCGGCCAAGGGGCGTCCCGCGCCGGTGCACGAGTGGGACGACGCGTCCACCCACGTCCGCCTCTGGGACCCTGGCGCCGGCTTCGTCGCGCTCGTGCACGAAGAGCGCGCGATGCTGGCGCGCCTGCCCGAGATCCGAAAGAAGGTGGCCCGCGCGCCCGCGCCCGTCGACGAGGGGCTCTCGCCGGCGGTGGCCGCGGCGCTGAAGGGCGGCGGCAGCAGCGGCGGCGAGAAGAAGAGCGGCGGCAGCGGCGGCGGCGAGAAGAAGGGCGGCGGCGAGAAGAAGGGCGGCGCCCGCCCCAAGCCCTGAGGCGCTCGACCGCCGCCGGGCGGCGCCCGCGACCCGGGGCGTTAGCGGCGCGCGGCGACGCGGGCCTCGAGCGGGCGGGGCTCGTGGCGCCCTGGGCGGGCGAGAGCGTGGGCGAGAGCGCGGGCGAGAGCGCGACGACCCAGCGCAGGGCGCCCGGCACCGAGAGCTCGATCGCGTCGCCGAGGTGCGCGGGGGGCTGGTGGCCGACGCGCTGGGCGATCGCGCCGTCCGAGCCGCCCGGCGGGTCGACGGTGTCGTCGGTCGCGTAGCGGCCCACGAGCGACGTCACGTCCTCGGACTCGAGCGTGCGCCTGCCGAGCTCGCCCCAGGCCGTGATGGGCGACATCGTCGCCGCGGGCGAGTTCGGAAAGGCGGCGAGGCCGAAGAGGTGCCCGCCCTCATGCGTCAATACATTCTGCAACGCTCGGGCTCGAGTGAGCCAAGTTGAGCCAAGGCAGGCAGCCATGTCAGACCCCCCCCGGGCGGGGCTGGCCCACGTGTCGCCCCCGGAGCTCGGGGCGGCATCGGCGAGCATAACGCGGCCCGCAAAAGGGGCGCCTCCGAGGGTGGCCCGAGGTGTGCTACGAGGGCGCTTATGAATGCTTGGCGACTTGCTCCGAAGGAGTGGGCTTTGGGGACGCTCCTCCTGGCGTGGGTAAGCTCGTGTACGCTTAACCCGCAGCCCGAACCTCCGGGCGGCGAGTCCCTTGGCAATGACGCGGGGTCGGGGGGCGGCGGCCGAGGCAACGAGGACGACGGCATGGACTCCCCCACCGTGCCAGGGGGCACGGGCGGCACGGGCGGCGGCGGCACGGGCGGCTCGGGCACGGGCGGCAACGGTGCTTCCGGCTTTGGCGGTAGCGCGGGGTCCGGCGCGAGCGGCACCGGCGGCTCGGGCGGCTCGGGCGGCAGCGGCGCGGCGGGTGGTGCCGGCGTGGGTGGTGGCGGCCAGGGCGGCGCGGGCGGCGGCGGCGGCGCGGCTGGTGGCGGCGCGGCCGGCGGCGCGGCTGGTGGCGGCGGCGCGGCTGGTGGCGGCGCGGGCGGCGCCGGCGGCCAAGGCGGTGGCGACAGCGGGGGGGCCGGCGGCGAGGCCGGGGGTGGCGGCTAGAGCACCGGCCGGTCCAATCCGGTCGGTGCCGTTGAAATGGCTCGAAGCGAGCGCCGCTCGACCGCAAACTGCCCAAACTCGGGCGGTTTGCGGTCGGCGCTCTTGGGCGGCTTGCCCTCGCCCGGCGGGTCGTCGTTACGGCGCGCCGCGAGTGGCACGTGTTGAGCGCGTCTTATACGCGCGGCGGGTGACCTTGCGCGGCCGGAGGGCGGGTGCCCTGCTGTCTGAGCCGAAGGCGAGTTCAGGG
>DASTPP010000262.1:0-10635 GCA_035762175.1 Polyangiaceae bacterium | reverse complement strand
CCGACCAGGCGACCGGCGCGCCCGGGCGCCAGCCCTCGGCCGCGGCTCCCCCCGGCCCGACGCCGCCGGCGGCGGCGGGCGGGGCGGCGCGCCCAAAGGCGGCGCCCGCGGCCGAACCCGCGCCCGAGCGCCCCTCGTCTTGGTCGGCGCAGAAGACCGCCGCCCTCGCCGTGGGCGGCCTCGGCCTCGTCGGCCTCGGCGCCGGGGTCGCCTTCCAGCTCGCGGTGTTCGAAAACCGCGATCGCGCCGCTTCGCTCTGCCCCACCCGGCGCGACTGTTCGCCCGACGCCATCGCCGCGCGCGACGAGGGCAAGTCGGACGCGCGGTTCGCCGCCGCGGCCTTCGCCGCCGGCGCCGCGGGCGTCGTCGGGGGGCTCGTCCTGTGGTTCACGGCCCCGCACGCGTCGCCGGCGCGCGCCGGGGCGCCGCGCGTCGCGCCCGTGTTTTCGGCGGGCCAGGTGGCGGTGCACATGGAGGGAACGTGGTAATGCCTACCGTCAAACGACGCGCCGCCTTTGGCGTCGTATGCGCCGGGGTCGGGCTCGCCGCGAGCGCGGCGTGCTCGGCCGGTCTCGACGACTTTCAGCCGGCGGGGCCGCCGGGCGCGCCCGGCAGCGAGCTGCGCGCGGGCGCCGGCGGGCAGCCCGACGCGCCGACCGCCGGCAACGGCGAGTCGAAGGGCGCGGGCGGCGGCGAGACGAAGGGCGGCGGCGGCGGCGGCGGCGCGGGCGGCGGCGGCGAGGCCGGCGGCAGCGGCTCCTCGAACGCCTCCGGCGGCAGCAGCGCCCAGTACGACGGCCCGCCGAGCTGCGCCGGGCTCGCCCAAGAGTGCGGCGTCGAGACCAGCCCGAGCCGCGACTGCTGCGACAGCCCCCGCGTGATCGGCGGCAGCTTCGTGCGCGGCTACGACGGCCTCAGCAACGCGCGCACGCACGCCACCGGCGACGCCACCGTGTCCGACTTCCGACTCGACCGCTACGAGGTCACCGTCGGGCGCTTCCGCCGGTTTCTCGACCAATATTCGCCGACGATGATCGAAAACGGGGCCGGCAAGAACCCCAACAACCCCTTCGACGCCGGCTGGCACTCCGACTGGAACTTCGGCACCTCCGGGGCGACCGTCGCCGGCGGCCTGCTCGCCGACAAGGCGGCGCTCGTCAGCGCGATGAAGGCGTGCGCCGGCGTCCCCGAGGCCAAGCCCGTCGTCTCGCCCACCTGGACGGACGAGCCCGGGCCGAACGAGACCAAGCCCATCAACTGCGTGACCTGGTTCGAGGCCTACGCCTTCTGCATCTGGGACGGCGGCCGCCTGCCGACCGACGCCGAGTGGAACTACGCCGCCTCCGGCGGGTCCGAGCACCGCGTCTTCGCTTGGCCGAGCAACAGCCTGGGCTTCATCACCCCCGCCTACGCCGTCTACGGCGATCTGGTGCCCATCCAGCGCGTCGGCTCGAAGTCGCCTCTCGGCGACGCGCGCTGGGGCCAGGCCGACATGACGGGCAACGCCAACGAGTGGGTCGTCGACTGGTGGCGCGCCACCTACCCCCCCGAGTTCTGCGACGACTGCGCCCTGCTCGAGCTGAGAACGACCGCGGTCTACCATCGCACCATTCGCGGGGGCGCCTGGTACAGCCAAGACCCCACGGCCACCACCATCAATGCCTCCGAGCTTCTCTTGCGCAACGCCGTCCGCGGCAGCGCCGAAGAGATGTCGCGCGACGACGGCCACGGGCTCCGTTGTGCGCGCCCCGAGTTAAAGCGGTCCGCTCTCGCCGAGGGGCGACGAGCGGCGCCCCCGCCGGCCCGGGGGCGCCGCCCGCCCGCCGCGGCGCCGCCGCGAGCGCTCGAGAAGCCGTGGCGTCGTGCGAAGAAGCTAAGCAAGCCAAGCCCTGGACAGGCGCGGGGGTCGTGAACGTCGGCGGGGCCATCGGGCGTTCGAACCGCCGGCGACGTGCGACCCTAATGAGGCGTCGCGCGACGGCCTTTGCCCTTAGCCCTGACGAAGTTCCGACCGACCGCGCTGCCAGGTCGTCGTGGGTGCGATCGTGCAGCGCCCGTGCCAGGGGCGACCCGAAGGAAACTCGGGCGAAGGCTACGCGCACCCCGGGGCCCGCGCGTACGCGCGAGAAGCGGCCGCGTCAGCGGCGGACGAAGCCGCCTGACCGTAGGAAGTCGGCGCGAGCCCGGCGCGAACGCTCGCGCGGGTGGATCGAGCGCGGCGAGGGTGCTAGCGTCTGCTCCGACGCGTTCCCCCGCGTCGACGATGACCTCCTCGTCCTGACGCCACCGCCCCGCCCCCGCGACTCCGCGGGCTGACGCGCCCGGCTCGACTGCCGCGCGCCCAGGCCCCTGTGCGGTCGCGCCGCTCGGGCCGTGGTGGCGAAACGCAGCGCCGACGCGCGCGGGCCGACTCTGGCCCGGGCGGGCGGAGGGGCGGTCGAGCGGCCACGCCGCGCGCACCGCCCCGGCCCGCGCGGCCCCGGCCCCGGCGCGCCCTCGATTCGCATCGTCGTACCGACCGGAGGACCGCATGAATCCGCATAACCTGTACCCCTTTTTCAATTTCGGCATCCTCGCGCCCTGGGCGCTGCTCGTGTTTGCGCCCCGCTGGCGCTGGACGCAAACGCTCATTCATGGCGCCGTCGTCCCCGCCGCGCTCTGCTTCGTGCACGGCGCCCTGTGCGTCGCGCTCTGGGGCTCGATGCCGCCCGACGCCGGCGGCCAGAGCCTCTCGGCCGTCATGCGCATGTTCAGCGTGCCCTGGCTCGCGCTGCTCTGCTGGGTCCACTACCTCGCGTTCGACCTCTTCGTCGGCGCGTGGGTGGTGCGCGACGCGGCCCGCCGCAACCTCCCCCGCGTGATGGTCGCCCCCTGCGTCGTCGTGATCTGCTTCTTCGGCCCGGTGGGGCTCTTGCTGTACCTCGTCGTCCGCTTCGCCCGCTGCCACACGCTCGCGCTCGGCGAAGAGGCCGGGGCCGAAGCGCGAAGGGCGGCCGCCGCCGAGGGGGCAAGCGCGTCGGCGTGAGCGGGCCGCGCTCGGCAACGAGAGCACGCCCCTCGAGGCGCTGCTGCGCGCGGGCGGCCGGGGGCGACGAGGGCGCCCGGGCCCTCGCGACGCTCGCCCGGCTCGGGCACCCGAAGGGCCGCGGCGGAGGCTAGAGCGCCGACCGGAGAATGCCCAGCCTTGGGCATGTTCTGGTCGAGCGGCTCTAGCGTTGAAGCGCTCTAAAGCGCCGACCGGATTGGACGGTCGGCGCTCTCGGCTCTGCCCGGCGAGCGCGAGGGCGCCGCGCTCACAGATCGCGCATCCGCGCGAGGCAGTCCGAGAGGGCGGGCGTCTCGCGCCAGCCGCAGAGGCCGTACGCCTGCGGCTCGCAGATCGCGCCCGCGTCGCGATAACACTCGTCGACGGCGCGAACCTGGCAGGTGGCGGGCGGAATGTTGCTCGCCTTCCCGCACACCGTGCCGCCGCAGCCCCCGATCACACAGCCCGACTTCGCCTGCGCCAGCGACGTGCCGTTGTCGTCGTCGTCATCTCCGGCACACCCGGCGGCCCCGACCAACAGCACGAACAACCCGACCAAAAGCCCTCCGCATCTCATTACTAGACCTCGCTCAGAACCGATTATCGTACCACCCCGGGGCCGGTTTAACAACGGCTCTCCTTTGGGCCCCGAAGGCTCGGTGACTAGCCGGCTTCGGGTGAACCCCCCCAACTCGCGACAAAGCAATGAGCGCGCCGACCCCCGCGCCCCGGGGTTGTCCTCAAAAACCTGACGTTCAGCTAGGTGGTAAAACGGACGCCTAGTCGGTTGAACGGCTCGAGACAGCCATCGCCCGCCGCCCGCAGGTCTTCGCCGCGGCGCGGCGTGACGGACGATTCGCCCGTGTCGGCCCTGTTTTGCGACCCGGGGTGGTGGCTGGCGAGCCCCACCCCCTGGGGAAAGGGAGCACCATGGAGGAGCACTGAACACACCCCGATGGGCACGACGCCATGAACCCGCCCGCCGCCGCCCGGCAACCACGCGAGGCCTCCGCACGCCAGCGCGGCGGCTTCGCGCGCGCCCTCCGCGAGCCGGGCGTTCAGGCGCGGGTCAGAATGCCCTCGCGCAGCAAGACCTCGAGCAGCTCGCGCGCCTCGTCCCAGCGCAGGCCGGGCGCCCAGTCGAGCGCCTCTCGCGCGGCGAAGGCCCGGCGCCGGGCGAGGCCGCGGCCGAACTCGACGAGCCGCGGCTCGTCGAAGCTCACCTCGCGGCCGCCGTGAAAGAGGTACACGATCTCGCGCCCCTCGCCGTCGCGGCCCAGCGCGCAGGTGGTCGGGCGCTCGGCCGAAAGGCACAGCACGTCGTCGGGCGCGAGCCCCGCGGCCGGCGACGGCGCGAGGGGCGGGCCGTCGAGCGACGCGACGAGCTCTTGCCACGCGGCGTTGAGCGCGAGCTCGTCGCCGCGCAGCTCGTCGAGGCGGGCGCGCAGCTCGTCGAGGCGCGCGAGAAAGAACGCCTTGACGTGCGCGGGCAGCCGCCCGCCCTCGGCCGCCGCGGGGGCCGGCGGCAGGTGGCGCCAGGCGGGGTCGGCGCGCAGCGCGGGGCGCACCGCGAGGTCGAGCACGTTCCAAAACGAGACGGGGGCGAAGTCGACGTTCAGCGCCAGCGAGGGCGCGTCGCCCTCGGCCCGCGTCTCGTGGTAGACGCCCGCGGGCACGTAGAGCAGGTCGCCGGGCCGCAAGAGCACGTCGACGAGGTCGCCGTCGCGCACCAGCGCGACGTCCTCTTCCCAGGGCTCGACCTCGGGGGCCTCGCCGCCCAGGTAGTCGTACGAGCAGGTGCCGTCTTCGCGCGCCAGGCCGAGGTGCTCCGCCCACGGGAGCGCGGGCCGCGGCGAGATGCGCCACCGCTTCTCGCCCTCGAGCTGCAGCGTGATGACCGCGCGCCCGTCGAAGTGGGCGCCGACCCCGGCGCCGGGCGGCGACAGCCAGGCGGTGCAGAGCAGATCGCCGGCGTACGCGAGCTGCGCCTTCAACGACGCCGCGAACCTCGCCACCTTGGGCTCGAGCGCCTGCAGCGGCAGGAGCGTGAGCGTCGCGCCCGCCGCCAGCATCGCGTCGTACTGGTTCGCGGTGATGCGCGTGACGGGCCGGCGGCCGGCGCGCGCCGCGGCGCGGTTGCCGTAATCGGAAAAGCTGCAATTGATCTCGAGCCGCCGGGGCGGGTCGCGGCGCAGGCGCTCGAACGCCGCGCGGTCGAAGAGGCCCGCGAACTTGTCGGCGCGCCCCCGAACATAGAGCGGCTCGCGCCCCCAGTAGCGCCCCACGAAGGCCTCGGGGGTCACCGGGGCCAGCAGCCGGCTCAGCTCGTCATCGTCACCCTGCATCGTCGTTCGCTCGACCCCCCGGCCGCTTGTACGCCAGCGCGCTCGCCGCCGCCAGGCGCCGGGTCGGGCGCGACGAGGCGAAGGACAGCCCCCGGGCCTGGTGGCACAAACGGTCGCGCGGCCGGGCCCACCGCCGCGCCGCGTCTTACCCACGCCCCACGGGCCGAGGGGGCCCGAGCGGGCGCGCGTCAAGACATTTGGTTCGGGGTGTTGGTGTGGGTCTCGTTGTTGCCGCTGAAGCCCGCCCGGACGCCCAGGCGCAGCTTCTTTCGAATCTTCATGCCCCGGACGGCCGGCCGCACCTCGGCCTCGCTCTGCTTCGTGCCCTGGGCCTCTTCTTCTCGCTTCATCGGCGCCTCTCCTGTCGTACGAAGGTGCCCCGAGCGACGCAGCCTACCCGCGCCCCGCGGAGACGACGCCAATCTTGGCGCAGGCGCGCCGGCGTGCCAAGCGCGCTCGCGTGTGCCGAGCGCGCCCGCGTGCCGAGCGCGCCGGCGTGCCAAGCGCGCCCGCCGCGTGTGCCGAGCGCGCCGGCGTGCCGAGCGCGCCCGGGTGTGCCGAGCGCGCCCGTGTGCCGAGCGCGCCCGCGCCCCGCCCGCCGCCCCGGGCCCGAGCCGGCCGCGGGGGCGGAGGCGCGAAGGCGCTTCAGCCCGCGTAAGGCGGCGCCGGCGGCGTGTGCAAAATGGCCCACGCGGTCTCGAGCAGAATCGCCGTCGCCTCGTGGGGCGTCAGGGCGCCGTTGACCACGAGCGCCCTCGCTTGGTCGGCGAGACGCTTCGCCTTCTTGCTCAGCGCGGGCGCCTGGCTACGAAAGAACTCGGCGCGGCCGTCGGCCGAGCCGTGCTCCCACCCCATCGAATAGGCGGCGCGCTCGCGCAGGAAGCCGAGATCGCACTCCAAATCTTCGTACCAGTACCAAAGGGCGGGGTCGTCGTTCTCGCGAACGACCTTCAGAACGCGCATGCCGGCGGCGGTGACCTCTTCGACCAAGGTGGGGTAGACGACGCGCGTTTCGAGGCCGTACAGAAAGGCGCCCTCGTCGGGGTCGGCGAGGCGGGCGTCGAGCTCGTCGGCGGGGCACACCGGTGGCGGCGGGGGGCCCTCAGCCTCGGGCCCACCCTCGCCCGAAACGGGCGTCGGGGCCGGCTCGGCGGGCGAGGGGGGCGAGGGGGCGGGAAGGGGGCGTTTGCGATCGGTGCGGTGACGGGGTAGCTTCACCATCAAGTCTCTCCGTTGTTAGCGAACGGGTGAGGCCCAGGCGCTCGCGTCGGCTGGAACCCGATGCGAGGGCCGACTTGGGGCCGGCGACCGACACCGCCCGCACCGGCGCGGGCGGCGGCGTCGCGTAGAGATGATTGTACGCGATGGGGTGAAATGGACAAGGTGAAAGTATGAATAGAGTGCGATTCGGGGTGGCCCTTCTGTTCGCAAAGCGCATGCCAAGGGCGAAGCGGGCGGGCCGCGCGAACGAGCGCGCGCCGGCACCGCGCCGGGGTCAGCGCGCCTGCACCGTCGCGAGCAACTCGCGCAGGCCTTCGATGACGTTCACCCACGCGTCGTCCGGGTTGCCCCACTTCGAGATCGGCACGCCACCCCTCAGAAGCGCGCGCCGGGGTTCTTGCGCGTCGGGGTCGTCGTGGCGAGCGAGCTCGCGCGCACGCGCTCGACCTTGCTCGTGCGCCTGATGGCGGCGGGGCCGCTCTTGCCGCGCGCGCTCGAAGATCTGGCCGCGCTGCCCGAGGACGCGCACGAGCGCGCCGTGGCCGGGCAAATTTTGCTACAGTTGCGACACGCGCTCGAGAAGAAGCCGACCCGTACCCGCGAAGAGCAGGAGTTTGTCGTGACGATGCTCGACTACTGGGGCCAGGCGCGAGTAGAAGGGCAGTTGGTGCAGGCGCGCGCCGCCGTGCGCCGCGTGCTCGCCGCGCGCAAGCTCAAGCCGAGCCCCGCCGACGAGGCCAAGATCGAGGCCTGCGCCGACCTCGCCACGCTCGACCGGTGGCTCGAGCAAGCGCTCACGGCGGAAACCGTGGCCGAGGCGCTCAAGGGTCGGGCCGCTGCGAAGGCGCCGGCCCGTCGTCGAGTGACCGGCGCGTCTGCTCAGCGTGTGGGCCAGGCCCCCGCCGCAGGCGGCCGAGAGCGCGACGGTCGCCGAGCGACGGGCGCGACCGGTCAGCGTGCGGGGGCCGCTCGGCCGTCGCGCTCACGCTGACGCCGTCAGTCGCCACGAGGCGAAGGGGCATTGCCTGCGCCGCCGAGGCACGGCGTGGGGGCGGCGTGGTCTCGAGGGCGCCGGGCAACCTCTGTGCCGCCGCTAAGTGGGTCCGCAGCAGTTTTGGACGCCAGCCACGGCCGAAGAAGCCTCCGCCTGGGGTGCGGCCTTGGACCACTGTCAAAAAACTTTTGCGGACCCACGTAGGCAACGCCACGATTGACGGCGCGGAAGCCGCCGGAAGGCGTAAAAACGTGAATCGTCACGTTCGCGAAGGGCCCGGCGGGCAAAACGGCGTGAATCGTCACGTTTTTGGGGGTTCGGGGAGGCAAAAAAACGTGACGATTCACGTTCTCGGGGGTTCTCGGACCCAAAAAAACGTGAATCGTCACGTTTTCGGGGGTTCGGGGAGGCAAAAAAACGTGACGATTCACGTTTTGGCCCGGTTCGGGAGGGGGGAACGGCGAGGGGCGAAGGGCGAAGGGCGAAGGGCGAGGAGAGAGGGGCGAGGAGAGAGGGGCGAGGGGCGAGGGACGAGGGACGAGGAGAGAGGGGCGAGGGGGGGCGATTTTTTTTCGACGTCCCACGCAACTGGGTCGGCGCCCTGACCGAGGGGGAGATCAAGAGGCCCGTCGTGCGCCATGGGGGCGCCCCCGGCTGCCTCTCTCTCCCCACTTCTTTTTTCTCTGTCGGAGGCACCGTGTTCAATCGTTCGTTTTCTCCCGTCAATCTCGTCGCCGTCCCCCGCACCTCGGCCACGTCGGCCATGGCCCTCGGCACTGCCCTCATCACGACGGCGCGCCAAGAGCCGAAGCTACCCCCCCGTTTCGTACGCCCCCTCAAGCGCCTCGAAACCGAATGCGAGGCGTTGCGCATCTCGCGTCAACAGCAAGACGACACCCCCGAGGTCGACGCCTCGGCCGCCACCAAGGCCGACCAAGAGCTCGACGGGGCCTGGTCGGGCTTGCACACCATGCTGGTCGGCTCGACGAAGCTCACCGCCACGCCCGAGGGGGTCGAGCGGGGGGTGCGGGCCCGGGCGGTCATCGACCGGGTATTTCCGCGGGGGCTACGCTTCTTGAAGCTGCCGCACCGCGAGCAGTGGGCCGAATCGCAGAAGAAGCTCGACCGCCTCGCCGAGCCAACGATCGCCGCGCACATCGAGGCGCTCGGGGCCGGGCCCTTCGTGCGCGCGATCGTGGCGGCGTACACCAACTACGGCGCGGTGCTGCACCTGACCCAGCGTAAGGCCGAGGCGAAGGCCCAGGTCAAGGTGCGCGAGCCGCTCGAGCGCGTGCTCGACGCGGTCCGCCGCTACGTGGTGCAGGTCGCCGCCTACCTCGACGAGCACGAAGATGACCCCGCGGCGCAGGCAATGTGCCGCGGGCTGCTCGAGCCGCTCGCCACCTGGAAGAGCTCGGGCGGCGGGCGCAAGGCGCTGGCGCCCGAGGCTCCCGACGGCGATGAGCCGGGCGTGGGGTCGGGCGAAGAGCCGATCGAAGGGGGCGACGAGCCGGACGCAGGGTGAACCCGACGCCTCCCGCCGGCGTCGCGGCGCCAAGGCCGGACGCCGGCGAGGGGTCGGTGCGCGGCGGCCCGAGCGCCCGTCGCGACCGCGTCGGGGCGCGTCCGCCGATGCGACTCTGCCGTGCGCCCAGGCCGAAGCCCGGGACGCGCCCTTCGCGGGGCGCGTCCGCCAAGGCGACTCTGCGGTGCGCCCAGGCCGAAGCTCGGGCCGCGCCCTTCGCGGGGCGCGTCCGCCAATGCGCCTCCGCCGTGCGCCCAGGCCGAAGCCCGGGCCGCGCCCTTCGCGGGGCGCGTCACATCGTCTTCGCGGGCGCCTCGGCGGGCGGCGCGGGCGCGGGCGCGGGCGGCGGCGCGGCCGGGGCCGGGGGCGCGGCGGCGGGCGGGGGCGGCGGGGCGCCGACCGCGCAGCGAACCGACACGGTCTGCGGGTTGTAGATGCCGTACGTGATGCCCTGCACGAGCCCGTTCAGAAAGCTCGTCTCGGTCTCGATCTCGGCCCAGCCGTTCGGGCAAGCCTTTTGCAAATCGTACGGCCCGCTGAATTCGACGATGCCGTAGATGGCGCCGTGGTGCCATTTCTCGTCATACTCGACGGTGGCGGGGCCCGCGGGCTTGCCCGACGTGACCACGGTCGTGTAGCAGCCGCTCAGCGAGGTGAGCGCGGCGGCGCCGAGCGCGAGAAGAGCGGCGGAGGGGCGGAGGGCGGGGCGGTTCATTGGGCCGCCTCCTTCCGGGCGAAGCGGACGCGGTAGGCGCCGTCGCCCCCGTCGCCGGCCGGCTCGACCGCGGCCGCGACCTCGACGTCGCCGTCGGCGTAGCGCCGGACGGCCGTCGGGCGGCCCTTGCGGTCGGTGTCGATCTCGTAGCGCGGCGCGACCGCGCCCGTCCGCTGGTCGGCCGCGCACGTGACGTACACCTTGCGCGGCGTGTAGATGCCGAACGTGAGCACCGACACGAGGCCGGTGCCGAAGTTGCCGCCCGTGCGCACCTGGGCAACGTTGCCCGAGGGGCAGAACTCGTGCACATCGATGTGCGCCGTGCCCGCCAGGCCGAAGATGAAGAACGACGTCCACTCGTCGTGCTCTTCGCCCTTCACGGCCTGCGGGTCACGGATGAACGTCGCTTTGTAACAGCCGCTCGCCGTAAGCGCGAGCGCGGCGCAGGTGGCGCCTCGGACCAATGCGGTGCGTAGTCTCGTCACGTGGTTGCCTCCATCCCAATCGAAGCAGCCCCCCACTGCGGCGCCTTATAGCAGAAAATGTGCCACGTGGGGGCGCGTCCGTCGGGCCCAAAACGGCTGCCGCGCGGCGAGGAGGCGCCCGAGGTAAACCTCGGGCTACAGGCGGGGGCGCCGTCGTCGGGTCCGCGCGCGAGCGCCGCCCGCGGGCGACGTCGACGGGTCCGCGCGCGAGCGCTGCCCGCGGGCGACGTCGACGGGGCCGCCGGGCGCGCCGCGCGGCCGCCGCGAGCACCAAACACGAATCTACCCCCCTCGGCTCGCGGACGCGCTCGACGTCGCCCTGCGC
>DASTPP010000261.1:0-27410 GCA_035762175.1 Polyangiaceae bacterium | reverse complement strand
CCGCGCGCGGCTCGGCCGGGCGCTCGTCGCCGGGCACCCGCCGCCCGAGGCCGCCCGGGCCGCCCCGTGAGCGACCTCGAGCGCGTCGCCGTCGTCCTCGCCTTGGTCGGCGCCTTTCGCACCAGAAACGCCGCAAGGGCGCCTGTACGCGCCCTTCCTCGAAGGCAATGCGGTGACGCTCGTAGCCACGCTCGTGGGGGCTGCCCTCCGCACAATCGGCAGCCCGTCCTCGCCCTGGCTCTCGCGCGCCCGCGGCGTCGTGCTCGGGACGGCGGCGGCCGGGGTGATGACGGCGCTCAAGTGCGTGGGCGACCACGTCGGCACCACCCTCGGCCGTGCCCTCGCCTCCGCCCGCCCGAGGTTTGGGGACGCCCGCACGGACGCCGGCGACGCCGCCCCCCGCGAAGGGAGGCGGTACCCGTGACGCGCCCCCGCCGCCAAGGACCGGCGGGAAAGGGGCCCGACCGTAAGCCACCTGCGCCCGCCGAGGCGCCGCCCCGTGCGTCTCTCACCTGTCGATCGCGTGGCACTCGATTGCACCAGGAAAGCCCGGTAGGAGCTGGGCGGGCACAAGGGTGCCCTGGAACTTAACTGCCGACAAGCGGGCCGCCCGCGGCCGTTTCGCTCGCCCCGGCACCCCCGCTTCCGCCCAGCCCTGCCGAGGGTCTTTTAGTTTGGCTGAGGTCGGCGGAGCCGCCCCGTCCAGACGGGCATGCCGCCGAAAACGCTGCTCGACGCCCTGGCCGAGGTCCCGGACCCGCGCGCCGACAACAAGCGCCACCCGCTGCCGGCCATCCTCGCCCTGTCAATCGGGGCGGTGCTTTGCGGCGCCACGACCCTGCTGGCCATCGCCGAATGGGGCCGGAACCACCCCGCCTTCGCCCCGGCCTTGGGCTTTCGCCACCGGCTCACGCCCTGCGTCGCCACGCTCTCGAACGTCTTCCGCGCCCTGAGCGCGGGCGCCCTCGAGCGCGTGCTCGCTCGCTACTTCGGCGCCCTGCCCTCGGCGGACGGAGCCGGCCCGGGGGGCTTTGCCCCGTTCGCCATCGACGGCAAGGCGCTTCGCGGCACCTTTTCCGACGGCGGGGCGGCCGGCGTGGCGCTGGTGGCCGCGTACCTGCACCGCGAGCGACGCGTCGTCGACCAGGAGCGGGTCGAGGGCGGGGACGAACTCGGCGCCGTGCGCCGGATGCTGCTGACGCTGCCGGTCAAGGGCCGGGTGCTGACCGGCGATTCGCTCCAGACCCAGCGCGACGTGTGCCGGACGTTGGTGCAAAAAGGGGGGCGTACGCGCTGCCCGTCAAGGGCAACCAGCCCGGCCTGAGCGCCGCGATCGAGCGGGCGCTCGCCTCGCGCCCGGCGCGCCGAGCCACGACGACCGACCGGCACGGCGACCGGTTCGACGTCCGCACGCTCACGCTCGTCGACGCCGCCGGCGTGCGCTGGCCCGGCGCCGCGCAGGTCGGAAGGCTCGAACGCATTCGCAACGTCGCCGGCGACGTGACGAGCGAGTCGACCCTGCTCGTCACCAGCCTGCCCGCGACGGCGGCGAACGCCGAGGCCCTTCTCGGGCTCGTACGAGGCCACTGGGGCATCGAACATCGACTCCACTTCGTTCGCGACGTCGTGCTCGGCGAAGACGCGTGCCGCGTGCGCTCGGGCCACGCCCCGCACGTCTTCGCCGCTGTCCGCAACACCGCGCTCCACCTGCTCCGCGGCGCCGGGCACGAGCGCATCGCCTCGGCGACCCGGTACTTCGCGGCGAGGGCCGTCGAGGCCCTCCGCCTGCTCGGCCTGGTGCCAGCGCCAAACGAAAAGACCCTAGGGGTGACCCCCGCGCCAGGGGCCGGGGGAAGGGTGCACGGCCCCCCGCGGGGTTGCTCGGTAACCCCCGCAGGGGGGGGTGGCACAAGAAAATCATTACTGAGTAACCCTTTCGAGGTGCGTGGCACATGGAAACCAATACTCAGTAACCCTTTGGTGCCACGTGGCACATGGAAACCAATACTCAGTAACCCTTTGGTGCCACGTGGCACATGAAAACCAATACTCAGTAACCCTTCCGGGATGCGTGGCACATGGAAACCAATACTCAGTAACCCTTTTGTGCCAGTGGCACACGTGGGGGTGGGGCTCCGTAACGTTTCTGGGCCGTCGGCCGGCTCGCGGGGGGCCAGAGACCCCCGCCGCGGGCCGATCGAGCCCTGGACAGCCCGCCGCGGGCCCGGGCGCGAGCCCCCGAAGCCCCGCCGTCGGGCGCCCGGGCCCGCCCTGCCACGACGGCCGAGGCAACGGAAGGCGCGCCCGACCGCGGAGGTGCGCGAGGCGGCTCGTTCAAAGACGGACGGGCGAGGCGCGGCGGAGGTGCCGAACGGCGGCCCCGCCTTGCGGGGCGCTCACCGGCCCCACTCGGCGGCCGTCAGCTTCATGGCCGCGAGCGCGTGCCGGTGCAGGGCCCGCAGTTCCGCCTCGGAGGCGCCGGCGCGGGCGCGCAGCGCGAGGTTGAGCAGGACGCCGGACAGCGCCGTGGCCAGGCCCGGAGCGTCGACGTCGGCCGGCAACTCGCCGGCCCGGACGGCGGCGGCGACCCTGCGCTCGAGCGCCGCGTCGAGCCCCGCGAACGCCTCGGCGAGCGCGGACCGCACCTCGGGCTCGTCGCCGCTCGCGGCCGGCGCCGTCGCGAAGACGAAACAGCCCAGGCCCTCGCCGGTGTAAAGGGCCGCCGCCCGGTCGAAGTACGCCTCGAGCCCAGCGCGCAGCGGCCCCGGCGAGGCGAGCGCCGCGGCCGCCTCGCCGCTCAGGCGCGCCCCGAAACGCCGCAGGGCCGCGAGGTAGAGCGCGCGCTTGTCGCCGAACGCGGCGGCGAGGTTCGGGCGGTTCAGGCCGGCCGCCGCCGCCAGCTCGTCGAGCGAGGTGCCGCCGAAGCCCTTGCGCCAAAAGACGGGCAGCACCCGGTCGAGGGCCTCGTCGCGGTCGAAGCTCAAGGGACGGCCGCGCGGGCGGCGGGGGCGTTCGGTCATATTCTTGCGGTCTCGCAGGTTATTGTTGACCCGCTCATTTTCTTGCCACATCGTTGGAAAACCAACCCGGCTCGGGAGGAGAACGACGATGGCAGAAGCATTGATGGGGACCATGGCCTGGTGCGAGCTCCGCGGCGGGCGGCTCACCGAGGCGGAGAAGAGTGAGCTCGCCCGCGGGGTCGCGGCGCTGCGGGCCGAGATGTCGTTCGACGACCTGCGCCACCGCTTGGGGCTGCTCCGGCCCGCGCCGATCGACCTCGACGCGCTCGCGCCGCCGGACAGCAAGCTGGTGCGCGACGCCACGGAGTTCGGGCGCGAGATTTACGACGACGTGCTCTGGCGCCACTGCTTGCGCACGTACTACTTCGGCGCGCTGATCGCGGCCTACGACGGGCTCGCGTTCGACCGCGAGGTGCTCTATGCCGCCGCGCTCTGCCACGACGCGGGCCTCAACGAGGCGGTGGCGGGCCCCCTGTCGGCCTGCTGCTTCGCGCACGGCGGCGGGCGCGTCAGCCGCGAGCGGCTGCTCGCCTGCGGCCACGCCCCGGAGGTCGCCGACCGGGTGGCGGACGCCGTGTCCACGCACCTGAACCTGCACGTCCCGGCGGGCCTCTATCCGGCCGAGAGCGCGCTCACCGCGGCCGGCGCCGTCTGCGACGTGCTGGGCGCCCGCGCGCGCCGCATCGCGCCCGAGACGCTGGCGCGGCTCGTCGAGCGCTGGCCGCGCGCGGGCATGGCGGACGCCCTGGCCAGGGCGGCCGCCAGCCGGCACCCGGCCGACACCCGGCCGGCGCTGCTCCTGCAGATGGGGGCCTTCGAGGGCGGCGGGACGCACCCGATCGAGGCCGCGCTCGGCGAGCCGCGGGCCGCGCCGGCGGGCGCCGGCGGCAGGCCGCCGTCGTACGAGCGCCTGCGGGAAAAGATGGCGGCGCCCGGCCTGCCGGACGTCACGGTCGCGATCCTCATCGGGCCCGGGTTCTTGCCGATGGACATGATCGGCGGGCAGAGCGTGTTCGGCACGGCGCCTTCGGCCCGCGTGCTGCTCGTGGCCAAGTCCGACGGCCTCGTCGAGGGGTTTCCGAACTGGTGGACGAAGCCCAACGCCACCTTCGCGACGTGCCCCGAAGAGGTCGACGTCCTGATCGTGCCGATGCTGCCGCCCGAGGTCCAGAACGACCCCGAGGTCATCGCCTTCGTCGCCGACCGCGGGCGCCGGGCGCGCTACGTCCTCGGCGTCTGCAACGGCGTGCTGCTGCTCGGCGCCGCGGGCCTGCTCCAGGGCAAGCGCGTGACGGCGAGCTACAACGCCATCGCGGCCCTGCCCGACCTCGGCGCGCGCGAGGTGGTGCCGCCGGGCTCGGGGGTGGCGGTCGACGGCAACCTCTACACCGCCGGGCCGTCGGTCGGCAGCATCGAGGGCTCGCTGCTCATCTTCGAACGGATCTTCGGCCGCGCGCTCGCCGAGTTCGTGGAGCTGGTCCACGAGTACGACCCGCGGCCGCCGTTCGGGACCGGCGCCCCGGAGCGGGCGGGGCCGGAGAGGCTGGCGCAGTTCGAGGCGCTGATGAGCGAGGTCACGGCCGAGTACCGGGCCGGCGCGACGGCGGCCCTGCGAGCCCGGGGGGGCCGGCCGCCGCAGGGCGGCGAAGGGCTCGGTCAATCGCAACATTTTCGAGTGTTAGCGAAACGTCGCGCAGCCCCGCCGCCTCCCTGGCGGCCGGCGTCGAAGCGTTTGCCCCGCTCGGACAACCCGGCTAAGGCCCCCCGGATGCCATCTCTGTTCAGCGAATTTTCTCTCAAGGGTGTCACGCTCAAGAATCGCATCGTCGTCTCGCCGATGTGCCAATATTCGGCCGAGAACGGCGTGCCCAACCAGTGGCACGCGGTGCACCTGGGCGCGCGCGCGGTCGGCGGCGCCGGCCTCGTCATCGCGGAGGCGACGGCGGTGGCGCCCGAGGGGCGCATCACCCCCGGCTGCACCGGCCTGTGGGCCGACGCGCAGGCCGACGCCTTCGCGCCGATCGTCGCGTTCGTCAAGCGCTACGCCGTCCCCGGCATTCAGCTCGCGCACGCCGGCCGCAAGGCCGCGGCCAACCGGCCCTGGGAGGGCGACGACCACATGGCGCCGGGCGACGCGCGCGCCTGGCAGCCCATCGGGCCGTCGCCGGTCGCGTTCGGCGCCAACCTGCCGCGCGCGCCGCACGAGATGACCGAGGCCGAGATCGCGCGCGTCCGGGCCGACTTCGTCGCGAGCGCGAAGCGCGCGCTGGCGGCCGGGTTCGAGTGGCTCGAGCTGCACTTCGCCCACGGCTACCTGGGCCAGAGCTTCTTCTCGCCCATCGCCAACAAGCGCACCGACCGGTACGGCGGCAGCTTCGAGAACCGCGCCCGCTTTCTCGTCGAGACGCTCGCCGCCGTGCGCGAGGTGTGGCCCGAGCGGCTGCCCCTGACCGCGCGCCTCGGCGTCTCGGACTTCAACGCCGAGGGCCAGCCGCTCGAAGAGTCGATCGAGCTCGTGCGGCGGTTCAAGGCGCACGGGCTCGATTTGATCGACGTCAGCCTCGGCTTCAACACGCCCGACCTCTCGGGCGTGCCGTGGGGGCCGGGCTTCATGGCGCCGTTCGCCGAGCGCGTCCGGCGCGAGGCAGAGATCGCCACGGCCGTCGGCTGGTTCATTCGCGAGCCGCAACAGGCGCAAGACATCGTCGCGAACGGCCAAGCCGACCTCGTCATGCTCGCCCACGCCGAGCTCGACGACCCGCACTGGCCCTACCACGCGGCCAAGGCGCTGGACGTCGCGGACCCGCACGCGGTGCTGCCGCCGCAGTACGCCTACTGGCTCAAAAGGCGGTAGCGGCCCGGCGGCCGCGCGCCCCCCGGCGGCGAGCGGCCCCGTCGCGCGCGGGCCCCCCGCCGCGCGACCGGCGCGCGCAATCGCCGAGCGAGGGGGGGGCGACCATGTCCGATGCCCGAGCGCGCTCGGGCAACGTCAAGCCCTTGCGAGGCGCTGCGGGGCCTCGCAAGGGCGTTTTGAACCGCCCTCCCGAAGTCCGGGGCCGCGCCGGGCGCGCAAGGTCAGCCGCCGCCTGAAGGAGAACCGCCCCGGGGCGGGGCTCGACCCGACCGATCAGACGCGGAACGCCTGGCGCTCGGCGAAGCCGCGCTGGTGCCAGTAAGGGTACGTCGGCGTGCGTTCGCTCGCGCGGTCGAGCTTCGCCGTCTGTTCGGGGGAGAGGCTCCAGCCGACCGACCCGAGGTTCGCGACGAGCTGCTCCTCGGTTCGCGCGCCCAAGACCACCGACGAGACCGTCGGGCGCGCGAGCAGCCACGCGATCGCGATCTGCGGCACGGACTTGCCCGTCTCGGCCGCGACCTCGTCGAGCGCGTCGACGACCCGGTAGAGGTGCTCGTCTTCGACCGGCGGCCCGGCCTCGAGGGCGTCGCTGCGCAGCCGACTCGTTTCGGGCGGCGGCTGGCCGCGCCGCACCTTGCCCGTGAGCCGCCCCCAACCGAGCGGGCTCCACACGAGCGTGCCCACGCCCTGGTCGGCGTGCAACGGCATGAGCTCCCACTCGAGCTCGCGCCCGAGGAGCGAGTAGTAGCACTGGTGCGCGACGTAACGCGGCCAGCCGTGGCGATCGGAGGTCGCGAGTGACTTCATGAGGTGCCAGCCGGAGAAGTTCGAAGCGGCGAGATACCGCACCTTGCCCGAACGCACCAACGATTCGAGCGCCGAGAGCGACTCTTCGACGGGCGTCAGCCCGTCGAAGCCGTGCAGGTGGTAGACGTCGATGGTCTCGACGCCGAGGCGCCGCAGGCTCGCCTCGCACGCCTCGAGGAGGTGGTGGCGCGACGCCCCCACGTCGTTCGGCCCCTCGCCGGTGCGAAACGCGGCCTTGGTCGACACGAGCACGCGGCCGCGCTTGCCGGCGATCGCGCGGCCCAGAATCTCCTCCGAGAGGCCGCCCGAGTATATGTCGGCCGTGTCGAAGAAGTTCAAGCCCGCCTCGAGGCAGAGGTCGACCAGGCGCGTGGCCTGCGCGACGTCCTGCGAGCCGAAGCCTTGCCAGAACGAGTTTGTCCCCCCGAACGTGCCCGTGCCGAACGTAAGCACGGGCACTTTGAGGCCAGAGTTTCCGAGGCGTCGTTGTTCCATCGCGCGACTGTAAGTTCGTTCGCGGTCGATGGCGTAGCGTCAACGTCGCTTCGACCCCTTTTCGGCATTCAGTGGTCTTTTCCGGCATCAACGGAAGAGACGCGCGGCTCGGCGCCCGGGCCGACGCCTGCGGCCTGGGCCGACGCGCGCGGGCGCCCGGCCGGGCCCCGGTCGGATTGCCGAACCCCCGCCTGGCCGCGGCGCCCGACCGCGGCTATCTCGATCGCCCGCGCGACGCCCCCCCCGGGCGCGCCCCCGCCCCCCCCGGGCCCGGAAAGGCGACGATCATGACGACCACGACGACCCCGCCCGCCCCCACGCCGCTCGACTTTTTGGTCCGGCGCGACGATCTGCGCGCGTGCCGGTTCGCGCCCGCGCCCCCCCTCGACGACGTCGCCCTCGACGAAGGGCAGGCGTTGCTGAGGGTCGACCACTTCGGCCTGACGTCGAACAACGTGACGTACGCCCTGGCGGGCGATCGCATGGGCTACTGGCGGCTCTTTCCCGCGCCCGAGGGGTGGGGCCGCGTGCCCGCGTGGGGCTACGGCGAGGTGCTGCGCTCGCGGCACGAGGGCGTGCGGCCCGGCGAGCGCTACTACGGCCTTTACCCCACCTCGACCTCGCTCGTGGTGCGGCCCGGGCGGGTCGGCGGCGGCGGGTTCAGCGACGAGTCGCCGCACCGGCAGCCGCTCTCGGCGCTCTACAATCGTTACGTCTGCACCGCGACCGACCCGACCTACGACCCGGCCCGCGAGGCCGAGCAGGCCTTGCTCCGGCCGCTCTTCACGACCTCGTTTCTGCTCGACGACTACCTCGCCGCGCACGACTTTTTCGGGGCCCGCACCGTCGTCATCGCCAGCGCGTCGAGCAAGACCGCTTGCGGCCTCGCCTGGCTGCTCGCCGCCCGCCGCCCGGGCCCGGCCGTGCTCGGGCTCACCTCGGCGGCCCACGCGCCCTTCGTCGCCCGCGTGGGCGGCTACGCGCGCGCCTTCGCCTACGACCAGATCGCCGCCCTGCCGACCGACGCCCCCGCGGTCTACGTCGACCTCTCGGGCGACGCCGCGCTCCGCGCGTCGGTGCACCGCCACTACGGCGACGCGCTGACCCACAGCTGCTCGGTCGGCGCCACCCACTGGCAGCAGTTGCGCCCGGGTGACGGGGGGGCGCCGGGGCCCAAGGCCGCGCCCTTCTTCGCCCCCTCCTGGGCCGAAAAGCGCGCCGCCGAGCTCGGGCCGCCCGCGTTCGGGGCCCGGGCCAACGAAGCCTGGCGGGCCTTGCTCGACCGCGTCGTGTCGTCGCCCGAGGCCTGGCTGCGCGTCGTGCGCGGGCGCGGCCCCGACGCCCTCGAGCGCGCCTACCTCGATCTGGT
Organism: Polyangiaceae bacterium; assembly: GCA_035762175.1. Classification (GTDB taxonomy): domain Bacteria; phylum Myxococcota_A; class Polyangia; order Polyangiales; family Polyangiaceae; genus DASTPP01. The sequence continues at coordinate 18,865 of DASTPP010000261.1, read as the reverse complement.
GCTCGGGCGCGCCAAGCCCGACGAGGGGCACCTGCTCTCGCTCGCCTGATGCAACCCCGGGCGCGTGCTCGAGCGCCGGGCCGGGGGCGCCCCGCTCTTAGCATTGCGCCGGCGACGTCGCGGTGGGCGCCGCTCGTCGCTAGTGGTGCGTCGGCCCTGTGCCGGCCAGCGTCGCCGTCTGGCCAGACGAAGAGCGTTGGGGGGGGCCGCGGGGGCACGGGGCCGGCAGGCGGTTGGGGTGCCGAATCCCCCAGCAGGCGGTTGGTTTGCCGAATCCCAACCCTGTGCACTCGACGTCGACCGGTGCGTCGACCCGCCCGAGCCCTGGGCACTCGACGTCGAGCGGTTCGCCGGCCGGTCAAAGCCCTGGTGACGCGGGCTCGTGCTGTCGCATCTCTGGCGGCAACCAGGGCGGTACGTCGCACGGGTTGCTCATGTCCGCAATGATCGTACGAAGGGCGAGCGCCCGTCTCGCGCCGCGCGTGGCGAGACGGCCCCCCCGCCACCGCCGCGACGGGCGAGCGTGCGTTCAGCGTTCGGCGTCGGCGACGCAGCGGAAGCCGATGTTGACCGTGTGACGGCCTTCGGGCTGCGGCGCGCGGTGGTTGGTCGCGAACGCGGCGGGGGTCGCCACGTACCCGCCGCCGCGGGTGACGCGCTTGTCGGGGGCCTTTTCGTAGCGCGAGGCCGTCCATTCCCAGACGTTGCCGGCTTGGTCGAGCGTGCCGAAGGGGCCCGCGCCGGCCGGATAGCTACCCACCGGCGCGGTGTACACGTAGCCGTCGACCCGGCCGTAGTCGTCGTCCTCGCCCCAGTTGAGCGCGGCCGGGCGCCAGTCGTTGCCCCAAGGGAACACCCGCTCGTCGTCGCCCTCGGCCGCCCGCTCCCACTCGAGCTCGATCGGCAGGCGGCCGCCGCGGTGTCGGCAATAGGCCTCGGCCTCGGCTTCGCTCACGCACACGACGGGGTGGTTCGGCGCGCGCAGCACGTGGCCCTCGGGCACGCCCGCCGCCGTCAGATCGGCCACGCCCAGCGTCTCGCAGGCGCGGAAGTCGATGGGGGCGCACGCGCCCGCGGCCACGCAAGCCGCGTAGGCGGCGTTCGTCACCTCGCGCACGTCGATGGCGAACGAGAGCAGCCGCTCCCGGCGCGCCGGCCGCTCGTGCCCGAGGCGGGCGCGGCATTTGTCGGCGTCGCCGCGCGTGCCCACGCACAAGGCCACTTCTGCGGCGAAGGCGGCGTCGCCCGCGCCGAAGGTCACCTCGCCGGCCGGCACGATCACGCGCTCGGGCTCGCGCTCGTGCTCGGCCGGCGCGACGACGCGCGCGCGCCCGCCCGAAGGCGCTCCCGAAGGCGGCGCCGGCCCTGCCGCCCCGCCGCCACACGCCGCCAAGACGATCGCAACGCCGCTCGCCGCTCGCTTCATGGTGGGCGCAGGATAGCCGCACCGCGGCCGGGCGAGGGCGGCAGAGCGGTGGCGACGAGCGACGACAGCGGGCGTAACGCGGAAGGTCGTCGGCGAGGCCGCCGGCCCCTGCGAAAGGTTTCTCGACCGTTCGCGCGACGCGGCGACGGCCCGAGCCGGGTTGGCCGAGGGTCGCTCCGAGCGCGTCGATGACGTCGACCCATTCGACGAGGGTTGCTCCGAGACGCCGGGCGGGCCGAGGCGAGTGCTCGAGCGTTGGCCCGAAGTCGCGGGCGGGCCGAGGCGAGTGCTCGAGCGTCGGCCCGAAGCCGCGGGCGCACCGGGGGCGTTGCTCCGGGTTCGTTTTGAAGCCGCCGACGCACCACGCGGAGACCTCGACCCTTGCGACGAAGCCGCCGGGGGTCATCGATCGTTGCCCCAGGGTGCCTTCGAGGCCGTCGGCGCAGCCGTGGCGTTGTTCGAGGGTTGCGCCAAGCTCGTCGGCGCCCCGGGCGAGAACCTCGAGGGTTGCTCGGAAGCGCTCGGCGGGTGACGTACCTTGGTCGAACCATGCCCCGAGGTCACGGGCGACGTCAGGGCATTGCTCGAGGGTTGCCCCGAGGTCACGGGCGACATCAGGGCATTGCTCGAGGGTTGCCCCGAGGTCACGGGCGACGTCGGGGGGGTTGATCGAGCGTTGCCCCGAGGTCACGGGTGACGTCGGGGGGGTTGATCGAGCGTTGCCCCGAGGTCACGGGCGACGTCGGGGGGGTTGATCGAGGGTTGCCCCGAGGTCGTCGGGGCCCTGGGTGGTAAACCTCGGGGGTTGCTTCGAGGTCGTCGTCGTACGCGGAGGGTTCTTCGAGCGGGCTCGCCCGGCTCGTCCGAGTGGTCGGTGCGCTGCTGCTGGCGCCCGAGCGCCCCGAGTAGCTGGGCCTCCGCCTCGGGCTCGCTCGTCTTCGGCGGCCCCTCTTCTTCTGTCGACGCCGGCGGCATGGCCGGCCCCCCGCCCAACGCCACGCCCCTACACGCGCGAACGCCGGGGTCGGTCCCTCGCGGCGTCCCTCCACGTGGAGGTCACGGCGGGATGTGGCCGGGCATGGGCTTCGTGAGCGCGCCCGGCGGCTGGTGCGGGCGACGGCTGTCGAAGCGCGTGTGGGTCCGCCCTCGTGCTCGGCCGGGCCAGCCGGGCCGTTGTTCCGAGTCGATCGTCGTCCGTCGGGCCAGGCCCGACCCCATGGTGGTCGAGACGACCCGTACGTGTTCGTGCGCTTCGGTTCTCCTGGCAAGCCGCCCAAGAACGGCAAGGCGCGGCGGGTGCCTCTCTTCGGTCGGTCGCTCGACGCGGCGAAGCCGTGGCTCGCGCGGATGCCCGTCTACGTGAAGCGCAACCCCTTCCGTTCGGTGTTCCCGACCTCGCGCGGGGGCCGGCGGCCCGAGGGCAAGTTCCGCCACTGGCGCACGTCCTTGGCGGCCGCGGGCATCAACCGCCCGGTCCGCTGGCACGATCGACGTCACACCTGCGCGTCGTCGCTCGTGGCCGGTTGGTGGGGGCGCACGTGGCGGCTCGGAGAGGTGCGCGACCTCTTGGGGCACTCGTCGGTGACGGTGACCGAGCGCTACGCCCACCTCGCCGATAGCGCCCTAAAGGGGGCTGCGCGGGAGACCCAGCAGGCGCGGCTTCGCGTCGCGTTCACGTCGCGAGAGGGACAAGAAATGTCGCAGCTGCTCTCGCAAGTGCCTGAGTCTACAGGGCGCGCCACAGTGGATTCGAACCACTGGCCTTCGGCTCCGGAGGCCGACGCTCTATCCAGCTGAGCTAGTGGCGCAAGCGAGGGAGCAAGCTAGTCCCCCTCCGCCCGCTACGCAACCCAAACCCGCCCGGCCCGGCGCCCTTTGCGGGGGAGCGGGGCGGGGCCGCGGCGGCGCGGGGCGGGGGCGGGGAGGGGTCGAAGGGGGGGCCCGGCGGGGCGGGCCCGGGCGGGGGCGCGGGGCAGTGGCGGGGGTCGGCGATTTTACCGTACGCTACGCCGACCCCATGGTGACTCACGCTTCGGAAAAAAGCCGGCGGACGATCGGCGCGGTGCTCTGGACGCTCGGGGTGCTCGTCGGCGGGGCGCTGCTGCTGATCATGTTCGTGATCCTGCCGCTGCTCGAGCGCAACTCGGCCGAGGCGTTCGTGAGCATGCTGGTGGCGTCGATGCTCGCGTTCCCGGCGGTGATGGTCTACCTCTGGGTGCCGCTCTTGGTCGACCGCTACGACCCCGAGCCCTGGTGGTGCCTGGCGATGGCGTTCATTTGGGGGGCCATCCCGGCGTGCGGGTTCTCGGCGGTCATCAACACGGCCATCAGCGGCGTCGGGGCGGCGGTGGCGGGCAAGGCGGGGGCGGCGATCGCGGGGGCGGTCATCAGCGCGCCCATCTTCGAGGAGGCGTTCAAGGGCCTGGCCGTGCTCGGCATGTTCTGGTTCCTGCGCCGCGAGTTCGACGGGGTGGTCGACGGGGTCATTTACGCGACGTTCTCGGCGCTGGGGTTCGCCGCGGTCGAGAACGTCGTCTACTACGCGCGCAGCCTGCAGAGCGGGGGCGAGACGGGCCTGGCGGTCACGTTCGTGATGCGCGGGCTGCTCTCGCCCTGGGGCCACCCGCTCTACACCTCGATGACCGGGCTCGGCGTCGGCATCGCGCGCGAGACGAGCAAGGGCTGGCTCAAGATCGGCGCGCCGATCGGGGGCTACTGCGCGGCCGTCTTCTTGCACTCTTTGTGGAACGGCTCGGCCTTTTTGTCGGGGGCGATGAACTTCCCCCTGTTTCTGGTCATGCTGCCGCTCTGGTTCCTCTTCGTGGCGGCGTTCGGCGCGATCGTCATCGCGCTGGTCGTGCGCGAGGGGCGCATCATTCGCCAATATCTGCAAGACGAGGTGCTCATCGGCAACCTGAGCCAGCAGGAGCTCGACCTCGTCTGCTCGCCGGTCGGGCGGCTCAAGTCGCTCCTGGCCGGGCGGGGCAAGCGCGGCCGCCGCTTCATCGACGCCGCCTCGCGCCTGGCGCTGTCGAAGTGGCATGCCACGCGGGCGATGCAGAACCAGAAGCGCACCATCAGCGCCGACTTCATCGCCCCGCTGCGCCAAGAGCTGCACCGGCTGCGCCACGAGATGTACCAGGGCGGCCTGCGCTGAGGGCGGCGCCCGGGCCGGGGGGCCTCGAGCGGGCTCGCCCGGGCGGGCGGGGCTATGCTAGAAGCGCCTGCGTCGGGTGAGGGCACGATGACGCGCGAGCGAGTGGCCGTCTACGGCGGCAGCTTCAACCCCCCCCACGTCGGGCACGTGCTCGCGTGCGCCTGGGCCCTCGCGACGGGCGCGGTCGCGCGGGTGCTCGTCGTGCCCTGCTTCGTGCACCCCTTCGCCAAAGAGCTCGCGCCCTTCGAAGACCGCTTCGCGATGTGCGCCCTGGCGATGGGCTGGCTGCCGGGGGTCGAGATCTCGCGGGTCGAGGCCGAGCTCGGCGGCGAGAGCCGCACGCTGCGCACGCTCGAGCACCTCGGCGGGCTCCACCCGGGCTGGTCGATGCGGCTGCTCATCGGCGCCGACGTGATCGGCGACGCGCCGAAGTGGCACCGCTACGACCGGGTGAGCGAGCTGGCGCCGCCGCTGGTGATGGGGCGGCTCGGCTACGACGTGCCCGGGGTCGGCCCGCCGCACCTGCCCGACGTGTCGAGCAGCGAGGTGAGGGCGAGGCTGCGGGCGGGCGAGACGGCAGGGCTCGAGCGGCTGGTGCCCGGCGCGGTGCTCGCGTACGTGCGCGAGCGGGGCCTTTATCAGGGCGGGGGCGAGCCGTGAGCGGGCGGCGCGGGCTCGGGCCCGTGGCCATCTTCGGCGCGGGCAAGGCGGGCCGGGGGTTGAAGGCGCGGCTCGGCGAGGCGGGGGTGCGGGCGAGGCTCGACCCCTCGCGCGGGGGGCTGCCGGCGCGGCCGTGGCGCGGGGTCTGGCTGCTCGTCATCGCGACGCGCGAGGGCGAGGTGGGCCCGGCGGCGCGGCGCATCGCCGAGGCGGGCTGGCTCGACGCGGGGGCGGCGGTGGTGCACGTCGCCGGGGCGCTGACGGCCGAGGCGCTCGCGCCGCTGCGGGGGCGCTCGGCGGGCGTCGGGCAGATGCACCCGATGATGTCGTTCGCCGAGCCCCGGCGGCCCCCGCGCCTCGAGGGCGGGCACGTGCGGGTCGCGGGCGACGCCGAGGCGGTGCGGCGGGCCTCGCGCCTCGCGCGGGCGCTCGGCATGCGCCCCCGGCGCCTGCCCGGCCTCGACGAGGTCGCCTACCACGCGGCCGCGGGGCTCGTGGCCAACGGCGCCGCGGCCCTCGCCGCGGCGGGCGCCGACCTGCTCGGGCGCGCCGGGGTCGATCCGGCCGTCGCGCCGCTCCTGCTCGGGCCGCTCTTGCGCAGCGTCGCCGACAACGTCGAGGCGCTCGGGCTGCCCGGGGCGCTGACGGGGCCGGTGCGGCGGGGCGACGCGGGGGCCGTGGGGCGGCACCTCGAGACGCTCGGGCGCCTCGCCCCGCACCTCGCGCCGCTCTACCGGGCGATGGCGCGGGCGCAGCTGCCGCTCGCGCGGGCGCTCGGCGACGCCGACGCCGCGGCCTTCGACGCGCTCGAGGCCCGGCTCGGGCCCTGACGACGGGGCGCGCGCCCGCGCCCGGAGAGTGAACCGACCATGCCCACCCGACTGCCCCTGAACGTCGACCGCGCGGCGCCCGAGCGCGAGGCGGGCGCGCCGTGAGGCCCGTGCTCTCGCGCGCGCAGATGCGCGCCTACGACCGCTACGCGATCGAGACCTGCCACGTGCCCGGGCTCATCCTGATGGAGAACGCCGGCCGCGGCGCCGCCGAGATCATCGCGCGCCTCCTGCCCCGCCCCTCGGCCCGGGTCGTCGTCGCCTGCGGCGCGGGCAACAACGGCGGCGACGGCTTCGTCGCGGCGCGGCACCTGCTCGCCCGCGGGGCGCGCGTGCACGTCGCCCTGCTCGGCGCCTCCGAGCGCGTGACGGGCGACGCGCGCATCAACCACGACGCGTACATCGACCTCGGCGGCAGCTACGTCGAGCTCGGCGACGAGCCCGACCTCGCGCGCTTCGCCGCGCTGCTCGAGGGCGCCGACGCCGTCGTCGACGCGCTCTTCGGCACGGGGCTCGCGCGCGCGGTGCGCCCGCCCTTCTCCGAGGCGATCGCGCTCATCAACGCGGCGGGCTGCCACCGCATCGCGCTCGACGTGCCCTCGGGCGTCGACGCCGACAGCGGCGCCGAGCTCGGCGCGGCCGTCGCGGCCGACGACACCATCACCTTCGGCCACCTGAAGACGGGCCTCTTGACCCCCGAGGGCGCCCGCCAGGCGGGGCGCGTGCACGTCGTCGGCCTCGGGGTGCCCGACACCATCGTCCAGCACACCGGGCACGTCGCCCGCGTCATCGACCCGCCCGCGCTCCGGGGCTGGCTCGGGCCGCGCGAGGCCGACCTGCACAAGCACAAGGCCGGCGGGGTCGCCGTCGTCGCCGGCTCGCCCGGCAAGACCGGGGCGGCGCTGCTCGCGAGCGAGGCGGCGATGCGGGGGGGCGCCGGCCTCGCGACGCTCGTCACCTGGCCCGAGAGCGCCCCCGCGCTCGAGCAGCGCGTGCGCGAGTGCATGACCTTCGCCCTCGACCGCGGGCGCATCGCCGGCTCGCTCGACCAGGCCCTCGGCCGCCAGCGCGTCGCCGTCGTCGGCCCCGGCTTCGGGCTCGACGAGGCCGCGCGCGTCGCGGTCGACCACGTCGTCTTCGGCTGGGACGGCGTCAAGGTGCTCGACGCCGACGCCCTCACCCTCTTCGCCGGCCGCGCCGACTCGCTCGCCCGCGCCCGCGGCCGCCTCGTGCTCACGCCCCACTCGGGCGAGCTCGGGCGCCTGCTCGGCCGCGGCGCCGACGACGTCGAGCGCGACCGCTTCGGCGCCGCGCGCGAGGCCGCCCAGCGCACCCGCGCCGTCGTCGTGCTCAAGGGCGCGCGCTCCCTCGTCGCCTCGGCCGACGAGCTGCTCGTCAACGTCTCGGGCAACCCCGCGCTCGCCACCGCCGGCTCGGGCGACGTGCTCGCCGGCCTCATCGGCGCCCTCGCCTGCTCGCTGACGCCCGAGCGCGCCGCCGCCGCCGGCGTCTTCCTCCACGGCGCCGCCGCCGACGCCTGGCGCAGCAGCCACGGCGACGCCGACCGCGGCCTGCTCGCCTCCGAGCTGCTCGACTACGTGCCCGCCGTGCTCTCGGCCCTGCGCCGCGGCGACTACGCCCTCGGCGCCGCCGCCTCCGGCGCCCCGAAGCCCGAGGCGCACGCCGCCCCCTGGACGTACTACCTCTGAAACCGACCGCCCACGCGGGCCGCCCGGCGAACCTCTGATCCAGGCGGCGGGTGACCTGGCGCGCCCGAGGCCGCCCCGGACTCGACGAGGGGGGGTCCAACCGAGGCCGGCGGGCCGCCCCCGAGTGAACTCGGGGGCAGCGAACGCCCGCGGAAACGGCCGTCCAAGCCCTGCCGGAGGCAGGGCTCTCGCGCCGCGCGCCGCTCGCGCGCGCTCGCCCGGCAGCCGAAGCTCGCGGGAGCCCGGCCCCCGGCGAGGGGGCGGGCTTTGCTCGCCGAATCGGCCCGAGGCCGCGCGGCACGAGCGGGCGTTCGCTGCCCCCGAGTTCACTCGGGGGCGGCCCGCCGGCCTCGTTTCGAAACACCCTCTCGAAGTCCGGGGCCGCCGGGCGAAGCCCCGTGCGCGCCCCGCGCGAGGCTACGGGCCCGGAGGGGCGACGGCAAATGTCACGATCCAGGCGCCGTGAGGGGCCGAAGACGGGCGTATATGCCATGAACCGAGCGTTCGACCGCTCAGATCGTAGCGGTATTAGGCATGTTTAACGGTCGGAAGCCTTCGATTTTAGCCATTAATGCCACGATCGGCGCGTAGAGTCGCCGGATTGTAGCGTTTGCGGCAGGTTATGCCTAGTATTGATGCCTTTCGGTGACGTTTTGTGTCACAAATTGGGCGGTCGACCGCTCCTTTTGTGACATGAAAGGGCATGGTTGGGCCGGCCCGAGTGCGCCCGGTGGGCGTTGGGGCGTTCCGCAGCCCATCAACGCCGAGGTTCGGGGGCGCCGCCCGTTCCTGGTCCCGTCAATGAGGGCGGGTAGGCTAAGCTCGCGCGCGTGGGCCCCGATCCGCGCCGTGTCCTCGTCGCCGTCGCCGTAGCGCTCGCCCTCCGCCCCCTCGCCGCCCCGCGCGACGCCCTGGCGCAGCCGGCCGGCGCGAAGCCCGACGCCAAGCCCGAAGGCGCGAAGCCCGCCGATGCGAAGGCGCTCGTCGCCGAGGGCGACAAGGCGGCGAAGGCCAAAGACTGGCCGAAGGCGCTCGCCGCCTACGAGGCCGCGAACCGGGCCGAGCCGGGCGAGGCCGCGCTCGCGGGCGCCGCCAACGCCCTCTACCAGCTCAAGCGCGAAGGCGAGGCGCACGCGGCGTACTCCGCGTGGCTCGAGACATATGGCGACAAGGCCCCCGCCGACAAGAAGGCGCGCGCCCGGGCCCGCCTCAAAGAGCTCGAGAAGAAGACCGGCGCCCTCACCCTCACGGTCAGCGAGCCCGGCGCCTCGATCGCGATCGACGGCAAGCCCGTCGGCACCTCGCCGCCGGCCGGGCCCATCCGGCTTTCGCCCGGCGCGCGCCAGGTGCGCGTCGAGAAAGAGGGGTTTCTGCCCTTCGACCGGGCGGTCAGCGTCGTCGTCGGCGGGGCGCACTCGGTCGACGTCAAGCTCGAGGCGCAGTCGCCGAAGGGGCGCCTGCTCGTCAAAGAGAAGGCGGGACAGCCCCTGCGCGTGCTCGTCGACGGCGTCGACGTCGGCGAGGCGCCCTGGGCCGGCGAGGTCGAGCCGGGGCTGCACGAAGTCACCGGGCGCAGCGCCACGCTCGCCGCGGCCCCCGAGCAGGTTCAGGTCGAGCGGGGCAAGAGCTACGAGATCGAGCTCGCCGCCTCGAGCGCCGTCGCGCCCGTGAAGATCGCGACGAGCGACGGCAAGGGCCTCATCTACCTCGACGGCAAGGTCGTCGGCGAAGGCTCGTTCTCGGCCGACGTCCCGGCCGGGGCGCACAAAATACGCATCGTGCGCGAGGGCTACGACCCCTTCGAAGAAGAGATCCTCGTCAAAGACAAAGAGCCCTTCAGCCGCGCCGTCACGCTCACGATCGCCTCGAAGGTCGAGACGGGCCCGATCGCGCAGGCCGATCGCCCGCTCGAGGGCGTCTACGGCGGCCTCGGCGTCGGGCTCTCGCTCTTGCCCGGCGGCACCGGCAACTCGATCGAGAAGGGCTGCGACGACGCCCCGCCCGAGCTCGTCGGCTGCGAGGCGGGCTCGCCGCTCGGCGTCGCCGCCTCGGGCTTCGTCGGCTACCACTGGGACCCGGTCGGGGTCGAGCTCTTCCTCGCCGGCGGCTACGACGTCACCCGCCCCCAACGCGACTGGGGCCCCTCGAGCACCGACCCCGGCATCGGCCCCGACCCGCCCCGCGTCGAAGACTTCACCGTCCGCCGCTTCGGCGGGCTCGCCGCCGCCCGCGTGCGCTTCACCGCGCAGGGCGAGAAGCTCCGGTTTACCGTCGCCGGCGGCGTCGGCGTCTCGCGGCGGCTGCTGGCGCTCGAGCGCGACACCCGGGCGAAAGACGACCCCTCCCTGCGCGACGTCTTCGCCACCCCCGCCGACGTCGGCTACTGGGCGCCCGTCGTCTCGCTCGACCCGATGCTCATGTACCGCCTCGGCGGCCCGACCGCGCTCGGCCTCGGCGTGTCGCTCTTGGTCGAGAGCCCCTCGACCTTTCTCAACGACAAGCAGACGCCCACCACCGCCCCCGAGGGCAACCACCGCCTCGGCCCGAGCGGCCTGACGACCCCCGCCTACGAGCTCGCCTCGGGCACGCAGTTCTTCGTCGGGCCCTTCGTCGCCATCATGTTCGGGCCCTGAGCCCGGCCCCCCGCCCGCCCTCGCCCGGGGGCAGGGGCGAGGGGGCGCGCGCCCTCAAAGCGTCGGCCCGCAGCCCGAGGCGTGGGCGAAGATCGGCACCGCCGGCGCCGGCTGGCCGAAGGTGAGGTTGAAGCCCGAGGCGGTGCGCAAGACGTCGCGGTACTGCGCGCACGAGTCTTGGCAGAGGTAGATGCGCTTCACGCCCGCCCGCGGGTCGGGGCCGTAGCCCCAGCCCTGCCCCGGGGCGCCGTCGCCGCCGCAGGCGCCGGGCGGGATGACGGACGTCTGCCCGAAGAGCGGGTCGAGGTAGCTCAGCACGCCGTCGGCCGGCGGCGCGCCCTCGGCCCGGACGTCGTAGACGCAGGTCGAGAGCGACTGGACGATGTCTTGAAAGCGCTCGACCGCGTCACCCTTGGCGTCGTCGGCGCGCGCGTCGGTCGCGTTCGTCGTGCCGCCGGCGAGCGCGAGCGCGTCGGCCTGCGCGCGCGCCTCGTCCGCGGCGGCGGCGTCGCCCGGCGTCTCGGCGAGCATCAGGACGTAGGTGTCGATGTCCTCGGCGGCCTTGGCGTCCGCAGCGAGCGACGCGGGCGAGTCGGGCGAGGCGAGGCACTGGTCGGCCTCGGCGGGCGGCTCGAAGTCGCGGTTGCCGAAGACGAGCACGGCGCGCCGGAAGTCGTCGGGCGCCGACGCCGCGGCCGCGTACGCCCGGAAGAGCGCCCCCTCGAAGGCGGGCGGCCCGTCGGCGAGCTCGAGCGCGCGGGTGCCGGGCGCGTACTGCGCGAAGCTCTGCGCGATCTGGCCCTTGACCCCGCGGCTCGGCCCGAGCGCGATCTCGGGGGCGCCCGCCTCGCACCGCGGCGCGCCCGGGGCGTAGACGAGCGCGAGCTTGGTGCGGGCGAAGGCGGGGTCGTCGAGCGAGAGCTTGACGGCCTGGGCCTCGGCCTCGTCGAAGAAGGGCTCGTGGCCCTTGGTGTTGTCGACGACGACCACGAGCGTGGCGTCGGGCGGCTGCAGCTCTTGCGCGGCGCAGCCGGGCGGCGACAGGCTCGAGCTCGAGCCGCCGACCTCGGCGCCGCCCATCAGCGCGAGCTGGTCGCCCGCGCAGATCGGCTGGAACTTGCTCTTCGCCCGGCAGACCTCGCTCGCCCGCACCGCCGTGACGCGGTGGGGCGTCGCCGCGCCGGTCGTCTCGTCAACCCCCTTGACCATGTCGCAGAGCCCGGGCGCCAGCCGGAACTGCTGCGGCTTGGCCGGGTCGGGCACGGTGAAGCCCTCGTCCGGGTCTTTGTCGAGGACCTCTTGGTTGAGGCCGCCGTCGTAGGCGATGAGCACGTTGACGCCCTCGCCCTGGGGCTCGCCGGGCAGCACGTCGGGCGCGCCCTCGAGCCGGGGCGGCTCGCTCGGCGTGTTGGCGATCGCGTAGGTGCACGTCGCGGGGTCGACGAGCACGGCGGGCTTGGCCGCGCCGAGGCACTGGGTGACCGAGAAGCAGGCGCCGCCCCGGCCGTCGACCAGGTCGGGGTCGTACTCGGGCAGCGTCTCGGGCGGCGTGTCGGCCGGCACGCAGCGGCCCGCCTTGCAGGTCAGGTCTTCGCCGTCGCAGTCGGTCTTGTCGAAGCACGAGTACTTGAGCGGCATCGGCAAGAAGAGAATCTTCTCGGGGACGTAGGGCTGGCGGCTGCGGCGGATGATGCGCGTGTCGGCCGCGTCGCCCACCCGGGCGCCCTGGCAGCCCTCGAGCGCGAACTCTTCGTCGCCGGGAATCTCGGTCGAGTAGCCGATGACCGTGTAGGTGATGGGCCCCGAGAGCTCGGGCTCGTTCAGCGCGTAGGCGCCGAGGCTGCGCGGCAGCTGCACGACGCCGTTGTACGCCCGGTAGCTGCGGCAGAAGGTCGTGAAGCCCCCGACCGAGACCGAGACGCGGATGGCGCGCAGGTCGCGCGGCACCTGCACCTGCGTCGTGATGCCGGCGACGTACTCGGTCTGCTTCTTGGCCGAGCAGCCCGCGAAGGCGGGGGCGGCGGCGAGGGCGAGCGCGGCGGCGAGCGAGCGGCGGGCGAGGGCGGGCATGGGCGTTCTCTCGGCCTTGCGGCGGGGTTCAGAAGCGGGAAAGCCTCGGGCGAGGGCGGGCGTGGGCGTTCTCTCGGCCCGGGCGGCGGGGTTCAGAAGCGGAAGCCTTGGGTGCCGACGGCGAAGGGCGGCAGGGTGCCGTTGACGGGCTCTTGGTCGGGCTTGGAGGCGATGAGCCCGACGGCCACCGCGGTCGCGCCGAGCACGACGACGGTGCCGATGAGCCAGGGCACGAAGTTGGTGTTGCGGTCCTCGTTGAGGGTGGCGGTGACCGAGCGCTCGCCCCCGCGCGGCACCTCGACGTCGTAGCTGAAGGGGTAGAAGCCCCGCTTCTTGACCACGACCTGGTGCGCGCGCGCGCTGACCGGGCCCTCCCAGCGCGAGGCGCCGACGGGCTTGCCGTCGAGCTCGATGGTCGCGCCCTCGGGCCGGGCCAGGACGACGAGCTTGCCCATGCTCTGCTCGGCCGCCGGCTCGAGCCGCACGTTGAGCGCCTGGCCCTCGGGCAGCTCGGTGACGACGACGCTCTTGGTCGCCGGCACGTAGCCCGGCGCCTGGGCCGAGAACTGGTGCGGCTCGGCCGAGACGAGCACGCGGCCCGTGTAGGGCGCGGGGCCCACTTCTTTGCCGTCGATCGTCACGACCGCGTTCGGCGGGCCCGCCACCGACACGTTCACGACCGCGGTCTTGACGACCGGCACGAGCCGGAGCGCGAGCTTGCCCGAGGCGCCCGAGGCGAGCCGCACCGAGTCGACCGCGTCGGCGTAGCCGGGCTTGGTGGCGCGCACCCGCCGCTCGCCGATCGACACGACCAGCGGCAACTTCAGCGGCGAGACGCCGACCTTCTCGCCGTCGAGGAAGACCTCGGCGCCCGGCTCGCTCACCTCGACGAGCAGCGACGCGAGCAGCTTCTCGAGCGAGGCGATCGCCGCGCTCACCTCGGCCTCCTCGTCTTTCGAGAGCTTGCCCCGCCCCTCGGCCAGCTCGCGCCGGAAGGCCTCGACGGCCGCCGGGTAGCGCCCGAGCTCGCGCTCGCTCACCGCCACGTTGAAGAGCACGCGGGGGTTGGCCGACGCGTCGTACGCCGCCTGGAAGCTCGTGCGCGCGCCGTTCCAGTCGCGGCGGCCGGCGAGCCGCACCCCCGTCTCGAAGTGCTCTCTGGCGGCGCCGGTGAGCTGACTCTTGAGCGGCGGCGGCTTCGGCTGCGCGAGCGCGGTCGGGGCGCGCAGCGCGACGGCCGGGGGCGCGGCGAGGGCGAGCGTGAGGGCGGACGCGAGGGCGCGGCGGGCGAGGGGGGCCGTCATGGCGTTCAGTTCTTGATTCCCGGGTCGAAGCCCGGGTCGCGGTGGGGCGGCGCGCGCGGGGGCGTGCGGGGCGGCTTCGCCGTGGCGCTCGGCACCGTCGGCGCGCCGCTCGGCGTCGCGAGCGCGGTCAGGTCGGTCGTCGGCTCGGCGGGCGGCGCGAGGGCGGGCGCGCCCGCGGGCGCGTCGGCCGAGGGCGGCGGGCGCGTTTCGACCGCCGGCACCTCGGCGCGCCCGGGCGGCGGCGAGGGCCCTTCGCCCCGCCGGGTCGCGAGAAAGCCCCCGAGCGCCCCCGCCGCCACCACCGCCGGCAGGGCGTAGACGAGCGGCGAGCGCCGCGGCGGGCGCCGGGCGGAGGGACGGGCCTGCGAGGGCGGGTAGATGTCGAAGGCGGGCGCCGGCGCCGGCTCGGTCATCCGCTCGGTGCCCATCGCCGGCGTCGGCGCGATCACGAGCGTGCCGGCCGGCCCGTTCAGCGCGGGCGCCGGCGGCATCATCTCGGTGCTCGAGGGGGGCGCCTCGAGCAGCTCGGCGTCGGTCGGCACCAGCGTCTCGGCCGAGGGCGAGTGCACCCTCGCCGCCCCGCCCGGCCGCCCCTCGAGCCGCGAGAAGGCCTCGAGCGAGGACGGCAGCTCGGCCGGCGGGGCGAACGACGGGCGCGAGGGCGCGCGGTAGGCCTGCATCCGCTCGATGAACCGCCGCGAGCGCTCGGACGCGAAGGGCGCGAGCGCCTCGGCCATCGCGAGCGCGCTCGGGTAGCGGGCCTCGGGCTCGCGCGCGAGCGCCCGGTGCACGACCTCGGCCAGCCCCTCGGGCAGGTCGGGCCGGAGCGAGCGCACCGGCGGCGGCTCGGTCGTCACCAGCTTGACCAGCACCTCGAGCAGCTGAATGCCCTCGGAGAAGAAGGGCGCCCGCCCCGTCAGGAGCTCGTAGAGAATCGCCCCGGTCGAGTAGAGGTCGCTCCGGGCGTCGACGTCGCGCGGCCGCTGCGCCTGCTCGGGCGACATGTAGAGCGGCGTGCCGAGCGTCGAGTTGGTGCGCGTGAGCGCGGGGCCGTCGGGCTGGTCGATCTTGCTGATGCCGAAGTCGAGGATTTTGACGAAGTCCGCCTCGCCGTCCTTGGTCACGACGAAGCAGTTGGCCGGCTTCATGTCGCGGTGCACGACGCCGAGCGCGTGCGCCGCCTGCAGGCCGCGCAAGATCTGCACGACGAAGTGCAGGGCCCGCTCGACCGGCAGCCCCCGCCCCCGGTCGTGCGCGAGCAGGTCCGCGAGGTCGAGCCCCTCGAGGCACTCCATCACCAGGTAGGGCGTGCCGTTTGGCAGCTTGCGCGCGTCCATCACGGGCACGACGTGGTCGCTCTTGATGCGCCCGCTCGCCTTGCCCTCGTTGATGAAGCGCTCGACCGCCCCGGGCAAGATCATGAACTGCGGGTTCATGAACTTCAGCGCCACCGGCGTGTGCAGGACGGCGTGGTAGGCCCGGGCGACGCAGCCCATGCCGCCCTCGCCCAAGATCTTCTCGACCACCCACGACTCGCCCACGACCTCGCCCGGGGCGGGGTAGAGGCCTGCGGCGTGCGGGTGCGTCATCTGTCCAGCGGGCGAGAATAGAAGGCGAGCGAGCGCCAACGCAAAGGCGTTCGATGCCCGTGCCTTCGGTCGTACATCGTGCCCCGCACCCTTTGGCCCCCGAAACGTTACGCTGGGGCTGAAAATTTTCGATGCCCCGGGCCCGGCCGGAGCCGTGAGGCCCCCTGAGGGGCTCGAGCCTCGGGGCCGAGAGCTCGAGACTTGGATCTGGAGACCCAGGGCTCGGGGCGCGGAGCCGGGGCTCGGAGCTCGCTCGGGACTCGGAGCCAGGGCTCGGAGCTCGCTCGGGATTCGGAGCGCGGGGCTTGGAGCTCGCTCGGGACTCGGAGCTCGGGGCTCGGGGCTCGCTCGGGGCGCGGAGCCAGGGCTCGGAGCTCGCTCGGGATTCGGGGTTCGGGCCTCGCAGCCCCCGCCGGGACCCGCAGGCCCCCGCGTTCTTAACCTTCTCGACGCACGGCCCACTCGAGCACGTACGGGGCACCCCGGGCGACGCCCGCGCCGGGGGGCGGGGGTCGCGAGCCCGAGCGGGGCGGGGGGGTTAAGAGGAGGTCGTTGGTGTATTCAGTCATAATGAGGGTGCCGGACGAGAAGTTCGCCAGGTTGCCGGTGCTAGCGGACTCGAGCTGATTGGCGCAAGGGGGCGGGTCGCCGCCCAAGAGCTTGTAGCGCTTCTTGGTGCCCGTCGTGATGAAGCGCGCGCCGTTGGCCGTCCACTCGGCCTCGACGGGCCAGGACTCGGTGTCGGCCTGCACCGAGACGACGTCGTAGAGGTTGATGACGGTGCCGTTGAGCGTGTACGACTTGCCGTTGCCGCAATAGTCGGCGCGCAGCGCGCGCGTGCAGGCGTTGAGGTGATTTTGCAGGGTGCCGCCGCCGGCGATCGCCTGCCAGGGGCGGTAGCCGAGCTCGATACACTTGCCGATCGCCATGCCGCGGCAGGCGAAGGTGAACATGGTCGTGCTCGGGGTGAAGCTGCCGCCGCCCGTGACGCCCTGTCCGTAATTCCACGTACCCATAATGGGGATGGCTTGGACGGGCTGGCCGGCCGGGTCGAGGCCGCAGATGTATTCTTTCGCGCCGTTGACGCCGTCGAACGAGACCGTGTAGCCGTAGAGGTCGGCGTTGGGCGCGGGCAGCGCGGTCATCGCGTCGATGCGGATTTTGAGGACGGTGTTGTCGGGCTTGATGCCGTTCATCGTCGTGCCGACGAAGGCGGGGCCGCTCATGGGCGTGCCGTCGATCGTGCGGCCGGTAAAGACGGTGGCGTTGACGCCGACGCCGGTGACGGCGACGCCGGCGAGCTCGGTGCCGTTGGTGGCGATGCCGTTCAGCAGCGTGCCGTTGGTGGCGATGTCTTGGGCGCCCAGCTCGCCGCCCGGCAGGGCTTCGAGGTCGGGGCCGAGGGCCGACTCGCCGGACTCGCCGGGCGGGGCCTCGGGCGCGCAGCCCGTCAGGAATGCAAACGCGACGGCGACGAGGCGGATGAGTTGGTTTCGCTTCCCCATAAACAAAGTTGTCCAGCTTTACGCTTAAAGAGTCAAGAACCTTTACGCCTCTTTGTTCAGAATCTGAATGCGTCAAAAAAGGACGGAAACGCAACGCTCGTACTGCTGTTTTGAACATTGGCTGCAAATTGTCTGTCGACGCCGAAATTTTACGCCCGGGTCGTGCGTCATCCCACAGGTCCAGCAGGGTGGGAATGTTGGTGCCATGCACTCCGTTCGGGTACCCGCATGGTCCATCGGAACAAAGCCAAAAAAGGCCACATTGATAATTTTGTTAATCTCGAGCTTGAGAGGCAAAAGTGGCGGCCGGTCGCGTGGGTACGCGTTGGGAGGGGCCTCACCCTGGAAGGGAGGCTGCGAGCTTGTGCGACCTCTCGGGGGAGCGCCGCAGGGGCGCCGAAAGATCGCAACGCCGGTCGCGATCCGTCGGTTGCGGCTGGCATTTTGTGCCCTTTTCGAAGGCGGGCGCGCCGGGCGCGGGCGCCGGGGCGGCGGCCGCGTCGCCCGCCCTATGGGGTTTCCCTGTGCCGACCTATGGGGTTTCTATCCTTCCGATCTATGGGGTTTCCCTGTGCCAGCCGATGGGGTTTCTCTCCCTCCGGCCGATGGTGGTTCCATGCGCTGGCCGATGGCGTTTCCCTGCGCTGGCGATGGCGTTTCCCTGCGCCGGCCGATGGCGTTTCCCTCGTGGGTCGCCCCGCGGCCGGGGCGGCCGGGGGCCGCCGCGCCCCGGTCGCCGAGCTCGGCCCGCTTGCGTCGGACGGAGCCTAGCGCCCGCCGACGTTGTACTTGCGCAAGACCGCGCGCACCCGGTCGAGCGGGATGGCCTCGGCGGTGCGCCCGCCGCCGGTGACCGACGTCGCCGCGAAGAGCGAATTGTAGACGGCCTCCTCGGTCGCCTCGACCGCGGCCTGGAAGAGCGGCGACATCGCGTCGTTCGCGAGCTCGCCGCGCGCCGCGACCTCGCCGGCGGCCGCGGGCGGGGCGCCGGGGCGGCGGCGGACGGCCTCGGCGGTCGAGAAGGCGATGGCGTAGTCGCCCGAGCCGTTCGAGGCCGACGAGCCGGTGCGCGCGAGCCCGAGCATGGTGCGCGCGGCGAGGCGCCCGAGGTTGCGCTCGCCGACGGGCGCGTCGGTCGCCACGACGATCATGACGCTGCCGTCGCCGCGCCGATCGGCGCCGCCGGGGCCCGCGCCGTCGGCCGGCGCGGCCTCGACCTCCTCGCGGAAGGCGTAGCGGCCGAGCTCGCGGCCCACGGGCGCGCCGAGCACCTGCAGCACGCCGCCGAAGTTGGTCTGCACGAGCACGCCGAGCGCGTGCCCGCCGAGCGCGGGGGGCAGGACGCGCGAGGCGGTGCCGATGCCGCCCTTCCAGCCGAAGGCGACGGTGCCCGTGCCCGCGCCGACGCTGCCCTCGGCGACGGGCCCGCCGGCGGCCGACTCGAGGGCCCTCTGCACGTGCTCGGCGCCGACGGGCCGCTCGCGGATGGCGTTCAGCCGCCCGTCGTTCGTCTCGCCGACGACGGGGTTGATCGAGCGCACGTCGGCCATGCCGGGCCGCCCGAGCAGCCAGGCCACCATCGCGTCGGCGGCCCTCCAGACGCAGAGCGTGCAGGTGAGCAGCACCGGCGTCTCGAGCTCGCCGAGCTCGCGCAGCTGCGTCGCGCCGACGAGCTTGCCGTAGCCGTTGCCGACGAAGAGCGCGGCCGGCACGCGCTCGCGGAAGAGGTCGCCCCCGTGCGGCAGCACGGCGGTGACGCCGGTGCGGACGGCGTCGCCCTCGACGATCGTGACGTGGCCGACCCGCACGCCGGCGACGTCGGTGATGGCGTTGTGCGCGCCGGGCCGGAAGATGCCGGGCGCGACGCCGAGGTCGCGGGCCCGGGCGCGGCCGGTGGCGAGGGGGGCGCCGGCGGGCGTGGCGGGCCGGGCGGCCGGGGGCGCTGGGCCGGCGGGCCGGGCGGCCGGGGGCGCGGGGGCGGC
>DASTPP010000260.1:0-20637 GCA_035762175.1 Polyangiaceae bacterium | reverse complement strand
CGGCGCCCTACTTCCACGACAACAGCGCGGCGACGCTGCTGGACGTGCTCAACCACTACAACCTGCTGTTCACCGTCACGAACACGCCGACCGTCCCGACGGCCGAGTTCGACGGCCTCATCGCGTACCTCAACCGGCTCTAATTCAGTCGGCGGGTGACCTCGCCCGGCCCGGGACTCGACGAAGGGGTTGCGAAACGCCCTTTCGGGGCTCCGCAGTGCTTCGCAAGTGCTCGAAATTCCACGAGCGCGATCGAGCGCCGGACGCGTTTTGCACCACCCTCTCGACGTCCGGGGCCGCGCCGGCCGAGCGAACTCATCCGCCGTCTGTATAATACCATCCGCCCGAGCCTGCACCCGGCCCCGTGCCCTCGCCAAAGCCTGGCGAGGCTGCGGCGTGGGGGCCATTCCTGGCCGCAGCAGGCAGGGATGGTATTAAGAAGGCGGCGCTCGCCCGCGCGGCCCGAGGGGCCGAGCCCCGCGCCGTCCGGCAGGGCGGCGCCGCAGGGCCGTCGCGCGCGGCATTCTGTTTCTAGAGTGGTGTGCCGGTCGACGGCGCTCCGCCCGAGCGGGTCGGAGCGACCGCGCCGTTCGTGACGAGCTCCCCGGCGGGGCGATGGCGGTGCGCCGTCGACCGGCACACCGGGAGAGAGCGGTTCGCACTCGGGTGTGACACCACCCGGGCCGACGAGGCGCTCGGGAAGCTCGTGACGAGCTACGCTCCGTGACGAGGCCCGTACCGACCCCGAGCGAGAGCCGGGGCAGCAACGACGGCGGCCGCTCCGGCGGCCCGGGGGTCGTTCGCGGCGCGCGCGCTCGGCGCCGTCGGCGGCGGAGCGCTCGAGGCCGGGGGCGCGCGGGGCGGCGCGGTGGCGCGGCGAGTGGGGCCGGGGGGCGGCGCCGGCCCAAGGCGCGGGGCCTGGCCGAACGGCGGGCTCGCCGGGCGTTCAGTTTTTCTTGGGTCCCGCGTTGCCCATGAGAATCTGCTTCGCCTCCTCGTCGTGGTTCGGTGCCGTGACCGCGAGTTGCTCGCGGGGGTCTTTGTCGAGCGCCGTGCCCCGCCGCACGCCGGGCCGCTGCTGCATCGTCGCGACCCAGCGCTGGAGGTGAGGGAACTCATCGATCGAGATGTTTTGCATCACGGCGCCCAAGATCCACGGAAAGCAGGCTATGTCGGCGATCGAGTAGTCGTCGGCGATGTACTCGCGGCCCTCGAGGCGCCTGTTCAGGACGCCCTGGAGCCGGTTCATTTCTTTCATGTACCGGTCGTACGCGTAGGGGATGCGCTCGGGGGCGTAATTCTTGAAGTGGCTCGCCTGCCCGGACATGGGGCCGAGGCCGGACATTTGCCACATGACCCATTGGATGACCTGGAAGCGGCCGTGGTCGTCGCGCGGCATGAATTTTCCGCTCTTCTCGGCCAGGTAGATCAGGATGGCGCCCGACTCGAAGATGGCGAGGGGCCCCCCCTTGGCGTCCTGGTCGATGATGGCGGGGATGCGCCCGTTGGGGCTGATCTTCAAAAATTCGGGGCTGTGCTGCTCGCCCCGCAAGATGTTGGTGGGGACGAACCTGTACGGCAGGCCCGTCTCCTCGAGCATGATGGTGATTTTCCAGCCGTTCGGAGTCGGCCAACTATAGAGGTCGATCATGGGGGTGCGTCTCCTGCGACGCCCGGAGCGACACGGACGCCGCGCGGGCTCCGACCGGGCGCGGCCGGGGAAGGTACACCCGAAGTTGACGGGCGTTCAATCGCCGCGGCCCCGCTGGCGCGGCGGGGCGAGAGGGGCGCGAACGCCGGGGGCGCTTTCCGAGCGCGCGCGGTCGCCGGTGGCGGTTTGGCGATCGAGGGCGGGTCGTCGTCGGGCGGACGGCGATATTCTCCCTTTGGTGGAAAGGTACGTCGCTCGCCCGAAGTCCGCGGCGTCGGCGCGGTTGCCGCGTGCCGCGGGGAAATGCGCCGCGCGGCGGGGCCGCCCGGGGGCGCGAGAGCTTCTGGGGCTTTGGCTCTGCGGGAGTCAGCTGGGCCGACGACCTGCGTCCGGAAGGCGCGCGCTCGGGCGGGGCGTGGGCCGCATGCGGTCGCGCCGACGTTCGAAGGCGGGGTGCTCGGGGCCGACGATCCGGCGGCGACGCGCGGGCGCGTGGGCGGCCGGGGTGTAGCGCGCCGGCGTCTGTCATGACGCGAAGATCATAGCGGCGGCCCTGGGGGCTCTGGAGCGGCTGAAGCGCGAGTCGGATCAGCTCGGGCCGAGGCGGCCCGAGGCCTGCTTCGTATGCATATTGGGCTGCGTAGGCGAGCGGCCGGACGGGGGTGGAGGGCGGGCGCGATCGCGGGGGCTAAAGGTAAGGAAAGTGGCGAGATTGTGCTATGACGCAACGTGTCATTTGCTGGCGAAGGCGCGGAGTTTTTGACGTGGAACTTTTCCTGCAAGGTGAGCTGTGCGAAGCTGCCGGCCCGGCGAGTTCCCCTACAGGTTTCTGCCGCGCCTGTATGTTCTAAATTTTGACACGAAGGTGGCCTAACCGATGATAACTCATAGATCTCTATTTGGTTTGCTGGTCGCGTGTGCCGTGGGGGTGACGACGCTCGGCGCTTGCGGCGATGACGACGACGACGACAACCCGAGCACCGCTGGCAGGGGGGGCAGCGCGGGCTCGGGCGGCTCGTCGGGGGCGGGCGGCTCGGGCGGCGGCAAGATGACGTTCGCGACGTGCGCCCTGGCGTTCGAGGGGTGCGTTGCCGACGACGTCTGCAACAAGATCATCAGCTGCTTGACCGACTGCGTGGCGGGCGGGCGCGACCTGGTCGACTCGTTGAAGGCGTGTACGCTGGCGGCCGGGGTGGACGGGCTGCCGGCGGCGGCGTCGAAGATCGTTAACTGTGCGTCGGCCGGCGGCGCGTGCGCCCCCGGCTCGGGCACCGGTGGCTCGGGCACCGGCGGCGCGGGCGGCGCGGGTGGTGGCGCGGGCGGCGCGGGCGGCGACGCGGGCGGCGCGGGCGGCGCAGGCGGCGACGCGGGCGGCGCGGGCGGCGCAGGCGGCGGCGCGGGCGGTTCGGGTGGTAGCGGGCCAGCGCCCGCGTGCCCCGACGTCAGCGAGGCGGCCATCAAGGCCTGCTCCGCGGGCGGCACGATGCAGGGGCCCGGCCCCCTCTTCGGCTGCCTCTGCGCGAACTGAGAACGGCCGCTGGCCGTGCCGCGAGGCCGCGCGTGGCGCGGCCTCGCGCCGTTGGTGACCCGCGTTTCGGGGCCTGCGGCCTCGCGCCGTTGGTGATCCGCGTTTCGGGGCCCGCGGCCTCGCGCCGTTGGTGATCCGCGTGCGAGGCCTGTGGGGGGCGCTCGCCTCGCTCTACGCCGACCGGCCGCGCGGCAATCCGCTCCTGCCCCCGGCTCGCCGCCGTCGCGCTCTTGCAGGCCTACGCCCAGGCCTCCGACGAGGACGCGGTGCAGCTTGGTCGCCGACGCGCGGGCGGCGGTCAGCGCCTCGGGCGCCGTGCTCGTCGGGTGGCGGGCGAACGGCAGCGGCCGGACCGCCGCCCTGCTGGCCGATCGCCAATCGTGGGGACGCGCCCGCGCCGAGCCGGCCGCCGGCGCGCCCGCCGCGACGCGAGCGAGGGGCGGCACGAAGGGCGTGCGGGCTGCTGCGCGGGCCCGCGCGAAGGGCGTGCGGGTCGCTGCGCGGGCCCGCGGAGGGCGGGGCGCGTCAGAGGTAGCTGAGCCAGCGATCGGTACGGCGCGCCTTCAGGCCCGCGAACCAACGGCAGAGCGGGTAGAGGAGCGCGAGCGCCAGCCCCCAGACCAGGACGGTCACCCAGAGATCGTACTCGGGGCTGCCGGCGTGGCCGGTGGGGGGCAGCTGAAAGGCGGCGGGCAGCCCCCAGCGCGCCACCGCCAGCGGCGCCGAGGTGTAGCGCAGCAGCACCAAGTGCGCGACATAGAACAGGAGGGGGACCTTGCCGAAGACGACGAGCGGCCGGGCGGCCCGCGACAGCGGCCGGCCGTCGACGGCGGCGAGCAGGCAGAGCGTGGGGCCGAGGGTCATCAGCAGAAAGAGGAGCGAGGGTGGGTACTTCTGGCAATTGACGAAAGAAAGCAAGGTGAAGAGCGGCCCGCGCGCCTGGGGGGCCCAGGGGGTCGGGTCGCCGTAGCCGTTGAGCGCGCGCAGCACGACGAAGGCGGCGATGGCGCCGAGCCCGGCGCGCAGCAGCGTTCGGCGCCGCTGCTCGGCGGGCCGCTCGAAGAGGGCCCCGGCGCCGTAGCCGAGCGCCATCACCCCGACCCAGGGCAAGAGCACGTAGGAGACGTAAACCTTGTGACCCGGCGCCGGCTCGAGCATGCCCGGCTGGTGCAGGATGGTCCACAGGGGGCCCAGGGCGCCGAAGTTGGCGGGCTTGATGCCGTCGAGCAGGTTGTGCCCGGCGACGACGAGGGCGCCGATGCCGGCGACGACCGGCGGGCGGAGCAGGCTCAGGCCGGCGAGGGCCACCATCGACCAGCCGAGGGCCCAGATGACCTGCACCAGCGTGAAGTGGTACCCCGGGTCGGGCAGCCAGCAAAGCCGCACCACCGTCAACTCGAGCAGCACGAGCCACAGCCCGCGCGTCAGCAAGAAGCGCCGCGCCTTCTCGCGACCGTGGCGGACGCCGTAGAGGTACGCCGACGTGCCGGCGAGGAACACGAACGCGGGGGCGCAGACGTGCGTGACCCAGCGCGAGACGAAGAGAGGCACAGTGGTCTCGGCCAGGTCCGTCGCGCGGACTTGGACGCCGAAGAAGAAGTCGCGCGCGTGGTCGAGCACCATCAAGACCATCACGGCGCCGCGCAGCAGGTCGATCGCCTCGTTCCGGGGGGCGCGCGCGGCGGGGGCGACCTCCGCGGGGAGACCTTGCTCGTTCGGTTGGTTCAAGGTCGACTTCGCGCGGCGCCTCCGCGGCGCCGGCCTCGCGAGACCCCTTACCATGGCCGTCGCGCCGCCCGCAAGGCCGCCCCCGGCGGCCGCCCCGAGCGGCCGAATCGCGAATGGGACTAGCGTCGGGCGCGAACGCGCTAACGCCATTGCTGTACATCGACGCCGCTCGCGGAATTGCCCCGGCCGGCTCCGCGCCGCCGCGCGGCGGCGCCCGGCCCGCGGGCTCATTCGCCGACCGACCGAAGCGCGCGGCCGGGCCCGCCTTTGGGGTGACACACGCCGCGCCGTGCCGTACCTTGGCCGCATGAAGCAACTTCAGGTCAACGTGTGGTCTGACGTCGTGTGCCCCTGGTGCTACGTCGGCAAGCGCCGGCTCGAGGCCGCGCTCGCCCGCTTCGCCCACCGCGACGCCGTCGCCATCACCTGGCGCGCGTTCGAGCTCAACCCCGCGTCCGAGCGCGTGTACGAGCCCGACGTCTACGTCAACGGCCTGGCGGCGAAGTACGGCCTCACGGCCGAGCGGGCGCGGGCGATGATGGCGCAGACGACCGAGGTGGCGCGCGCCGACGGCCTCGACTTCCGCTTCGATCGCCTCCACCACGGCAACACCTTCGACGCGCACCGGCTGCTGCGGCTCGCCCGCGAGCGGGGCATTCAAGCCGCCGTCAAAGAGCGCTTCTTGCACGCCTTTTGGACCGAAGGCGAGCCCATCGGCGACCCGAAGGCGCTCGCGCGCTTGGCCGTCGAAGCCGGGCTCGACGCCGCCGAGGTGGCCTCCGTGCTCGAGGGCGACGCGTACGCGCGCGAGGTGCGGGCCGACCAGGTCGAGGCCCGCGAGCGGGGCCAGCGGGTCGTGCCCTTTTACGTCATCGGGGGCCACAACATCTCGGGCACCCAGCCGCCCGAGAAGCTGCTCGAGGTGCTCGAGAAGGCGTGGTCAGAGGTGTCCCCGAGCCAGGCCCTCCCCGCCGAGGGCGTGGCCTAACTACGTCTGGAATCGTAGGCGTATGGGCGGAATCGGCGCACCGTTAGAGCGCCGAGCACAACCCTTGCTCCGGCCTGGAAAATGGCTCCAGAAGGGGCGTTGGGCTCGGCCCTCTTAGCAAGGGCCCCGGCTTCTGTCGAGCGCCGATGTAAGGTACGTAACGAGCGGTTCGGGGGCGTTGCGGCCTCGCCCTGGCCCCGCTGTGGTTGCGCTTGTGCAATCGCGGGGGCTTCGCGGCCAGGTCGCGGCCTCGGGGCGGGGCCGGGCCGAAGCGGGGCGGGGCCGAAGCGGGGCCGGGCCGGGCCGGGCCGGGGCCGGGGCGGGGCCGGGCCGAAGCGGGGTGGGGTTCGTTGCGGCGCGCGCGGGGGGCGCGCTAGGGTGCCCGGCCCATGGGTGCTCGCAAGCGGCCGCCGCCTCGCTCGTACTTGGTGCTCGACGTCGAGACGGTGCTCGACCCGCTGCTGCCCACGCGCTCGGGCGATGGCTTCCCCCCCGCGCCGTACCACCAGGTGGTGGCGCTCGGCGTCTGCTGGTTCGACGAGGCGCACGAGCTGCGCCGCTTCGGCATCGTCGGCGAGGGCAAGGGCGAGGAGGCCATCCTTTCGGACTTCGTGCGCTTCTACCAAGAGTACCGCCCCGACGTCGTGACGTGGAACGGCCGCTCGTTCGAGATGCCCGTCATCGTGGCGCGCTGCCTCAAGTACGGCGTCGCCTTCCCGGCGTATTATGGCTCGCGCGAGCTGCGCTACCGCTTCACGACGGACGGCCACTTCGATCTGATGGATTACCTATCCGACTACGGTGCCTCGCGCCCGGCGCCGCTCGACGCGGTGGCGCAGCTCATCGGGCTGCCGGGCAAGCGGGGGGTCGAGGGGCGCGACGTCGGGCCGCTCGTGCACCGGGGCAAGCTCGCGGACGTGTACGCCTACTGCCTGTCGGACGTCATCCAGACGGCGGCGCTCTTTCTGCGGGTGCAGCTCGTGCGCGGCGTGCTCGATCGCGCGGCCTACCGGCGCGCGACCGAGGCGCTCCTGCGCGAGGCGTCGACCGACCCGCGGCTCGCCGCGCTCGTCGCGGCGGTCGACCGGCCGCGCCTCTTGCTCGGCGACGGGCCGGACGAAGCGCCGGGCGACGGCGTCGTCGCGTCGGAGGGCGAGGGCGAGGGCGACGCGGAGGGCGAGGCGTCGGGCTGAAGCGCGGGCGCGAGGGGCGAAGCGCGTCGGGGGGCGCGAGGGGCGAAGCGCGTCGAGCGGGGGCGCGAGGGGCGAACCTCATCGAGCGGGCCGCGAGGGGCAAAGCGCGTCGGGGGGGCGCGAGAGAAAGGATCGTCTCGGGCGGGGGGAGGGGGGTGCAGAATCTCCTTGCGCGGGGGCGCGCGGTCCTTATCTTTCCGTCCGCGCTCTCGCAGGAGGGAGGTGTCCGATGTCACCCATTGTTCTCGAGCTTTCCGGCATCAACCACCTCCCCACGCGGGGCGCTGGGCGCGTTGCATTAACTCAACGCAGCGCCCTTCGCCGGGCGTCGGTCACGAGAGGGCGAGCGGGCGGGGCGCGTGCGAGCGCCGCCGCGAACCGCACACCACGCTCGGGGTCGGCGCGAGGCCGAAGGGCGCCGCGTCGAGGCGGGCGCTCGGTGCTTCGCTCGAGCCGCGAAGGCCCGGGGGCGGCGGGCGCTGCCGGTCGCGGCCCGAGGCGGCGGACACCTTTCGAAACGGTCAGCAAAGCCCGCCCTTCGGCGGGCTGCTCGGAGGAGCTCCCCCGAGGGAGCCCGCCCCGGCGAGGGGCGGGCTTTGCGCGTCGTTTCGAGGGGTGTCCGCCGCCCCGGGCTTGCGGCCGGTGGCGCGCCCCGCGCCCGGCATTCGCGGCGGCCCCGGCCGCGCGCCGCGGCCGGCAACGTTTGCTGGTTTCGCTCTCAGGAAAGCTCACCTCATGAATTCTGATCAAAACTCGGGCCGCCGGGGCCGCCGCGCGCGTTCGCGCGGCGAGGCCTCGGGGCCCGGCGTCCGGTCTCTGCGGCTCGAGCGCGTCTTCGCCGAAGAGCTCTCGTGGCTGCTACGTAACGAAGTCCTCGATGAATTGTACGTCGGCGCCGACGTCGCGCGCGTCGACCTCGCGCCCGACTTGCGCCGCGCCCACGTCGTCGTCGCGCTGCGCGAGGGGCACCCCGCCCCCGAGCGGGCCGCGTCCGAGGGCGCCGCCGCGGGGCTCGCCCGCGTCTTCCGGGCCCACATCGCCGAGTCGCTCGATCTGAAGCGCATCCCCACGTTCCGCGTGGTGGTGCGGCCGCACGAGCCCGGTGACGAGAACCCGGGCGGCGGGGGCGAGTCATGATGCCGATCGTCTACCCGCCCGAGGGCGGCGGGCAGCGGGTGCCGGTGGTCGCGTGGTCGCGCGTGCTCTCGGCGGCGACGCTCCGGCAACTGCGGCGGCTCGCGTCCGAGCCGTACGTCGTCGATCGCGTGGCGGCGATGCCCGACGCGCACGTGGCCGAGGGCGTCGCGGTCGGGACGGTGTTCGCGACCGAGGACGCGATCGTGCCGGCGGCGCTCGGGGGCGATCTCGGCTGCGGCGTTGCGGCGCTGCGCTTCGGCCCGGGGGCGCCTCCGAAGCCCGGGCGGCGCGAGCTCGAGCGGCTGCTCGGAGGGCTCGCGGCGGCGGTGCCGGTGGGCGACGCGTGCCAGCCTGGACGCGGCGTCCCCTTGCCCGAGGCGCTCGCGTCGGCGCCGCTCTCGACCCGCGCGCTCGAGCGGCAGCGCGACGCGCTCGGGCCGCGGCATGCGGGCACGCTCGGCGGCGGCAACCACTTTCTCGAGCTCGATCGCGACGCGGGCGGCTCGCTCTGGCTGCTCGTGCACACCGGCTCGCGGGGCATGGGGGCGGCGGTGCGGGCGCACCACGGGCGCGCGGCCGAGGCGGCGGGCGGGGGCTCGGACCTCGCGCCGCTCTCGGTGCGCGAGGGCCCGGGGGCGGCGTACCTCGCCGACCTCGGCTGGGCGCTCGCCTTCGCCCGCGAGAACCGCCGCCTCTTGCTCGCGCGGGCGTCGGAGGTCATGGCCGACGTCTTCGGCCTCGAGCCCGGGCCCGAAGGGCCGATCGACGTGCACCACAACTACGTCGAGGCCGAAGAGCAGGGCGGCCGCCCCCTCTTGGTGCACCGCAAGGGGGCGGTGCGGGCGCGCGAGGGCGAGCGCGTCATCGTGCCCGGGTCGATGGGCACGGCGACGTACCTGGCGCGCGGGCTCGGCCACGAGCTCGCGTTCGCGTCGTGCCCGCACGGTGCGGGGCGCGTCTTGAGCCGGGCGGAGGCGAGGCGCCGGATCAGGCCCCCGGACCTGCGCCGCGCGATGGGCCGCGTCGTGTTCGACGAGGGGCGCGCGCGCGCGCTGGTCGAGGAGGCGCCGCAGGCCTACCGGCCGATCGGCGAGGTGTTCGAGGACGGCGCCGGGCTCGCGCGGCCGGTGCTACGACTCGAGCCCCTTGCCGTGCTCAAGGGGTAGGGGCGTCGGCATCGTCGGGCGCGAGGCGCGCGCGGGCAGGGGGGTCGTGATCGTCTCGCCGACGGCGCGCAGCAGGCGCGCGGGCTTCTCGACGTGCAGGCGCCGCAGGGCCGACTCGACGGCGTCGGCGGCGAGCTGGAGCAAGATCTCGACGTGGGGGGGCACGTCGTTCTCGTCGGTCAGGCAGCCGAAGCGCAGGGTGCTGTCGGCGCCGCCGGGGAAGAGGCGCAGGGGGAAGTCGACGGTGACGAGCTTGCCCTCGCGGCGGGCCTGGTTTTCGCGCGGCTCCCAGCGCCAGGCGGGCACGGTCTCGCCGGCGGGCCGGTGCTCGGCGAAGGCGAAGTGGCCGGCCTCGAGCACGGCCTCGAGGGCGGCCCAGGCGGCGGCGGGGGTGGGGGCGAGGGCGGCGTCGTGCACGAGGCGCGGCAGGGCGCGCCGCAGGGCGTCGGCGGGGGGCGAGAGCAGGCTGGCGCGCTGGGCGCGCTTGCGCAGGGTCGAGTCGAAGTAGCCGGCGAAGCGGCCGACGCCGACGAGCGTGAGGATGGCGCCGACGAGCGCGGCGCCGACCTGCCAGTTCTGGCCGAAGGCGGCGGCGACGGCGGCGAAGCAGAGCAGGACGCTGCAGCCGTAGAGGATGAGGACGGCGCGCCGGTGGGTCAGCCCGAGGTCGAGCAGGCGGTGGTGGATGTGGCCGCGGTCGGCGGAGAAGATGGGCCGGCGCGCGAGGAAGCGCCGGATCATGGTGAAGAGCGTGTCGGTGAGCGGCAGGCCCATCGCGAGGATGGGCACGAGCAGCGAGACGACGGTGCTCTCTTTCTGGCGCCAGGTCAGCAGCGCGGC
This sequence comes from Polyangiaceae bacterium, assembly GCA_035762175.1. GTDB lineage: Bacteria > Myxococcota_A > Polyangia > Polyangiales > Polyangiaceae > DASTPP01. The sequence continues at coordinate 10,406 of DASTPP010000260.1, read as the reverse complement.
GGCGCCGACGCTGTAGCCGAGGAACATGCTGCCGGTGTCGCCGAGGAAGATGGTGGCCGGGTTGAAGTTGTAGAAGAGAAAGCCCAGCACGGCGCCGCCGAGCGCGGCGTTCAGGACGGCGGCGAGCACGTTGCCGCTCATGAAGGCGATGATGGTGTTGGTCAGGGCGGCGAAGAAGACGGTGCCGCCGGCGAGCCCGTCGAGCCCGTCGATGAGGTTGATGGCGTTGATGAACGCGACGACCCAGGCGACCGAGAGCAGGTAGCTGAGCGGGGCGCTGAAGACGAAGCTGCCGAGGCCGGGGATGCGCAGCGACTCGATGCGCGCGCCGCCCCACCAGGCGACGGAGGCGGCGATGATCTGGGCGGCGAGCTTGCGGCGGGCGCCGAGCTCGCGCACGTCGTCGACGGCGCCGACCAGGCCGATGAAGGCGCCGCCGGCGAGGAAGCCCGTCATCATGCGCTCGGTCTGCGCGTGCTGGGCCCAGGGGAAGAGGCCCGCGGCGGCGGCGGCGCCGAGCGCGGCGAGGTAGGCGGCGATGACGGCGAGGCCGCCCATGCGCGGCGTGACCTCGGCGTGCACGCGGCGGCCGCCCGGCGCGTCGACGGCGCCGAGCAGGGGGGCGATCTTGCGGGCCACCGGGGTCAGGAGCGTGGCGACGCCGATGGCGACGAAGGCTGCGACGAGCGCGGCTTGGACCATGCAGGGGGCTTCCTCAGAGGCGGATCGCTGCGGCCTAGTTCGTGTTGCGCGGCGCCCGCCGGGCGTTCACCCGGGGGGGGCTCGGCCCGGGCCCCGGGCCCCCTGCGGCCGGGGGCCCCCTCCGCGGGGCGCCTGGGCTTTGTAGCGCGTTCTCGGCGGTCGGCCACGCCCTCGTGGCCCCCCGCGTCAAGAGGCCGGGGTAGGCCAGCGCGGGCCGAGCAGCTCGCGGTAAAGCCGAAGGTGGGCGGCGACGACGGCCTCGCGAGAAAAGCCGTTCTGCACGTGGCCGCGGGCCGCCTCGCCCCGGCGCGCGAGCTCGCCCGGGTCGGCGAGCGCCTCGGCGAGGGCGCGCTCGAGGGCGCGGGCGTCGCGCGCGGGCACGAGCCAGCCCGTCTCGCCGCCCCGCACGACGTCGCGGCAGCCGGGCACGTCGGTCGTCACGCAGGCGCGCCCGCTGGCCGAGGCCTCGGCGAGGGCGAGGGGCAGGCCCTCGCGGTACGAGGGCAAGGCGACGACGTGCGCGGAGGCGTACACCGCGGGCATGTCACGGCGGTGCCCCCACCACTCGACGACGCCCTCGCGCTGCCAGGCCTCGAGCTGGCCGTGCGGCACCGAGGCGGGGTTGCCCGCGTCGGGCGCGCCGACGAGCGCGAAGCGGGCTCGGACGCCGCGGGCCCTGAGCGCGCGCGCGGCCTCGACGAACTCGCCGACGCCCTTGTCCCAGAGCATGCGCGCGGGCAGGACGACGAGCGGGTCGCCGGCGGGCAGCGGCGAGGGGCGAAAGCGCCCGGTGTCGACGCCCGAGCCGCGCACGATCACGGTGCGCGCGGGGTCGACGAGCTTCTGGCCGACGAAGAAGGCGCGGTCGTCTTCGTTCTGGAAGACGGCGCGCGCGCGCGCCGAGTCGAGCGCGAGGCGGTAGGCGGCGAGCACGCCCGCGCGCAGGAGGGCGTCGCGGGGCGAGGGCGAGGCGCGCTCGATGAAGACGAAGCCGAGGCCGCTGATGGCGTTGACGACGGCGGGCGCGCGGGCGAGGCGGGCGGCGAGCGAGCCGTAGAGCACGGGCTTGATGGTGACGTGGTGCGCGAGGTCGGGGGCCTCGCGCCGGTAGAGCGCGGCGAGGCGCGCGAGCGTGCGGGCGTCGTTCGCCGGCGAGCGGCCGCCGCGGTCGAAGGGCAGCGGCTCGAAGCGCAGGCCCTCGGCCTCGATGGCGGGCCCGTCGCCGGTGGGCCCGGCGGCGACGACGACCTCGAAGCCGGCGTCGCGCAGGGCCCGGCCGAGCGCGAGCCGGTGCGAGACGAAGAACCAGTCGCTGTTGACGACGAAGAGCGCCTTGGGGCGGCGCCGGGCGCCGCCGGCCTTGCCTCGGGCCATGGCGCGCGCTCAGGGCGCCGCGAGGCCGAGCCGCTCGCGGCGGTAGGTGCCGGCGGCGATGCGCTCGCACCAGGCGCGGTTGGCGAGGTACCAGCGCAGGGTCAGCTCGAGGCCCTCGTCGAAGCCGTGGCGGGCGCGCCAGCCGAGCTCGGCCTCGGCCTTGGACGGGTCGATGGCGTAGCGGCGGTCGTGGCCGGGCCGGTCTTGGACGAAGGTGACGAGCTCTCGGTACGAGGCGACGCGGCCCGCGAGGGCGCGGTTTTCGGCCGGCGGGGCGAGCGCGTCGAGCCGGTCGCAGAGCGCGTGCACGAGCGCGAGGTTGGTCATCTCGCCGCGGGCGCCGAAGTTGTAGGCCTCGCCGGGCCGGCCGCGGGCGAGCGCGGCGGCGACGCCCTCGCAGTGGTCGCCCACGTAGATCCAGTCGCGGACGTTCTGGCCGTCGCCGTAGACGGGCAGGGGCTTGCCCTCGAGCGCGTTGAGCGCGACGAGCGGGATGAGCTTCTCGGGGAACTGGTAGGGCCCGTAGTTGTTGCCGCAGTGGGTGACGACCGCGTTCAGGCGGTACGTCTCGTGGTAGGCCCGCACGAGGTGGTCGGCGCCGGCCTTCGACGCGGCGTAGGGCGAGTTGGGGGCGTAGGGGCTGTCTTCGCGGAAGAAGCCGCCCGGGCCGAGCGAGCCGTAGACCTCGTCGGTCGAGACGTGCACGAACCGGAAGGCGGCGGCCTCGCCCGGCGGCAGGCCCCCGAGGTGGGCGCGCGCGGCCTCGAGCAGCTCGAAGGTGCCGACGACGTTGGTGCGCACGAAGGCGCCCGGGCCGTCGATCGAGCGGTCGACGTGCGACTCGGCGGCGAAGTGCACGAGGGCCGAGGGCCGGTGCTCGCGCAAGAGGCCGAGCACGAGGTCGCGCTCGAGGATGTCGCCCCGCACGAAGAGGTGGCGGTCGTTGCCCGCGAGGGGCGCGAGGTTGTCGGGGTTGCCGGCGTAGGTGAGCGCGTCGAGGTTGACGACGAACGAGCCGGCCTCGACCGCGCGCGCGACGAAGTTCGAGCCGATGAAGCCGGCGCCGCCGGTCACGAGCATTCGGTCGGGGAAGGACACTGCCATCGGGGCCGGCTTAGCAAAGCTTTTAGCGGGCGGTAAGCCTTGTGCTATGCCCTGCCTCGCGGCGCGCCCGCGGGCGCGGCCGCACGAGAGGGCAAAGTGCGATGATCTGGGTCACCGGCGCGGCAGGGTTCATCGGCTTTCACGTCGCGACGCGGCTGCTCGCCGAGGGCGAGGCGGTGCTCGGCGTCGACAACGTCAACGACTACTACGACGTCACGCTGAAAGAGGCCCGCCTCCAGCAGCTCGAGGGCAAGCCGGGCTTCGCCTTCGAGCGGGCCGACCTCGCCGACGCCCCGGCCCTCGCCGCGCTCGCCAAAAAGCACCCCCCGAGGGCCATCATCAACCTCGCCGCCCAGGCCGGCGTGCGCTACTCGCTCACCAACCCCGGCGCCTACGTGCAGGCGAACCTGGTCGGCTTCGGCAACATTCTCGAAATCGCCCGCCACGCCAAGGTCGAGCACCTCGTCTACGCCTCGTCGAGCTCGGTCTACGGGGCCAACACCAAGGTGCCCTTCTCGACGAGCGACAACGTCGACCACCCGCTCAGCTTGTACGCGGCCACCAAGAAGGCGAACGAGCTGATGGCGCACACCTACTCGCACCTTTACGGGGTGCCGACCTCGGGCCTGCGTTTTTTCACCGTCTACGGGCCCTGGGGCCGGCCCGACATGGCCATGTTCCTCTTCACCAAGGCCATCCTCGAGGGGCGGCCCATCGACGTGTTCAACCACGGCAAGATGCGGCGCGACTTTACCTACGTCGACGACGTGGTCGAGGGCGTCGTGCGCGTCCTGCGCGCGCCCGCCGAGCCGAACGAGGGCTGGTCGGGCGACCGGCCCGACCCGGGCTCGAGCCGCGCGCCCTACCGCGTCTACAACATCGGCAACCACAGCCCCGTCGAGCTGATGGAGCTCATCGGCCTCATCGAAGAGCTGCTCGGCACGAAGGCCGACAAGCGCTTCCTCGACATGCAGCCGGGCGACGTGCCCGCGACCTTCGCCGACGTCGACGCCCTGCGCGACGCGGTGGGCTTTCAGCCCGCGACGCCGCTGCGCGAAGGGGTCGGCCGCTTCGTCGCCTGGTACCGCTCGTACTACGGCAAATGAGCGCCGCGGGCGGGCACCGTACCCCGGCTCGCCCCGCCGCGGGCGAGCGCTCCGCTCGGGCCCGTTCGCTTTTCGCAGGCGAGCGCTCCGCTCGGGGGGGCCGCCCCGCCCCCGCCGTCGTGCGCCTCGAGCCCGCCGGCGGCCCCCTCGCCGTGATCGCCGCGCTCGGGGCCGGCCTGGTGTTCGTCGGGGCCGCCTCGTGCAGCGGGGCGCGCCCGCCGGCCGCCCCCGCCGGTGGGGCGTCGGGGCCGGGTGCGGTACGCGCGCCGGCGCGCCCGAAGGCCGCCGCGCCGGCGCGGCCCGCGGCTTTGGCCGGCGGGGGGCAGGGCGAGGCTTCGGCCGGCGGGGGGCAGGGCGAGGCTGCGGCGGCCGCGCGCGAGGGGGCGAGGGGCGAAGGGTCGGGGCCGCGGGCGCTGGGCCTGGCCTACCCCGCTTGGGTGTATCCGGCGCCCGGGCGGGGGCGGGGGCCCGTCGGCGTCGTCCGCCCCGGCACCTCGATCGCGCTGCTCGACGACGAGCCCCGGCCGGGCAAGGGCTGCCGCGGCGGGTGGCTCGCGGCGGCGCCGGCGGGGTTTCTGTGTAATGGCGAAAACCTCAGCGCCGACCCGGGCCACCCGATGGCGGCGGCGGCGATCGCCGAGCTGGTCCGGCCCTCGGGCGAGGGGGTCTTGCCTTACCGCTACGCGTTCAGCCGGGGCGCGCCGATGTACGGGCGGCTGCCGACCGAGGCCGAGCAAGAGCGGGTCGAAGGCCCGCCCGAGCGGCGCGCGCGGGCGAGAAAGCCCAAGGGCGGCTTCGGCGGCCACGACGAGCTGACGGTCGAAGACCCCATCGAGGCCGAGGGCGAGCTGCCGGCGGCGCTCGCGGAGGGCCGGGCGCTGCCTTCGCCGCGGGGCGAGACGCCGCTCGTGCGCAAGTGGTTGCCCGAGGGCTCGACGGTGGCCTTCGCGCGGGCGTTCCGGGCCGAGGGCCGCACCTGGCTCGTCAGCACCGATCTGAGCCTGGTGCCGGCCGACCGCGTGCTCGCCTACCGCGTGTCGAGCTTTCAGGGCGTGCGGCTCGGGGGCGGGGCGCGGCTGCCGATCGCGTGGGCGCGGCGGGCCCCGCGCCCCTTCTACCGGCGCGAGGCGGGCGGGCGCTTCGTGCCGACGGGCGAGTCGCTCGGGGCGCGCGAGCGCGTGGCGCTCTCGGCCGAGCGGGCGACGGGCGCGCGGGGGGCGTACCTGAGGGTCGAGGGCGAGGGCGAGCGGTACCTGGCCGAGGCCGACGTGGCGGTCGCGCGCGAGCGGCCCCCGCCCCCGGGGGTGGGGGCGGGCGAGAAGTGGGTCGACATTCGGCTGCGCGAGGGCACGCTGGTCGCGTACGAGGGGGCGCGCCCGGTCTTCGCGACGCTCGTGGCGGGCGGGGCGGGGGGGCCGGGGGCGCCGGGCGACACCGACCGCGAGCTCGTCGACAAGAGCGCGACGCCGGTGGGCACCTACCGCGTCAGCTGGAAGGTGTCGGCCTCGCGCATGACGCCCGAGAAGGGCGAGCCCGAGCGCTTCTGGCTCGCCGAGGTGCCCCACACGCTCTACTTCCGGGCGCCGTTTGCCATTCACACGGCCTACTGGCACGAAGACTTCGGGGTGCCGAAGAGCGCGGGGTGTGTCAACGTGTCCCCGGCGGACGGCAAGTTCTTGTTCGAGTGGGCCGACCCGCCGCTGCCGCCGGGCTGGCAGGGGGTGGGCCCGGGGCGCGAGACGGGCCTCGGCACGCGCGTCGTGCTCGCGCCTTGAGGCTCGGCCCCGACTTTCGTACCCCGACTCGCGGCGCCCGCTCGGCCCCGCGGGCGCCCCGGGCGGCGTGGCAACGGGCGCCGCGCCCCCGACATCGAAGAGGCCCGTGTCCCGAAGCGTGCACACCCTAAAGGGTCATGAGTCCGTCCCGCGCTGAGCCCGTGGTCGTCGTCGGCGCCGGCGTGGGCGGGCTTTGCCTGGCGATCCGGCTGGCGTCGGCGGGCGTGCCCGTCGAGGTGTTCGAGAAAGAGCCCGCGGTCGGCGGCAAGCTGCGGCGGGTCGAGGTCGGCGGCGCGGGGGTCGACGGGGGGCCGACGGTGCTGACGATGCGCTGGGCCTTCGACGAGCTCTTCCGGGCGACCGGGGCGCCGCTCGAGGCCTACGTCGAGCTGGCGCCGCTGCCCGTGCTGGCGCGGCACTACTGGCCGGACGGCTCGTCGCTCGACCTCTACGCCGACCGCGAGAAGAGCGCCGCGGCCATCGCCGCGTTCGCCGGGGCGCGCGAGGCCGAGGGGTACCGGGCGTTCTGCGAGCACGCGCGGCGCATCTTCGAGGCGGTCGAGGGGCCCTTCTTGCGCTCGGCGCTGCCGGGGGTCAAAGACCTCTTCTCGCTGCGGGGCCTCGGCACGGCGGCGCAGGCCCTGCGCATCGACGCGACGCGCTCGATGTGGAAGGCGATCGGGTCGTTTTACCGCGACGCGCGGCTGCGCGCGCTCTTCGGCCGCTTCGCGACGTACGTGGGCTCGTCGCCGCTGCGCGCGCCGGCGACGCTCAACGTCATCGCCGCGGTCGAGCTGGCGGGGGTCTGGGCGGTGAGGGGGGGCATGTACGCGCTGGCCGAGGCGCTGCTCGCGCGCGCGGGCGAGCTCGGCGTGCGGGTGCACGCGGGCGCGGCGGTCGACGAGATCGTGCTCGGCCCGGGCGGGCGCGCGGCGGGGGTGCGGCTTGCGGGGGGCGGGGTGGTGGCGGCGCGGGCGGTGGCGAGCAACGGCGACGGGGCCGACCTCGTGCGGCTCGTGCCGGGGGCGCCGCGGGGGCGGCTCGCGGGGGCGGCGGCCGAGCGCTCGCTGTCGGCGCTCGTGCTGACGGGGCGGGCGCGGGCCGAAGGGGCGGCGCTCGCGCACCACACGGTGTTCTTTCCGTCGAATTACGAAGACGAATTCCGGACGCTCTTCGACGCGGGGCGCGTGCCGGCCGAGCCGACGGTGTACCTCTGCGCCCAGGACCGCGGCCCCTTCGGGCCGGGGCCGGGCGCGGGGGGGGGCGGGGGCGAGCGGCTGCTCGTGCTGATCAACGCGCCGCCGGACGGCGACCGGCCCGGCGCCTACCCACCCGAGGAAACCGACGCATGGGTCGCGAAGATTCTGACACGGCTGCGGGGCGCGGGGCTCGAGCTCACGCCGACGGCGCTCGCGCTGACGACGCCGCGCGACTTCGAGCGGCTGAGCCCCTCGAGCGGGGGGGCGCTCTACGGGCCGGCCTCGCATGGCATGACGGCGGCCTTCTCCCGGCCGGCGTCGAGGACGGCGGTGCCGGGGCTCTACGCGGTCGGCGGCAGCGTGCACCCGGGGGCCGGGGTGCCGATGGCGGCGCTCTCGTCGGCCATCTGCGCGCGGGCGATGGCCGACGACCTTGGCTTGACCGTCCCGTCGCTCGCGGGGGCTACCTCTGGTGGTACGTCGACGGCGTCAGCGACTGCGGGCGCTATGCGGTAGCGGCGATCGTCTTCGTCGGCTCGGTCTTCTCGCCGCACTACGCGCGCGCGAACCGGCGGGGGCCGCCCGGGGCCGACCCCGAGCGCTTCGGCGCGCTCAACCTGGCCTTTTACGAGCGGGGCCGCGCGCCGCTCTGGGTGTTCCGCGAGTACCGCGCGCCGCTGCGCCGCGACGCGCCCGACCGGCTCGAGCTCGGGGCGGGCCTGGTCGAATTCGACGAGCGGGGCCTCTCGCTCCGCTTCGACGAGCGCACTTCGCCCTTCCCGCGGCCGCGATCGCGGCGGCTCGAGGGCTCGCTCCGGCTCGAGGCCGAGTCGGAGCCCTCCGCGGGCCCGTACGCGCTCGACACGCGGGGGGCGCACCTCTGGTGGCCGGTGTTCGGGCGGGCGCGCCTGCGCGTCGACGTCCCGGCGGAGCGGCTGGGCTGGTCGGGCTGGGGCTACCACGACGCGAACGCGGGCGACGCGCCGCTCGGGCGGGCCTTCGGGGCGTGGTCGTGGGGGCGCTTTCACGTCGGCGACGAGACGATCGTCACCTACGACGCCCGGCCGCGCGCGGGCGCCTGCTCGCCGCTCGCGCTCGCGATCGGCCCGGGCGGCGGCGCGGCGCCTTTCGAAGGGCCGACCGAGGCGTTCGCCTGCGGCCGCACGGCGTGGGGGCTGCCGGTCTCGGTGCGCGCCGAGCGCGGCGCGGCCCCCGCGCTCGGCCGGGCGCTCGAAGACGGCCCCTTTTACGCGCGCCACCTCGTCGCCTCGAGCTTCCGCGGGCGGCGCGTCGAGGGCATCTGCGAGACGCTCTCGCTCGAACGCTTCGAGGCGCCCTGGGTGCGCTTTCTGCTGCCCTTCCGCCTCCGCCGCGCCTGACCATGCTCGCCTTCGCCGCGCTCGCCGCCTTCGTCTGGTCGCTCTTCCTCGCCGCCGCCGTCGGCGTGGCGCTCGCCCGCGCCCTCGGCCCGGCCCGCGCGGCGGGCGCCCCGCCCGCCGGCCCGCCCCCGGCAGTGCTGCTCGTGCGGCCCTGCGCCGGCGCCGAGCCGGCGCTCGCGCGGGCGCTGCTCTCGTCGGCCGCGCTCGGCCGCGTCGCGCCCGGGGCCGAGATCGTCTTCGCCGTGGCGTCCGAGGCCGACGGGGCCTTTCCGATCGCGCGCCGCGTCGCCGAGCGGCTGAGGTCGCGGGGCCTCTCGGCCCGGACGCTCGTTACGAGGCCCGAGGCCCCGAACGCGAAGAGCGCCCAGCTCGCGGCGGCGGTCGAGGGCGCGGGCGCGGCCCTGTTGCTTTTCGCCGACAGCGACGTCTGTTTGCGCGAGGGCGGCCTGCGCGAGCTGTTCGCCGCGCTCGAGGGGCCCGGCGTCGCGGCCGCGTGGGCGCCGCCGGTCGAGGTCGCCCCCGCCCGCACGCTCGGCGACCGGGCCTCGCAGGCGCTGCTGGGCGGCTCCTTGCATGCGTTCCCCCTGCTCGCGGGGCTCGACCCGGGCGGCCTCGTCGGTAAGCTTTTCGTCGTGCGACGAGAGGCGCTCGACGAAGTCGGTGGGTTCAACGATCTTACGCACGTGCTGGGAGAAGACATGGAACTCGCGCGCCGCCTTCGTTCTCGGGGCCTCGGCGTCCGCGCCTGCCGCGCCCCGGCGTCGAGTCTCGCCCGCGGCCGGGGCCTCGGCGCCGTGGTCGAGCGCTACGCCCGCTGGGTGCAGGTCATTCGCGTGCAGCGCCGGGCCCTCTTGCCTTCGTACCCGCTGCTCTTCTTCGCGACCCCGCTCGCCGTGCTGCTCGCGCTCGCCGCCGCCGCCGTCCGGCCCGGGGTGGCTTTCGCCGCGCTCGGGCTCGCGCTCGGGGCCCGCGTCGCCGCGGCCGCCGGGGCGAGGCGCCTGGTCGGGCGCGGGGGCGGCGCGCTCGGGCTCGCGCTCGACGTCGTGCTCGCCGACGCGCTACTGGCCGCCGCCTTCGCCCGCGCGCTCGCTCGCCGCTCGGTGGTCTGGCGCGGGCGCGAGCTCTGTCCCGGGCCCGGCGGCCGCTGGCACCTACGGCGCGCGTCCGGCGCTTCGGCCCGCGCCATGGCCGCGCTCGTGGCGCTCGCCCTCGCGGCCCAGCCCGCGCTCGCCCGACCGAAGCCGGGAGAGGCGGGGCTCAACGCCCGGCTCGAAGACGCCGACGGCCGCGCGCTCGAGCTCAAGGCCTTTCGCGGCAAGCCCATCTTGATTCTCTACGAAGACAAGGGCTCGGCGAAGCAGAACCAGGTGCTCAAAGACCGGCTCGCCGAGCTCGCCCGCGGCGACAAGTACCGCGGGCGCGTCGTGCTCGCCGCCGTCGCCGACGTCTCGTCGTACGACTACTGGCCGGTCAAGGGCTTCGTCAAAGATGCGATCCGCGACGAGTCGCGCAAGGTGGGCACGACCATCTACTGCGACTGGGACGGCAGCTTCCGGTCGGCGTACGGCTTCCGCAAGGGCGTCAGCTCGGTCGTGCTCATCGACCGCCGCGGCTACGTCATCTTCTCGGCCGAGGGGGTCGTCGACGCCGAGGGCCGGCGCAAGCTCATCGAGCTCTTGAAGGCCGAGGTCGGGGCCTGATGCGCTCAGCCCTTTCGCGGCCGGAAGGCCCAGGCGAGCGCCTCGGTCGCCAGCGGCGCGAGCGCGG
>DASTPP010000259.1:0-35367 GCA_035762175.1 Polyangiaceae bacterium | reverse complement strand
GCGGGGGCTGGAGCTCATCGCCGTCGTGGCCGCGGCGCTCGACGTGCAGGCCGAGGAGGCGCGAGCGGGCGAGCGTCCGAAGCGCGGCAAAATCCCCAAAAACTGAGACCAAGGCACACGGCTTCAGCCGGGGGCGGCCCGACGACCGTCCCGTCCCCGCACTCCGCGTCGGGCTTCGTGGCGCACGAGGGGTAGTCGGTCTATCCCACGCCGTGAAATGAGACGCGAGCGTCGCCCCTGCTGACGTGGAGGGCGGCCGGCGGGCTCAGTCGTCGCAGTCGGCGAGGCATTCACGGAGCTCGCCGCAATGGTTCTTGCATTGCTTGGCGCCGTCGCAGTCGTCCGAGACGGCCTTCTGGGCGATGCAGGCGATGCACGCGGGGCTCTTCGTGTCGAAGTTGCCCGCGTCGATGTCGCACGAGCCGCAGAGGGGCGCGCAGCTCGGCAGGTCGCCGCCGCTGCAGGCGCAGGCGGCGTAGGCGTCGAAGTACTTGCCGACCCAGGGCTTCGGGGTGTCGTCGACGCACTCTCGCTGGCAGGCGTTGGGCGGTCCGTTCGAGCCCGCGCCGCCCGTGCCCGCGCCGCCCGTGCCGCCCGTGCCCGCGCCGCCCGTGCCGCTCGAGCCGCCCGTACCCGTGCCGCTACCGCCCGTGCCACCCGTACCCGTGCCGCTACCGCCCGTGCCGCCCGTACCCGTGCCACCCGTACCCGTGCCGCCGGTGGCACTGCCGCCCGTGCCGCCCGTGCCGCCCGTGGCGCTGCCGCCCGTGCCACCGGAGCCGCTCTTGCCGCCCGTGCCGCCCGTGCCGCTCGTGCCGCCCGAGCCCCCTGTGTTCGTCGCGCCGCCGGCGCCGCCCGAGCCGGGTCTGCCCGCGGTGCCGCCGGAACCGGCCCCCGCCTTGCCGGTCGTGCTGCCGCCCTTGCCGAGCTCGCCGTTCGGGCCGCCGGGCGCCGCGCCGCCCGCGCCCGAGCGCGCGCCGTCGCGACCGCCGCCGCCCTGGCCGGAGACGCCCGCGCCCTCGCTCGGATCGTCGGGAGCGGGCTCGAGGTCATCGATGCCGAGCGTGCCTCGACAGCTCAAGGCGAGTACGCAAGCCCCGAGGGCGGCGAAGGCGCGCCGGCTCATGGCTCGCTCGGGCGGCGGGGGTGGTGCGTTCGGGGCATGGCGAAGGGCTCGGGCTCAGCGTTCGGAGCGGCTCGAGCGTTCTTCGTGGGCTCTTGCCGCGTGCGAAGTCGCACGTTGCATGGCCCGCGCCACCGCCCTGCGGCGACATCGCGCCCCGGGCGGCGGCCGGCGTCGCCACGCAGGACGGAGAGACGAGGGCGCGCCCGCCGGTTCGCGGGTGTGCCGCGTTCTGCCGCTTTCCGGGGCGGCGTGCCCCGCGCAGCGCGCCCCGTCACAGGCGCGGCATGGGCGGCGAGCGGCCCGCGGCCGCGCACGAGGTTGGGCGCGGGGGGCGCGCGCCCGGCCGGCGGGCGGGGCGTGGGCCTACGAGCAGTCGCAGCGCATGGGCGCGCTCGCCGCGCCGGGCGCGGCGCTGGCCATGCTCACGTTGCACGCCGCCTCGCACTCGGCGCGGGCGAGCGTATAGGTGTACGAGAGCTCGACCTTGCACGAAGAGAAGTCGGGCTTCTTCGCGCACTTCTTGCCGTCGCCGTACTCTTCGAGCTTCGAGACGCGAATGCGCTCGCGCGACACCTCGAGCACCTTGAGCGTGTACGAGACCTCGTACGAGGGGCAGTCGAGGTCGCGCGGCGGCAGCGTGTCGCGGAACGAGTGGCCGACCTCGCCCTGCACGTCTTGCTTCATGATCGGCGCGGCCTTCGCCGGGGCGTTGCCGACGACCGGCGCGGGCATCGACAGGCTGAGGTGCGTCTTGCCCTTCGAGAGCTTCGAGATGAGCGGCACCGTGGTCGGCGGCGGCGCGCCGTGCTTGACCGAGCAGGTGTCGGCGACCACGTCGGCCTTGACCGCCCACTGCCCCGAGGGCGGCTCGGGCCCGGGCGGGCGCGAGGGCGCCGAGGCCGCGGCGGGCGGGGGGGCGCCCGAGGCGTCGGCGCCCGGGGCGCCCGAGGCGACTTCGCCCGGGGCGCCCGAGGCGTCGGCCGGCGGGGGCTTCTTCGCGCAGGCGGCCGGCACGAGCGCGGCGGCGAGCGCGGCGAGCACGGCCGCGCGGGCGAGGCGGGCGGCGGGGGGGGCGGCGCGGCGGGGGTGCCGCGAGGTGGCCGGGGCGACAGCAGCGTGAGTCAATCGAATCGCCTTTCGTTGTTGTGAATGACGACGCACAGTCAACGGGCCGCGCCCGAGGCGCGCCATTGGTACGATGCAAGCGACGACCACGGGGTGGTCAAAGGCCCCCCGAAAGGCGTTACCCCACGCAGGGTAAACGAACTTCGGGCGCGATGGGAACCGCCTGCTTCGGTGATAAGCGACTTTTTCACGTCCCGGTTCGCAGGAAGCCCACAAAGGCGCCCAGCCTAACGACGGTGGCCCGCGAAGCCTGGGCAGGCTTCGGCATTCGACGAGGGCGCCGGGGCCACCCCGGGGCGGGGCCGCGCCCCTCGCCCCTTGGCGCTTACCTGCGGGCAAACTGCTCTATATGCTACAAAGTCTGCCTTTGTAATCGACGATTCGACTACGGCAGAGCTACGGGCGACGCCCAGCGTGGCCTCGGGCGGGGCGAGAGGGCGTGGGCCTTGGGCCGGCGCCTCGGCGGGGCGAGAGGGCGTGGGCCCCGGGCCGGCGCCTCAGGCGGGGCCCCGGCGCGCCCGCTTCGACCCCTGGGCTAGAAGCCGCAGGTATCGTTTCGTCGTTTGAGCGGAAAGACTCCGAAGAGCGGCGCCGGCGCGCCCTCGGGCGGCGGCTCGGGCGGGGGGGCGGCGGCGGCGCGCACGAGGCGCACCTCGACGTCGCCGCCCTCCATCAGCGAGACGAAGGCGGTCAGCGGCGCCCCGCCGCCCGCGGGGTCGACGAAGTAGAGCAGGCTGCGCTCGCGGCCCTCGCCGAACTGCAGCGACGAGAGCGCGTCATGGAAGAAGGGCTCGAGCGGGCGCAGCGGCGCCTCGAGCAGCAGGCCGTCGCTGGTCGAGAGGGCGCCCGGGCCCGACTCGATGCGCGCGGTGTCGAAGGTCAGGCGCATCTGCACGGCGGGGCCGAAGCCGCTGCGGACGAAGGCGCCCTGCACGACGGCGCCGCAGTAGGCCTCGCCCGGCTCGGTCGAGAAGCGCTCGGGGTCGTCGCAGCCCGAGCCGAGGCAGGCGAGGGCGGCGGCGCCCGCGGCCAGGGCGAGGGCGGGCGGGCGACGCGCGGCGGCGCGCGGGGGCGACGCGGCGGGGGGGGCTCGCCTCCGTGCGGCGGCGCGCGGGGGCGGCGCGGCGGGGGGGGCTCGCCTCAGCGCCACGCCTTCGCCCAGCCGGCGGCGCGCTGCCGGAGCTGCGGGTCGGCGTCGTTCGCGGCCACCTCGGCCGCGAGCTGGCGGGCCGAGGCCACGTCGAGCCGGGAGAGCGCCTCGAGCGCCGCCTCGCGCACGAAGGCGAAGCCGTCGCGGCGCGCGGCCGCGGCGAGCGCCCGCTGGGCGTTCGGGGCCTCGGCCGCGTCGTAGCGCGCGACGCCGCCGAGCGCCTTGGCCGCGGCCACGCGCACCGCCCAGTGGGTCGAGGAGCCGAGCAGCCGCACGATCTGCGCGCCCGCCTTGGCCCTCGGGGTGCGCTCGGCGGCCTCGAGCGCGGCGCGCACCACGGCCTCGTCGTCGTCGCGCAGGGCCTCGGCGACGGCCGCGGCGGCCGCCTCGTCGTCGTGGCCGCCGAGCAGCTGCAGCGCCCGCACGCGCACGGCGCCCGCGGGGTGGCGGGCGAGGGCGGCGAAGTGCGGCGCGGCCGCGCGCTCGATCGACGCGACGGCCTGGGCGACGGCGCGCCGGTCGGCCTCGCCGAGCTCTTCGCTGCCCTCGAGCAGGGGCGCGAGGGCGGCGCGCCCGGGCGCCGCGCGCCCGGCCGAGAGCGCCTCGGCGACGGCGGCGGCGCGCTCGGGCGACGAGGAGGCGGCGACGGCGGCGGCGCGGGCGATGACGTCGGCCTGCGCGACGAGCGTCTGCACGCGGGCGCGCGCGGGGGGCGGGCGCAGGAAGAGGCCCCGCAGCGCCTCGCGCGTCTCGACCGCGCCGCCCTGCACGGGCAAGGGCTCGGCCGGCCGCAGGGGGTCTTTGGTGCTGAGCGCGACGAGCGCCGCGGCGGCCGCCTGCCGCTCGTGCGGATCGAGGGCGAAGAGCGCCGGGGCGACCGAGGGCGCGGCCGAGGCGTCGCCGAGCCGGGCGAGCGCGACGTAGGCGGCGCCGCGCACGAAGGGGTCGGGGCCGCTCGCGAGCGCGAGCAGCGCGGGGGCCGACGAGCGCGCGCCCGCCTCGCCGAGGCCGAGCGCGGCCGCCGCCCGCACGTTCGACGAGGCGACGTCGGGCGAGGCGAGCAGGGCCTCGAGCTTCGGCGCCGCCGCGCGGTCTTTCGAGAGGCCGTAGCCGATCGCGCCGAAGGCCCGCACGTCGGGCGAGGCCGACTCGAGCATGCGCGCGAGCAGCGGCAGCGCGCGCCGGTCGCCCATGCGCGCGACGCCCCAGGCGGCCGCCACCGTCACCGGGTCGCCGGGCGCCACGGCGTCGCCCTCCTTCGGGGCGAGCAGGGCCTCGTAGCGCGGCAGGAGCGCGGGCTCGCGCAGCGCGCCCGCCGCCACCATCGCCCGCACCCGCATCGACTGCTCGGCCGGCCCCGTCGCGTACGCCATCAGCGCCGGGCCCGCGCCCTTGGTCGCCACGTACGCGAGCACCTCGAGCGCGATGTTGCCCTGCGACTTCTGCTCGTCGCCGAGCGCGTCGAGCAGCGGCTTGACGCCCCGCTCGCCCACCTTGCGCAGTTGCAGCCGCGCCCGCTCGGCCTCGTCGGGCGCGCCGAGCCGCGCCTGCTGCACCAGCGGGAAGGTCATCTGCCCGTAGAGCTCGACCAAGAGCCGCCGGAACACCGGCCGCGCCGGGTGCCCGAGCGCCAGCGGCAAGAGCTCGGTCTCGAGCTCGGGCAGCGAGCCCTTGACCGCGTGCCGCTGCATCGAGAGCCGCCCCGCCTGCATCACCAGCTCGTCGTCGGGCGCCGCGCGCACCACCCGCCGGTGCAGCCGGTCGGCCTCGTCGCCCTCGCCCTTGGCGGCCAAGAGCTCGGCGAGCTGCATGTAGACGGCGTAGAGCCGGTCGTTCTTCGCGAGCGCCTGCCGGAACTCGGCCGCCGCCCGCTCGTTGTCGCCGCGCCGCCGGTACATCTCGCCGAGCTTGCGGTGCCCGTCGGCGTCTTCGGGGCCGAGCGCCACGGCCTTGGCCGCGTACGCGATGGCGTCGTCGTCGCGGTAGAGCTCGGCCGCGTACTGCGCCATGCGCTGGTAGTACTCGCGCGCCCGCTTCGGGTTGAGCTCGGCGAGCTTCTTCAGCACCTCGATCGCCCCGGGCAGGTTCTGCCCCATCACCCGCACCCGCTCGAGCGACAGGTACGCCTCTTCGTCGCCGGGCGCCTTGCTCAAGATCTTCTGCAGCGTCGCCTCGGCCTCGGGCAGCCGCCGCAGGCGCAGCTGCACCTCGGCCAGGAGCCGCCCCGCCTCGAGGTCGGGCGGCTCGTCGCCGAGCCGCCGCCGAAGGGGCTCGGCCCGCTGCTCGAGCTGCTTGAGCAGCCCCCAGAGCGTCACGACGTGCGCCCGCGCCTCGCGCGCCAGCAGCCGGTCGGAGCCCGCCTTGCCCAGCACCTCTTCCCAGAGGGCGCGCGCCTCGTCGAAGCGCGCCTGCGTCAGCGCCGGCGTGCCCGCCCCGGGCGCCGCCCGCTCGAGCGCCAGCGCGTAGCCCTTGCGGTAGCGCAGGTTGCCCGGCTCGGCCTCGGCCGCCTCTTTGAACGCCGCGAGCGCCTCGCCCGTCAGATCGTGCTCGAGCAGGACCTCGCCGAGCGCCGAGAGCGCCTTCGCCTTGTTGCCGACCGCCGTGCGGATGCGCCCCCAGATCTCTTGCGCCCGCTTCTTGTCGCCCGCCTGCCAGTAGCGGTCGCCGAGCTCGACCAGGTGGCTCGGGTCGCCGGGGGCGAGCTGCGCGAGGCGCGTCAGCAGGCGCATCGCGCGCTCTTTCTCGTCGATGCGCTCGTAGAAGTCGGCGACGCGCGCGAGCACGTCTTCGTCGCCGCCCGCGCCCTGCTCGAGCTTGGCGAGGTGCGCGAGCGCGCGCGCCCGGTCGCCCCGCTGCAAGAGCGTCTCGCAGAGCTGGAAGACGAACTCGGGGTTGCGCGGCGCCGCGTCGATGAGCCGCTCGTTCTCGGCGACGGCCTGGTCGAGCTCGCCCTGCGCCTGCAGGAGGCGCACGAGCCGCAGGCGCGTCTCGATGTGCTTGCCGTTGACCGCGAGCGCCCGCCGGAAGGTCGCCACGGCCTTGTCGACCGCGCCGGTCTCTTCGTAGAGCGAGCCGAGCATCACCAGGCGGGGGAAGTCGCCCGGGTTCTCTTTTTCGAGCAGCGTGACCAGCGCCGGCAGGTTGCCGTCGGCCCGGTACACGTCGGCGATGCCCGCGAGGATTTCGTTGCGCACCCCCGCCTCGCCGCCCGCCGCCGCGAGCGCCTTCTTCAGCGTCGCGAGCGCCGCCGCGTTCTTCTTCTGCTTGGCCTGCGCGAGCCCGAGGTCGCGCAGCGCGGGGCCCAGCGCCCGGTTGTCGCCCGCGGCGGCCTTGGCCACCTCTTCGAACTCGGCCTCGGCCTCGGCGAACTTGCCCCGCGCGAGCAGCTCGCGGCCGAGCTCGGCCCGGGCGAAGAGCGAGCCGCCCGCGAGCGTCACGAGCTGCCGGTGGTAGCCCTTGGCCCCGCCGAGATCGTTCGCCTCGAGCGCGAGCGCCATCAGGGTGCGAAGCGTCTGCTCTTTGTCGGCCTGCGAAGAGAGCCGCGCGAGGGCCTCCTCGTAGCGGGCGCGCGCCTTCGGCACGTCGCCCGACTCGCGCAGCGCCTGCGCCAGCGCCAGCAGGGTCGAGGCCTCTTTGGGCCGCTCGGCCGCCGCCGCCTCGTACGCCCGGAGCGACTCGGCGGTCTTGCCCTCCTGCTTGAGCAGCCCCGCCAGCGCCACCTTCGCCGCCCAGGCGTCGGCGCCGCCCGCCGCGGCGCGCTTGCCGAGGTCGTCGACGAGCCGCTGCACGTTGCCGTCGCGCTCGCGGTAAAGCTGCGACAGCCGCTGCAGCGGGAAGGCGACGCCCGGCTGCGCCAGCACGATGCCCGTGTAGCGGGCGATGAGCGCCTCGCGGCCCGGCCCCTTGTCGCCCCCGTCTGCTGCCCCCGAACCCGGCGCCTCGGGGCGGGGCGGCGCGGGGGGCCGGGCGGGCCCGGGGCCCCCCGGCGAGGCGGGCGTCTTGGGCCCGGGCCGCGGCGGCGCCGCCGTGCCCTTCTTTTTTCGGCCTTCGGCGCTAAAATCGGCCCGCGCGAGCGAGGGGGCGAGCAGGGGCCCGGCGGCGGAATAAACCAGGGCCAGTGCGAACCAAGCTGGACGGCGGCGCTGCACCCTCCAAGCGTAAACGCTGGCGCCCTCTCGATCGAGGCCCGTCGGCCCGAAGGGCGCAGCGGGCCGACAAATTTGCACCCCTTCCCCCCCCGCCGGCCCCGAAAAAAGGCCGCTTGCGGGGCCAACTTACCCCCCCTAGGCTTGGTCCCCCCCCATGTGGCAAACCCTCCCCGAGTTCGGCACCGGCGTCCTTTACGCCATCCTGGTCGCCGCCGCCCTCACGATGGCCGTGTCCATCGTGGCCGGCCGCACCGGCCGCCCCCGCTACCTCGAGTCAGCGCGCCTCGGCGCCTACGGCACGATCGGCCTGGTGGGGCTGGCCGTGCTGCTGCTCGCCTACGCCTTCGTCACGCACGACTTCCGGCTGCGCTACGTCGCGCACACGAGCGACCGCAGCATGCCGACCGCCTTCCTCATCACCGCCCTCTGGGGCGGCCAGGACGGCTCGCTGCTCTGGTGGCTCTTCTTGATGAGCCTGTACACGGGCGCCTGCGTCGCCTGGATGAAGGGCAAGTACCGCGAGCTGCAGCCCTACGTCATCGCGACGCTGATGAGCGTCACGATGTTCTTCGGGGTGCTGATGCTCTTCGCCGCCAACCCCTTCTGGACGGTGACCTCGGGGGCGCGCTTCGACGGGCAGGGCATGAACCCCCTCTTGCAGAACTTCTACATGATCATCCACCCGCCGAGCCTGTACATGGGCTTCGTCGGCTGCGCCGTGCCCTTCGCGTTCGCGATGGCCGCCCTCGTCACGGGCCGCCTCGACAACGAGTGGATCGCGGCGGTACGCAAGTGGATGCTCTTCGCCTGGATGTTCCTCAGCATCGGCAACGGCCTCGGCATGATCTGGGCCTACGAAGAGCTCGGCTGGGGCGGCTACTGGGCCTGGGACCCGGTCGAGAACGGCGCCTGCCTGCCCTGGTTCACCGCGAGCGCGTACCTGCACTCGACGATGACCCAGGAGCGCCGCGGCATGCTCAAGGTGTGGAACGTCTCGCTCATCTGCCTGACGTTCTTCCTGACCATCTTCGGCACCTTCCTGACGCGCTCGGGCCTCATCAGCAGCGTGCACAGCTTCGCCCAGAGCGGCATCGGCACCTACTTCGTCTACTTCATGGGCATCGTGCTCGGCGTCTGCGCCGGGCTCATCGTCTACCGCCTGCCGCGCCTGCGCAGCGAGGGCCAGATCGAGTCGATCGCCTCGCGCGAGGCGGCCTTCGTGCTCAACAACTGGGCCCGGCTCGGCATCGCCGTCTTCATCGCCGTCGCGACGGTCTTCCCGAAGATCAGCGAGCTCTGGGGCGAAGAGATCACGGTCGGCCCGCCCTTCTTCAACCGCTGGATCGTGCCCTTCGGCCTCGTCATCTTCGCGCTGATGGGCGCGGGCACCCTCTTCGGCTGGCGCAAGACGAGCGAGAAGGCCCTCTGGCGCGCCTTCGCCGTCCCGCTCGCGGCGACCGCGCTCGCCGTGGTGCTGCACTTCGCGATCGGCCCCGGCCTGGGCTTCCACCCCATCGTCGCCTCGGGCCGGCTCTACCCGGGCGCGCTCGGCGAGATCTTGCGCGCGCTCGGCGCGGTACTGCCCGCGGTCTCGATCGCGCTCTGCGCCTTCAACCTCGCCGTCATCGTGCAAGAGTACGTGCGCGGCGTGAACGCGCGGCGGCGGGCCCACCCCGACGAGGGGCTCGCGACCGCGCTCGTGCGCCTCGTCGCCAAGGCCCGGCGCCGCTACGGCGGCTACATCGTGCACGCCGGCATCGTGCTCATGTTCTTCGGCTTCACCGGCCAGAGCTGGAACGTCGACAAGGAGACCGCCCTCAAGCCCGGCGAGTCGTACGTCGTCGGCGACTACAAGCTCACGTACAACGGCTCGCGGATGGAGGTCGACCCGGCCAAGCGCATGGTCTTCGCCGACCTGAGCGTCGAGCGCGGGGGCCAGCCCTACGGCACCGTCAGCCCGGCCAAGTTCATCTACCGGCGCATGCCCGAGTCGCCCACCACCGAGGTGGCGATGATGCACTCGCTGCGCGACGACCTCTACGTCGTCGTCGGCGTCGTCAACCCCGAGACGAAGAACGCGACCTTCCAGATTCACATCAACCCGCTCGTCGCCTGGATCTGGATGGGCCTCATCGTGCTCATCGCCGGCTCGGTCGTGGCGATGTGGCCCGAGCTGCAGCTGCAGGAGGCGGGCGCCTGGCGCTACGTGCGCGCCCTCGGCTCGGTCACCTTCAGCATGCTCATCGGCCTGATGCTCGCCATGACCCCGGCGCGCGCCTTCGCCCAGGACGGCACCTCGTCGCTGCACGCGGGCGCGGTCGAGATGCGCACCCAGGCCGAGCGCGACATCTTCCCGCAGCTGCGGTGCACCTGCGGCACCTGCGGCCGCCTGCCGCTGTCGAACTGCGCCTGCTCGTACGCCGACCAGAACCGCGCCGAAGTCCGCAAGTACATCGAGACCGGCCTCTCGACCGAGCAGATTCTCGAGCAGTACGCGAACAGCTACGGCGCCAACCACATCGCCATACCCCCCAACCGCGGCAAGCTCAAGGCCATCTGGGTGGTGCCGCTCGCCGTCATCGCCTCGGGCGCCGCGGGGGCCGCGCTGCTGCTCCGCTCTTGGAAGAAGAACGCCGCCCTCGCCAGCGCCGGCAACGCCCCGGCCGCCCCCGCCGAGCGCGACGAGTACGACCGCCGCCTCGACGAGGAGCTCAAGCGCCTCGATGACGACTGACCGAGACCGAGCGCCCCGATGACGACCGAACGCCCCCCCGCCCCCGGCCGCGGCCTCGCCCTCGGCCGCGCCCTCGTCGACCGCTCGACCTGGCTGCTGCCCCTCGCCGTCGTCGCCGGCGCCGCCGTGCTCGGCGCGCTGCGCGGCGCCGGCGCCGCCATCCTCGTGCTCGCCGGCGGCGCCCTGCTCGGCGTCATCGCCCTGCTGTGGAGGGCGCTGCAGGTCCTCCTCGGCGAGAGCCCCCTCTCGCTCGAGGCGGCGCTCGACTTGAGCGCCGCGACCGCCGCCGACGAGCAGAAGCAGGCCGTCCTGCGGGCCCTGAAAGATCTCGAGTACGAGCGGGGCCTCGGCAAGCTCAGCGACGAAGACTACCGCGAGCTCGCCGCCCGCTACCGCGCCGAGGCCAAGGCCGTCATGCGCTCCATCGACGACAGCCTCGGCCCCGCGCGCCTGCGCGCCGAGCGGCTCATCGAAGACCGCCTCGGCCAGAAGGCCGCCGAGAAGCCCAAGAAGAAGAAGAAGCGCGCCGCGGCCGCCGACGCCCCCGCGGCCGACGGCGCGACCGCCGCCCCGGCCGCCGACGCCGACGCGCCGAGCCCGGCCGCCCCGGACGAAGACGTGCCGGCCGAGCCCGCCGCCGAGGCCTCCCCGGCCGACGCGCCGGGCCCCGCCGAGGCCGCCGCGGTCACCAAGGCGGGCGAGCCGCGCGACGTCGACGCCCCCGCCGCGGCCGCCGCGGCCCCCGCGCTCGTCGTGCCCCCCGCGGCCGCCGAGGCCGCCGCGCCCCCCGCCGAACCCCGCGACGAGAAGCCGGCCGAGGCCGGGGCCAGCGCCCCCGCCGAGGCGAAGGCCGCGTGCCCCGCTTGCTCCACCCGAAATGACGCCGACGCCGCCTTCTGCAAGGCGTGCGGCGCCCGCATGCGGCCCGCGCCGGCCGCCTCCCCCGAGCCATGAACCTGCCCCGCCCTCGCGCTCGGCGCGCCCTCGGGCCCGCCCTGGGCCTCGCCATGGCCCTCGTCCCGGCCTTGAGCGGCCGCCTGCTGGCGGCCCCCGGGCCCGCCGCCTCGGCCCCCAAGCCCGCCGCCTCGGCCCTGAGCCCCGCGGCCGCGGCCTCCGCCGCCCTGGCCGCCGGGCGGGCGGCGGCCGGGGGGTCGGCCTCCGCCCTCGGCTCGGCGCTCGCTGCGCCCGCCGTGCCCATGGGCCACGGCTCGGCCGCGCCGCTCGCCTCGGGCGCGCCCGGCCGCCCCGCCGGCTCGGCCGGCGCCGCCCCGCCCCCGGCCCAGGCCGGCGACCCGCACGCGGGAATGAACCTGGAGGGCGCCGGGCGCGCCGCCCAGATGCCCCGCGTGCTCGAGAGCCGGCTCAAGCCCGAGCCCACGCTGCCGCCGCAGACCGTCGTCGTCGAGGTCATCGACGGCGCGACCGAGCGGCCCATGCCCGGGGTCGAGGTCACGCTCAACATCACCGAGCGCTCGGTCGCCAAGGGCGACGCGAAGAGCCAGCGCACCCTGCGGTCCGACGGGGCGGGCGTGGTCACCTTCGACAAGCTCGACTTCCCCCAGGCGACCGAGTTTCGCGCGAGCGTGCTGCGCGAGGGCGCGACCTTCGCGAGCCCGCCCTTCCAGCTCGTCCAGGTGAAGGCGATGCGGGCGACGCTCTACGTCTTCCCCGTCGCGCGCTCGATCCGCGAGGCGGCCATCATCGTTCGCGGCTTCGCCTTCGCCGAGATTCTCGACGACGCGATCCAGATCAGCCAAGCGTATCGCATTCTTAACCTCGGCTCGAACGCGTGGCAGGCCGACGGCGTCAAGGTCCAGCTGCCGCCCGGGGCCAAGGCCTTCAAGGGCGAGGTCGGCGACCTCGTGTGGACGTCGGGCGAAGACTCGGCCGTGCTGCGGGGCACGATCACGCCGGGGCAGCACGACGCCTCGTTCCGGTTTCAAATCCCGTGGAACGGCGAGCGCGACGTCGCGTTCGAGCTCGGCATCCTGCCCCAGGTGCAGTCGTTCCGGCTCGCGTCCGACTCGCCCCAGGGCCTGCAGCTGCAGGGCGAGGGCTTCACCGAGGCCGAGCCGATGCTGAACAACGCCGGCCAGCGCATGTTGGTGGTCGAGAAGGCGCTGCAAAAGCCCGACCCCACCTTCCGGTCGGTCAAGGCGCGCCTCATCAACATGCCCGTGCGCCCCGTCGGGCGCTGGTACGCGGTCGCGATCGCCGCCGTCGCCATCGCGGGCGGGCTCTACGGGGCGGGGCGGCTGCGGGCGGTGCGTCCGAGGGGCGGGGGGCTAACCGAAGACGAGCGGCTCGAGCTCGAGGAGGCCAAGACGCGCCTTCTCGATGAGCTCGCTGCGCTCGACAAGGCCCATACGTCGGGCGAGGTCGGCCCGAAGACGTACGAGCGGCTGCGGCGCAACCTCACCGACGCCCTCGCCCGGCTGCTCGCGCGCCTCGAGGGCTCCGAGACCGAGGGGGCGGCGCCCTACCGGGCCCGGGCCGAGCGGGGGGCGGGGCGAAAGCAGCCCGAGCCCGAGGCCGAGCCGGTCGATTTAGGGCGGTCCTCGCCTCGGGCCGAGCCCGAGGCCGAGCCGGGCGATTTGAAGAGGGCCTCACCTCGGGCCGAGGCCGAGCCGGGCGATTCGAGGGGGCCTCGCCTCGGGCCGGGGCCCAGGCTGGGCCGACGAGGCCCTAATTCCGCTCGTAGGGGGCGGAGCCTGGGAGGGGCGACGGCCGGGCGGACCCGAGCGATGAGCTGGGGGTAGTTATCCCCAACCTTGGGGGAAACCCCTGGGGGAAACCCCGGGGGACAAGCCTGGGGTCAGCTCGGCCCCCTCTTCTCCCTGGGTTCTCTCCCTGCTGAGCCCCCCGGAGGCGCCCCCCCTTTTCCCCGGGGGTGTGGGCACCTAAAGGGTTGAAATTCTAGAGTCTTTGGGGCTTGTCCCCAGTATCCACAGGCTCTACGACTCTCTACCCTTTGTTAAAATTTTCCTTCCTCTCGATCGAGATGCCATGAAGCCTTGCCCTCTGGGCGCGCTGCTGCTCTAGAGGGTGACCCCCTTGGGCTTCCTTGCCCTTCCGCTGACCCCTGCCCGTCCGTCTACGGAGCACCTGACCCGACATGGACGTCACTGTCGCTAAGAAAGACCTCCTTCGTTTCGTAGCCCGCGCCCAGGCCATCGCCGACAAGAAGAGTACGATGCCGGTGCTCTCGAATGTGCTGCTCGAGACGGCGGGCAAGGGGGGGTTGAGCGTGAGCGCGACCGACCTTTACTTGTCGATCGCGGGCTCGGTGCCGGCCGAGGTGAAGAAGGGCGGCAGCGTGGCGGTGCCGGCGCGCGATCTGCTCGAGCGCGTCAAGGCGATGCCGGACGGGCCGCTGCAGCTGGTGAGCGAGGTCGGCGGGGGCGGGGCGACGGTGCTGCGGGGGGCGGGCACGGCGCGGCGCTACACGCTGCGCAGCCAGGCGGCGGCCGAGTTCCCGAAGTTGCCGCGGCCGGCCGACGGCGCGCCGCGCTTCGAGCTCGGGGCCGACGTGTTGGCGGCGCTCATCGGGCACACGCAGTTCAGCATTTCGCCCGACGACACGCGGCCGAACCTGAACAGCGCGCTCTTCGAGTGGCAGGGCGATCGGGTGCGCATGGTGACGACCGACGGGCACCGGCTCTCGAAGGCCGAGCTGACGGTGAAGGCGGGGGCGGGCGACGCGACGCTGCTCTTGCCGCTGAAGGCGGTGGTCGAGCTGCGGCGCATGGCCGAAGAGGCGGGGGCCGAGGCGGGCAAAGAGGGGGGCGGCAAAGACGGGGGGGCGGCGCCTTCGCGGCCGGTGGCGCTGACGGCGTCGGGGCCGAACGCGTTCTTCGAGGTGGCGGGGGCGCTCTTCGGGGTGAAGCTGGTCGACGCGCAATTTCCGTCGTACCAGCAGGTCATTCCGCAGCAGTCCGAGCGGTCGGCGCGGGTGCCGCGCCTGGCCTTCGCCGACGCGTTGCGGGCGGTGAGCCTGGCGGCGAGCGAGCGGACGGGCGGGGTGAAGCTGACGCTGAGCAAGGGGCTGATGCGCATCACGAGCGAGAGCCCCGAGAGCGGCGACGGCCTCGACGAGCTGCCGATCGACTACGCCGGGAAAGACGTGACCATCGGCTTCAACGCCCGCTACTTCCTCGACGTGCTGGGCGCGCTCGACGACGAAGAAGAGGTCGTCTTGGGCTTCTCGGGCGAGCTCGACCCGGCGGTCTTGCGCCCGGCGGCCGAGCGGCCGGACCGCCAGTACATCGCGGTCATCATGCCGATGCGCATCTGATGGGCCCGGGCTCCTCGCCCTCGGGCGGGGCGAGGCCGCCGCCGCTCTGGCTCGCGCGGCTCGAGGTGCGCGACGTGCGCAACCTCGAGCGGCTCGAGCTCGAGCCCTCGCGGCGGCTGACGGTGCTGGCGGGGCCGAACGGGCAGGGCAAGACCTCGGTGCTCGAGGCGATCTACCTGGCGGCGACGTCGAAGAGCTTTCGCACGCCGCGGCTCGACGAGCTGGTGCGGCACGGCGAGCGGTCGGGGCGGGTGCGGGCGGTCTTCCGCGAGGGCGGGTCGGCGGTCGGGCGCGAGCAGATCGTGGCGGTCGAGGGGGCGCGCCGGGCGGTGAAGCTCGACGGCAAGCGGCCGCCGAGCCTCGGGCACTTCGCGGTCAAGTCGCCGGTGGTGTGCTTTCACGCGCGCGAGCTCGAGCTGACGTCGGGTCCGGCGGGGGCGCGGCGGCTCTTGCTCGACCGGCTGGCGCTGTTCGTCGACCCGCTGAGCGGCGACGACCGGGCGCGCTACCAGCGGGCGCTCAGGGCGCGGCAGCGGGCGCTCGAGAAGCGGGGGGCGGGGGGGGCCGACGTGGCGGCGTTCGAGGCGCTCTGCGCGCGGCACGGGGCGGCGCTGACGCGGGCGCGGCGGCGGGCGGCCGAGGGGTTGGTGGCGGGGCTGGGCCCGGCGCTCGAGCGGCTCTCGCCGGGGCTGCGGGTCGAGGCGGCGTACGAGCCGGGGGGCTCGGGCGACGAGGGCGAGGCGCTCGCGGCGCTCGCGGCGCGGCGCGAGAAAGACGCGGTGCGGGGGGCGGCGGGGTTCGGGCCGCACCGCGACGAGCTCGCGCTCCGGCTCGAGGGCAGGCCGCTGCGGGCGGTGGCGTCGCAGGGGCAGCACCGGGCGGTGACGCTGGGGCTGAAGGTGGCCGAGCTCTGGGCGCTTTCGGCGGCGCGGGGGCTCTGGCCGCTGCTCTTGCTCGACGACCTGTCGAGCGAGCTCGACGAGGAGCGGACGCGCGCGCTCTTGGCTTTGTTGCACGAGACGGGGGGTCAAATTTTCGTCACGACGACGCGCCCGGGGCTGCTCGACGCGTCGGGCTTCGGGCCGGGCGAGCGGGCGCACGTCTCGCTGGCGCGGGGGCGGCTCATCGAGGCGGCGCGGGGCGCGCCGGGGCCTTGAAATTCGGCCTCGGGGCGGGCCCCGCCGGGCCCCGCCGACCGGGACGTAATTTGACCCCCCCGCGGGGGGCCGCGCGATGGCGGCGGGGGGGGGTTTTTGCTAGACTCAGGGCCCAACCTGACACGGGTTTTCAGAATGAATGATCTTGTTACCCAAGCGAACCCCGGGCCCGCGTCCGGCAAGAACGGCAACGGGTCGAAGGCGGCCGAGAACGGCTCGTCGTACGACGCGAGCAACATCTCGGTGCTCGAGGGGCTCGAGGCGGTGCGCAAGCGCCCCGGCATGTACATCGGCAACGTGCAAGACGGCTCGGCGCTGCACCACCTCGTCTGGGAGGTGGTCGACAACTCGGTCGACGAGCACATGGCCGGCCACTGCAAGAAGATCGACGTGACGGTGCACGCCGACAACTCGGTCTCGGTCGAAGACGACGGCCGGGGCATCCCCGTGGGGATGCACGACAAGGGCGTGTCGGCGGCCGAGGTGGTGATGACGGTGCTGCACGCCGGCGGCAAGTTCGACCACGACACGTACAAGGTGTCGGCGGGCCTGCACGGCGTCGGCGTCTCGGCCGTCAACGCGGTGAGCGAGTCGTTGCGGCTCACGATCCGGCGCGAGGGCCGGGTCTGGCAGCAAGACTACAGCCGGGGCGCGCCGCTCGCGCCGCTCGCGGCGGTGGGCGCGGCCGACTCGACGGGCACGCGCATCACGTTCAAGCCCGACCACGAGATCTTCCCGCCGCTCGAGTTCAGCTACGAGATCTTGTCGGGGCGGCTGCGCGAGCTCGCCTTCTTGAACCCCGGCCTGGTCATCACGCTGGTCGACGAGCGGGGCGAGGGGCGGCGCGACGAGTACCTCTACGAGGGCGGCATCGTCGACTTCATCACGCTGCTCAACAAGAACAAAGAGCCGGTGCACGAGCAGCCCATCTCGTTCGCGGGCGAGCAAGACAACGTCGTCGTCGAGATCGCGATCCAGTGGAACGCGAGCTACCTCGAGCAGGTCTTCTGCTACACGAACAACGTGCACAACCGCGACGGCGGCACGCACCTGACGGGCCTGCGGGCGGCGCTGACGCGCACGCTGAACGCCTACGGCGTGCAGACGAACCTGTTCAAAGACATCAAGCAGGGGCTCGCCGGCGAGGACGTGCGCGAGGGCCTGACGGCGGTGGTGAGCGTCAAGCACCCCGACCCGAGCTTCGACTCGCAGACCAAGTCGAAGCTGGTCTCGGGCGAGGTCAAGGGCATCGTCGAGAACGTGGTGGCCGAGCGGCTCGGCAAGTTCTTCGAAGAGAACCCGGCGGTGGCGCGCAAGGTGATCGAGAAGGCGGTGCTCGCGGCGAAGGCGCGCGACGCCGCCCGCAAGGCGCGCGAGGTGGTGCGCAAGGGCGCGCTCGACGTCGCCTCGCTCTCGGGCAAGCTCGCCGACTGCCAGTCGAAGGACCCGGCCGAGAGCGAGATCTACATCGTCGAGGGCGAGAGCGCCGGCGGCTCGGCCAAGCAGGGGCGCGACCGGCGCTTTCAGGCCATCTTGCCGCTGCGCGGCAAGATCTTGAACGTCGAGCGGGCGCGGCTCGACAAGATGCTCTCGTCGCAAGAGATCGGCACGCTCATCACGGCGCTCGGCTGCGGCATCAACGAGGGCGGCAAGTTCGACGCCTCGAAGCTGCGCTACCACCGCATCATCTTGATGACCGACGCCGACGTCGACGGCAGCCACATTCGCACGCTGCTCTTGACGTTCTTCTTCCGGCAGATCCCCGACATTCTCGAGCAGGGCTACCTCTACATCGCCCAGCCGCCGCTCTACCGCGTGCGCAAGGGCAAGAAAGACTTTTACATCAAAGACCAGGCGTCGCTCGACGAGTACCTGCTCGAGAGCTCGGTCGAGGGCCTCGAGCTCGCGGGCCAGGGCCGCAACCCCGTCTCGGGCCGCCCCGTCTACAACCTCGCCAAGAGCCTGCGCCACGGCCGCGCCCTCCTGCAGCGGCTCGACCGCAAGTGCCCCGCGCGCCTCGCGGCCGCGGCCGCGCGCGCCGGCGTCACCATGGTGACCCTGCACAACGAGGCCACGGCGGCCGAGGCGGCGGGCAAGCTGCAGGCCTACCTGACCGAGCGCTACCCCGACTGGGCCCCGGTCGAGGTTACGACCTCGGCGGGCGCGACCCCGAACTCGCGGCGCATCGAGGTGCGTCCCCGCCCCGGCTCGACCGGGTCCGAGGGCGTCATCGACCTGGCCCTCGTCGAGAGCGCCGACTACCGCGACCTGCTCGGCGTCGAAGAAGACCTGCGCTCGCTCGGCCCCTCGCCCTACGTCGCCTCGAGCGAGCGGGCCGAGCCGGTCGAGCTGCCCGACGGCGACGCGCTCTACTCGTTCCTCGAAGAGCGGGGCAAGCGCGGCCTGGTCATCACCCGCTACAAAGGCCTCGGCGAGATGAACGCCGAAGACCTCTGGGAGACGACCATGAACCCCGACGCGCGCACGCTCTTGCGCGTGCGCGTCGACGACGCCATCAAGACCGACGAGCTCTTTACCATCTTGATGGGCGATCAGGTCGAGCCGCGGCGCCAGTTCATCGAAGAGAACGCGCTCAACGTGCGCAACCTCGACATCTGATCGCGGGGGCTCGCCGCGAGCCACGTATCGAATCGAGGGCGCTCGCGGCGAGCCCGGCATCGAATCGACGGCGCTCGCCGCGAGCCCCGCATCGGCTCGAGGGCGCTCGTCGCGAGCCCCGGGTAAGCCCCGGGGCCGGCCCCTTGCCGCGCGACGGGGCGAGCCCGATGCGGGCGCCGGCCTCGCCCCGCGCCGACGGAAGGCGCGGTCGTTCGCTGTCGGAGCGAGGCGCACCCCGGGGGGTTCGGGGCTTGGCGCCCCGCGTCGGGCCCTCGAGGCGCCGGCAGCGCGGCGCCCGACCGCGAGATAAGAGGTAGGCGGTGAGCGAAGCGGCTCGCGCGGAGCAGGCCCTTCGTTGTCGGGGGGGCCCGTCGCCGTCGTTCGCCGCGGCCCTCGGCGCGGCGGGGCCGTTGACGCGCGAAAAAGGGCGGGGGCGCTGTTCGTTTCGTGAAGGCCGGGGGCGGGGCGACGGGGGCCGCGGCGGCTTAGACTTTCTGGTTCCGCGCTCCGTCAAAGCGTGTATCACGGCCATGATGAAACCTACCCTGCTCGCGGTCCTGTTCGGTACCGGTCTCGGCCTCGCGTCGCTCGCGGCGTGCGGCTCTCGCGACTCGTCGAACGACAAGGCGACCACGAACCCGAACGGTACGCCGAACGCGGGCGACCTCCGCGAGACGCCGACCGACGACCGGGGGGCCCCGACCGCGCGCACGGCGCCGACCGCGGTGCGCACGGCGCCGACGGTGCGGACGACGGCGTCGGCGCCGCCCTCGGCGACGGTCAGCGCGACGGCCTCGGCGAGCGTCCGGCCCCCGGCCGTTTCGGCCTCGGCGAGCGCCAAGCCGCCGACGACGGCGAGCGCGTCGGGCAAGCCGCCGGGCGGCCGGCCGCCGGGGCCCGCGCCGACGACCTCGACGGGGCCGCTCAAGGTGCCGGGCAAGAAGTTAGGGGGGCTGCCCCGGCCGCAGCCGCCGGGCGGGCCGGGCGCCGCGAGAAGCAACCGCCGGGCGGGCCGGGCGCCGAGAGAAGGGGCATCGACAGCGGGGCGGGGGCGGGCGATAGAGCGGGGGCGCCATGATCCCCCGGTATAGCCCCCCCGACATGGTCGGCCTCTGGTCGGCCGAGACCCGCTACGCGACCTGGCTCGAGGTCGAACTCGCCGCCTGCGAGGCGATGGAGGGGGCCGGGCTCGTGCCCGCGGGCACCGCCCGCGCGGTGCGCGCGCGCGAGCCGAAGCTCTCGGCCGAGCGCATCGAGGCGATCGAGGCGACGACGCGCCACGACGTCATCGCCTTCTTGACCCACGTCGAAGAGCTGGCCGGCGAGCCCGCGCGCTGGCTGCACCGGGGCATGACGAGCAGCGACGTGCTCGACACGAGCCTCGCGCTGCTGCTCGCGCGGGCGGCCGACGCCCTCGTCGCGCGGCAGCGGGCGCTCTACGAGAGCCTGGGCCGGCGGGCGCGCGAGTTCGCGGGCACGCCGATCATCGGCCGGTCGCACGGCATCCACGCCGAGCCGCTCACCTTCGGGGTCGTGCTGGCGGGGCACGCGGCCGAGGCGCGGCGCAACCTGCGGCGGCTCGAGCGGGCGCGCGACGAGGTGGCCGTGGGCAAGATCTCGGGCGCGGTCGGCTCGTACGCGCACCTCGACCCGGCGCTCGAGGCCGAGGCGCTCGCGCGGCTCGGGCTGCGGGCCGAGACCGTGTCGACGCAGGTCGTCGCGCGCGACCGGCACGCGGCCTTCTTCGCGGCGCTGGCCGTGGCGGGCGCCGGGGTCGAGCGGCTGGCGACCAACGTGCGCCACTGGCAGCGCACCGAGGTGGGCGAGGCCGAGGAGGCCTTCCGGGCGGGGCAGAAGGGGTCGAGCGCCATGCCCCACAAGCGCAACCCCATCGCGAGCGAGAACCTCTGCGGGCTCGCGCGCTTGCTGCGCGGCTACGCGCTGCCGGCCCTCGACGACGTGGCCCTCTGGCACGAGCGCGACATCTCGCACTCGAGCGTCGAGCGCATGATCGCCCCCGACGCGACGACGACGCTCGCCTTCATGCTCGACCGCGCCCGGGCGCTCGTCGACGATCTCGTCGTGTACCCCGAGAAGATGCGGGCGAACCTCGAGGCCTCGCGCGGGCTCTTCTTCAGCGAGGCGGCGCTGCTCGCGCTCGTCGGCAAGGGGCTCGGGCGGCAAGAGGCGTACGCGCTCGTGCAGCGCAACGCCATGCGCGCCTTCCAGGGCGATGGCACGCTGCGCGAGAACCTGCTCGGCGACGCCGACGTGCGGGCGCGCCTTTCGGCCGACGAGATCGAGCGCGCCTTCGACCTCGGGCACGCGCTCCGGCACGCCGAAGCCATCGTCGAGCGGGCGCTCGCCGAGGGGGCCGAGCGTTGAGCGAGGGCGGCCCCGCGCGCCGCGGCCCGAAGAAGCGGGCGCCGGCGGCGCGGCGGGCGGGCGCGGCGGGCGGCCGCGCGCTCAGGGCTTTTCGGTGGGCTCGGCGCTCGTGAGCTGCAGCACGCTCTCGCCGGGCAGCGAGGGCATCTGGAAGACGGCCCGCGGGGGCTCGCCCGACTCGACCGACGCGGCGGGGTAGATCTTGTAGGCGAGCTTCTTCGGGTCGGCGCCCGGGGTGCCGACGGCGAGGTTGGCGCTCTTGGCCTTGGGGGGCAGCGTCAGCTTGAGCACGAAGGGCGGGCCCTCGCTCGTGATCGGGGTCGTCGCGCCGGTGACGGCGCTGCCGATGGTCTCGCCGCCCTCGACGCGCCGGATGGCGAGCTTGAGGGGCGGGCCGAGCGCGCCGCGGGCGGGCGCGGGGGCCTGCGGGCCCTTGGTGGGCGCGGCGGCGAACGAGAAGGCGAGCCCGTCGGCGAGCGCGCCGGGGGGTAGCGAGAGCTCGGCGCCGCTCCCGGTCAGGCGGATCTTGCCGCCGCGGTAGCCGACCGAGGTCATGACCTCGGCCTCGCCCTCGATGACCGCCATGGGGGCGCCGCCGGCGGGCGGCGGCGGCTTGGCGGCGGCGCCGCTCGCGGCGGCCGGCGACGACGACGACGACGCGGGCGACGTCGTCGCCGGCGTTTCGGCCGCCGCCGCGCCGCCGCCCGGGGGCGGGGCGACGAGCGGCATGCCCTCGGGCGAGGTGGGTTCGGGGGTCGAGCTGCACGCGAGGGCGGCGAGGGTGGCGAGGCCGACGGGCAGCAGAGGGCGGGGGGCGAGCGCGCGCCGATTCATCCCGGAAAGCGTACCACTCGACGCTGGCCAGGGCGCAAGAGAGGGGCTAGCGTCGCCGCCCATGCGCAGGCGGCTGTGGCATCGGGCGTTGCCTTGGGTCTCGACGGGGGTGCTGGCGGGCTGCGGCGGCGAGCCGCCGCCCCGCCCCGCCCCGCCGCCGCCGCCGCCCGTGGCGGCGCCGGCCGAGCCCCAGCCCGACCTGTCGCCCGTGCCCGAGCCGCCCACGCTCGTCGCCACCGCCCGCTGGAAGAACCTGGCGTCGACGCTGGGCGCGTTCGACAAAATGACGAACTTGCCCTTCCGCCTCCAGCAAGAGATCGAGCGGGCGCTCGGGGGGGCCGAGGCCACGAAGGCGGTCAAGCTCGACGGTAACGCCGAGCTGGCCGCGATGCTCGAGCCGGCGGGCGCGTCGCCCACGCCCGAGCTCTACGTCGCCTTCTCGCTGCCGCTGCGCAGCAGCGACGAGGCGCGCGCGGCGGCCGAGCGGCAGGGCGTGTCGCTGCGCCCCTTGCGCCCCGGCGTCTGGCGCGCGGGGCGGCGGCGCTTCGGGGGCGGGGGCGCGATGACGTGCGACATCGCCGCGTCGAAGGGCGAGGCGCCCGCGCGGCTCGTGTGCGCCCGGCGCGAGCGCGAGCTCGACGCGCTCGGCCCCTTCCTGGCGCGCACGCTGCCGGGGCAGGCCGTGGGCCCGGGCGACGTCAGCGTGCGGGTGCGCCTGCAGCCGGTGCGCGAGACCTACGGCCGCTTCCTCGAGACGACGGGCCGCGCGCTCGGGCCGGCCGCCGCCCTCGCCCTCGCCGGGCGCATGGGCATCAGCGACCCGCTGGTGGGCGAGACGGTGGGCGACCTGGCGGGCGAGGCCTCCGACGTCCTGCAAGACGTCGACCTCGTCTCCTTCGACGCGACGCTCGAGCCGGGCGGCTCGTTCGCGAAGGCGGTCGGCTCGGTGCGCTTCCGGGGCAAGCGCGCGTGGACGACGCGCGCCCTGACGGCCAAGAACGATCAGGCGGGGCCGCCGCCGCCGATCTTCTGGCAGGCGCCGAAAGATAGCGACGCGGTCGGCTACGACCGCGGCTCCGACCGCGAGCTCGCGCGCCCCCCGCTCAAGCGCCTCGGGGCGCTCGCCTCGGCGCTGACCCGGCCGATCTTGCCCGAGCCCGACCGGCGCGCGTTCGAGCGCGTCTTCGTCAACCTGCCCGTCTACGGCACGAACTCGGTCACGGCGAGCGGCCACCTCGACCCGCCCGCGCCCTCGAAGCCCGCGCCGGGCACCCCCGCCGAGCGCGTGCGCGCCGCCCGCGACGCCTTCGCGCAGTCGCTCGGCTGGACAGTGTACGGCGTCGACGGGCCGCACGTCGCGCTCAAAGACTGGCTGCGCGACGTCGCCACGGCGGCGAGCGGGCGGGGGGTGCAGCAGCTCTTCGACAAGTCGGACGAGCTCAAGCGCGTCCGGCCCACGTTCAAGTCGGTGCCGCCGCCGGCCGGCCTGCCCCCGCGCACCGCGGCCTTCGAGTTCTCGGCGACGCTCGACAGCGCCCTGCTCGACCGGGCGGCGGGGCCCGGGGCGCCCGACGCCCCGGCGAAGAAGCCCCCGGCGGCGGCCAAGGGCAAGCTGAGCGCCTTCGTCGTCGTGATGCCCGACGGCGTCGACCGCACCTGGGTCGGCGTCGCGGCCGACCCGGCGGTGCTCAAGAAGCGCCTGCTCTCGGTCCGCGCGAACGCGCCCGCCGAGAACAAGCTCTCGGCGCGCGAGGGGCTCGACGCCTTGCGCGAAGAGAAGCACCTCTCGGCCTCGTTCTCGTCGCTCGCGGGCCTCACCTCGTCGCTGCGGGGCGGCGGCCTGCTCGCGTCGCTGACGGGCGACAAGTCGCCCTTCGGCGAGCTCGACGCGGCGCTCTCGGCGCTGCCGCACAAGGGCCAGACGCCGATCTTCTTCGTGGGCGACGGCACGGCCGGCGACGCGCCGAGCAACTCGTTCGAGCTGCGCGTCCGGCGCGAGACCATCGAAGACGCCGTCGCGCTCGCCTTCGCGCTCGCGCTGCCGCGCGGCCAGGCGCCCGGGCCGGTCGCGCCCGCGGCGCCGCCCCGGCCCTGAGCGGCGCGCGTCAAGAGACGTCGAGCACGAGCAGGCCCCGGCCGACCCGCTCGGGCCGGCCGATCGCGGCGCCGAGCCGCCGCTTGGCCCAGCGCGCCGCGCCCGCGATCGCCTCGGCGTCGCGCGCCGCCGCGCCCGCGGCGGCCAGGCGCCCGGCGACGAGCGCGGCGAGCGTGCAGCCGCCGCCGTGGAAGGGCGCGATCGCGCGGCGCCGCGCGCGCAAGACGACGGCGCGCCCGCCGACGAAGAGCAGGTCGGCGGCCTCCGGATCGCCCTCGAGGTGGCCGCCCTTGACGAGCGCCGCGCGCGCCCCCCGCCCGACGAGCAGCGCCGCCGCCTCGCGCTGCTCGTAGCGGTCGCGCACGGGCGCCCCCGTGAGCGCCTCGGCCTCGTCGAGGTTCGGCGTGACGAGCGCGGCGAGCGACGCGAGCTCGCGCATCGCCTCGAGCGCCCCCTCGTCGAGCAGGCGCGCGCCGCCGGGCGCCCGCGTCGCGATCATGACCGGGTCGACGACCGCGGGCAGCCGCGGCCGCGCGCGCACGAGCGCCGCGACCGCGCGCACGTTCTCGGCCGAGCCGAGCGCGCCGGTCTTCAGGGCCCGCACGTCGGTGTGGGCCAAGACCTCTTCGGCCTGCGCGGCGACCAGGGCGGGGGGCAGGGGGTGCGCCGAGCGCAGGCCGGCGGTCGACTGCACGGTGACGACGGCGCACACCGCGCAGCCCCACGCGCCCGCGGCGCCGAAGGCGCGCAGGTCGGCCGCGAGGCCCGCGCCCCCCGAGGGGTCGAGCCCCGCGATCGAGAGCGCCGAGGGCCGGGGGCGACGTTTCACGGGGCGGTGGCGGGCGCTGCGGCAGGGGGGCGGCCCGCTCAGGGCAGGGGCCGCGTCTCGGTCTCTTCGAGGCAGGCGAGGGCGGCGGCGAGGGCGTCCTTCGCCCGCTCGAGCGAGTCGCGGTCGTCGGCCCACTTCTTGTGGGCGCGCTCGAGCCGCTGCGACGTCTCGCTCAGGTGCTGGCGCGTGCCCGCGAGCGCCGAGCGCAGCTCGTCGAGCTCGGCCCGCGCCTGCGAGAGCTCGCCGGCGAGGCGGTCGCGGTCGGACGTGAGCGAGCCGATGGCGGCGTCGCGCTCGGCCTCCGAGCGGGCCTTGGCCTCGCGCAGCTCTTCGAAGGCCCGGCGCCGGTCTTCGAGGACGCGCTCGTGCGCCTCGCCGAGCTCGCGCTCGCGCCGCGTCAGCCGCGCCTCGGCCGCGTCGCGCTCGGCGGCGATGGCCCGCGCGTGATCGTTGGCGACGGCCGCGAGCCGGTCGCGGTGCTCGGTCTGCAGCTCGGCGACGCGCGCCTCGGTGCGCTGCAAGAACTCGCGCTCCTGCTCGAGCAGCCGCGCCTCGAACGCCGTGCGCGCCCGCTCGGCGGCCTGGGCGTGCTCGGCGCGCTCGAGCACCAGCGCGCGCTCGTGCGCCTCGCCGAGCTCGCGCTCGCGCCGCGTCAGCCGCGCCTGGGCCGCGTCGCGCTCGGCGGCGATGGCCGCGTCGAGCGTCTGGCGGTGGCGCGCGTCGGCGTCGGCGAGCTCGCGCGCCCGCCGCTCTTCGGCCTGGCGCAGCGCCACGTCCTGCTCGACCCGCTGGGCCGCCTCGCGCTCGTCGCGGCGCACGAGCTCCTGCCGGTGCTCGCGCCGCGCCGCCTCGAGCGTCGCCTCGAGCCGCCCGAGCTTGTCGCCGAGCTCTTCGCCCCGCCGCTCGGCCTGCGCCCTCTGGGCGCTCAGCGCCTCGACCGCCTGCCGCCCCGCCTCGAGCTCGCCCTCGAGCAGCGCGACCCGCTCTTCGAGGTCGGCCCGCTCGCGCTCGAGCGAGAGCGCCCCGTCCCGCGCCGCGAGCAGCTCGCGCCCCGCGCTCGTCTGCGCGTCGCGCAGCTCGAGGATCTCGCGGTCCTTGCGCTGCAGCGCCTCGCGCATGTCGAGCAGCTCGCGCGCCGAGCCCGCCTTGCCCCCGGGCAGCGAGACGGGCGGCGGCGCCGCCGCGGCCGCCCGGCGCGCCTCGTCGAGCTCGCGCCGCACCCGCTGCAGCTCTTCGCGCGCCGACCCCTCGCGCGCGAGCTCCTCGCGCAGCGAGGCGAGCTCGGCCTGCGCCCGCTGCGCCTCGTCGCGCGTCGCCCCCGCCTCGCCCTGCACCCGCTGCGTCTGCACGCGCGCGGCGTCGAGCTCGGCCCGCGCTCGCTGCGCCTCGTCGCGGGCGGCGCCGAGCTCGGCCTGCGCCCGCTGCGCCTCGTCGCGCGCCGCGTTGAGCTCGGCCCGCGCGCGCTGCGCCTCGTCGCGGGCGGCGGTGAGCTCGGCCTGCACCCGCTGCGCCTCGTCGCGGGCGGCGCCGAGCTCGGCCTGCGCCCGCCGGCCGTCGCCCTGCAGGCGCTGCCCGTCGTCGCGCAGCGACGCGAGCTCGGCCTCGAGCCGGTCGGCGCGATCGCGCGCGCGCTCGACCTCGGCCCGCAGGCGCATCAGCTCGCCCTCGCTGCCGGTGGCCGGCGCCGTCGGCGGCGCGTTCGAGTTCACCATCACCGTCGCCGGCGGCGGCAGCGCCAGCGTGTTCGGCGGCCCGGCCGGGCTGACCGGGGGCGCCGCCAGCGTCGGCGCCGCGCGCATCGCCTCGGCCACCGAGAGCAGCCGCGTCGGCTCGGAGGGCGGCGCGGGCGGCACCACGGCCGGCACCGCCGGCACCGCCGGCACCGCCGGCGGCCCGCGCTTGGGCGCCGGCCGCTGGACCTGCGGCTCGTTGCCGCCCATGAGCGCGTCGAACGCGCCCTCGGCGAAGGCGTCGACCTCGGCGTCGATGGCCGCCGAAGACACGACCGCCACCGCGCCCATCTCGTCGGACGAAATGACCCGCGTCTGCCCCGCCCCCGGCGCGCGCCCCCGCGGCAGGCCCGCGGTCGGCGGCGGGATGGGGGGCCGGCCGGGCGGGCGGGGGCCCGGCCCCATGCCCTGGGGCGGCCCCGGCGGCGGCCCCGGCGGCGGCCCCGGCGGCAGGCCCTGATGCATGCCCGACCCCATGCCCGGCGGCAGGCCCATGCCCGGCGGCAGACCCATGCCGGGCCCCATGCCCTGGGGCGGCCCCCCTTGCGGCGGCCCGGGCGGCACCGACCCGCGCGCGCGCATCTTCCGCCGGATCGCCTCGTCGACCTCGGCGTCGTCGAGCGAGAGCTCGTCGAGCACCACCGTGTCGGACGACTCGGGCGGCACCGGCCTCGGGTAGCCCGCGGGCCCCGCCGCCCCCCCGGCCCCGAGCGGCACGAGGCGCCGGATGCGCCGCAAGAGCTCGTCGAAGGGCACCGGCTTGTGCACGTAGTCTTCGGCCCGCGTCTTCAGGTGCTTGTGCTCTTCGAAGGTCGCGTCGCTCGACTCGCTCGACATGATGATGAGCGGCACGCCCTTGAGCGTCGGGTCGCGCTTGAGCTTGTTGCAGATCGAAAAGCCGTTCATGCGCGGCAGCTCGATCGAGAGCAAGATGAGGTCGGGCCGCTCGCTCGCCGCCATCTGCAGCCCGAGCGCCCCGTCGTCGACGACGCGCGTCAGGGCGCCCAGGCGGCCGAGGCCGTTGCGCAGCTCGGCGGCAAACGAGGCATCACTTTCGAACACCAGGACCTTGGTGGCCATAACCCGAGGCAAACCTCCGCAGACGCCGCCCGGCCCCGCGCCCCCGCGCCAGCAAGGCCGGGGCGCCGCGAGGGCATGACTCTCGCCAGAGCGTAGCGCAGCCTACGGGGCCGGCGTTCCGGTTGTCAAAGAGAGGCGGCCTACTGGCCGAAGTCGGGGCCGGGCATCGCCTTGCCCGCTGCATCGGCCCCGGCCTTGGGCCGGCCGGCCGCCCGCTCGCGGGGGCCCTTCACGGCCCGCCGCTCGGCCTCGCCCTTCGGTTCGGGCTCGGCGGCCTCGGCCGACGGACGCGCCCCGAGCCCGGCCGCACTCGGCGGAGGCGCCCCGGGCCCGACCTCGGCCGCCCCGGGCGGCGGGACGACCGCCGCGCTCCCTTGCGGGGCCGCCGTCGCCGGCATCGCGGCCTCGGCCGCGGTCGCCGCCGCCGCCGCCACGCCCATCGCCCCGCCGCCCGGAGGGCAAGGCCCGCGCGCCGCCGTCAGCGAGGGGCGCAAGAGGCCCGCCGTCACGGCCGACGAGAGCGCCGCCGAGACGGGCAAGAGCAGCCAAAAGGGCAGGGGCACCGTGCGCGCCGCCGCCTTGGCGGGCGCGCCCCGCCGCTCGGTCGATACCGGGAGCGGGGTCGGCGACGCCTCGGCGCCCGTCGCCGGCTGCGCGGGCGTCGGCGGCCCGAACGAGGTGCGCGTCGGGGCGCTGCGAAAGTCGCCCTCGACGCCGTCGATCATCGTCGCCGGCACCAGCATCGTCGCCGCGAAGGCGGTGCCACGGCCCGCCGCCCCGCCGCCCGGCGGCCGCGTCAGCGCCCCGAGCGCGCCGTAGTCGATCGCGGGCGCCTCGGTCGCCGCCCCTACCGGCACGGGGTCGAGCCTTGTCACCGTGCCGGGCGGCAACCTCGCGCCGGCCCGCGAGGCCGTCACGGCCGTCGGCGGCGGGGGCGTCGCGTTCGCGCTCCGCCGGAAGGCCCGCAGCTCGGACGCGAACGACGCCGCGTCCCCGTAGCGCTCGTCGGGCTTCTGCCGCGTCGCCTTGCGCACCGCCGCCCGCACGCTCTCGGGCAGGTGCCCGAAGCCCACATCTTCGAGCGGAGGCACGCCCTGCAGCACCGACGCGACCGCCGCGGCCAGGTGGTCGAGCTCGGCGAAGGGGTTCTTGCCCGTGAGCATCTCCCAGAGCACGAGCCCCACGCAGTAGAGGTCGGTGCGCGGGTCGACCGGCTTGCCCTCGGCCTGCTCGGGCGCCA
This sequence comes from Polyangiaceae bacterium, assembly GCA_035762175.1. Taxonomy (GTDB): domain Bacteria; phylum Myxococcota_A; class Polyangia; order Polyangiales; family Polyangiaceae; genus DASTPP01. The sequence continues at coordinate 6,821 of DASTPP010000259.1, read as the reverse complement.
TGTAGCGCGGCGTGCCCACCGCCACCCCGGCCGCCGTCTTCGGCGCCGTGGGCGAGGCGCCGAAGACCGCCTTCGCCACGCCGAAGTCGAGCAGCTTGAGAACCCCGTTGCGCTGCACGAAGATGTTCTCGGGCTTGACGTCGCGGTGCACCATGCCCCGCCCGTGCGCCGCCCCCAGCGCGTCGAGCAGCTGCGCCGCCACGTCGCAGGCCTGCCCCACCTTGAACGAGCCGTGCCGCTCGAGCAGCTCGCGCAAGGTCGCGCCCGTCAAGATCTCCATCGCGTAAAAGACGCGGCCGTCCGACGAGACGCCGAGATCGTGCACCTCGACCAAGTTCGGGTGCCGCAGCCCCGCCAGCGCCCTCGCCTCGATGCGCAGCCGCTCGGCCAGATCGTCGCGCCCGGCCATGCGCCGCCCCAGCACCTTCAACGCCCGCCGCAGGCCGAGCAGCTCGTGCTCGACCTCGTACACGTCGCCCATCCCCCCCGAGCCGAGGGGACGAATCACCCGGTAGACCGTGCCCGGCACCACCATGCCCGGCGCCCATGTCTCCGGCCTCGTCGACCCGCCTACTGCCATCTCTCTCGCCCCTTTACGCCGCCCCACCCTACCACGGCCGCCCCCCCCCCGAAGGGGCCCACCCTCAGACCCGCCCCGTACCCCGAAAACCCCCCACACCTCCCGGCGGTCGGGCGGGCGGCGGGCGGGCCCTGGGCCTGCCTGAAGGCGGGGACCCCACTGTTTGAGCCCTCCCTCGGGAGGGCGAGTTTGGGGTGCCGGAAGGCAGGCCCAGGGCCCGCCCGCCGCCCGCCCGACCGCCGGGAGGTGTCCGCTGTCCGCTGTCCGCTGTCCGCCCGCCGGCCGTCGCCCGCCCGCCGCCCGCCCTACCGCCGCCCGCCGCCCGCCCTACCGCCGCTTCGAACGCCCCGAGCGCCCGCTCACCTTCGCGCTCACCTTCGCGCTCACCTTCGCGCGCCCCGGCCGCCCGCTCACCTTCGCGCTCAGCTTGGCGCGGCTCTGGCGCTTCGGTCGCTCGTCGCCCTCGAGCGGCGCCTTCGGCACCTGCGCGAAGGGCGACTGGCGCAGCGGCGTGCCGCGCCCCGAGACCTCGGGCGGGTGCCGCCACGCGTACACCGTCCGGCGCAAGAGCGACACGTCTTCGACGGTCACCACCGCCCGGTCGCCGAGCCCCAGGCTGTCGCCCGAGCGCTGCCCCACGAAGCGCAGCCGCTCGTCGTCGAGCACGTACGCGTCGCGCCCCATCGCCTCGGCGCTCACCAGCACCTCGACGAAGGGGTCGTCGAGCGTGACGAAGCAGCCCGAGCCGACCACCCCCGTCACCGTGCCCTCGAAGGTCTCGCCGAGCCGGCCGCGCATGTAGAGCGCGCGGTAGAGGTCGACCACCTCGCGCTCGACCTCCATCGCCCGCCGCTCGCGCTCGCTCGACAGGCGCGCGGCCTCGCCGAGCTTCTCTTCGCCCCCGCCGGCCTCGCGCGCGGGCCGCCCGTCGAGGAGGCCGTGCACCACGCGGTGCACCGCGAGGTCGGGGTAGCGCCGGATCGGCGACGTGAAGTGCAGGTAGTTCGCCGCCGCCAGCCCGAAGTGCCCGACGTTCGCCGTGTCGTACGCGGCCTGCTTCATCGCCCGCAAGAGCAAGGTCTGCAGCACCTCGGCCCGCGGGTGCTTCGCCAGCCGGCGCAAGAGCAGCGAGAGCCGCTTCGGGTCTTGCACCTCGTCGAGCTCGAACGAAAACCCCACCTCGTCGGCGATGGCCACGAACTGCTCGAGCTTCGCCTCGTCGGGCGGCGCGTGCACCCGGAAGATGGTCGGCGCCGCCCGCTCGACGAGAAAGCGCGCCGCGCTCTCGTTCGCCAGCAGCATCAGCTCTTCGATGAGCTGGTAGGCCCGCCGCACCCCCGGGTCTTGCCCCCGCCGCACCACCCCCGTCGGCGCCCCCGTCTCGGCGTCGAGCAACACCTTCGGCTCGGGCAGCTGGAAGTCGAGCGCCCCGCGCCGCATGCGCTTGGTGCGCAGCATCTGCGCGAGCGCGTCGGCCGGCCGCAGCGCGTCGACGAACGACTCGGCCTTCTTCGAGCGCGGCGCCTCGGCCGTCCACTTGAAGGCCCGCGCCACGCCCTCGTAGGTCAGCCGCGCCTGCGAGCGCATGAAGGCCCGCGCGAGCCGCACCCCCGTCACCTTCGCCCCCGCGTCGAGCGTCACGACGACCCCCAGGCAGAGCCGCACCACCTCGGGCAGGAGCGAGCAGAGCTTCGACGAGAGCGCCGGAGGCAGCATCGGCACCGCGCGGCTCGGCAGGTAGATCGAGCAGCCGCGCGCGAGCGCCTCGCGGTCGAGCGCCGTGCCCGGCCGCACGTAGTGGCTGACGTCGGCGACCGCGACGTAGGCCGTGAACGTGCCGTCGTCGGCGCGCTCGACGTAGACCGCGTCGTCGTGATCGCGCGCGTCCTCGGGGTCGATCGTGACCAGCGGCAGCGCCGTCCAGTCTTCGCGCCCCTCGAGCGCCGACGCCGCCACCTCTTCGCCGTAGCGCTCGGCCTCGGCGACGGCGTCGGCCGGGTATTGCTCGTCGACCCCCTCGCGCAAGAGCACCTTGGCGATCTCGGCCCGCGGCTCGCCCGGCTGGCCCAGCACCGCGAGCAGCTCGCCCTCGGGGTTCTCTTCGGCATACTCGGGGTAGCGCGTGATGGTCACCACCGCCGCGTCGCCCTCGGACGCCTTCGCCGACTCGGGCAGCCGGATGGGCCCCCGCACCCGCGCGTCGTCGGGCTCGAGCCACGCGCTCTTGCCCCGCCGCCGCACCACCCCCGCCACCCGCGCCGCGCCCCGCCGCACGACCCGCAGCACCTCGCCCTCGGACCCGAGCGCCGAGCGCCGCACCACGCGCGCCACCACCGTGTCGCCGTGCAGCGCCCCGCCCAGCGCCGCCTCGGGCACGTAGAGATCGTCGTGGCCCGCCGCGCGCACGAAGCCGAAGCCCCGCGGGTTGACCGAGAGCTGCCCCTCGCGCTCGGACGCCGCCCGGCCCCCGCCCGAAGGCGCGAGCGAGAACCGGTCGCCCGTCATCGCCCGGAGCACCCCCTCGTGCGCCAGGCTCTCGAGCAGCCGCTCGAAGCCCGGCCGCGACGGGGCGCTCACCCCGAGCCGCGTCGCCAGATCGCGCGCCCGCATCGGGCCCGCGCTACCGGCCAGCAACTGAACGATGGCGTCCCGCCGCGGGAGCGTTTCCGACATGGTGCCGACCCCCCTCTAGCATGCGCGCGCCCGCCCCCCCACCACGACGAACGCCCGAGCCCTACGCACCCCACGCCGCCGCGCTCGGCCGACCCCCGGGGCGCTGAGCTCGACCTCGACGCGCCCTACACCCGGCCCTTACTCCCGAAGCGGCCGAGCCCATCATCATCGCCCGGCCTTTACAATCCCGAAGCGGCCGAGCCCATCATCATCGCCCGGCCTTTACAACCCCGAAGCGGCCGAGCCCATCAATCATCGCCCGGCCCTTACTCCCGAAGCGGCCGAGCCCATCAATCATCGCCCGGCTCTTACCGCCGAAGCGGCTGAGCCCGCCAACGCGCCCGCGGCGTCGAAGCGGTCGAGCTCGGCACCCGGGGCCCGCGGCCCCGAAGCCCGGGGCGAGCCTGCCGGGCGCGCGAGGGCTGCCCGGCCGGACCCAACAAGCTCTCCCTTGACGACAGATGGGTCGCGACGCGACGCGATGACGCGTGTTCGTTTCGTATGGAATGCGAGACGTGCAGGGAAGTCTCGGGCCCGAGCGTATTCGTTTTTTCGAACGGAAGCGCTTCCTCGCCACCGGGCGCTTACGTTATGGTCATTGCCCATGGGCGCCCGCGACGAGCCGATCGCCGATCTCGCGCGGGCCCGCGTGGGCTCGATCGTCGGCGACAAATGGCGGCTCGAGCGCGTGCTCGGCGTCGGGGGCATGGCTTCCGTCTACGCGGCCGTCGACGTTAATGGCAATCATGTCGCCATTAAAATGTTGCACCCGACGCGCTCGGCCCTGCCCGGCTTGAAAGAGCGCTTCCTGCGCGGGGGCTTCGCCGCCAACGACGTCGCGCACCCGGGCGTCGTGCGCGCGTTCGAGGGCGGCATCGCCGACGACGGCTCGGCCTTCCTCGTGCTGGACTTGGTCGACGGCGAGACCCTCGAAGCCCATTGGATCCGACGGGGCCGCCGCCTCGCCGCCGGCGAGGTGCTCTACCTCGCCGACCGCGTGCTCGACATCCTCGAGGCGGCGCACGCGGCCGGCGTCCTGCACCGCGACGTCAAGCCCGAGAACGTCATGCTGACCCGCGAGGGCGTGGTCAAGCTGCTCGACTTCGGCCTCGCCCGCCTGCCCCGCCACGCGCTCTCGCGCCGCGAGCGGCCCGGCCTGACGATGGGCACGCCCGCCTTCATGGCGCCCGAGCAGCTGCGCGCCGCGCCCGGCGAGATCGACGGGCGCGCCGACCTCTGGGCGCTCGGGGCGACGATGTTCCTCTTGCTGACCGGCCGGCACGTGCACTCGGCCGCCTCGCTCCACGAGCAGGTGACCGCCGCCGCCACCCGCGACGCCCCCTCGCTGCGCGAGGCCCTGCCCTACGCGCCGCACGAGCTCGTCGAGCTCGTCGACCGCGCGCTCGCCTTCCAGAAAGAAGAGCGCTGGCCGACCCCTTCCGCCATGCGCGAGGCGCTGCGGGCGGCGGCGTCGAGCATGGGCGAGCTCGTCGACAAGTGGGACATCGAGCTGCCCCCCGCCTGCATCTCGAGCCGCCCCATCCCCATCAGCATCCGGCCCGTCGACCCGTTCGTCTTCGTCGACCCGGGCACCCCCACGCTCGTGCCCACCGACTTCGACCAGCCCGACGGCAAGGCCCTGGGCTTGTTTCGCGAGCAACGGCGCATGGTCGCCCTGGGGCTCGTGCTCACGAGCACGTCGCTGCTCACCTCGCTCGGCGTCTGGTCTCAGCGCGTCCGCGCCCCCGCCGCCCACGTCTGGGCGCAAAGCCCGGTCGCCGGCGTCGACGCCCTCCTGCCCTCGCCGACCGTCATGCCCGCCGCCTCGGCGTCGACGGCGCTCGAGCCCGCGGTCGAAGCGCGAGACTCGGCGCGCGCTTTCGAGCGTCAGGGCACCGGCCTCGAAACCTCAGACTGATACCAACCGCTTTTGATGCGGCCAGGGGGCCGGCGGGGCGCGGCGTTGCCCCCGAGTCCCGAGGGCGTTGCCAAACGCCCTTTCGGGGCTCCGCCGTGCTTCGCAAGTAACTCGAAATTCCACGAGCGCGATCGAGCGCCGAACACGTTTTGCAACGCCCCCTTGGCTCGAGTTTCGCGCTTTCGTCGCGATCGCAGCCAGCGGTCTCTCCGAGCCTCGCGAACCTCGCGCCGGGTTTTGGAAGGTCCCGGTGACCGTGCGACGTTGCAAAACCCTGTGGCAGGTCTGAGAGATTGCCTGCAGGTCGGCCGGGGTCTACGCACAAAAGCGCGAACCTCGAGCTCGGAGGCCGGGGCGCTCCTTCCTCGCGGGTTCGGCCCTCCCCGCCCCGTTCGCAAAAGCCTGAAATTATCGCACAAATTGAGACCGAGACACACGAGTTTACCCGGGGTCAGCCCGCCGCGCCCGGCCTGACGCCTGGTCTGAACAAGAACAGCTGGTACGATAAGCGGGCCCCAGAGCCCCCCAACGCCAACCCGTGCTTTGACCACCGTTCCGTTGCCCGACCAAGCCCGGCCCCTCCCGTTTGCTACCGATCGGTAGCGAGCCCCGAAGGCCAACCCTTCGCCCGAGAGCTCAGGCGTATCTGACGTACGGCTGCCTTCCGGCACCCCCGACTCGTCCTCCGGGCTGCTAGAAAAGTCGGCCCCCAGGGGCCAGAAAAAGGCCGACTTTCATGCGCCGGGGCGTCCCGAAGGGGCAGGAGGTCTCAAACGGGGCCCCGCCTTCAGCAGGCGCACCCAACCCGGCGACTGCTCCGGGCAACGAAATCGTTGCACCCAGACGGCTCCGAGGCCGGGTCGGGCAACGAAACCCTTGCACCCGAAAGGGCGCGGACTTGGTCGGGCAACGAAAGCGTTGCACCCGAAAGGGCACGGGCTTGGTCGGGCAACGAAAGCGTTGCAGCCGAGGGTGCGCGGGCTTGGTCGGGCAACGAAAGCGTTGTGACGAGAGGGGCGCGGGCCTGCTCGGGCAACGAAAGCGTTGCGATGAGAGGGGGACGAGGCTGCTTTGGCAGTGAAAGCGTTGCGATGAGAGGGGGACGAGGCTGCTTTGGCAGTGAAAGCGTTGCGATGAGAGGGGGACGAGGCTGCTCGGGCAACGAAAGCGTTGCGACGAAAGGGGCGCGGGCCTGCTCGGGCAACGAAAGCGTTGCGGCGAGAGAGGGGGGGCCCTGCTTTGGCAGTGAACTCGTTGCGATGAGAGGGGCGCGGGCTTGGTCGGGCAACGAAAGCGTTGCGATGAGAGGGGCGCGGGCTTGGTCGGGCAACGAAAGCGTTGCGACGAGAGGGGCGCGGGCCTGCTCGGGCAACGAAAGCGTTGCGACGAGAGGGGTGCGGGGCGAGTTGGGTAACGATGCCGTTGCACCCCGAAGGGTTCGGCTTGGGTTGGGCAACGAGACCGTCGGGGTCGGAGGGGTCGGTCTTTGGTGAAGCAACGAGACCATTGGGTTCGGAGGGGTCGGTCTTTGGTGAACTAGGCTCTGTCGGGCGAAGGCTCCCGTCGCCCGGCGGCCGAGCCGCGGCGCGTTCGACGCCGGCGGGGCGCTTGAAATCCGGGCGGATTCCGGCGCACCCCGCCGGCGCCGAA
>DASTPP010000258.1:0-5469 GCA_035762175.1 Polyangiaceae bacterium | reverse complement strand
GCGCGACGAGGCGCTCGCCGACGACGCGCTGCAAGACGCCTTCGTGCGCCTCTTGCGGCACGGCGACGAGCTCGCGGCGAGCGAGCGGCCCGTGCGCTTTCTTTACCGGGTCGTCGACACGACCTGCTTCGACCACCTGCGCCGGCGCTTCGGCATTCGGCGGCCTTTCCCGGCGTCAACGGAGAGCGGCCGGGCTTCGTGCCCGGGCCGACGCGAACGAGCCGGGCCGACGCGCGCCGGCGCCCGGCCGAGCCCCGGTTGGATTGCCTATGCCCTCCGGGGGCGGGTTTTGGCACGGCTCGCCCCGCGAAGACCCCAGCGTGCGTCCGAACGTGCCGCCGTCCATCTGCCGCCGGCCCCCCGGCAGGGCGGCCTCGACGGCGCCCCGGCGCTCGGCGGTCTTGTCGCCCACGGCCCCGAGCGGGGGCGGGCCCGGGGGCTTTTCGTTTGGCTGAGGTCTGCTGAGGCGCTTCTCGAACGTCTTCCGCGCCCTGAACGCGCGCCCTCGAGCACGTCCTGGCCTGCTAGTTCGGCGCCCTGCCCGCGGCCGACGGGGCCGACTTGGGCGGCTTCGAGCCGTTCGCCGTCGACGGCAAGGGCTCGGCCAGGCGGGCGTCGGGCTCGTCGGCGGGGCAGAGCTCGGGCGGGGGCGCCTCGCCGCTCGGTGCTTCGGGCGGGGCCGGCGACGAAGGGCCGCCTCGCAACACGCGAGGCGCGTCGCCCGAGGTAGCGAAGAGCGGGTTGTCGATAGAAGGCAATCGGGGGTTTGCGAAAAAGCGACGGGCGATCGCGCCGGGCGACGGCACTGCGGGGGGCGGGCCAGGGTCGCGATCGCTCTCGCACGTCGGGCCGCGCAGGCCCCCCGCACGCCGTGGCCCGGCGAGGTGTTGCATCGACGTTACGCCGCCCACCCGCCTGGGCCGCTGCCTGTCACGGGCGCGCGACGACGGCCACCGCGCCCTGGTGCGCCGCCATAACGACTCGTCGGCGCCCCGCCGGGCGGCCCCCGGCACCCCCCCTTGTAACCTGATGGCATACGAGTTGCTGAAGGCCTGGCCCTGCTATCTCAGGAGCGACGCCCATGCCCACGCCGACGAAGATGGGTCTCCTGCCCCCGGAGCCGCCGCCCGAACCCCTCCGCACGCGCGCGCCCGAGCTCCGCACCCTCGGCTCGTTGTCGTACCCGTGGGCCGCGCGGTGCAACCCCGCCGCCGAGCGGGCCGAGATCGCCGCCACCGACTGGGTGACCCGGCACGGCCTGCTGCGCGACGCCACCACCGCCGCGCGGTTCCGCGGCGTGGGCGTGGGCCGACTCGCCGCGATGGCCTACCCCGATGCGTCGCCCGAGCTCCTCGAGCTCATCGCCGAGGTGATGGCCTGGATCTTCATTCAGGACGACGTCTACGACACCGCGCCGGCGGTGGAGCAAGCGCCCGCGCGGCTCGAGTCGCAGTTCGAGCGCTACCTGACCGTGCTGCGCACCGGCGCCGTGCCGTCGGGCGCCGAGCCGGCCGTGCGGGCGCTGGCCGACCTCGCGCGCCGCCTGTCGGGGCTCGGCTCCTCGGCCTGGTACCTCCACTTCACGGAGACCATGCGCCGCTTCTGGATGGACGGCGTGGTGGTCGAGACCTACTACCGCGGCCGCGGCATCTCGCCCGACCCGGCCTCGTACATGGCCGTGCGCGGGCAGACGGTGGGCGTCTACATCTGCCTCGATCTGCTCGAGCTCACGCTCGGCGAAGAGCTCTCGCCCGAGGTGCGCGCGGACCCGATCGTGCGGCGGATCACGTGGCTCACGAGCCGCATCATCGCCTACGTCAACGACGTGTTCTCGTACGACAAAGAGCGCCGCGCGGGCGACGTGAACAACTACCTCTACGTGATGCAGCGCTGCGAGCCGATGGGCCTGCACGCGGCCGTCGACCACACGATCCGCGTGCACGACCGCGAGCTCGACCAGCTCGGCCAGCTCGACGGCACCGTGCGCGACCACGGGCCCCGCATGCGAACGCTCGTGGAGCGCTACGTCGACGGCTGCCGGGCGTGGATGGCCGGGTCGCTCGCGTGGCAGCGGCACTCGAGCCGGTACGCGTCGGGGCGGGCGTTGCTCGCGGGCGAAGCGGCGCGGCGGGTGGCGCGCTCGGGCTGAGCCGCCACGTCGGCTCGGGTCGCTCGTCGAAGGGTGGCGCTCTGCCAGACCACCCCGAACGCCGAGGTGTCCTTCGGCACCTGCGCCGACAGCCCCGCCGTCGAGAACGAGGTCGTCGCCTTCGCCAACGCCTTCGGCGGCCGCTGATCGCGACCCCGGCGTCGGCCCGGGCCGACACCCGCGGGCCGAGCGCGAGGCGTCGTGACGACCGAAACCCGCCGGCGCCTCGCGGCGTAGCTCGCTCGACTGCACCCATGCCGCCGGCTCTCCCCATGGCCGATCTCGTTCGTACCGCCGCCGCGGGCCCCTCCTCGCGGCCACCTGCCTCGCCGCCCTCGCCGCGTGCGGCGACGGCGCACCGCCCGCCGGGCCCGGGGGCGCGACGTCGGGCGCGACGCCCCCGGCTTTCCGGCCTGCGGCGGCACTTTCCAGCCGCAACGGAAGGAGCGTCGGGCTCCGTGCCCGGACGGACGCCAGCGAGCCGGCCCGACGCGCGCCGGCGCCCGGCCGAGCCCCCGTTGGACTACCTCACCTTCCGATGCCTCTTGGACGTGTTCTCGAGGGCGATCTTGGATTTCTTGTCCGCCTCGCCGACGAGAGCGCGGGACGCGCCGTCGGCCCACGCCTTGCGCACGGTCGGGTGCTGCCTTGTGAATCTGCGCGAGGGCGTGCCGCCTGCCGTCGCGTTCTTGGACGCCGGCGGGCGTGATGGCGAGGGATGTCAGCCCCCCCAACGTGTCGACGCCGAGGTGGCGTTTTTTGCCCTTAATGTTCTTGCCGGCATCGAACCCGCGCGGCTGCCCCGTGTCCGTCACCTCCACGCTCTGGCTGTCGACGCTCACCGCCGTCGGCTCCGCCTTGCGCCCCGCCGCGATGCGGACGCGGCGGCGCAGCGTGCCTCGCCTGCGTGGCCACGTGCCGTCGCGATGACATTTCTGAAACCAGAGATCGACGTCTTGCCACTTCGGCAGGCCATGCGGCCGCCGCCAGGCCCCCCCGGCGCGCTTGATGTAGAGGATGGCGTTGACGATCTTGCGGCGTTCGTCGTTGTGGTCGTTGGAGCCGGGATGCAGCAGCGGCGGCACGAGTGGGGCACGATGGTCCCACTCGGCGTCGCTCAGGTCGGTCGGGTAGGGCTCGCGGGCCATGGCTGGAGCCTTGGGCAAAGCCTGCACCGACGCCGTCAAACGCGCTCTCGGCAGCGTGGCGCGAGCGGCAGGCGTCGCCGCAATGCTTTCTCTCTTGCGAAACCAGCTTGAGCGAGCAACGATTGCCGCGGCTCACGCCTTCTCGCCGCGAGCCCCCCTACAAAACACAGAAAACAGGAGAAAAGAATGAACCGTACGGGCATGATCCTAGCATTCGGCTTGGCGGCGATGGCGTTTGCGGCCTGCGCCCCGGAGGATGAGGGCGCGTCGGCGGAGCCGGCCGAGGCAGGCTCCACCGCCGCCGCGCCAGAAACCACGCTCGATGTCGAGTCCTTGGACTGCGGGTCTGGCTATACCCCTTGTGATGCCACCTACCAGTACTGCGTTCAATATTGCGCCGCCTGCGGCGCTGGCGTGCGCTCGTTCTCGAGCGGCTACTGCAGCAGCGGCCCCCCGATCGGCTCGTCGCCGGGCTTCTGCACGTGCGGGTGAGAGGCACCTCAGGGGCGCGGGCATTGGTGGCGAGCTTACGCGTCACCTCGACCGGTGCGCGGGCGTGTCCCTCACCGACTCGGCCACGCGGCCGGCCCGCCTGCGCCACCCGGCACGGCGCGCGCACGAGCGTGCCTTCGCCGGACGCGCGCTTCCGTAAGCTCGCGGCGCCCCCCGGCTCGCGCATAAGCCGTAAAACGGCGCCGGGCGCGTTCGTTGCCATCATTACCCATGAAAGCCCGCGACCCGCGCCGGCTCGCCGCACGCCTCTTCGCCATGGCGGGGGCGGCGGCGTCGCTCGGCGCCTGCAGCGTGACCCTCGACGGGGGGCTCGACCAGTGCGAGCTCGACGAAGATTGTGCGACGCTCGGGGCCGACTTCGAGAGGCTCGTCTGCTCGCAGGGGCGCGGCGCGCCGCCGGCGGGCGGGCCGGGCGGGGCCGCGGGCGGCGCGGCCGGCGGGGCGGGCGAGCCGTTCGGTAGGGGCGGTTGCCCTCGCTCGCCCGCAGGCGCAGATCGACGCGGGCGACGTCGAGGGTCTTGGTCACCCGCATGGTCTCGATCGCGAGGCGTCGCACCTCGGCCGCGAGGGCGTCGGGGAGCCGCGCGGGGCAGACGTAGCGGTACTCGGCCGCGCGATCGACCTTGTACGACGACCCGTAGACCGGCGCCGCCCCCTCGCCGTAGCCCGAGTAGTCGACCATCGAGATGGGCAAGACGTCGAGGTCGGGCCAGTTGCCGAGGAGGCCGACCGTGACGTCGGCGCCCTCAAGCTTGGTCATCGGCTTGTCGAGCGTCAGGGCCAGGGCCAGCACCTGCGAGCCGGTGTAGGGCAGGCCGAGCATCTCGAGCAAGGCGGGCACCTGGGCCTCGCGCGAGTCGCCCCGCACGCCCTCGCAGGTGTTGAAGCACACGTCGACGTCGACCTCGCGCAGGCGCATCGGCAGATCGCGGTCGGCCGGCAACATCACCACCTCGTGGCCGAACGAGGCCAGGGCGTTGCGGTAGGCCGCCACCGAAAGCTCGTGGTCAAGCTCGTAGAGCAGGTCGGCGGGGGCGCCCGGCGGGGGCGTGCTTGGCTAGATTGTAAAGCAAGCCGATGCGCATGGGCGGTGCGCGATACGCTAGAGCACGAACGCTCCGAACCGCAATGCCCGCCGTCTTTATCTGCCGAGGCAGGCCGCTCGGTTGAGGAATAGCAACTAGGCCCCGGCACCAAGCGGAGGTAGGTTCGACCGACCTCTCGTCTCGGTCGAACCCTGGCGGCAGGTAGGTCGAACCCACCTCGTGCCGAGGTTCGTGAGGGTTTGCCCGCCCCGGGGAGCTTGACGGCGCCCCCCAGGCCCGCCCTCCGAGCGCGCGGAAACGGGCCGCCGCCCAAGCCGAGGCGGGGGGTGCTACCCTGAGGGCGGGCCAGGGCAGAAAAAATCGTCGGGCCGGCTTTACAGGGGCGGCCCCTCGCGCGTCGAAGGGGCGAACGAGGGCCAAGCCCGGCCCCGCCCACCCCGCCGAGATGAGCATGCGACGTTGCCTACTTTCCTGCCTGCTGCCTGCCTTGCTTGGCTCCGCCTGTGGCTCGTTGCCTGACGACCCCGCCGAGCCCGACGCCCTGGCGACGCTCGAGGGCGAGCTCTTCAACCGAGACGACGTCTCGCTCGAGGGCGACGTGCGCATCGCCGTC
>DASTPP010000257.1:0-6264 GCA_035762175.1 Polyangiaceae bacterium | reverse complement strand
GAAGAGGATGCCGAAGAAGGCGCCGGTCAAGACGGCCTTCGGCGTGAACTCGGCGACGTTCGCGTCGTCGGCGACGTAAGGTTGGAACTCTTCGGGCTGGGCCATCGGCGGGCGCGTCCTTCTGCGCGGGGGCGCGGGGGGCTCGTGCGCCCCGGGCGGGGCGGCCCCCGGCCCGGGGCCCCGCCTTATACCGCCGCGGGGCCCCTGCTCCGAAGCTTTCGGGCGGTGCGGGCGCCCGCGCGGGCGCGCCCGCCGCCCGGCCCGCCGCGCGCCCGTCGGCGGCCTCGGCGGCGCTCCCGCGCGGGCGCGCCGCCCGGCGGCGCCGCCGCCATGGCACGACGCGGCATGGCCCCAGGGCAACAGGGCCACGGGGCGACCGGGCCGCGGGGCAGCAGGGCAGCGAAGCGCCGCGGCGGCGCCCGCCGGGGCGGGTCAGGGCCGGGAAGTTGACGCTCGGCCCGGGACGCGGCTAGCTCCCGCCCGATGCCGGAATCGCTCAAGGTGCTGCTCTCGACCGACCAGATCGCCGCCCGCGTGCGCGAGCTCGGCGCCCAGATCGAGCGCGACTACGCCGACTCGAGCAACCTCGTGCTCCTGATGGTGCTCAAGGGCAGCTTCGTCTTCGGCGCCGACCTGAGCCGGGCCATCGGCCTCCGAAACTGCCGGGTCGAGTTCCTCGGCGTGAGGTCGTATGGCGAGGGCACCGAGTCGAGCGGCGTCGTGCAGATCACGCACGATCTGTCGAAGCCCATTGAGGGCCAGGACGTGCTCATCGTCGAGGACATCGTCGACACGGGCCTGACGATCGCGTACCTGCTCGACCTGCTCAAGACGCGCCACCCGCGCACCTTGCGCCTCTGCGCCCTCTTGCACAAGCCGGCCCGCACCCGCGTGCGCGTGCCGATCGACTACCTGGGCTTCACCATCGAAGATCAATTCGTCGTCGGCTACGGCCTCGACTTCGCCGAGCGCTACCGCAACGTGCCGTACATCGGCGTCGTCGAGCACGGCTGAGGGGGCGGCGCGCCCGCGATGGCGGTGCCCCGCCGGGCGCCGGGCGAGCGGCGCCCGAGCTAGGCGCCGGTTGAGCGGCACCCGCGCCAGGCGCCGGTTGAGCGGCGGCGCCCGCGTCAGGCGCCGGTTGAGCGGCGGCGCCCGCGTTGCTAGCCTGCCCGCCGTGTCCAAACGCCTCGCGATGCTCGAATCGCTCGTCGCCTCGGGTAAGGCCGACGCCTTTGCCCGCTACGCCCTCGGCATGGAGTACCGCTCGGCCGGCCGCCCCGAAGACGCGCTGCGGGCCTTCGCCGACCTCCGTCGCGCCGACCCGACCTACGTGCCGGTCTACCTGATGGCCGGCCAGGTGCTCGCCGAGGCCGGCCGCAACCCCGAGGCGGCCGAGTGGCTGCGCGCGGGCGTCGAGGCGGCGCGGGCGAAGGGCGACTCGCACGCGCTCGGCGAGATCGAGGCGCTGCTCGACCAGGTCGGCGGGGGCTGAGCGGAGGGGGCGCCGCGGGCGTGCGCGAGGCGCCGGGGGCGTCTCCCCAGAGGGCGAGGTCGGCGCGCGGACACAAGGCGCGCCGAGCCCCGCCCTCCGGCGAAAGCCCCTTCTCGAGCCGAGAAGACTGCACGCACGACACGCACAAGGCAAGGCAAGCCCGAGCGCGGAAGCGAAGGCGGCCGTGTAAGCAAAGCGGTGGTCGGGCAATCGAACGACAAACGGAACGTCGCTGCGGGCGCCGGCGGCGCCCTCCGGGGGGCGGCCGCGTGGCGCCGAGGCCCCTGCTTGGGTAGGGGGCGGGCCTCGAAAAGGAAGTCAGGTAACATCCCCCTAAGCATATCGGGTGCCAGCCCCCGCTGGCTGGGCGCCCGGGCGGCCGCGGGGAATTTAAGGGGCCGGCCCTCCGGGGGCGCGATCGGCGGGGCGCCTGGCGGGGGCAGGGCGCTCGGCCGTGCGCACGTCCGAGCGCTCGGGGCCGCCGGCGCGGGCGTTCCGTGCGCGAGCCGCCCGTCGGCGATGGGGGCCCAGACGAGGGCGGTCGCGTCGCGGAAACCCCCCGTGCGCGCGTGCGCGGCGCGTGGCGGCGCCTACACTGACGGGATGAGCGCTTCGACGAATTGGCGGCTCGGCCCCTACCGCATCGGCAATGCGGCGGGGCAACGCGTTCGGGGGAGCGAGCGAGTGCGCCTGCAGGCCGAGCGGGCGCTCGCGCTCGTCGAGCGGGCGGGGGCGCGGCTCGGGCCCGAGGTCGAGCCCGAGCTCTGGCACGCGCTCGGGCGCCTCTGCGGCGCGACGGGCGAGCCCGGGCGGGCGCGGGCGCTCTTGACGCGGCTGTCGGCCGAGGCCGAGGCGCGGGGCCTGCCGGCGCTGCGGGCGCGGGCCCTGCTCGCGCTCGCCGAGCCCTCGTACGCGGCCTCGCCCGCCGAGCGCGAGGCGCTGGTGCGCGCGGCGCTCGCGTCGGCCGAGCGCGCGGGCGACGCGAGGTTCGAGGCCTACGTGCGCTCGTCGCTCGCGATGGCGAGCTACTGCGCGCGGGGGTTCCGCGCCGAGTGGGCCGAGGCGTGCGAAGAGGCCCTCGGGCGCTTCGACGCCTTCGCGCCCGACCCCTCGCTCGCCGCGGTGGCGTGCAACGCGGCCTACTTCCGCTGGCTGCGGGCCGACTACGGGGGCGCGTTCGAGGCGGCGGCGATCGGCGAGCGATCGGCGCGCTTCGCCGGCTCGGCCGACGCGCTGCTGGCCTGCCTGCTGCTGCGCGCGCACGCCCTGCGCAGCGCGGGGCGCTGGCGCGAGGCGCTCGCCACCGCGCGCGAGGCCACCGCGCTCGCCGAGCGCAACGGCGACGAGGTCTGGGCGAACTGGTTCTCGGTGCAGCGCGCCCACCTCGTCGACCTCGCCGGCGACCACGGCGCCGCCGCCGCCGCCTGCGAGCGGGGCGCCGCCCGGGCCCGCGCCTTCGAGCACCCGACCTCCGAGCTGCTCGCCACGCTGGTGCTCGCCTCGGCCCGGCTCGGCGAGGGCGACCTCGAGGGCGCCGAGCTCTTGCTCGCGTCCGCCCGGGGCCGCGACGCCGCCGGCGCCTTCGACCACTGCCTGCGCATGCAGCTGCGCGACGCGCTCGCCCGGCTCGCCCTCGCCCGCGGCGACGACGACGCGGCGGCGCTGGCCGCGGGGCGCCTGCGCGAGCTCGCCGACCCGCCCGGCGAGCGCACCTGGCTCGCCCTGGCCGACGAGACCGCCGCCCGCGCGCTCGCCGCCGCGGGCCGCCCCGCCGAGGCCCGCCGCCGGGCCGCCCGCGCCCTCGAGTACGTCGAGGGCGGCGCCTTCCCGCTGGCGGCGTGGCGCGTGCACGCCGCCTGCGCCCGCCTCGCCGAGGCCCGCGGGCGCGAGCTCGAGGCGCGGCGGCACTGGCGCGCGAGCGCCGCGACGCTGAGCGAGCTCGGCACCGAGCTCGACGACGAGCCCGCGCTGCAGGCGGCCTTCTTCCGCGCCCCGCTCGTGCGCCGCGCCCTCGAGGCGGCCGGCGGCACGACGCTGCGGGTCTGCGGCTGAGGTCCGCTACCGTCCGGACGCCGCGTCGTGCTCGAGCAGGCGGGCGAGCAGCGGCTCCCAGAGCTCGCGGCCGCGCAGCGCCGCGCGCCACCGCTCGGGAATGCCCGCGAGCCCCACGCGCAGCCCGACGATGCCCCCGGTCAGGCAGGCCGTCGTGTCGGTGTCGTCGCCGAGCGCGACCGCGCGCCGCACGGCCTGCTCGAACGAGGGCTCGGCGGCGCACATGCGGGCCGAGCGCAGCGCGTCGACGACGTAGCCGCTGCCGCGCCCCTCGGGCGAGGCCTCGTCGGGGCGCACGTGGAACTCGAGGGCCTCGACCTCGCCCTCGTCGAGGGGCAGGGCGCGCAGCGCGGCCGTGGCCGAGGCCCAAGGGTCGGCCTCGCCCGCGAGCACCCGCCGGGCCCAGAGGCAGTAGAGCATGCAGCAGACGCGCGAGCGGGCGTGCCCGTGGGTGACCCGCGACTGCAGGGCCGCGTCGCGCGCGAGCTCGGCGTCGCCGCCCCGGTGCCAGAGCGCGAGGGGCAGCGCGCGCATGAGCGAGCCGTTGCCGTTCGCGCGCTCGTCGCTCGGCCCCGCCTCGAGCGCGGGGCTGCCCCCGGCGAGCCGCCGCAGCGCCGCGCCCGTCTGCACCCCGACGTCGAAGACCACGCCGTCGACCGCGAGGTCGCCGTGCTCGTACCAGCCGAGCAGGCGGGCGCCGAAGTCTTCGGGGTCGAAGCCCCCGCGGTCGAGCAGCGAGGCGAGCAGGCAGAGGGCCTGCGCCCCGTCGTCCGAGTAGGTGCCCGGCGGCACCCCGCGGTGGCTGCGCGAGAAGCCGGGCGGCGGCCGCATCTCGATCGCCTCGGCCGGGGGCAGGGCCGAGGCGCGGTGAAACTCGTAGGGCACGCCGAGCGCGTCGCCCACCAGCAAGCCCACGAGCCCCCCGGCGAGCCCCTCGCGTCGCGCCACCATCGCGCGAATGCTACCCCCGGGCCCCCGCCCTTCCAAGCGCGGACGCGCGCCGCCGCCGGGCGACGCGATTGACGGGGCCAGCGAGGGGGCTAAGAGTCAGGCTGGCGCGCGGCCCCGGGCGGGCGCGAGCGCGAGCCCGACCGACGGCGAACGCCGAGAGCCGTGATGTACGAAGACTACCGATTTCTCGCCATCGACTTCGAGACCGCCAACGAGTCGAGAGACTCGGCCTGCTCGCTGGCCCTGGTCGGCACCTGGGGCAAGCGCCGCGTCTTCTCGCAGTACTTTCTCATCCGGCCGCCCACCAACTGGATGCGAAACCAGAGAATCCACGGCATCTCGTGGCAAGAGGTGGCCGACGCCCCCTCGTTCGCCGACCTCTGGCCCTTGCTCGCGCCCATGTTCGAGGGCGCCCACTTCGTCGCCGCGCACAACGCCTCCTTCGACCGCGGCGTGCTCGAGGCCTGCTGCCGCGCCGCCGGCCTGCCCGCGCCGGCCCTGCCCTTTCTCTGCACCATGCGCCTCGCCCGCGCCGCGTGGAACCTCCGGCCCACCCGCCTGCCCGACGTCTGCGCCCACCTCGGCCTGAGCCTGACCCACCACCACGCCCTCTCCGACGCCGAAGCGTGCGCCGACATCGTCGTGCACGCCGGCCCCGATCACGTCCGGGCCGCGCTCACGCAGAGCGGCGCTCGGCGGCGCTGATCGACCCATCGAGGCCGCCTCCGACGGCCGGGGCGGCCTCGAAAAACGGCCCTGGAATCCGACCTCCAAGGCCCGCAAGCCATCGGCGGCGGTTCGGGCAACCGGTTGGTGATGCCCTCGCCCCCTCGAAACCGGTTCGGGCAACCGGTTGGTGATGCCCTCGCCCCCTCGAAACCGGTTCGGACAACCGGTCGGGAGGCCCTCCCCCCCTCGAAACCGGTTCGAGCAACCGGTTGGCGAGGCCCACCCCCCCTCGAAACCGGTTCGAGCCACCAGTGCGGGTGGCCTCGGTCACGGTAAGCCGCTCAGCGCTGGCCGGGGATGATCTCGTTCGCGCTGCCGATCTGCAGGTACGCCCAGATGATGATGGCGATGCCGAGGCAGGCGACGGGTCGGTAGGCGACGTCGACCCAGACGCTGCCGGCGACGACGAGCAGGCCGAGGCCGACGTGGGGCACGAAGTGACGCGCCGGCTTGCGGGGCACCGCCGGGGCCCGGGGCGCGGGCGCGGGCTTGCGGTAGACCGAGCCCTGGGCCTTCTTCTGGGCGACCGGCGCGGCCTTGGCCCGCACCGGCTTCGACTTCGACGTGGCCGGACGCTTGGGCGGGGGGGCCTTGACCTCCTCCTCCTCTTCCTCCTCTTCGTCGTCGTCCTCGTCGTCCTCGTCCTCGTCGTCGTCGACATCGTCGTCGTCCTCGACTTTGACTGCCGTCGCGATCAGCCGCGTCCCATCCTGGCGCGCGTCGATCTCGACCTCGTCGCCCACCGCGAGGTCGGCGAACATCAGGGTGCGCTTGCCCTGGCGAATTATCACCGTCGCCGGGATTTCCACGACCTTGCCGCCGACCGTCACGGTTCGCGCCGTGGCGTCGAGCGCCGTAATCGGTCCCTCGATCTCGACGCTGCCGTTGTCGTCGTCGTCATCATCCTCGTCATCGTCGCCAGGCGACTGCAGGCGCACCTCGGACGCGATGACGTGCGTCCCGTCCTGACGCGCTTTGACGTGGACGCGGTCGCCGACCTTGAGGTCGGCAAAGGTCAGCAGCGCGCCGCCGCGGCG
>DASTPP010000256.1:0-4125 GCA_035762175.1 Polyangiaceae bacterium | reverse complement strand
GCCGCCGCCCGCGCCGCCCGCGCTGCCCGCGGCGCCCGCCGCCCCGCCCGCGGCGCCCGCGGCCGTGCCGCCCGCCCCGGCCGTCGACGGCGGCCCCGCCCCGCCGCCGCCGGAGGGCCCGGCGTCGGGCGCCTCGCCCCCTTCGCTGCAAGCGACGAGCGCCCGCCCGAGAGCCAGGAGGGCGAACATACGACACGAATGGATCTTCACCTGGGTAGCCTCCCCCGCGAAGCGCGCGCGGGCGTTGAAGGGGCGCTGGCGCAGGTCTTCTGGCTCCGGATCGACCCCGCCCGACCCCCTTCCCGGCCCGCGAGGGCCAGTGGGACGTTTGGTCGGGCGAGTCCCCGTTACAGCGGCGGCTCCGCGCCGGATTTTCACCGGCTTCCCTGGGATACCCCAGCGCGAGCAGGGCTCTACTACGAAGCCCGGCCGGAGGGAATGCGGGCGGCGCCGCGTTGCGCGCGGGGCGGGGCGGGGCCATGATCGGGGGCGGGCCGTGCCATGAGGGCTCTCGTCTACGATCGCTTCGGGGGCCCCGAGGTGCTCGAGGTGCGCGACGTCGAGCCGCCCCGGCCGGGGCGGGGCGAGGTCGTCGTGCGGGTGCTCGCGGCGGCGCTCAACCCGAAAGACGTGCTCTTGCGCAAGGGCAAGATGCGGCTCTTGAACCGCGAGCCCTTCCCGAGGCGGGTGGGCTACGACTGGGCGGGCGAGGCGGTCGAGGTGGGGCCGGGGGTCGAGGGGGTGCGGGCGGGCGACCGGCTCTTCGGCATGATCCAGGCGTGGCGCGGGGGCGCGTGCGCCGAGCTCTGCGCGGTGCGGCCGGGCGAGTTCGCGCCGGCGCCTGCGGGGCTCACGCCCGAGCAGGCGGCGTCGCTGCCGCTCGCGGCGCTGACGGCGCTGCAGGCGCTGCGCGATCGGGGCGGGGTGCGGGCGGGCGACGCGGTGTGCGTCAACGGGGCCTCGGGCGGGGTGGGCACGCTGGCGCTGCAGATCGCGAAGCGCCTCGGGGCGCGGGTGACGAGCGTCTCGAGCGGGCGCAACGTCGAGCTCTGTCGCTCGCTCGGCGCCGACGAGGCGCTCGACTACGAGGCCGACCGGCCCTTCGCGCGGCCGGGGGCGTACCGCGTGCTCTTCGACGCGTTCGGCAAGCTCGACTTCTTCGCCGTGCGCGGCGCGCTCGCGCCCGGCGGCGTCTTCGTCTCGACGGTGCCCTCGTGGGGCGTCGCCCGCGCGGTCGCGGCCACGCTCGTCGGCGCCCGGCGGGCGAGGCTCGTGGTGGTGCGCTCGCGGCGCGGGGACCTCGAGCTCGTGCGCCGGTGGGCCGAGGCGGGCGAGCTCAGGCCGGTGGTCGATCGCGTGATGGAGCTCGACCGGGCGGCCGAAGCTCAACGTTATCTTGAGACGCGGCGGGCGAAAGGCAAGGTCGTGCTTCGGGTCGGGCGGGCGGCCGCTTCGTGGGGGTTAAGAAATGGTTCGGGCGGGCGTTTTCTCGAGGTCGCAGGGCAAACTCGCGGCCCCCAAAAAAAGTGACGGGGCCCTGTGGCAAAGTGGAGCAATCGCCGAACGATGTGGCAAAATAGTCAGGTGTCCGACGAAGCAAACGTGCTCCAGCGCTTGGCCTCGGCGCTGCGACGCGTCGAAGAAGTCCTTTCGTATCTGCCCGACGGCAAGGCCAAGGCGTTGCGCGAGAAGATAGCGACGGTGCGGGGGGTGCTGCTCGAGCAGCGGCCGCCGCGGCTCGTGCTCATCGGCCGCCGGGGCGCGGGCAAGTCGTCGCTCGTCAACGCGCTCTTCGGGGCGAAGGTGGCCGAGGTCGGGCACGTCAAGTCGCGCACCGGCCAGGGCCGCTGGTACGACTATTCGTCGCCGTCGGGCACGCTGTCGATTCTCGACACGCGCGGGGTGCAAGAGGGCTCGTCGCCCGACGAGCGCGACCGGTCGAAGACCGCGATCGCGTCGATCGTGCTCGAGCTGAAGAAGAAGGCGCCCGACCTCATCGTCTTCTTGGTCAAGGCGACCGAGGTCGACGCGGCGATCGACGGCGACCTGCAGGCGCTGCAAGACATCATCGAAGAGCTCGACCGCGAGCACAAGACGAAGCCGCCGCTCGTGGCCGTGGCGACGCACTGTGACCTGCTCGAGCCGAAGGGGGTGAGCCTGCACCACCCCGACGGGGCCGACCACGCCGACCTCGAAGAGAAGCTCGTGCACGTGGCGACGGCCGAGCGGCACCTCGCGGCCAAGCTGCGCTCGCGGCCCGCGCTCGCCTCGCACCTGCAGAAGACGATGGGCGTCTCGTCGTACCTGTCCTTCCGGGCCGACGGCTCGCTGCGGGCCGACGAGCGCTGGCACGTCGACGCGCTCTGCGAGGCGATCTTCCGGGCGCTGCCCGAGTCGGGGCGGGGCATGTTCGTGCGCATCTCGAAGGTGCGCCCCCTGCAAGACGAGCTCGCCGGGTCGCTGACGCGGGCGAGCGCCGCGCTCTGCGCCGCCTTCGCCGCGCTGCCCATCCCGGTCGCCGACATCGTGCCGCTGACCACGATCCAGGTGGCGCTCGTCGCCGGCATCGCCTGGGTGTCGGGCCGCTCGCTCGACCTCAAGTCGGCCGGCGAATTCTTGAGCAGCCTCGGCGTCAACGTCGGCGCCGCCTTCGCCCTGCGCGAGACGGCCCGCGCCCTCATCAAGTACGTCTTCCCCGGCGCCGGCTCCGCCGTCTCGGGCGCCATCGCCTTCACCGGCACCATGGCCATCGGCGCCGCCGCCCGCGCCTACTACCTGCGCGGCGCCACGCTCGAAGAGGCCAAGCGCGAGTTCGCCCGCGCCAAAGACGAGGCCGAGAAAGACCCCGAGGCGGCCGAGCCGCTGCCCCCGCTCAAGATCGTGCCCCCGGCCGCCGGCGAAGAGAAGGCCGCCGACGAGCAGGCCCCGGCCCCGCCCCCCGGCGAGGCGCCGACCCCCTCGCCCGCGGGGGACTGATCAGACCGACTGGGGCGAGAGCGGCAGCACGAGCTCGCCGACGCAGCCCCGCCCGCCCTCGCCCGCGCGCAGCGTCAGCTCGCCGCCGTGCTGCCGGGCGAGCAGGCGCGAGACCGTCAGGCCGAGGCCCGAGCCGCCCTCCTTCGTGGTCACGCCGGGCGCGAAGACCTGCTCGAGCAGCTCGGGCGCGAGGCCCGGGCCCTCGTCGCGCACGAGCACCCGCAGCGCCCCCCGATCGCACGCGCCCTCGTGCCGCACCTCGAGCACGATGGCGCCCCCGGCCGGGCTCGCCGCGATGGCGTTCTGCACCAAGTTGACGAGAATCTGCTTCACCTTGCGCCGGTCGCAGCGGACGGGCGGCGCGTCCGAGCGCTCGAGCCGCAGCGAGGCGCGCCGCTCGAGCGCCGGGCCCTCGTGCAGGGCGATGACGTCGCGGCAGAGCGAGGCGAGGTCGACCTGGTCCTGGGCGAGGGGGGCGAGCGGGCGCGAAAAGTTCAGGAACTCTTCGAGGATCGCCTGCATCCGGTCGACCTCCTGCCGGAGCACGTCCATGCGCTCGGCCGGGCGGCCCTCGAGCCCGCGGGCGACGAGGTCGGCGAGGCCCTTGACGCTCGCGAGCGGGTTCTTCAGCTCGTGCGCGATCTCGGCCGCGAGGGTGGTGAGCGCCGTCGTCTGCTCGGCGTAGGCCTGCCGCTCTTCGTCGCGCGCGTCGACCGCGCGCCGGCCGATGCCCTCGAAGGTGTCGCGCACCTTGCGGCCGAAGCGGTGGGCGCCGTTGAGGATGAGCAGCGCGAAGGCGCCGCGCACCCCCGTCATCGTGGCCGAGCCGGCGCGCGGGCCGCCGCCGAGCAGCTCGGGCACGGCCGCGTCGAACGAGCCGGTCACCTGCCCGAAGGTCATGGCGGCGAGGGCCGCGCTCTGCACGACGAGGCACGCCACGGCCCAGCGGAGCGGGGCGTAGATGGCGAGCACCAGGCTCATCACCGCCATGGCCGGCAGGAGCGGGCTGTCGGTGCCGCCGGTCGCGGCGACCGCGAGCGCCTGGCCGGTGGCGAACACGAGCGTGGTGCCCGGCTGCGAGAGGGGGCTGACGCCCCGGTGCCGGAAGCGCCAGTACTCGAAGGCCGAGGTCGCGACGAAGGCGAGCGA
>DASTPP010000255.1:0-4872 GCA_035762175.1 Polyangiaceae bacterium | reverse complement strand
CTGCCTGAAGGCGGGGGCCCCACGGTCTGAGCCCGGTAGGGCGAGTTTGGGGTGCCGGAAGGCAGTCTCAACGAGCCCGGGAACCGCTCTAGCCCCCGGTGCCCGCAGCGCCCAGCCAGGCGGCCGGGCGCCGTGCGACGGGGCAGCCCCGGGCACGCTCACCTCGCCCTGCCCTTGCCGGCCGCGGGCGGAGGCGTAACGCGCCCGCGCGGCCCGCCCCGAGAGGGCGGCGGGGCCGGCCGCGCGCTCAGACCGAGGCGTCGTCGGCGGCGCCGTGGCACTGCCGGAAGGCCTTGCCCGAGCCGCAGGGGCACTCGTCGCCCTCCGCGATGCGCACCTCTTCGCGCGGCGGCGCGAGCGGCACGTCGCTGACGAAGGGCTGCGAGCCCGGCACCGCGGCCTCGAGCTCGTCGCCGTGCGTCGCCACCGCGCGCGCCATCTGCCGGTCGCGCCGCTCGCGGTCGGCGCGCTCGACCTCCTGCTCGTCTTCGGGCCGCTGGATGTGCACGTGCAGCATCTTCTTGACGACCTGCGACGAGACGGCCGCCGTCATGTTGACGAAGAGGTTGTAGCCCTCTTTCTTGTACTCCTGCTTCGGGTCGCGGCTGCCGTAGCCCCGCAGGCCGATGCCGTCGCGCAGGTGGTCCATGTTGGTCAGGTGGTCGACCCAGGCGCGATCGATCTCTTCGAGGTAAAGGTGCCGGAAGACGCGGAGCGAGAGCTCGGTGCCCATCATCTTCTCGCGCTCGACGTACTTCTTCTCGGCCAGGTCGTAGAGAAAGCGCACGACCTTCTCGCGGTCGGCGAGCTCTTCGACGCCCTCGGGCTTGATGCCGAAGAGGTCGTCGAAGCCCTCGTAGATGCCGCCCCAGTCCCAGTCCTCGGGCGGCTTGCGGGGCGAGCAGGCCTCCTCGACCATGGCGGCGATGACGCGGTCCATCAGGTCGAAGAGGCGCTCGCGCTGCTCGGTCAGCGCCAGCGGCACGACCTCGCGCAGCTCGTCGAGCACCTCGGCGGGCTTCTCTTCGCGCCCCTCGACGTCGACCTTGACGCCCCAGTACTCGTACACCTCGCGGCGCAGCTGCTCGCCGTCGACGATCGTCTTGGCCTTGTCGAAGGCGGCGCGCTCGGGCGGCGCCTGCTTGCCCTTCGGGTCGCGGCCGACGACGGGCGGGTCGCAGAACATGCCGACGAGCTGGCGCACCACGGGCTCGACCACCTCGGCGATCTCGGGGCGCGGCGCGAACCGGCGCCGCTCGCCGGTGGGGCGCCCCTCCTCGTCGAGCTCGTCGGCCTCGTAGCGGCCGAGCAGCAGCTGGTGGCGCAGCGAGTAGACGGTCTTGCGCTGCGCGTTCATCACGTCGTCGTACTCGAGCAGGTGCTTGCGCACGTCGAAGTTGCGCTCCTCGACCTTGCGCTGGGCGTTCTCGACGCTCTTGGTGACCCAGGGGTGCTCGATCGGCTCGTCGTCGGGCATGCCGAGCCGCTCCATCAGGGTCTTGACCCGGTCGCCGGCGAAGATGCGCATCAGGTCGTCTTCGAGCGACAGGTAGAAGCGCGACGAGCCCGGGTCGCCCTGGCGCCCGGCGCGGCCGCGCAGCTGGTTGTCGATGCGGCGCGACTCGTGCCGCTCGGTGCCCACGATGTGCAGGCCGCCCGCCTCTTTCACCTCGGCGCCCTCGGCCCGGCACTCGACCTCGATCTCGTCGACCAGCTTCTGGAACTCTTCGGGCTCGGCCTCGGGCAGCCGGTTCTGCTCGCGGAAGCGCTGCTTGGCGATCATCTCGGCGTTGCCGCCGAGCACGATGTCGGTGCCGCGGCCGGCCATGTTGGTCGACACCGTGACGGCGCCCTTGCGCCCGGCCTGCGCCACCACGTACGCCTCGTTCTCGTGGTGCTTGGCGTTCAGGACGCTGTGCTTGATCTTCTTCTTCTTGAGCATCTGCGCGATGGCGGCGCTCTTCTCGACCGAGGTCGTGCCGACGAGCACGGGCTGGCCCCGCTCGTGGAAGTCGAGAATTTCGGCGATGACCGCGCGGAACTTCTCCTCCTCGGTCTTGTAGACCACGTCCTCGTAGTCTTCGCGCCGCTTCGGCTTGTTCGTGGGGATGACGATGACGTCGAGCTTGTACGTCGAGTGGAACTCGCCCGCCTCGGTGTCGGCGGTGCCCGTCATGCCCGAGAGCTTCTTGTAGATGCGGAAGAGGTTCTGGAAGGTGATGGTGGCCATCGTCCGCGACTCTTCTTGGATGCGGACGTTCTCTTTGGCCTCGACCGCCTGGTGCAGGCCGTCGCTCCACCGGCGGCCGTGCAGGATGCGGCCGGTGAACTCGTCGACGATGAGCACCTTGCCCTCGGGCGAGACGATGTAGTGCGAGTCGCGCTTGTAGAGGGCGTGCGCCCGCAGGCACTGGTTCAAGATGTGCAGCGTCTCGAGGTTCGACGGGTCGTAGAGGTTGTCGACCTCGAGCAGCGCCTCGGCCCGCTCGACGCCCTCGTCGGTCAGCGTGACCGAGTGCGCCTTCTCGTCGACCGCGTAGTGCTCGTCGCGCTTGAGCTTCTCGACCGCCGCGTTGACGATCTTGTACTTCTCGCTCGAGCGCTCGCCCTGGCCGCTGATGATGAGCGGCGTGCGCGCCTCGTCGATCAAGATCGAGTCGACCTCGTCGACGATCGCGTAGTGCAGCGGCCGCTGCACGTACTCGAGCGCGCTGAACTTCATGTTGTCGCGCAGGTAGTCGAAGCCGAACTCGTTGTTCTGGCCGTAGGTGATGTCGGCCCGGTAGGCGTCCTTCTTCTCGGCCTCGCCCTGCTGGTTGACCACCACCCCCGTCTTCATGCCGAGGAAGCCGTAGAGCCGGCCCATCCACTCGGCGTCGCGCCGGGCGAGGTAGTCGTTCACCGTGACGACGTGCACGCCCTTGCCCTCGAGCGCGTTCAGGTAGCACGGCAGGGTGGCGACCAGCGTCTTGCCCTCGCCGGTGCGCATCTCGGCGATGGAGCCCTGGTGCAGCACCATGCCGCCGATGAGCTGCACGTCGTAGTGGCGCATCTTGAGCGCCCGCCGGCTCGCCTCGCGGCAGACGGCGAAGGCCTCGACCAAGAGGTCGTCGACCGTCGCGCCGTTGGCGAGCTTCTGCTTGAACTCGGCCGTCTTCGCCCGCAGCGCCGCGTCGTCGAGCTTCTGCAGCGAGGGCTCGAGCGCGTTGATGGCCTCGACCTTCGGTTGCAGCCGCCGGATCGCGCGCTCGTGCGCCGTACCAAACACCTTCTTGATGGCCCAGGCAAACATGATGAGGTGGGGCAAGCTACCCACGAGCGGGCCCCGGCGCAAACCCCCCCGGCCCGCCCGGCGCCCGGCCCGCCCGCCGCGGGGCCGATTTCGGCCCCCGGCTGAAGCCGCCCCCCGCGCCGATTCGGCCCGGGGCGCGCCCCCCGGGGGCTGGCGGACCGCCCCCGCCGGGCTAGGCTTCGCCCATGAAGACGCGCGCCGTGTACGTCGTCGACGCCCTGCGCACCCCCATCGGCCGCTTCCGCGGCGCCCTCGCGTCCGTCCGGCCCGACGACCTCGCCGCGCACGCGCTCTCGGCCCTGCTCGCCCGGGCCCCGGCCCTCGCCCCCCGGCTCGAGCACGTCGCCTTCGGCGCCGCCAACCAGGCCGGCGAAGACAACCGCAACGTCGCCCGCATGGCCGCCCTCCTCGCGGGGTTGCCCTACGAGCTGCCCGCCGTGACCGTCAACCGCCTCTGCGGCTCGGGGCTCGAGGCCGTCAATGACGCGGCGCGCAGGGTCGCGACCGGCGAGGCCGAGGTCGCCGTCGGCGGCGGCGTCGAAAGCATGACCCGCGCCCCCTTCGTCATGCCCAAGGCGGCCGAGGCCTTCGACCGCGCCCCCCCGCCCGTCTACGACACGACGCTCGGCTGGCGCTTTCCCAACCCCCGCCTCGCCGCCCGCTTCGAGCTGCTCGGCATGGGCGAGACGGCCGAGAACGTCGCCAAGAAGTTCGACGTCTCGCGCGACGAGCAAGACGCCTTCGCCCTCGCCTCGCACCGGAAGGCCGCCGCCGCCTGGGAGGCGGGCGCCTTCGACGCCGAGATCGCCCCGGTCGAGGTGCCCCAGAAGAAGGGCCCGCCGCTCGCCTTCGCCCGAGACGAGTCCGTCCGGCCCGACGCCACGGCCGAGGCGCTCGCCAAGCTGCCCGCCGCCTTCCGCCCGGGCGGCAGCGTCACCGCCGGCAACTCGTCGCCCCTCAACGACGGCGCCGCCGCCGTCCTGCTCGCGAGCGAAGAGGCGCTGCGGGCGTCGGGCGCGACCCCGCTCGCGCGCGTCGTCAGCTCGGCCGTCGTGGGCGTCGACCCGAGCTTCATGGGCGAGGGGCCCATTCCCGCGACGAAGAAGGCCCTCGCGCGGGCCGGCCTGCGCGCGCCCAACGTCGAGCTCGTCGAGCTGAACGAGGCCTTCGCCGCCCAGGCCCTCGCCTGCCTCCGCGGGCTCGACCTCGACCCCGCGCGCGTCAACGTCAACGGCGGCGCCATCGCCCTCGGCCACCCCATCGGCGCCTCGGGCGCGCGCATCGTCGCCACGCTCGTGCACGCGATGCGGGCCCGCGGCGCCCGCCACGGCCTCGCCACGCTCTGCGTCGGCGTCGGCCAGGGCATGGCGACGCTCTTCGAGCGGGCCTAGCGCCGGGGCCGCGGGCCCGCGCGTGGCAGGCCCCCCGGTCACACGGGCCTAGCGCCGGGGCCGCGGGCCCGCGCGTGACAGGCCCTCCGGTCACCCCAAACTCGCCCCCCTCGCGGGGGGCTCAGACAGTGGGGCCCCCGACCTCCGGGCCTGTCACGCGCGGGCCCGCGGCCCCGGCGCTAGGCCCGT
>DASTPP010000254.1:0-7289 GCA_035762175.1 Polyangiaceae bacterium | reverse complement strand
GGGCGGCCGGCGCCCCCCACGCGCTCGCGGGCGGCGCCCCCGCGAGCTTGGCGGGGTGCGGGCGTCGGCGGTCGGGGCGCGGCGCGGCTTCGGGCCGCTCTAGCGCTCGTTGACCACGACGAGGTCGACCTCGAGGGTGAGCGTGCGGTCGCCGCGGCGCACCTGCAGCTTGGCCCGCTCGCCCGCCTTGCGGTTGTCGAGGGCGTTGTAAAGGTCGTCGTAGTCGTTGATGGGCTTGCCGTCGAGGCCGACGATGACGTCGCCGAGCGCGAGCCCGCGGGGCGTGCGCGAGATGCCCTGCAGGCCCGCGCGCCCGGCCGGCCCGCTCGGGTCGACCGCGAGCACCACCACGCCGTGGATGCCGAAGCGCCGCTCGATGCGCTGGGTCGGGTCGATGCGGATGCCGAACCCCACCTGCTCGACCCGCCCCTTGGCGATGAGCTGGGGCACCACGCGCGCGATCGTCTGCACGGGCACGGCGAAGCCGATGCCCGCCGACGAGCCGCTGCGGCTGAAGATCATCGTGTTCATGCCGATGAGCCGCCCGCTCGAGTCGAGCAGCGGCCCGCCCGAGTTGCCGGGGTTGATGGCGGCGTCGGTCTGGATCATGTCGCGGATGGTCACGCCGCCGGCGCCCTGGACCTGGCGGCCGAGCGCGCTGATGCTGCCGGTCGTCAGCGTGTGGTCGAGCCCGAAGGGGTTGCCGATGGCGACCGCCTTCTGGCCCACGTCGAGGCGGTCCTTGACGTTCGCGACGCGGATGGGCTTGAGCGAGCCGGCCGGCGCGTTCACCTTCAGGACGGCGATGTCCTTGCGCGGCTCGACGCCGACGACCTGCGCGGGCAGGGTCTTCTCGTCTTGCAGCTTGACCGTGATCGACTGCGCGCCCTCGACGACGTGAAAGTTGGTGACGACGTGCCCCGCCTCGTCCCAGACGAAGCCCGAGCCCGAGCCGGCGGGCACCTCGGTCGCCGTGCCCTCGAAGTCGTCGACGACCACGCGCGACTGGGTGACGAACACGGTCGAGGGCGCGGCCTCGCGGAAGACGGCGATGGTGTTGCGCTCGTTCTCGATGAGCGCGCCCGAGCCGAGCGGGGCGATGAGCGGGGGCGGGCAGGAGGCCGAGGGCAGCGGGGCCGAGGCGCTGTCGGGCAGGGGGCCCGGCTCGCGCCGGCAGGCCCCGAGGGCGGCGGCGAGCAGGGCGGCGGCCAGGGGCCACGACCAGGGCGGCGGGCGGCGGGCGGTCATGGGGCCCTTGTTACCACGAACGCCGCGCCCCGTTGACGCGCGACGACGCGGGGCCCGCCCTCAGGCGACCGCGGCCGGGGCCGAGAGGGCGCGCGCCGCGGCCGCCCCGGGGTCGGCGCTGCCGGTGCGCAGGAGCGACTCGGCGGCGGCGTCGAGCAGCTCGAGGCAGCCCGCCAGCGAGTCGCAAAAGAGCAGCGAGCGGCGCAGGGCGGCCGCCCCGGGCAGCCCGCGCAGGTAGCCCGACAGGTGCCGCCGCGTCACGCGCACGCCGTAGGGCTCGCCCCGCTCGCCCGCGTTGGCCCGCAAGTGCCGCCGGCAGAGCTCGAAGCGCTCGGCCGGGGTCGGCGGCGCGAGCGTCTCGCCCCGGTCGAGCCGGGCCCGCGCCTCGCGAAAGACCCAGGGGTGGTCGATGGCCGCCCGCCCCACCATCACCCCCGCGCACCCCGTCTCGGCGAGCGCGCGCTCGGCGTCGTCGGCCGTGCGCACGTCGCCGTTGACCAGCACCGGGATGCTCACCGCCTCGCGCGCCCGCGCCGCCCACGTCCAGTCGGCCGCGCCCGAGTGGCCCATCGCCGCCGTGCGGCAGTGGATGGTGAGCGCGGCGACCCCCGCGTCCTCGAGCCGGCGCGCCAGGTCGACGATCGGCATGTGCGACTCGGGGCCGTAGCCGATGCGCGTCTTCACGGTCACGGGCAGCGCCACGCTCTTCACGATGAGCGAGGCCATCGCCACCATCGCCGGCGGGTCGCGCAGCCAGCCGGCGCCGGCGCCCCGGCCCGCGATCTTCGGCACCCAGCAGCCGCAGTTGATGTCGACGTACGCGGGGCGCGCGGCCTCGGCGACGCGCGCCGCCTCGGCGAGCCGGCCCGGGTCGGAGCCGTAGATCTGAATGGCCGTCGGCGCGTCGTCGGGCTCGAGCGCGATCTTGCGGCGCGCCGTCTTGCAGCCCCGCAGCAGGCCCTCGACGTTGACGAACTCGGTGACGCAGAGGTCGGCGCCGAGCGAGCGGCAGAGCCGGCGGAACACCGCGTCGCTCACGTCCTCCATCGGGGCGAGGACCACCGGGGGGCGCTTCGTCATCAGCTCGCGAAACAGGACAAACGGGTCGGCCACGGCGGCCTAGGTGTAGCCCATTTGCGGCCCGGGCGGCAGGCGCACCCGCCCCCGGCCCCCGCGCCCCGGCCTTTCGGCCTCGCGCCGGCCCCGGGGGGCGGGCCCCCCGACGAGCGGCGGGCCCGCCTCGCCCGCCCTCCGGGCGCCCGGACCTCGCGAGCTCGCCCGCCGCACCGGCATCGACCCCTGGGCCCGCGCTCCGGGCGCCCCGACCTCGCCCGTCTCAGGTCTCGACCCGCGGGAAGCGCACGAGCGCGCTGCGGTAGAGCGCGGGGGGGCCCGCGAGGAAGATGCACACCCAGAACTCGCCCCGCGCGTGCCCCTCGGGGCGGAAGCGCTCGGGGTGCCCCGCCAGGCCGAACGAAGGGGCGTAGGGCTCGCAGAACTGCAGGAGCTCGGCCGCCAGCTCGCCGAAGGCCTCGGCGAACTGCTCGCGCGTCAGCGGCTCGAGGCGGTACCCCTCGGGGAAGTGGGCGCGGCAGGCCGCCCGCAGGCCGCCCAGCGTCGTCAGCAGCACCTGGCCGCCCTCGCTGCTCTCGGAGCCGAGCGAGTCGCCCAGGGCGTGGACCAGTCGGTACAGCGTCGAGACGGTCGTGAGCTCGGCTTCGGTCGTGGCCATGGCGGGGCCCTTTCGGGGCCGGGTAGGTAGTACGCCTCGCGCGGCCGATCCAGCCGATTCGGGCCGCGACGGGCGCGCGCCCGCCCCCCCGCCGCGCCCCCGCGGCATTTGGCGCGGGGCGCGCCGCGTGCGAGAACGGGGGCATGGGCAGGCGCGAGTTCGAAAGCACCATCCACACCGACCTCTCCGGCGACATGGCGTACGCCGACTACCTCGAGCTCGACCGCCTGCTCTCGTCGCAGACGCTCCGCTCGTCGCCGCCGCACCACGACGAACTGCTCTTCATCATCCAGCACCAGACCTCCGAGCTGTGGATGAAGCTCCTCATCCACGAGCTCGACGCCGCGCGCGCCTTCGTGCGGGCCGACCGGCTCGAGCCCTCGTTCAAGATCTTCGCGCGCGTCGGGCACATCCAGCGCACGCTCTTCGAACAGTGGAGCGTGCTCGAGACGCTGACGCCGAACGAGTACGTCGAGTTCCGCGGCGCGCTCGGCCGCTCGAGCGGCTTCCAGTCGCACCAGTACCGCACGGTCGAGTTCCTGCTCGGCAACAAGGACCCGAACGCGCTCCTGCCCTTCCGGCACCAGCCCGAGGTGCACGGCCGGCTCGAGGCGCTCTTGCGCGAGCCCTCGATCTACGACGAGTTCTTGCGCCACCTCGCCCGGCGCGGGCTGCCGGTGCCGGCCGACCGGGTCGAGCGCGACTTCTCCGAGCCCTACGAGCGGAGCGAGGGGGTCGTCGCCGTCTTCCGTACGATTTACGAAAACACGGCGCAGTGGTGGGACGGATACGAGATGGCCGAGAAGCTCGTCGACGTCGAAGAGCGCTTCCTGCTCTGGCGCTACCGGCACATGAAGACGGTCGAGCGCATCATCGGCCACAAGCGGGGCACCGGGGGCAGCTCCGGCGTGTCGTTCCTGCGGCGGGCGCTCGAACTGACGCTCTTCCCCGAGCTCTGGGACGTGCGCACCGAGCTGCGGCCGCCGGCCCGCTGATCGCGCCCGGCCGGGGCCGGCGGGCGGGGCCTACCGGCGCCGGCGGGCCAGCAGCGCGGGCGACAGGTAGAGCGACTCGAGCGTGCGCTCGCGCCGCCCGAGCAGGGTCGCCTGGCTCGAGACGCCGGCGTCGAGGCGCACGAGGCGCAGGCCGAGCGAGCGCGGCAGGGGCTCGCCGTAGGCGCGCGCGCCCGAGCGGCCGTCGTAGCTGAGCAGGAAGGGCACGCCCCGCGCGTTGAGGCCCGCGAGCGAGGCGACGAGCCGCGCGCGCTCGAGGCCCGCGGCGTAGCGGCGGTCGCGCCCCTCGCTCGTGCCCTGGAAGGGCGGGTCGAGGTAGACGAGGTCCGCGGGGCCGGCGGCCGCGATCGTGGCCTCGTAGTCGGCGCACGCGAGGCGCGCCCGGCCGGCGAGCAGGCGCGCGGCCCCGGCGACCTCGGCGGCCAGGCGCTCGGGGCGCATCCCGTGGCGGCGGCGGTCGGGCGCCTGGTTGAAGTCGCCCCCGCGGTTGAAGCGCACCGCGGCCTTGGCGCAGCGGGCGAGCAGGTAGAGCAGCGCGGCCGGGTCGCGCGCGCGGTTGAAGCGCTCGCGGACGCGCTCGTAGTGGGCGGGATCGCCGTGCTGCGCCCGCCAGAGCGCGCCGTAGGCGGAGGCGACGCGGGCGGGCGACTCGAGGATGGCGCGCCAGAGCGCGACGAGCGGCTCGAGGCTGTCGCCGAGCACGAAGCGGGGGGCGAGCCCGCGCGCGGCGGCGGCCAGCGTGAGCGCGGCCGAGCCGCAGAAGGGCTCGTAGAGCGCGGCGTAGGGGCCCGGGCCGGCCTCGGCCAGGATGGCGGCGGCGAGCCGGCGCTTGCTGCCCTGGTAGGGCAGGGGGTGGGGCACGCGCGCGGGGGGCGCGGGCGCCGCCGCGCGCCGGCGCTCAGCGCGCGGCCGGGGGGGCGTCTCGCCGCTCAACGCCATGGGCGTCGGCGATCAGCAGCGACGTCGCGCGGCCGACGAAGAGCCCGGTCTCGACGACGCCGGCGACGGCATCGAGCTCGCGCTCGAGTGCGGCGGGGTCGTCGATGACGCCGCAGTGCAGGTCGTAGATGTAGTGGCCGCCGTCGGTGACGAAGGGCGCGCCGTCGCGCTCGCGCAGCACGGGCCGGCCGAAGGCGGCGAGGCGCTGGGCGACCGCCCGGTGGCCGAAGGGGGCGATCTCGACGGGCACCGGCCAGCGGGTGCCGAGCCGGGGCGAGAGCTTCGGCCGGTCGACGACGATGAGGTTCACGGCGGCGGCGCCGTTGACGATCTTCTCGCGCAGGAGCGCGCCGCCGCCGCCCTTGATGAGGCAGAGCGAGCCGTCGACCTCGTCGGCGCCGTCGACGCAGACGTCGACCCGCCAGGGCCCCTCGTCGGGCAAGAGGGGGATGCCGGCGCGCTCGGCCAGCTCGCGGCTCGCCCGCGAGGTGGGCACCCCGACCAGGCGGCGCCCGGCGGCGACGAGCGCGCCGACGCGTTCGATGAAGAAGCGCGCCGTCGTGCCCGTGCCGAGGCCGATGACGCCCTCGTCGGGCAAGAGCTGGGCGGCGGCTTCGGCGGCGGCACGCTTCTGGTCGTCGGCGTCGGACACGCGCCCTGCCTAGCCCCGCCGCCCCGGCCGCGCAAGGGCGCCGCGGGCGCGCCGCCGGGCGCCGAGGGCGGGCGCCGGCGCGGCGGGGGCGTCGGGCCGGGGGCCGGGCGGCCTCCGAACCCCCGAACGGCCCCGGGCCTCGACCCGGCGTCGGCGCTGGCGAGGCGCCCGGGGGGCCCGTTGACGTTATGCACGTCGCGTGCTAGCTCACGGCCTCCCGCGGGTACTGCGGGCTCGGCGCCGGGGCCGGGCCGCGGTGTCGTGCAACGCTTCGAACGGGCGAAAGGCCCGCGGGTGTTCGAGCTAGCGGCGCGCGAGCGCGACGGTGGCGGGCTCGGGGCGGGGGTGCCGGGCCCCCGCCCGGGGCGGCGCGACCTACCAACAGGCAGAGAAGGATTCGATGGCGACCGAGCAAACGCAAACCAACGCGGGCGGCGAGAGTTTCGCCGATCTCTTCGAACAGAGCATGGCCGAGGCCGACCTCGGCCGCGAAGGCGAAATCGTCACGGGCACCGTGGTGCACGTCGGCCGCGACGCGGTCGTCGTCGACATCGGGGGCAAGAGCGAGGGGGTGATCCCCCTCGCCGAGTTTTTGAGCCAGGGCGCCGAGATCGCCGTCAAGCCCGGCGACAAGGTCGACGTCTACATCGAGTCGCGCGAGAACGACGAGGGCCTCGTCACCCTCTCGAAGCAGCAGGCCGACAAGATGAAGGTGTGGGACGAGATCTCGAGCGCGTGCGAGCGCGACGAGCTCATCGACGGCACCATCAGCCAGCGCGTCAAGGGCGGCCTCAGCGTCTCGATTCGCGGCGGCGTGAAGGCCTTCTTGCCCGGCAGCCAGGTCGACCTGCGGCCGATCCGCAACCTCGACAAGCTCATCGGCCAGACCTACCAGTTCAAGGTCATCAAGTTCAACAAGAAGCGCGGCAACATCGTGCTCTCTCGCCGTGTGCTCCTCGAGAAAGAGCGCGACGAGATGAAGGCCAAGACGCTGCAGACCCTCACCGAGGGCATGGTCGTCAAGGGCACCATCAAGAACATCACCGAGTACGGCGCCTTCGTCGACCTCGGCGGCATCGACGGCCTCTTGCACATCACCGACATGAGCTGGGGCCGCATCACCCACCCCGAAGAGCTCTTCAAGGTGGGCGACGAGGTGACGGTCAAGGTGTTGAAGTACAACCCCGAGACCGAGCGCGTCAGCCTGGGCCTGAAGCAGACCCAGGAAGACCCGTGGAACCACGCCGAGGAGGCCTACCCGCCGGGCAAGAAGGTGCGCGGCAAGGTCATGTCGGTCACCGACTACGGCGCGTTCGTCGAGCTCGAGCCCGGCATCGAGGGCTTGATTCACGTCAGCGAGATGTCGTGGACCAAGAAGGTCAAGCACCCGAGCAAGGTGCTCGAGGTGGGCCAGGAGATCGAGTGCCAGATCCTCGAGGTCGACGCCAAGGCCAAGCGCATCTCGCTCGGCCTCAAGCAGCTCGAGCCCGACCCGTGGACGCTCTTCACCGAGAAGTACCAGCCGGGCGACAAGATCTCCGGCAAGGTCCGCAGCTTGACCGACTACGGCGTCTTCGTCGGCATCGAAGAGGGCGTCGACGGCATGGTGCACAAGAGCGACCTGTCGTGGACGATCAAGGTGCAGAACCCGAACGACGTCTACCACAAGGGCGACGACGTCGAGGCCATCATCCTCTCGATCAAC
>DASTPP010000253.1:0-11017 GCA_035762175.1 Polyangiaceae bacterium | reverse complement strand
CGCCGTTCTGGTTGGTCGTGCTGAAGAAGCCCCCGACGAAGATGCCGTTGCCCGGGCGCACCGACTGCGGCGGGTAGGCGCCGTTCTCGTCGGGGGCGCGCGTCACGAGCGCGAGGGGCACCGGGTCGCTCACCCACTCGTGGAGGTTGCCGACGAGGTCGTAGACGCCGTCTTCGCTGCGGCACGCCTCGTACTCGCCGCCGCGCGCGAGAAAGCCCGGCTCGAGGTTGAGGGTCGGGCTGTTGAAGTTCTCGTACGTCCAGGCGTAAGGGTCGGCGCCGTACCACTTCGTCAGCAGGTGCGGCTTGCCCGTGTTGCACGCGCCCGGCCGCACCGGGGCGCCGTAGGGGTAGGCCGCGGCGCGCGCGCCCTGGCAGGCCCTCCGCCACTCGGCGAGCGTGCAGAGGCGCTTGCCCGCGTTCGCGCACGCCGACGAGGCCTCGGCGCGGCTGACGTAGCCCTGGGGGTAGGCGCCCGCTTTGCTACGACTTTCGTAGTAAAGGCCCGGCTCCGGGCGGAGCTGGTGGGGCCAGGGCCGCTCGCCCCCGTTGGGCCCGCGCGCGACGAGGTGCGCCTCGTAGCGGTCGATGCAGGCGGCGCCGACGCGCGCCATGCCCTCGTCGGGGCAGGGCCCGCGGGCGGCGCCGTCGGCGCGGGCGCGCTCGGCCCCGGGCGCGGGCGCGGGCGAATCGGCGGGCGGGCCGGCGGGCGAATCGGCGGGCGAATCGGCGGGCGGGCGGGCGGGCGGGGGCGAGGTGGCGGGGGCGGCGGCCGCGTGCCCTTGCCGCAGGAGCGTGTGCCCGAAGGGGAGCGCGAGGGTGAGGTGGCGCGAGGGGGCCGCGAGCGCGCTCGCCTCGGGGCGTTCGCCGGGCCGGTCGCCCGGGCCTTGGTAGGCGCTACCGAGCGCCAGGAGCCCGGCCGCGCAGGCGGCGGAGGCCCCGGCAAGAAGCCAACGAAGGGAACGCATCGGGGCGGACAAAAGCAGATTCGGTGCCAGTTCTTGGGCGCGAAGGCCAGAGCGTTGGCTCATCTTCTGCACGCTCTCGCGCTCGTCATGCGCATCCACCACCTCAACTGCGGGAGCATGTGCCCATTCGGGGGCCGGCTATGGGACGGCAAGAGCCCGCTCTTGGGGCCGGCCGAGCTCATCTGTCATTGCCTGCTCGTCGAGACGAAGGTCGGGCTCGTGCTGGTCGACACGGGGCTCGGCAGCCGCGACGTCGCCGCCCCTGGCGCGCGGCTGAGCCCGCTGTGGGCGAAGGCCCTGCGGGTGCGGCCGCGCCCGGCGCAGACGGCGATCGCGCAGGTGCGGGCGCTCGGCTACGGCCCGCGCGACGTGCGCCACGTCGTGCTCACGCACCTCGACGTCGACCACGCCGGCGGCATCGACGACTTTCCGTGGGCGGCGGTGCACCTCTTCGCGCCCGAGTACCGCGCGGCGCAGGAGCGCGACACCTTCCTCGCGCGCCGCCGCTACCGGCCGCCCGAGTGGCAAGACGAGGGGCGCTTCCGGGTCTACGAGGCCGAGGGCGAGCCCTGGTTCGGCTTCGAGTGCGTGCGGGGCCTCGCGGGCCTGCCGCCCGAGATCGTGCTCGTGCCGCTCGTGGGGCACACGCGCGGGCACGCGGGCGTCGCCATCGAGCGCGGCGGGGGGCACTGGCTGCTGCACGCGGGCGACGCGTACTTCGACCGCGGCGAGCTGCTCGACGAGCCGCGGCGGGCGCCCGGCCTGGGCCTCTACCAGTGGCTCATGCAGGCCGACGGGCCGGCGCGCCGCCAAAACCAGGCGCGCCTGCGCGAGCTCGTGCACAGCCGCAGCGACGTGGCGGTCCTGTCGTCGCACGACGCGTTCGAGTTCGAGCGGTGCCGCCGCGGCGCGCAGGCGCTCGGGCGCACGGCGCGGGTGGCGGTGGCGGGCGCCGGCGCGTACTGAAGGGCGGCGCGTTCTTCGCCCGCCCGCCGGGGGCGGCGCCCTCGCCGCGCCGGGCGGCGCTCGGCGCGGCGAGGGCGGCCGGCGCGTAGCGTTCCGCCTCAAGGGCCCGCGCCCAGCGTGACAGGCCGCCCCGACGCCCCGCCCTCGCCCCGGGCCCGCCGCCGTCCGCGCCTCGCCAGGCGCGCCCGGAGGTGCCATACCGAACCGCGCCGCGCCCCGGTCCGAGGCCCGGGCGGCGGCGCCCTTCGCCCTGCCCATGTGCCGAATCGCCGCCTACCTGGGCCCGCCGATCGCGCTCTCTGACCTCCTGTTCGACGCCGAACGATCGCTCGCGGACGTGGCCCGCGAGCCGCGCGAGCTGCCGAAGGGCGCGCTCGGCGCCGACGGGCACGGCGTCGCCTGGTACGCCGAGGGCCGCGCCGAGGCGGCCCGCTACCGCAGCGTCTTGCCCCTGTGGGCCGACCAGAACCTCCGCTCGTTCGCGCCGGCCGTGCGCTCGGGCTGCGTCGTGGCCAGCGTGCGCAGCGCCACCCAGGGCATCGCCGTCGACTTCGCCAACACGCCGCCCTTCGTCGAGGGCGCCGTCTCGCTCGTGCACAACGGCGAGCTCGAAGACTTCCGCGCTTCGTGGCGGCGCCCGCTGCGCGCCTCGCTCTCGGCCGAGCGCGAAGCGGGCGTCGAGGGCGGCACCGACACCGAGCTCGTCTTCGCGGTCTTTCTCGACGAGCTGGCCGGCCGCGCCCCCTCGGCCGAGGCCCTCGAGGGCGCGCTCCGCCGGGCGATCGCCCGCGTCGGCGAGCGGGCGGCGGCGGCGTCGAAGTCGGCGGGGCTCAACCTCATCGTCTCCGGCGGCCGCTCGCTCGTCGCGTCGCGCGTCGCGTTCGGGCGCGAGGCGCCGAGCCTCTACGTCGCGCGCGACGGCGCGCGCGGCGGCGGCTGGGTCGCGTCCGAGCCGCTCTCGACGGCCGGGCCCTGGCAGAGGGTGCCCGAGCGCTCGCTCGTCGCCTTCGACGGCGCGGGCGCGGCGCCGAGGTTCGCCGCGCTCTGATTTCTCCGGGCGGCGCCCGCCCGCCGCCGTGCTAGGTGCGCCTCGCCCCCCGCCATGGCCCGCCCGAACGCCGCCGAGCGCGCCGCCGCCGACACCCTCGCCCGGCTGCGCGCGCTGCACCCCGACGCCCACTGCGAGCTCGTCCACGACGGGCCCTTCCAGCTGCTCGTCGCCACCGTGCTCTCGGCCCAGACGACCGACCGCAACGTCAACCTCGCGACGCCCGCGCTCTTCGCCCGCTACCCCGACGCGCACCGCCTCGCCGCGGCCGACGTCGACGAGGTGGCCGAGCGCATCGCGACCATCAGCTTCTACCGCACCAAGGCGAAGCACCTCGTCGCGCTCGCCCGCCTGCTCGTCGAGCGCCACCACGGCGAGGTGCCGAAGACGATGGCCGAGCTCTGCGCCCTGCCCGGCGTCGGCCGCAAGACCGCGAACGTGGTGCTCGGCGACGCGTTCGGCCTCTCCGAGGGCGTCGTGGTCGACACGCACGTGCAGCGCCTGAGCCAGCGGCTCGGCTGGAGCCGCGCCGCCGCCCCCGAGCAGATCGAGCGCGATCTCGTGCGCCTCTTCCCGCAGCGCGAGTGGGGCTCGCTCGCGCACGTGCTCATCTTCCACGGCCGCCGCGTCTGCTCGGCGCGCGCCCCCTCGTGCGCGACGTGCGGCGTCGCCCCGGCCTGCCCGAGCGCGGGCGCGGCCGAGGGGGTGGGGCGCAAGCCGCCACGCAAGGCGCCGGCGCCGGCCGAGCGGGGCGCCGCCCCGAAGGCGCGGGCGGCCGGCGCCGGCCCCGCGAGGGCGCGGCAGGCGAGCGAAGGGCGGCCCCGCGAGGCGCGCGCCTCGGCCGCAAAGGCGCCGCCGGCCGAGCGGGCGCCGTCCGCGCCGCCCCGCAAGGCGCCCCTGTTCGCCGAAGGGCGCGCGCCCTCGCAGGCCTCCCGCCCGAAGGCCGGCCCCGCGGCCCGCGCGTCGGTTCGGGCGACCGAGCCTGCGCCGAACCCCCGCCCCGCGCGCAAGGCCCGGCGGGCCTAACCTTGGCCCGCGCCTTGCTCTTACCTCGCTCGAGCCGGGCGCCGCGGTGGCGCTGGCACCGCGAGGTTCGTCATGGCCGAGTCAGACCAAAAGCCTGCCCCCTCCCCCGTCCCCGGTTCGACCTACGACCCTGGGTGGGACAGCGGCCTCAGCGGCCGGCTGGCCGGCCAGGGGTTCATGGGCGCGCCCCCGCCGCGCAACCCGCCGCCCGAGCCCGAAGGGGGCGGGGGCGAGGGCGAGGGCGACGACTTCCCCCGCGATCGGGACCACCTGACCGAAGCCGATCGCAAGGGCGAGGGCGCCCCCGGCGGCGCCGGGTTACGCGCGCGGGCGAGCAACGCTTCGGATTTCGAAGCGTCTCGCTCCCGGCCCCCGCGCGCCGCGCCCGGGCCTCGGCCCTCGAAGGTGGGGGGGCCGGCGTCGCCGAGGGGCTCGTCGCGGCGCCCGCCCCGCGCCCCGCCGCGGCCGGGCGCCTCAGCGCGCGGGCTCGAGCCTGCGCGCCGCCCAGAAGAGCAGCGCCGCCTGCGCCAGCGAGGCCAGCACGTACGCGAGCGCGAGCGCGGACCAGAACGTGGCGAACTCGAGCGACGACGGCGAGAGCTCGACGGTCGCGAAGAGGGGCACCAGGACCAGGTTGAGCGAGCCCGAGACGCAGGCGAGCGCGCGGGCGCGTTCGGCGACGTCGGGCGCGCGCAGGAGCAGCGCGCGGCCCACGGCGAGCTCGGCGTAGGCGACCCAGAGCCCCGGCAGCGAGAGCACGCCCGCGCCGCCGAAGACGAGGCCCAGGGCGCCCGCGGCCAGCCCCGGCAGGAACATCTGCCCGAAGGCAAAGCACGAGAGGGCCGTCAGGCGCACGAAGGCCGGCGCCTTCGGCGCGCCCGGGCGCGGGCGCCGGATGCGCCGGTAACCTTCGAAGGCGGGCGCCTCGTCGGCCGGCGGCGGCGGCCAGGCCGCGCGCCCCCGGCGCTCGTGCCAGGCGTAGAGGCCGAGCGGCAGCACGGCAAGGCCGGCCCCGCACGCGAGCAAGTACGCGGCGTCGGTGCCCACCCCGATCGTATGGCGCCGGGCGCCGCGGCCGGCAAGGCGCCGCGTCGGCCGGCAGCGCGGGCCCGGGCGGCGGGGGCGCCGGCGGCGTGCTAGCCCTCCGGGGCCATGCTCGACGCGGGCCTGCTCGCCCTCTTGCGCCGGCCCGCGGCTGACCTGCGCGGGCTCGTCCGCGTCGGCTCGCGCGTCTACGGCACGGCCGGCCCCGCCTCGGACGAAGACTTCTTCGCCGTCCTGCGCGAGCCCGACGCCAAGCACGATCTGCTCTTCGGCCCGGGCCGCAACGTGGTCGTGCACGGCGCCCGGGCGTTCGAGCGCGCGCTCGGCGAGCAGAGCGTCTTCGCGCTCGAGTGCCTCTTCGCCCCGGCCGAGCACCGCCTCGTCGAGTTCTCGCCGCCCTTCCGCTACCGGCCCGACCCCCGCGCGCTCGCCGCCGCCGCGACCGCGAAGGCCCAGGCCGACTACGACAAGGCCCGGAGGCGCTACGAAGACGAGCCCGGGCCCTCGAAGAAGAAGCTCTTCCACGGCCTGCGCGTGCTCGCCTTCGCGGCGCAGGCGGCGCGCCACGGCCGCATCGTCGACTTCCGCGAGGCCGAGCCGCTCTACCGGCGCGTCCAGGCCTTCGAGGGCCCCGACGCCGCCTCGCTCGAGGGCGCCTTCGGGGGCCTCTACGAGTCGCTCGCCGAGCGCCTGCGCGAAGCGGCCCGGCGCCGCTGAGGCCCGCGCCCGCGCCCCCCGCCGGCCGGCGCCGCGGGAGGGCCCGGGCGCCGCGGGGGGGCCCGGGCCCCGCCGGCCGGCGCCCGGCGCCGCGGGGGCGTGCCGCCCGCCGGCCGGCGCCCCGGCTCAGGCCGACGCCTTCTGCAGGCGCTGCGGCCTTATCGCCTGGTGCAGCCAGTGCTCGTCGGTCTGCACGTGCCCGGCGCGCACCCACTTGCCGAGGCTCCGACCGAAGGACGCGTCGCCGAACTCGAGCGCCGCGCGCACGACGACGCCCTCGCGCGGCCCGCCGAAGGCCGAGGGGGCCGCGGCGAGCGACTCGGTCAGCTCGCGCAGCTCGCGCTCGCTGCCGACGCGGCCCCGGAAGAGCACCGGCACCGTCGGCAGGCCGAGCTCGGCCGCCTGCGCCTCGACCATGTCCCAGGCCCACCAGACCCCGCGCGCGTCGTCGCGCACGCCGAAGACGAGCGAGGCGTCGGGCAGGGCGCCGTACTCGATCGAGTGCACGGCGAAGCAGTACTCGCAGAAGACCGAGAGCCCCTCGTCGATGAGGTGCCGCAGCCGCCCGTGCGTCGCCTTGGCGAGGTCGAAGCTCGGGTGCGCCGGCGGGCCCGCGTGCGAGCGCGAGAAGACGCTCGCGCGGGTGTAGGTGAGGTTGCTGCCGTCGCACTTCTCGGTGACGACGAGCTCGGCGCCGACGAGCGCGCCGACGTCGCGCAGGCGCTTGTCGTCGGACGTGCCCCCGGGCGACCAGGGCAGGTGAAACGAACGCGGATACTTCGGTGACATGGGCGCCCCCCGGCGCGGGCGAAGGGCCGAAAGCGTGCTATACTCTCGCCCCCCCCGCAACCCCGGGGCGGCCGCCATGGCTTCTTCGCTGCTTCTGACCGCCCCGTCGCCGCCGGCGTACGAGGTGCCCTGGGCCCAGCTCGCCCCGCTCGACTGGGTGCGCGCCCTCGCCGCCTGCCCGCAAGACCCCGTGCACCACGCCGAGGGCGACGTCGCCACCCACACGCGCATGGTGCTCGAGACGCTCGTCGAGCTGCCCGCCTACCGGGCCCTGCGCGACGACGACCGGCTCGCCGTCTACCTCGCGTGCCTGCTGCACGACGTCGCCAAGCCCCAGACCACCCGCGTCGACGACGAGGGGCGCGTCACCGCCAAGGGCCACTCGAAGCGGGGCGAGCTCGTGGCCCGCCGCATGCTGTGGGAGGCGGGCCTGCCCTTCCGGGTGCGCGAGACCGTCTGCGGCCTCATCCGCCACCACCAGGTGCCCTTCTTCCTCATCGAGCGGCCCGACCCGCGCCGGCTCGCCGCCGAGATCAGCCTCGTCGCCCGCTGCGACCTGCTCGCGCTCGTCGCCGAGGCCGACATCCGCGGGCGGGTCTGCGCCGACCTCGGCCGCGTGCTCGACAACATCGAGCTCTACCGCGAATACTGCCGCGACGAGGGCTGCTACGACCGCCCCCGCCCCTTCGCCTCCGACCACACGCGCTTTCTCTTCTTTCACGCCGAGGGCCGCCACCCCGACGTCGAGGCCTACGACGACACCGCGGGCGAGGTCGTCGTCATGTCGGGCCTGCCCGGCTCGGGCAAAGACACCTTCGTGCGCCAGCACTTCGCGGGCTGGCCCGTCGTCTCGCTCGACGCCCTGCGCGAAGAGTACGACGTCGCGCCCACCGACGACCAGGGCCAGATCGTGCAGGCCGCGCGCGAGCGCGCCCGCGAGTTCTTGCGCCGCGGCGAGCGCTTCGTCTGGAACGCCACCAACATCACCCGCCGCTTCCGCACCCCCGTGCTCGCCCTCGCCGCCGGCTACCGCGCGCGCCTGCGCGTCGTCTACCTCGAGGCGCCCCGCGACCGGCTCTTCGAGCAGAACCGCCGCCGCCCCGCGGCCGTGCCCGAGCGCGCCATCCGCTCGATGATCGACCGCTGGGAGGTGCCCGACCTCACCGAGGCGCACGCGGTCGAATACCACCCCGACGGCGTCGCCTGAGCGGCCGGCGGGGCCGTGGCGGCACGTCCGCCGGCCGCCCGGGCGGCGCGCTCACTTGCCCGCGACCGAGGGCAGCTCGTACTTCTGCTGCGCCAGCATCGCCCGGAAGACCGACTCTTCGTCGCGCGAGACGCGCAGGTGGTGGCCGAAGCGCTCGAGCGTGCCCTCCTGCGCCGCCGCCGCCGCCCGCTCGGCGTTCTCGAGCGCGAGCAAGAGGTGCGGGTGCATCGGCACCACCTCCTTCGGCACGCTCATCTTGCGCGCCGCCCGCACCCGCGCCTCGGCCCCCTCGCGCACGAGCGCGGCGAGCTCTTTGTCGCCGGCGTGCGCCTGCAAAAACTCGTTCGCCCGGTGCATCTCGCCCACGAGCAGGCCGGCGCGATCGAGGTAAGGCCCGGCCCAGGCGTTCGCCGCGGCGAGCACGCCGGCCAAGAGCCAAAGCAGGGCCGCCCGGGCCCGGCGCAGAGCGAACGCGGTCGTCGTCATCGGGGGAGCGCCTCGCCCGCCGCCTCGGCCGCGCCGCCCCCGAGCCGGGCCTCGGCCTCGGCCCCGCCCCCCCCGAGCCGGGCCTCGGCCTCGGCCCAGCCGCCGAGCGCGGCGCGGGCCGCCTCTTGCTCGGCCAGCTTCTTCGAGCGGCCCGTGCCCCGGGCGAGCGGGCGGCCCTCGACCATCACCTCGACCTCGAACCAACGCTCGTGGTCGTCGCCCCGCGTGCCCTCGACCCGGTAGGTCGGCGCCTTCTTGCCCAGCGCCTGCACCCGCTCCTGTAGCTCGCTCTTCGGGTCGCGCGCGCCGAGCCGCCCCGCCTCGGCCAGCCCGTCGGCCACGACCTTGCGCACCAGCTCGCGCGCCCGGTCGAGCCCCCCGTCGAGGTAGGCCGCCGCGACGAGCGCCTCGACCGCGTCGGCCAGCACGTTCGTCTGCCGCCGGTCGCCCGCGGCGTTCGCCCCGCGCCCGAGCCGCAGCGCCTCGCCGAGCCCGACGCGGCGGGCGAAGGACGCGAGCGACTCGGCGCGCACCAGCGCCGCCCGCATCCGCGAGAGCTCGCCCTCGTCCGAGCTCGGGTACTCGCGCA
This sequence comes from Polyangiaceae bacterium, assembly GCA_035762175.1. Taxonomy (GTDB): domain Bacteria; phylum Myxococcota_A; class Polyangia; order Polyangiales; family Polyangiaceae; genus DASTPP01. The sequence goes on along the minus strand of DASTPP010000253.1, from coordinate 2,178 downwards.
TCAAGATCTCGCTGACGCAGAGCCCGAGCACCGCGTCGCCCAAGAATTCGAGCCGCTGGTTGTCGGGCGCGTCGCCGCCGTTGCGCCGCCGCTCGTTCGCGTACGACGGGTGCGTCAGCGCCTCGTCGAGGCGGGGCGGCGGCGCCGGCCAACCGAGCGCCTCGAGCACGCGCGCCCGCGCCCGCTCGAAGGGCTCGCTCACCGGGGGCCCGCCGAAAGCCCGTCGCAGGCCTCGGCCAGCTCGAGATCGAGCCGCGTCAGCCCGCCCGCGTCGTGCGTCGACAGCCGCACCTCGACCCGGCCCCAGGCGACGAGCAGGTCGGGGTGGTGGTCGGCCTTCTCGGCCGCGAACGCCACGCGCACCGCGAACGCGACGCCCGCGGCGTAGTCGCCGAAGCGGTACGCCTTCTGGATCTCGTCGCCCCGCCGCTCCCACCCCTCGTGAGAGCCTAGCCAGGCCGAAAGCGCCGCCTCGTCGAGCTTTTGGGGTCGTGCCATGGCGCCGAGTCTGCCGCGACCGGGCCCCGGAACCAAGCGCCCCCGACCCCGCCCGCCTCCGCCCGAGGGGCCCGCCCCGCAAGGGTCGCCTCCGTCCGAGGGGCCCGCCCCGCAAGGGTCGCCTCCGTCCGAGGGGCCCCCCCCACAAGGGTCGCCCCCGGCCAGGCGCCCCCGCCCGGCCGCCGCGCCCCCGCGACCGAGGCGCGCCCGCGAGCGCCCGCGCCCCCCCCAACGCGGCCCGCCGCGGCCTGCTCCGCGGCCGCGCCCCCGGGCGCCCGCACCGCCCCTCGGCTATGCTTCGCGGCGTGCGAGGGCTCGTCGCTTGCCCCTTCTGTCGTGAGCTCTTCCCCGTCGGCGAACGGAAGCACTGCCCCTTTTGCGAGGTCGACCTCGTCCGTTCTTCGCGCTTGCCGCCCGCCGACCCCGCCCTCTCGGACGACGAGTCGGCGCCCCCGCCGCCCGGCCCCGACGAGCGGCGGTTGCCCTGGTGGTCGCCCGCCCACGGCCGCGGCCCCCTCGCGCTCGTCGCGCTCGCCGGCCTCGTCGCCTTCGGCTTGCCCTGGGTCCGGCTCGACGCGCCCGAGCGGGCGGTCTTCACCGGCGTCGAGGTCGCCCAGCGCACGGGCCTCGCGTGGGCCGCGGCGGTCGCCTGGTTCACGCTCTTGCCCCTGGTCCTCAGCCGCCGGAGCGCCCGCGCGATGCGCGGCGTGCGCCTCATCGCCGCGGTGCTCGCCGCCATCCCCGCGCTGATCGCCGGCTCGCTCCTGCTCAACCCCCCGGCGGCGGCCCAGGTGCGGGGCGTGGTCGTGCCCTTGCGCTTCACGTGGGGCGTGGGCCTCGACGCCACGCTCGCCTTGGGCCTGATCGCGGCGGCCCTCGCGGCCTTGGCCTTCGGGCGCGTGCCCCCCCTGCCCCCCGAGGGCTCGCGCCAAAGACCACCTCGCCGCAGATCGTCGCCTTCGTAACGCGGCGGGCGATTCCGTACGCGTTTTTTTTCACGCTGCAAGTGCAAAATGAAGGGAAGCGATCCACACTTAGGGGGCCATGGCGCCGGCGTTTTCCTACCGGTCGCCCCCGAAGCAGCGAGGGGGCGGCGGCACGGCTGACGAGCCCGCAGAGCTCGTCGACGTGCCGGCGGCGGTCGTGTGCGCGCTCTGCGGCGAGGCCGACTGCCCCGGCTGCCGCATCGACGACCAGTGGGACGGCGCCTCCGGCGTCCTCGTCTTCGTCCCCTGGGAGCGCCCCGAGAAGCCCGCCCTCAAGCGCTTCGTCGAGACCACCCGCGTCACGACCGAGGGGGCCGAGTCGTTCTTCGGCGAGCTGCCCTCCGGCCCGCTCTTGCCCGCCCTGCGCTTCGCCGCCCTCGGCGAGCTGCTCGCCGTCGGCAGCACCGTCGCGCTCTGCGCCCTCATCGCCTTCGGCGTCGGCTACCTGCTCTGGCCCGAGCTCGTCTCGTTCATCGGCCAGAACGCCATCCTGCGCGCGAAGTTCGCCCGCACGCTGAGCGTCGCCTGGCTCGCCTTCACCGCCGTGCTGCTGCTGACGCGCGCCACCTACGGCCTCGCGCTCTACCAGGCGTCGCGGCGCGAGGGCGCCCCGCGCCACCTCTTGCGCGCCGCCCTGCGCTTCGGCCTCTACGGCGCCGGCTGGGACTTCATGACCAGCCCCCTCGGCGCCCTC
>DASTPP010000252.1:0-12150 GCA_035762175.1 Polyangiaceae bacterium | reverse complement strand
ATGGTGTAGCCGATGCCGACGCAGCCGAGGCGCAGGGCGTCTTCGACGCTGCCGGTGATGGCCGAGCCGGGCTGCTCGACCTTGGCGAGCGTGTCGCTGTTGTTCAGCTTCAAGATGAGGGGTATTTGCCCCGCGAACTTGGCGGCGCCGGCCTCGAGAAAGCCGAGGGGCGCGGCGTAGGCGTTGCAGCCCGAGTCGATGGCGAGCTGAAAGTGGTAGTCGGGGTCGTACGCCGGCGGGTTGGGGCCGAACGAGCGCACGGGGCCGTGCTCGAAGCCCTGGTCGACGGGCAAGATGACCAGCTTGCCGGTGCCCGCGAGGGTGCCCGTGTTCAGCAGGCGGTAGAGGTTGGTCAGCGTGCCCGGGTTGTCGGACGAGTAATTCGAGAGAATTTGCTTGACGCGGTCCGTTGCGGCCATGGGCCTCTCTCCATCGTGAAACTGCAGGGGCTGGGCTCTCACCCTCGCGCGGCGCAGGGGCGCCCGGGCGCGCAAGGGGCCCGTCTCTTAGGCTGGCGCCCTCGCCGCGGCAACCCCGAAGCCCCCCGCCCCCGGGAGGGCAGAGCGAGGGGACGTTCGCCGCTCCCGGCGTCGGCCGGGGGCGGGCGGCCGGCCGCTTTTGAGAGGGGGTTCGCCCCCGGTTCGGGGCGGAAACCGGGGCGAGACAGTTGACGAGGGGGCCCGCTGGTCCCTAGACCCTAGGCTTGACGCAGAGCGCAGGGCCCGACGCGAGGCGGGCGAGCGGGGCGCCCACGGCCGAGGTCGGGGGCCGCCCGGCCGCGAGCCGAGCGGGAGAGCGGGGCCCCGGCGCGCTGCGCGCCTTCGGACCGAGTACGCGAACGAGGCCCGCCCCATGAACCCCGTCCTGATGATCGCCCTGCTCGTAGGGCTCCCCACGTTGTTTTTGGTCAGCGCCCTGCGCCGCTGGGACTTGCTCCGCGTCGGCCGCGCCGAGGACCGCTTCGGCGACGTCGGCGCGCGCGTCAAGGGCGTGCTCACGTACGCCTTCGCGCAGAAGAAGATGCACTACTACCAGTGGGCGGGCCTGGCCCACCAGCTCATCTTCTTGGGCTTTCTGGTCGTCTCGATCAACACGCTGATTCTCTGGGGGCGGGGCGTCTACGCGCCCTTCAACCTCTTCGTCTTCGCGCCCTGGCAGCCGCTCGGCATGGCGTACGAGCTCTTGCGCGACCTGTTCGCGCTGCTCGTACTCTTCGGCGCGCTCTACTTCATGTACCTGCGCGCGATCAAGACGCGGCGCATGACGCTGAGCACGGAGGGCATGGTGATCTTGGGCATCATCGTCACGATGATGCTGACCGACTTTCTCTACCACGGCTCGATGCTGGCGCTGCACGCGCGCTGGCCCGAGGCGGGCTGCGGGGCGAAGGTCGGCGAGCCCGGGGGCGTGTGCGCGTCGGTCGCGACGGTGATCGCGCCCCTGCACGGGCTGCCGGCGGGGCAGGGCGTGGCCTTTCACCCGTTCGCGCCGGTGGGCTCGCTCGTGTCGCTGGCGCTCGCGGGGGCGCCGGCGGGGCTGCTCGTGGGCCTCGCCCACCTCGGGTTCTGGGTGCACGCGACGCTGGTGCTGGTCTTTCTGAACCTCCTCCCGCACTCGAAGCACTTTCACATCATCACGGCGATCCCGAACGTCTTCTTCCGCAACGTGACGCCGCCCGGGCGGCTGCCGCTGCTGGCGGGCTCGAGCGACCAGCTGATGGAGGTGGTGGGGGCGGCGAGCGAGAAAGAAGACCCGCTCGAGGCGCCGGTGGGCGTCGCGCGGGCCGAGCACTTCACCTGGAAGGCGGTGCTCGACTTCTACACCTGCACCGAGTGCGGCCGCTGCAGCGACAACTGCCCGGCGCACCGGACGGGCAAGCTGCTCAGCCCGAAGCAGTTCACGCTCGACATCCGCGACCACATGTACGGGCGCGACAAGGAGCTGGTCGCCAAGTACTCGGACCCGCGGGGCTACCCCTACGGGGTCTTGCGCCCGGCGCCGGCCGAGGGCGAGGCCGAGGCGGCCGAGACGGTCGAGGGCGGCGCGCACGGGGCGAACGGGCACGGGGCGAACGGGCACGGGGCGAGTGGCCACGCCGAGCCGCCGCCGGTGCCCTACACGCCGGTCGACCTGGTGGGCAACGTGGTGCACCCCGACGTGCTCTGGGCGTGCACGACCTGCCGCGCGTGCGAAGAGCAGTGCCCGGTGATGATCAGCTACGTCGACAAGATCGTGTCGATGCGGCGCAACCTGGTGGTGGTGCGGGGCGAGTTCCCCGCCGAGTTGCAGAAGCCGTTCAACGGCATGGAGACGAACGGCAACCCGTGGAACCTCTCGCGCATGGACCGCGCGGCCTGGTCGGAGGGGCTCGGGGTGCCGCTGATGAGCGACCGGCCCGACGCCGAGGTGCTCTTCTGGGTGGGCTGCGCGGCGAGCTACGACGACCGGGCGAAGAAGATCGCGCGGGCGACGGCGCGCCTCCTGCTCGAGGCGAAGGTGCCCTTCGCCGTGCTGGGCGAAGAAGAGACGTGCACGGGCGACCCGGCCCGGCGGGCGGGCAACGAGTACCTCTTCTTGATGCTGGCCGAGCAGAACGCGGCGACGCTCAACGGTTACAAAGCGAAGGGCGGCGTCAAGAAGATCGTGACGAGCTGCCCGCACTGCTTCAACACGCTGCTCAACGAGTACCCCGACCTCGGCGCCAAATTCGAGGTGGTGCACCACGCCGACTTTCTGATGGGCCTCCTGGCCGAGAAGAAGCTGAGGCCCAAGAAGGCGGTCAAGGGCCGCGTGGTCTATCACGACAGCTGCTACCTCGGCCGCTACAACGACATTTACGAGTCGCCGCGGCAAATTTTGCAGGCGATCCCCGGGGTCGAGCTGGTCGAGGTCGACGCCCGCTGGAGCCGCAACAAGGGGCTTTGCTGCGGCGCCGGCGGCGCGCAAATGTGGATGGAGGAGCAGAACAAGGACCGGGTGAACGTCAAGCGCACCCTGCAGCTCGTCGAGACGAAGGCGCAGACCGTGGCCTCGGCCTGCCCCTTCTGCATGACGATGCTGACCGACGGGCTGAAGGCGCAAGAGCTCGAGGCGAAGGTGCGGCAGCTCGACGTGGCCGAGATGCTGGCCGAGAGCTGCCTCGGCGACGCCAAGGCCGAGGCTCAGCCCGCGCCGGTCGCCGAAGCGAGCGCTTGAAGTTTGGCCGGGCCAGGCAAGAATTGACCGCGGGGCGGCCCCCACCGGCCGCCCGCACCCCACGATGGCGACGCCATACCCCCCCTACTTTCTGGTCGACCCCGACGCCCCTCCCCCGGGGTCCGGGGCGCCCTGCGCCCCGCCCCCCGAGACCCGCTGCGACGCCTGTGACACGCCCATCGAGGGCGAGCCGGCGGGCGAGGGGGTCTACCTCTGGTCGCGCGGCGGCGAGCTCGTCTATGAGCCGGCGCCGCTCTGCGAGGGCTGTGCCCTCGCGGTGAGCGCGAGCGCGAACGCCGACGCCGGCGACGAAGAAGAAGAGGGGGGCTGAGGGGCGGCCCCCGAGTGAACTCGGGGGCCGCGTTCGCCCGCGGAAACGGCCACCAAAGCCCTGCCCGGAGGCTGGGCTCCCGCGCCGCGAGCCGCTGCCGCGGGCCCGCCCGGGCGTTGCAGCCACTCGCTTCGCAGGCCCGCCCGGGCATCGCGGCCGCTCGGGGCGCTCGCAGGCCCGCCCGGGCGTTGCGGCCACTCGCGGGGCGTTCGCAGGCTCGCCCCGAAGCCCGGCGCCCGTGGGAGCCCGGCCCCCCCGGCGAGGGGGCGGGCTTTGCGTTCCGAGTCGCGTGGGAGCCGCGGGGCACGAGAGGGCGTTCGCTGCCCCCGAGATCACTCGGGGGCGGCTCGCCCGTGGCCTCGCGCGAGGGCCCTGAGGCCTTGCCGGGCGTTCAGGGGGGCGCGGGCGTGGCACGCGGGTGGCAGGGGGCGAAGGGTCGGCTCGCGATCGGGCTGGCGAAGCTTGAAGGGTGTCGATGGTGCTCGGGAGAAAGGCCGCGTTGGGGGCGAAGGAGGCGCGGTGAGGTTGGGCTTTGGCTCGAGCGCTGCGGTGGGCTTACAAAAAAACAGCGCGTCGGGTTGCCCGAAGACTTGCCTCCCGACGTGAGGAAAGTTACGAGGCTAGAGGGTCAATTTTTTATGAACTTGGTTGCGGTGGTTACTACCCTTACCTACGCTTTACCCTTTGGAGGCCGCCTCGGGTTCGCACGCCGAGCGCACCGGTGCGACGATGAGCTTCAGTACGCAAGGCACGCAACCCGAACCGGTCTCCGCCTCCGCCCCCCCCGGCCCTGGCTCGGCGCCGCCCCTGCTCGGGCCGGTCGACGACGAGATGCCGGCGCTGGTGGCGGGCAAGTACCAGCCCTTCGCGCGGCTGGGGCGCGGGGGGATGGCGGACGTGTTCCTGGCGCTGGCGCGGGGGCCGGCGGGGTTCAACAAGCTCGTCGTGCTCAAGACGCTGCGGCTGCACCGCGACGGCGGCGGGGGCGACGACGACGGCGCCCAGCAGATGCTCTTCGACGAGGCGCGGCTGGCGGCGCGGCTGAACCACGCCAACGTCGTGCACACCTACGAGATCGGCGAGCACGAGGGGCGCTTCTACATCGCGATGGAGTACGTCGACGGCCAGCCGCTGACGTCGATCGTGCGGCGGCTGGCCGAGGTGCACCGGGCGTTCCCGCCCGAGTACTGGGTGCGCATTCTGGCCGACACGCTGCGGGGGCTGCAGTACGCGCACGAGATGAGGGACTACGACGGCACGCCGTTGAACCTCGTGCACCGCGACGTGAGCCCGCACAACATTCTCGTCACGTACGAGGGCGTGACGAAGATCGTCGATTTTGGCATCGCCAAGACCAACATCAACCAGCACGAGACGGCCGTCGGGACGCTGAAGGGCAAGTTCGCCTACATGGCGCCCGAGCAGGTGGCGGGCTCCGAATTGCTCGACGGGCGGGCGGACGTGTTCGCGGTCGGGGTGACGCTCTGGGAGGTGCTGACGGGCGAGCGGCTCTTTTACGGCCCCCCGCCGGAGGTGCTGCAGAAGCTCTTGAACGCGCACATTCCGGCGGTCAATGAGCGCAACCCGGCGATCGACAAGGTCCTGTCGGACATCGTGGGCCAGTCGCTGGCGCGCCACCCGGCCGACCGGTTCCCGAACGCGCGGGCGATGGCGCAGGCGCTCGAAGATTACCTGGTTCGCACGGGGCGCTCGGCGCCGCGCGAAGACATCGGCCGGCACCTGGCCGAGCTCTTCGAGGGCGAGCGGGCCGAGCTCAGGTCGCGGGTGCAGGGGGCGCGCCGGTCGGTGCCCTCGCCGCCGCCGGGCACGACGGGGCTGACGAACGCGATCACGACGACGGGCACGGTGCGGGCGCTCTCGGCGGACGGCCGCCAGAGCCTGTCGCCGCCCTCGCAGCGGCCCGACCCGACGGCGGGGGTGGTGGCGGCGATGCGCCCGCCGCTCTGGCGCCAGTACGGCGGGTGGCTGGCGGCGGGGGCGGGGCTGGTGGCGCTGGGGGTGACGATCGCGCGCTGGGGCGACGCGACGCAACAGCAGCAGAGCGCGCCCCTGCTGGCCACGCCGGACCGGGCGGCGGGCTCGATGGCGGCCGAGCCCGAGTCGTTCCACCTGATGTTGACGAGCGAGCCGGCGGGGGCGCAGGTCGAGTGGTCGGGGCGGCCGGTGGGGCAGACGCCGCTGCTCATCGACCTCTTGCCCGGGCCGCAGGCGCTCGTCGTCTCGCTCGAGGGCTTCTTGCCGACGACGGTGGTGGTCAACGTGAGCGACGCGATGGCGGGCAGGACCCAGTCGCGCACGGTCATCTTGGCGCCGAAGGTCGCGGTGGCGCCCTCGTCGCTGCCGCCCGCGGCGGCCGGGGCGGCGGCGCCCGCGAACAACGCGGCGGCCGCGCCGCGCGAGGCGGGCGGCAGGGCGCACGCGCCGGCGCCGGCGCCGGCGGCGGCCCGGAGCGGCGGCAAAGAGCGTCCGAGCTCGGCCGAGGCCGGCAACTCGGCCGTCATCGGCCCCGACGAGCCGCCGCGCAACGCGGCCCCGACCGCGGCCGCGCCCCAAGCGCCGACGGCGGCGCCCCCGAAGGCGCCCGAGGCGAGCCCGGGCGCCCCGAAGCCGGGCAGCGTGCTGCCCTTCGGCCCGGAGATGACCCGGCCGACCCTGCTGTCGGGCGCGACGCCCGCCTACCCCCGCGAGGCGCTCATCGCCGGCGTCGAGGGCACCGTCGTCGTGCGCTGTACGATCACGACGGGGGGCACGCTGCAGAACTGCCGCATTCTCAAGGGCCTGCCCTTCATGGACAAGCCCGTGCTCGACGCGATGGCGACGCGCCGCTACTCGCCCGTCATGCTGCGCGGCGCGCCCGTGGCGGTCGAGTACGTCTTCACGCTGCGCGTGGTCAAGCCGTAGGGCGGCCCCCGACTGAAGTCGGGGGCCGCATTGGCCCGGGCGCTCGACGCGAGGAACGCTCGGTGCGGACAGCAAAGCCCGGCCCTCGTTGGGGCCGGGCTCCCTCGGGCTGCGCCCCCCTCCAGGCGAGCGTGCGAAAGCGCCTCGCGGCGCGGGAGCCCGGCCCCCCAAGGCCGGGCTTTGAGGGCCGTTTTCGCGGGTGAATGCTGCCCCCGACTTCAGTCGGGGGCGGGCGCTGCGGGACGCTCCGCGCCTTCGCGCGCCGCCTCGGCGACGCGGCGCACGTGCTCGGGCGTGGTGCCGCAGCAGCCGCCGACGAGCGCGGCGCCGAGCGCGAAGAGGCGGCGGGCGAGGCGCCCGAAGGCCTCGGGGGTCTCGGGGTAGGCGAGGAGGCCCTCGGTTTCGCGGGGCAGGCCCGCGTGGGGCATGGCGGTCAGGGGCAGGCCGAGCGGCCGCAGGCGCTCGAGGGCGAGCGCGGCGAGGGGCCCGTCCGAGCAGTTGACGCCGAGGGCGTCGGCGCCGAGCGCGGCGAGGCGGGCGCCGGCGGCGTCGAGCGCGGCGCCGCCTTCGAGCTCGAGCCGTTCGTTGACGACCATCTGGGCGACGAGGGGCAGGCCGGGGGCCTCTCGCCGGGCGGCCGCGAGGGCGAGGGCGAGCTCGTCGGGGCGGGTCATGGTCTCGACGAGCAGGGCGTCGACGCCCCCGTCGGCGAGCGCGGCGGCCTGCTCGCGGAGGGCGCCTTCGGCCTCGCGGCGGCCGGCGCCGGTGTCGAGCGGGGCGCCGGTGGGGCCGAGGGCGCCGACGACGAAGGCGCCCTCGGGCGCGGCCTCGCGGGCGAGGCGCGCGGCGGCGAGGTTGATGGCGCGGGCGAGGCCCTCGAGGCCGTGGCGGGCGAGGCGCGCGCGGTTGGCGCCGAAGGTGTTGGTCTCGAGGACGCGGGCGCCGGCCCGGGCGTAGGCTTGGTGAATGCCCCTGACGACTTCGGGGCGCGAGAGGTTGAGGTTCTCGTAGTTGACGTCGTAAAGAAACCCGCGCGCGTGGAGCTCGGTGCCCATCGCGCCGTCGGCCACGAGCGCCCCCGCGCGGAGCGCGGCGAGAAAAGACGACGGCATGACGCAAGGCAGCGTAGAGTCGGGGGGTCGACGGCGGCAAGGGCTGCGGCCGCCGGGGCGCCCCGGCCGGGCTTTGGCCGGGCCTGCGGGCCCGCCCGGGGGCCCAAACGCAGCGTTCATTTCGGCGAAGCCCCCGCCTCTGGTATAGGGAAATTGCCCCGATGCGCTACCTTTATGGCGACTCGCACCCCTTCCCCTTCGAGTACAACGCCCTCTCGCTGCTCGAGGTGTTCTTGCAGGCGGCGACCCGCGCCGCCGAGCTGGTGACGGAGGTGCGGGGGCTCGAGGCGGCGTACATGACCGCGTCGGCGACGCGGGCGAAGTCGATCGAGGGCCTCGAGGTCTTCCACGCGATGCTGATGGGGGCGGTGGCCGACGCCTCGTCGCAGAGCAACGAGCCGCTGGTGCCCTCGTACGTCGACCGGCTCTCGCGCTACGCGGCCGAGGCGGTGGCCGAAGAGCGGCGGGCGGCCGAGAGCAACGACGAGCGCGAGCGGGCGATGATGCGGGCGGAGGTCGAGCGGCGGCGGCGCGAGGTGCGCACGGTCATCGAGGGCTTCTTGCTGTCGGAGCACCTGCCGGCGCCGGTCAGCAGCGCGACGGTGACGTGGCACGAGTCGCGGCACGTGGTGACGGCGATCTTGACGAACGCCGACGGCACGTCGGTCGAGATCGAGCTCGACGCGCACGCGCTGCCGGTCTGGCAGGCGCCGCGGCGGGTGGGCGAGTTCATCACGCGGCTGTCGCTGCCGGTCGGGGTGCGCAAGGGGTGGCTCTCGCGGCAGATGACGCCCGAGGTGATTCACCTGACCGACCACTACCTCGGGGGCTTCACGCTGACCGAGCGCACGGCCGACATTCGCCTGCGGCGCAAGCCCGAGGTGCGCGACAACCTGGTGATTCACCTGCGCTACGAGGAGAGCAAGCGGCTGACGGCGGAGGTCGAGCGGGTCGGCGAAGACGAGGGGCTCGAGGCGCCGGCGGTCGAGCTCGAGACCGACGACCTGATGCAGCTCGGCGAGCTGTGGAAGCAGCTGCGGGCGGCGATGCGCGAGACCCTGCGGCACAAAGACCGGCTGCTCTCGGCCCGCTTCAACGGGCAAGACATTCTGCACGACGACGAGCTGCTCGCCTTCGTCAACCGCATGATCACGCTGCTCGGGCCGGTGGTGTCCGAGATCGCGCGGCGCAGCCCCAACCCGCGCGAGCTCTCGCTCAAGCGCGAGCACGACGACGGGCGGCGCGAAGAGGTGTACCTGCGCAAGACCGAGCTGGTGCAGCGGCTGCGCTCGCTGCCGCCCGACCAGCGCGACCGCTTCGCGCCCCTCGGGCTGCTGACCGAGGGCTGAGCGCGGGGCGGGGGGCCGGGCGAGGGGGGCGAGGCAGGGGGGCGAGGCGAGAGCGGCGAGGCGAGAGCGGCGAGGCGAGAGCGGCGAGGTAGGGGTCGGGTGGGGCGGATCGAGCCTCGCGCGCTCGGCCGGCCCCGTCGGTCCACGTCCGCCGGGCACCCCGAACTCGCCGCCCTGGTCGGGCGGCTCAGACAGCGGGGGCCCCGCCCTTTGGACGTGGACCGACGGGGCCGGCCGAGCGCGCGAGGCCCCGGGGGGCGGGTTGCGCGGGCTCGGGGCGGCTCGGGAGGGTGCCTTCGGGCGGGGGTGAGGCGGGGCGCTGGGTAGGGCGGTCAGGGGCGAGGGCGGGCTGGTTTTTGTGGGCCGACCCTCTATGCTGGCGGCACAGGGTGTCCGTGCGCAGTCGGCCGAGCCTTTTTCCGAACCCTGCCGCGGCGGGGCCCGTCGCGGCGGCGGCCGAAGCGTGGCGTACGGCACTGGGGCCGCCCTTGCGGCGGGCGTCGGTGCTCGGGGCGGTGGCGGCGCTGGCGCTCGGGGCGCACCTTGCGCGGCTCGGGGTGCCGAGCGCGCGGGGGGGGGCGGCGCTGCTGGTGGCGGCGGCGGTCGTGGGGGCGGTGGCGCTGGCGGTGCGCCGGCGCCGGGCGCTCGCGTCGCTGCAGAGCGTGCTCGAGCGGGTGGTGCGGCCGGCCGACGCCGAGGGGGCGGGGCGGGCGCTGCGGGCGCTGCGGCTGGTCGAGCGGGCGCGGGTCGAGCCCTCGGTGGGCTCGGCCGAGCTGGCGGCGCTGCACCTCGACCGGTCGCTCGGTCGCATCTCGGTCGAGCGGGTGCGCGGGCACGCCGAGCGGCTGGCGAAGCGATCGCGGCGGGCGGGGCTCTTGGCGGCGGCGCTGGCGGTCGGGGCGGTGACGGCGGGGCCGGTGCGGGTGCTCGAGGGGCTCGACGTGCTCGCGTCGCGGGGGGGCCTGGCGCCCTTGCCGATCGACTACCTCGAGGGGGTCGAGGTGCTGGTGCACCCGCCCGAATACCTGCACGAGCGCGATCGCTCGTACGTGGGGGTGGGCGAGCTCGAGGCGCCCTACGGCAGCGTGGTGACGGTGCGGGGCGAGCCCCTGCGGGCGGGGCGGGCGCTGGTGCTCGGCGACGGCAACCAAGAGGTGCCCTTCGTCGACGACGGGCAGGGCCGGGTGACGGCGCGCTGGACGCTCGCGGGCGACGCGCCGCTGCGGGTGGGGGCGCGCTTCGGGCCGGTGCGGGTCGAGCAGGCCGAGGGGCTGCTTTTGCGCTCGCGCCCGGACGAGGCGCCGGTCGTCGAGGTCGAGGGGGCGCCGCGGACGGCGCGGCTGCTCGAGGAGAGCGAGATCCCGCTGGTGTACCGGGCGTCGGACGACCACGGCCTGCGCCAGCTCGATCTGGTCTTGCGCTCGGGGGCGCGCGAAGAGCGCCGGCCGCTCGCGCGCTTCGACAGCGACCGGCGGCGCGACCAGGGCGGCTACCTCTTGCGCGCGTCCGACCGCTTCTTGAAAGACAGCTACGCGCCCATCGAGGTGCGGGTCGAGGCGCGCGACAACGATCCGCTGACGGGGCCGAAGTGGGGCAAGAGCGAGGCGGTGACGATCGTGCCACCGGCGCTCGGCGAGCCCGAGGCGCTGCGGCACGACGCGCTCGCGGCGGTGCGCGCGGCGTTCGTCGACGCGCTCGCGGCGGCGGCGGACAAGCGCGGGGCGGCGGCCGAGCGCGAGGCGGTCGACCGGGCGCTCGAGGCGGCGCGCGAGGTGACGGGCAAGACCTTCGGGGGCCTGTCGCTGGCGCGGCGCACGGGCTCGCTGGTGCTCGGGCAGGCGCGGCGGGTGCGCGACGCGGCGAAGGGCGGCCGGGCGAAGCTCGTGCCGGCGCTCGAGGACGCGAGCCTGGCGGTCGACGGGGCGCTGCGCTCGCTCGGGGCGCGCGACGCGCGCTCGGTGGCGCGGCGACTGTCGCGCGTCGCCGAGGACGCGGCCGACGGGCTGCACGCGGCGCAGGCGCCGGCCGAGCGGGCCGCGGGCCGGACGCGGGCGGAGGCGGCGCTCGAGGTGATCGCGCCGAGCGGCCGGGCGCTCTCGCGGCTCGGGCCGCTCGGGCTCGATCTGGGGCGGGTGGTCGCGGGCGACCTGCGGCGCATCCGCCGGGCGCTCGAGCGCGACGACTACAAGCACGCCGAGCTTTCGGCGCGCGATCTGGCGGCGCGGCTCGCGCGGCCCGAGCCCTCGTTCGCGGGCGGGGGCGGGGGCGGCACCGAGGCGGGCTCGGGCGCGTCGGGCGCGGGGGGCGAGCCGGGCGACCAGGAGGCGAGCGACGCCGAGTCGTCGGTGGCGGCGGGCGAGCAGGCGATCGACGAGCTGTCGCGCGACCACGCGGGCAACGTCGCCGACGTCGAGCACGCGCTCGAGCAGGCCGACGGGGGCGAGGGGCCGGGGGCGCTCAAGGACGAGGCGAAGCGGCACGCCGAGGCGGTGCGCGAGGCGGTGCGGCGGCTGCCGCGCTCGTCGTTCCAGCCGGACGCGGCGGCGCAGGCGGCGGCGGCCGCGCGCGACCAGGCGCAGCAGATGGCCGACGCGCTCGAGCGGGGGGCGCCGCGCGACGCGCTCGAGGCGGGCAAGGCGGCCGAGCGGGCCTTGCAAGAGGCGGCGCGGGCGGCGGCCGACGAGGGGCGCTGGGACGGCGACCGGCTCGAGCGGGCGGCGCGCGAGGCGTCGTCGAAGCTCGGCCCCGAGGTGCGCTGGCTCGAGCAGGCGCTCGAGGCGGCGCGGCAGAAGGCGCGGCAGAAGACGAACGTGGGGGGCGCGGCCGAGCGCGAGTCGAAGCTCGCCGAGCGGGCGGGCGAGGTGGGCGAGAAGGGCCGCTCGGCGAGCGGCGCGCTGCCCGAGCAGACGCTCGACCTCTTGCGCGAGGCCGAGCGGCACATGCGCGAGGCGGCGCAGCAGCTCGAGCGCGGCGAGGGCGAGGCGGGGCTCGCGCGCCAGCGCGAGGCGCAGCGGCTGCTCGAGATGGCGCGCAGCGCCGAAGAAGACGACGAGGGGGGGCAGGGCAAGAAGGGCCAGGGCCCGAAGGGCTCGCCGTCGGGCGAGACGCCCATTCCGAAGGCGGGCGAGGGCAAGGGCCCCGAAGAGTTTCGGCGGAGGGTGCTCGAGGGGCTCGGGCGCGGGGGCGACCCGCGGCTGCGGCCCGCGGTGAAACGCTATGCAGAACGACTCTTGCGCTAAGG
>DASTPP010000251.1:0-55454 GCA_035762175.1 Polyangiaceae bacterium | reverse complement strand
CGAGGTGAGCAAGCTCTCGCCGCCCATGACGCAGATGGCGGCGCTGACCCGCGACGCCTCGGGCCAGGTCGGGCTCGTGCTCGTCGGCGTGCTCGGCTGGGGCGTCGTGACCTTTCTCGGCGTCTACTTCGGCGTGCAGGCCGCCTCCCGGCGGCGGCCGCAGCCCGAGCCCGCGCGGCGCGGGGGTTCGATTAGCATCCCCGCCCCGGCGCCGCCGGGCTGAGCGGCCCAGGCCGGCCGGGCGGGCGCGTGGCGGCAGGGGGGCGCCGCCGCGTCGAACGAACGAACATCGAGGCCGCCGGCGGCAGCCCCTATAGTGGGCCCATGTCGGCGCGCAGCTCGGTCTTCCTCGCGGTGCACGTGATCGGCCTCGTGCTGGCCGCCGGGGGCTTCATTACCGCGTTCGCGACGCTCGGGTCGATCGGCGGCCTCGCGAAGTCGCGCACCTTCGCGGCCATCGGCGCGGCGAGCCCCCGGGCCAAGCGCGTGCTTCTCGGCGCGGCCCTGGCCATGGGCGCCGGCATGCTCCTCGCCATGATCGGCGTGGGCGGCGGCGACCCCTACGATACCTACGGTTGCCGGGGCGCCTGCCGCGAGGCCGGCTTCGAAGACGGGCGGCTCGAGCGCGGCGCCCGCCCCGCCCCCTCGGCCGCGCCGGCCCTCTCGTGCCGCTGCGACGGGCCCGCGGGCGGGGCGCTCGTGCCGATGCCGGCGCGGCCGACCGCCTCGGCGCGCGGGCGTTGAGGCGGTCAGGGCGAGCGCATACCCCCGTGGACCCAGGCCTCGGCCGACTTCGCCGAGAGCCTCCAGTTGGCCTCGACGCGCGCCTGGCCGAGCTGCTCGCCGGCGGCGTCGTAGGCCGACAGCAGGGCGTGCGGATCATCTTCGTCGGGCACGACGTCGAGATCGACGCGCACGCGCTGGCCCGAGGCGTCGGTGACGTCGACGCTCTTGTGCAGGCGGGCGCGCTCGCTCTGCTCGTGCCGCGCGATCACGTCGCGCGCGGCCTTCAAGAGCGTCTTGAAGTCGCCGGCGTTGAGCGGCTTGGGGTTCTTCTTGTCGCGCCCCATCACCCAGGGGCTGACGAGCGCCGGCTCGGGGTCGCCGTCGCGGGTCATCGACACGGCCCACCCGTCGTCGTCTTCGTTCTTGAGCACGCGGGCCGTCCAGCCCTCGCCGCTCCACTCGCGCACCTCGCCCTGGGCCGCCGCGCCTTCGCCCGCCGCCGCCGACTTCTCCGTCGCCATCGCCTACCTCCGCGCCCGACGCTCGCCGCGCCGGCGGGCGGAGCATAGCGAAGGGCGGGCCGGGGGGCCGCATTCGGCGCTGCCGGCGGGGCCGGCGCCGGAAGAACAATGCCCGCCCGAACGGCTGAGGTTCAGGGGCCGGCCGCGAAGTCGGAAGCGCGCAGCAGGCAACGCATCAGGTGCCCGTCCTCGTGGCAGTAGGGCGACCCGAGGGCGCCGACGAAGATCGGGCCGGCCGCCACGTCGGCCCCGCCGAGCCGGACGACGAGGGGCGTCGGGGCGTCGGGGTCGGCCTGGTAGACGCCCTCGGCCCGGAAGGCGCCGCCCGCGACGGACGCCTCGAGCTGGCAGTCGGCGCAGGGCACGCCGTCGACGAGCGCGCCGAGCTCGATGCTGGCGCTCTGGTAGGCCGACGAGAGCCCCGTCGCCACGATCTCGACCGACCGAAAGCGGCCAAAGTCGTCGGGCGTCACCCCGTAAACGCGGGAGCGGCTGCCGCCCGGGCCGTGCTCGCTCACGTAGGTCTCGCGGCTGTCGCCGAGCCGCCAATCGGGCTCGGTCGGCTGCCAGGCGCCGTCGCCGTCGAGATCGACGTAGAGGTGCAGGGCGCGCGCCCCCGAGGGCGTGAGCACCGAGAGCGCGAACGCGCCGCCGTCGACGGTCGACCGATCGGTCGGGGGCGCGCAGGTGACCTCGGCGTCGAGATCGTCGAGCAACACCGCCTTGCCCTCGTACTCGAAAAACCCGACCCCCTCGACGACCTCTTCGAGCGGCCGCGAACACGCGGGGGGCGACCCACCGTAGCCCCCGCCGCCGTCGCCGCCATAGCCCCCGCCGCCGTCGCCCCCGTAGCCGGCGTACCCGCCGTAGCCCCCGTAGCCGCCGTAGCCAGAGTACCCGCCCACGCCGGCCGACCCGCTCACGTCATCGTCGTCGTCATCGCCGTAGCCGTCGTCGTAGGGCAGCGGGCAGCCGCAGAGCAAGGCCGCGGCGGCGACGAGAACCAAGGGCGAGACGCGCGAACCACCAAAGAAACCTTGTCGGTAAGTCATCGGGGCGCGTTTCAGCAACGCTCGTGCCCGAGCCCGCTCGGGCGCCTTCGCGCGCGGCGAGCGGGCAGGTCACCCTGACATTGCGGTCTCGCCCGGCGAGGGTGGCCGCGCTGACATTGCGGTCTCGCCCGGCGAAGCGTGGCCGCCCTGACATTGCGGTCTCGCCCGGCGGGGCACGAACGGCGCGCAGAAGCGGCGGCTGACGGCGGGACGCGCCCCGGCCGGGCGGCGGCGGCGCCGCGCTGCCGCCGCGGCAGGGTGCGGGGAGCCCGAGGGCTCGACCAGGGTTCGCTAGTTTGAACGCAAACGCGGCAGATGTCAAAAGCGCGCGCAGGCCCCTACCGTCGAAGCCCGCCGGGGCGCCCCGGCGCGAACGATGGAGGAGCTCGACATGAACGACCGGGCCGAGAAGAGCGGGCACGTCGCGAGCCTGAACGGCATCGACCTCTATTACGAACGCGAGGGGCGGGGCGAGCCCCTCTTGCTCTTGCACGGCTTCAGCGGCTGGGGCGGCGACTGGGCCCACGCCGGGCGCGGGGCCTTCGCCCGCGAGTACGACCTCGTCGTGCCCGACGCCCGGGGCCACGGCCGCTCGGGGGGGCTGCCCGGGCCCTTCAGCCACCGCCAGTGCGCGCTCGACGCGCTCGCGCTGCTCGACCGCCTGGGCGTCGCGCGCTGCAAGGCGGTCGGCGTCAGCCTCGGGGGCAACACGCTCTTGCACCTCGCGTCGATCGAGCCCGCGCGGGTCGAGGCGATGGTGCTGGTCAGCGCGACGATGTACTTCCCCGAGCCGGCGCGCGAGCTCATGCGCCGCGCGGGCCCCGAAGGCCTCGGCGACGACGAACGGCGCGCCCTGCGCGAGCGGCACGCGGGGGGCGAGGCGCAGATCGAGGCGATCTTCCGGCAGGCGCGCGCCTTCGCCGACGACTGCGACGACATGCGCTTCACGCCGCCCGCGCTCTCGCGCATCGGCGCCCGCACCCTCATCGTCTACGGCGACCGCGACCCGCTCTACCCGGTCGAGATGGCCGTCGCGATGTACCGGGCCCTGCCCCGGGCCTCGCTCTGCGTCGTGCCGGACGCCGGCCACTCGCCCGCTTTCGCCGGCGCCGCCGACGCGTTCGTCCGCACGAGCCTCGCGTTCTTGCGGGGCGGCGGCGCGGCGTGAAGGCGGCCGCGCCCGCCACGTCGGGCCGCGCCCGCCCTGAGGCAAGGTCGCCCCGGGCGGCCCGCCTCGGCGCCGCGGCGTGGAGCGCGGGCCGGCCGAGGGCGCGGGCTCGCGCCCCTCACGTCGCCGCGGCGGGGTCTTGCACGAGGACGAAGGGCTGCACGACGACGGCGAGCCAGCGCCGGCCGGCGTCGTTGGGCCACGCGGCGCGCTCGGCGCGCGAGGGCTTTCGCAGCTCGCCGCTCTGGACCCAGCCCTCGACCCGCTCGACGTCGTCGGTGGCCACGGCGACGCCGCACGCGACCAGCGAGAGCGAGCGCGCCACGACGAACACCGCGTCGCGACCGAGGTGGGCCGCGAGGTCGGAGTAAACGACGAGGCCCGCGCTCTGCTCGAGCTTGGCCTCGATGGCCTCGGAAAGCTTCATCGCGCGGTCGGCCATGGTCTGACGACGGCCTATGCCACGGCGCGCGCGGCGTCGCCAGCGCGGCGCCCGGCCGAGCCCGCGTCAGCGCGCCGGAGGCTCGCCCATCAGCAGGCGGTTCTTCGGCGTAATCTCCGCCGGAATGCGCTGCGTGTGCACGGCGTAGCCCTCGGCCCGCAGCCGCGCGGCCCGCGTCAGATCGATGGCGAGCGCCGCGTCGACCCAGCCCTCGAGCCCCCCCCGATCGCAGGCGGCCTTCTCGTGACAGCAGGGCAAGACCACGACGCGCGCCCGCGCCCCGAGGGCGCGCCCCAGCACCTCGTCGGCGAGCGCGCCGCACGCGTGCGCCGAGACGACCAGATCGCCCGGCCCGAGCTCGATCTCGGCGACGGGCTTCTCGACGAGCTCGACCCGCCCCCGCAGCCTCGGCCAGGCCCGCGCCATCGCCTCGGCCACCTTCGCCGCGCTCGGCGGCAGGCGCCGGTCGGCCGCGACCGCACCGCCCGACGAGTCGTCGAGCAGAAGCATGAGCTGCGCCACCAGCCCGTGCCCGCACGCGAGATCGACCACGCGCCCGCCGCGAAAGCGCCGCCGCGCTCGCCGCGCGACCTCCCAGGATTCGTAGAGCTCTTTGCGCGGCAAGCAGTCGGCCTCGCAGAGCGCGCGCGCCACCCGCTCGAAGAGCGTCTCGCCGGCGAAGTGCCGGGCGAGGCGGGGCGAGAGCCGGGTGCGGCGGGAGGGGTCGAGCGTCAACGGAGGCCCTTCGAAGCGGCGGCCGGGCCCCGCGCGGCGGCGGGTCGCGGCGCGCTCAGCCTAGCAGCCCAGGAACGCCCTGCTCCAGGCGGCGGTCGACGCGCTCGAACCGAGCTCCGAAGCGGCCCCGGTCGCCGCGAGCGGGCCGCCCCGCCCGCGGGCTCGCCCGCTCAGGACGCCGGCTGGTCGGCGGCGCCGGGCTTCCAGCCGAGGTCGGCGAGCTGCGGCGGCTTCAGCCGGCGGTCGCGGAGCATCAGGAAGGGGTGCTCGATGAGAACGTACGTGATCGCGGCGAGGGCGCAGCAGAGCGCGACCCCCAGCGCGAAGCCCAGAAAGAACGCCAGGTTCGGCGGCAACACGCCCCGGGTGACCCGGCCCCAAAAGCGCCCGAACTCGGCCAGCACCAGGAACTGGTTGAGGTACATGCCGAACGACAACATGCTGAACGTCTGAAACCCCCGCCACCGCCAGAGCTTCTGCAGGCGGCTCGGGTCGGTGAGCAGGGCGTAGGTCAGCGAGGTGAAGATGATGGCGAGCGAGAGCAGGTTGTACACCTCGCGATTGATCGCGTAGAGCCCGAACGCCGCGGCGCAGCCGGCGGCGAAGACGGCCCAGCCCCGCCGCGGGCGGCCCCGGTCGGGGCGCAGCCACGCCGGGCGCAGCACCGAGAGCAGCGAGAGCCCCAGGCCGAAGAGCAGGCCGTCGGCGTGCAGGTGCAGCTGCTCGAAGTACCCGAACCTGCCCGCGCTCGCCGCGATGACCCCCACGGCGTGGTAGCGGGCCGCGACGACGGCGGCCTCGAGGGCGCCGAACACGACGAAGTACCCCCAGAGGGGGATGCGCCGGCGCAGGGCCAAGATCAGCAGCGGCGCGAGAATGTAAAACTGCTCTTCGGTCGAGAGCGACCAGCTACCGGGTATGCCGCCCCCGTGCACGTAGTTGGCGAAGAAGAAGAGCTCGCTCACCTGCACCGTGGGGTGCTCGGCCGGGTGCCAGATCGTCCAGGCGAGCAGGGCGAAGTAGTAGTATGGCCAGATGCGAAACGAGCGGCGCAGAAAGAACCGGGCGAACGAAATCGTGCCCTTGGCCGCCAGCTCTTTCCAGAGGGGGCGGCCGATGAGAAAGCCGCTGAGCACGAAGAAGAGGTCGACGCCCACGAACCCCACCGAGAAGGGCGGGTACTGCCCGACCGGCAGCGCGAGCTCGCTGCCCAGCTTGAAGCGGCCGGGCCAGTGCTGGGCCATCACCACGAAGATGGCGGCGGCGCGGAGCGCGTCGAGCGCGGGGTGACGCGCCTGGGCGGCGCCGAAGAGCGCGCGGGTGCCGTCGCCGATCACGGCGGCGGCGCCGACGAGCGCGCGACCCGGCGGCAACGAAGACAGGGTCGAGCGCACCCCGCCCGGCGGCGTGAGCGACGGCACCAAGCTCACCCCGCCCGGCGGCGTGAGCGACGGCGCCAAGCTCATCCCGCCCGGCGGCGTGAGCGATGACGCCAAGCTAGGCCCGCCCGGGTCCCTAGACGACAGCGCCAAGCTCGCCTCGCCCAACGCAGCCAACGAGGGCGCCGAGCTCGCCTCGCCCGACGCCGCAGACGACGGCGCCAAGCTCACCTCGCCCGGCGGCGCGGACGATGACGCCAAGCTCGCCTCGCCCGGCGGCGCGGACGATGACGCCAAGCTCTCGCCACCCGGCGTGAACGACGGCGCCGAGCCCGCCTCGCCCGGCGGCGCGGGCGATTGAGCCGAGCGCACCCCGGCAGCGTTCATGATGGGCCCCCTACCGACGACGGTGGTTGCATGCGGACGCCCCATCCCCCCTGCGACAGTAGGTCTACCAACGGACTGCTCTCACCCTGCCCAACGTAGCCGCCCTCGAACAGACTCGTGAAGTCGGCCCTCAGGCAAACCTTGCGCGGACCCTACGTTGCCCTCGCCGATGAAACCTTCGGCAAGACTTGTACGATACCCGATCGAGCCCGCCCGCAGCCAAAAAGCCGCCTTACAACCCCGCAAGCTCGGCCCCAAGATCAAGCTGGGCGGCCGCCCCCGAGCTTCTCGAGGCGCACCCCTCCTGCCCTTCGGTCTCACCATATCCGACGACGAGCCACGCCCCGACGAGGCCCTGTAGGCGCCAACCACCCCCGCGGCCTTGGCATGGTTCATGCGGTTTAGTGACACTCGCCTCACAGCTAACGCCGCCCCCTCGCCTCACGTTGCGTAAGCGTCACGTGCGACGAGCCCCGCAGCGTCGCCTCGAGGCCGGAGGCGAGGGCGAGAGCGGGCAGAAGGCTGCCGCAGGCCCCTGACGCGCCCCCGAGGTTGCGGAGCCGCAGCGCGCCGTAGGGCCCCGGCGCGCCGCCGAGGGCTCGACAAGGCGCCGGCCCGCATGCCAAGAGCCAAGGCCGCTCCGAACCGAAAGGCTTCCACCATGTCCGAGCACCGAGCCCATATCTCCTGGCAGCGCGACGGCGCCGACTTCGGCTACGAGTCGTACCCGCGCGATCACGACTGGCGCTTCGGGACAGGCTCGTCGCTGCGCGCCTCGGCCGCGCACGAGTACCGCGGCAACCCCGCCCTGCCCAACCCCGAAGAGGCCCTCGTCGGCGCGCTCTCGAGTTGCCACATGCTGACCTTCCTGGCGATCGCCGCGCGCAAGGGCCTCACCGTCGACGCCTACGAAGACGAGGCCGTCGGGCACCTCGAGAAGAACGCCGAGGGGCGCCTGGCCGTCACCCGCGTCCTCTTGCGGCCGCGGGTGCGCTTCGCCGGCCAGGCCCCCGACGCCGCCGCGCTCGCCGCGCTGCATGAGAGCGCCCACCGGGGCTGCTTCATCGCCAACTCGGTCAAGACCGACGTGCGCGTCGAGCCACCCGAGGGCTGAGGCGGGCGCGTCGAGCCCCGAGAGCCGAGGCGGGCGCGTCGAGCCTCGTGGGCTGAGGCGGGCGCGTCGAGCCCCGAGGGCCGAGGCGGGCGCATCGAGCCCCCCGAGGGCTGAGGCGAGCGCGTCGAGGCAGACGAAGGCTGGGGCGAGCCCGGCGAGGCAGACGAAGGCTGGGGCGAGGCCGGCGAGGGCCGAGGCGCGACGGCCGTAGCGGGGCTGGGGGCGCTGGTGATAGCTTGTAACGATGGCCCCGCCTGTACCCCGCCTGCCCGCCGTCGCCGCCTCGCTCTGTTTCGCCCTGCTGGCCGCCGGCTGCTGCGCGCGCGGGCGCGACAAGAGCAGCGGCGTGCGCTTTCATGCCGAGGCGGGCAAGTGCCCCGTGTCGGTCTCGGTCAAGGGGCCGAAGGGCATCGTCGAAGAGCCGCCGGGCCTCTTCCGCGGCGGCTGGACGAGCAAAGACTACGGCTTCAAGACGGGCGACCGCGTGAGCTTCAGCGTCATCTCCGTCAATTGCATGCGCGAGCCGACCTGCAACATCGCCAAAGACGGCGTGGCCTTCGGCACGATGCGCCCGGGCAACTCGGCGCGCAACGTGCTCTGCCAGGGCGTCGTGCCCTGAGCCGAGGCGCGCCCCGACCGCGCGGCCAAGCCCTTCGACCCCGACTCGCGGGCCCGGCCGCTCGCGCTCGACCTCGCCATCGAGCCTTCGGCCGCTAAAAGCGCAAGCCGAGGCTCGAAGGCAAGGCGGTCGGCAAGACAGTCTGGTCGCTTTGTGCCCTCGGCGCCTTCTCAGTCGAGAGCGCGTAGACCGTAGCGGCGCCGCCCGCGAGCAGCACGCTGGCGCCCGCCCAGAACCACCACTGCGACCAGAACGGCGTCGAGCGAACGTAGACCGTGGTCGTCTTGTCGATCACCGTCACCGGCGCCGCGTCGCGGCTCAGCTCGACGGCGAGCTCGAGCGACTGGCCCCCCTGCAGCGTGTGCGCCTTGTAGTACGGGCGGTAGCCGTCGCGAACGATCTCGACCATCGCCTGGCCCGCGTTCACCGCCACCTCGAGCGGCCGACCGGGCGGCTGCGTGCCGACGACCGCGTCGCGCACCAGCACGCGCGCGCCCGGCACGTTGGCGCTCACCTTGAGCACGGCGACGCGGTTGCGCAAAAGGGCCAGCCGCTTGCCCAGGTGAGGCACCTGGTCGAGCTCGTCGCGCGAGGCCTCGGCGTGAAAGCGCGTCAGCCATCGGAGCGCGTCGGGGTAGCGCCCCAGCTTCTCGCAGGTGTCGGCGAGGTTGAAAAACAGCCGCGGGTCGGGCGCGAGGGCGGCCGCCTCTTCGTAGTCTCTCAAGGCGTCGGGGTAGCGCCGCTCGTCCCAGGCGCGCTTGGCCCGGCGCCGCAGCTCGACCGAGAGGGGCACCTCGTCTCGGGCCTCGTCGCGCGTGGTCAACGCCTGGCGGGCCGACGCCTCGGACGACGGGGCGCCGGGCGGGCCCGCCGCCCCCGCGGGCGCGAACGAAAGCGGCTGGCCCGGCAAGGCACCCGGGGGAGTCTGCGCCCAGGCCCCGGGCGCGACGCCGGCGAGCGCGAGCGCCAGCAGCAGGGCCCCTTGGTGGCGACGAAGGTCGTGCTCGGTCATGCGCATA
The DNA here is from genome assembly GCA_035762175.1 of Polyangiaceae bacterium. Taxonomy (GTDB): domain Bacteria; phylum Myxococcota_A; class Polyangia; order Polyangiales; family Polyangiaceae; genus DASTPP01. The sequence goes on along the minus strand of DASTPP010000251.1, from coordinate 46,292 downwards.
CACCTTGCTCGAGAGAGAAAAAGAGGGTGGGCAGCGCCACGCACGTCGTGGCCGCCGCCCGGTGCGTTCGCCCCCGCCGCGAGAGCGCCCCCCCATGGCCGGGGGCGCCCCGACGGCCGGCGATCACAGCCAACGCCTGGGGGACACCTTACGAGAGCTTTCGCCAATTCGCCAGATAGTTCGATGGCTACCCTTTCAAGAAAGCATTGTTGAATTTGTCGCCACACGCGAACTTACCCCCCCGCGCGGCCCCCCCATATTCGCGATCGAAAGGAGGGGCGTCGCGCTCTTTGCGCCCGACCTTGAGGGCGTGGCGTCGCCAACGCCCTACGACATCGGCCGGCGATCAGCCACGAAGCGACAGTACCCACAAAGGTAGCATCGACCGACCGCGCGGGTTCCATTGCGCAATTTTCTTCAATCGCGCGCGAGCTGTCTGATAAGACACGAGTATGAAGACGCACGCGGGGGTGCGGCTCGCGCTGGCCATCGTCGCCCTGGCGACGGGCGGGTGCCTCGAGCCGACGCAAGTGACGCTCGAGCTGAGCACCGACCTACCTTGCGATCGCCTGCACGGCGTCGCCATCACCGCGGGCGAGCACGGGCAGCTCGAAGACCGCCCCCCCTCGCTCGTCCTCGACGATTGGAACGGCGCGCCCACCCTCGACACCACCCTCTGCGACCCGTCGACGGGCAAGCTGCGCGCGACGGTGCTGGTGCCGGGCGATGGCGGCGACGACGAGCTTGCCATCAAGGTCGTGGCCGCCGTCAACCAGCCCTCGGTCGACCGCTGCCTGCCCTCGGCGAGCAGAGAGCTCAATACGGGGTACGAGGGCTGCATCGTCCAGCGCCGATCGCTGCGCTACCTCAAGCACCGCCCCCTCCGGCTGCCCGTGGCGTTGAACGTCGACTGCCGCGACCAGTCGTGCAACGGCGAGACGACCTGCTACGAGGGCGAGTGCCTGCCTGCGCGAATCCCCGAAGATACGCTGCGGCAGTGCACCGGCGACCCCTTGCTCTGCGGCCCGGGCGAGCTCTACGAGAAGCAAAAGGTCGGGTCGCCCGTCGATACTCCGATCACGCGCCCGCCGACCTCGTTCTCGACCAGCCGCGACGCGGTCTGCGCCGTCGACGACGAGCAGCGCCTCTTTTGCTGGGGCTCGTCGGTCAACGGGCTGCCCAGCCCCAGCCCCATCGTCGAGCCCAGCCCGGTCGGCCCGGCCGAGATGCGCTGGCGCGCGGTCAGCACGGGCCAGCACCACACCTGCGGCATTCGCTTCGCCCCCGGCAGCCCAGACGACAGCACCCTCTGGTGCTGGGGCGACAACACCGATAGCCAGTTCGGCGGCCCCGAGGTCGCCAACTCGCTCGACCCCGTGCGCGCCGGCGGCGACCGCCTCTATTCGGCCGTCAGCGTGGGCCAGCGGCACACCTGCGCCATCTCCGAGGGGGTGCTCTATTGCTGGGGCAGCAACGCCGCGAGCGCCGTCGGCCCCGCCTGCGACGGCTCCGAAGGGGCCTGTGGCATCGTGCGCGAGCCCCGGCGGGTCGACGCCGCCTTCCCCGACCTTGCGTTTCGCGACTGGAAGGTGGTCGACACCGGCGTCGAGTTTACCTGCGGCCTGCGCTCGGGCGGCGAGCTCTACTGCTGGGGCAACCAGACCGAGGGGCGCCTCGGCAACGACGACGTGCTGGCCACGCCGACCGCCGACGCCCGCCTCGGCGTCGGCTTCGACCCCTACCGTAGCCGCGTCTTCGGCCCCGGCGAGCGCATCTTTCTCTCGCTCTCGTGCGGCGCCTACCACGCCTGCGCCATCGACGACCTCGGCCAGCTCTCGTGCTGGGGCCGCAACGACGCGCAGCAGACCGGCGTCGACCTCGGCCCGGCGGTGCTCGCGCCCGAACCAGTCGAGGGCGGCGGCCTTTGGAAGAGCGTCGCCGGCGGCGTCGACCACACCTGCGCCCTTCAGCAAGACGGCAGCCTCTATTGCTGGGGCGACAACCGCAGCGGCCAGCTCGGCGTCGCCGAGATCGAGCAAGACGGCGGCGAGATCGTGCCCGTCACGAGCAGTGTGGCACCCCTTCGCGTCGGCACCCGCGGCGACTGGACGTCCGTCGACGCCAGCGACGGCTTCACCTGTGCCCGCACTGCCGACGATCGCCTCCACTGCTGGGGCCGCGGCAACGCGGGCCAGCTCGGCACGGGCACCTTGAACGACACGCCCGCCCCGGCGCCCGTTCCCTCCTTGGAGTTGGCGAACGAAGTCGATGACCCGAGCGACGGCGGGTCAGGCGGGTCAGGCGGGTCAGGCGGGTCGAGCGGGTCGGGCGGCGTCGAGTCGGGCGGCTGTGTCGGCGAAGACGGCACGCTCTTCTGCGGGGGGGCGTCGATCTACGGCTGCTTCTGCGACGAGGCATGCGAGCAGCACCATGACTGTTGCTCGAACAAGGCCGACGTCTGTGCCGGGGGCTCGGGCGGCGCCGCAGGCAACGCAGGCGCGAGCGGCGCGGCGGGCTCGGGCGGGGGCGCAGGCGGCGGGGGCATGGGCGGCGTGGGGGGCGGCGCCGCTGGCAATTTTGGCGTCGAAGGGGCGGGCGGAGGGGCCAACGCCGGGGCGGGCGGCACCGAAACGAACGGAGGTGCAGGCGGGCTTGGTGGCGAGGCAGGCACCTCTGGCGATGGCGGCTCGTCGGGCTCGGGCGGCGAGGGCGGGGACGCAGGCACGAGCGGTACGGGGGGAGCCGCCGGCGCGGCCGGCACAGGAAGCGGGGGCGCCGGGGGCATCGGCGGCAGTGGCGGCAGTGGCGGTACGGGGGGCGGCGGGGCGCCGCCGACTGCGAGCCACATCGCCCTGGGGGAAGGCCACAGCTGCGCGATCGTGGATGGGGGCCGCGTGTTGTGCTGGGGGCGCAACGACTCCGGCCAGCTCGGCGACGGCACGACGAACTCGCGGCTGCTGCCCGGGCTGGTCTTGCAGTCGCCGGGCGGGACGCCGCTCGAGGGGGCGCTGGCGCTGGCGCTCGGCCACGACCACTGCTGCGCGCTCGTCACCGGGGACCAGGTCCGCTGCTGGGGCGACAACGGCTCCGGGCAGCTGGGCGACGGCACGAAGTTCCAGCGGCTCACCCCCGTGCCCGTCGTGCAGTGGACAGGCGGGACGCCGCTCGGGGGGGTGAAGGCGCTGGCACTCGGCCAGTACCACAGCTGCGCGGTCGTGGACGAGGGCCAGGTCCGCTGCTGGGGCTCCAACGGCTACGGCCAGCTGGGCGACGGCTCCACGACTCAGCGGTCCATCCCCGTGCCCGTTCTGCAAGATCCCGACGGGGCGCCGCTCGAGAAGGCGAAGGCGCTGGCGCTCGGTCTGTACCACAGCTGCGTGACGCTGGAGGAGGGCCAGGTGCGCTGCTGGGGCGACAACGGCTCCGGGCAGCTGGGCGACGGCACGACGGCCCAGCGACTCACCCCGGTGTCCGTCGTGCAGGAGCCGGGTGGGGCGCCGCTCGAGAAGGCGCAGGCGCTGGCGCTCGGTCTGTACCACAGCTGCGTGATGCTGGAGGGGGGCCAGGTGCGCTGCTGGGGCTACAACGGCTACGGCCAGCTGGGCGACAGCACGACGGCCCAGCGGCTCACCCCCGTGCCCGTCGTACTCGCACCGGGCGGGCCGTCGCTCGCGGAGGCGCAGGCGCTCGCGCTCGGCCAGTACCACAGCTGCGCGAGGCTCGGCGAGGGCCAGGTGCGCTGCTGGGGTTACAACGTCTACGGCCAGCTGGGCGATGGCACGACGGAGCAGCGGCTCACCCCCGTGCCCGTTCTGCAGGAGCTGGCGGGACCTCCGCTCGAGGGGGTACAGGTGCTGGCGCTCGGCCAATACCACAGCTGCGCGCTCGGCAGCGGGGGCCAGGTCCGCTGCTGGGGCCACAACGGCTCCGGGCAGCTGGGCGACGGCACGACGGCCCACCGGCCCATCCCCGTACCGGTCCCGCTCTGGCTGGAGAGGCCCCCGCTCGAGGGGGCGCAAGCGCCGGCGCTCGGTGACGAGCACAGCTGCGCGATCGTGGACGCAGGGCGCGTGCTCTGCTGGGGGCGCAACGACTACGGGCAGCTGGGCGACGGCACGACGAGCTCGCGGCTCCTTCCCGGCTTGGTCTTGCAGTCGCCGGGCGGGCCGCCGCTCGAGGGGGCCCTGAAGCTGGCGCTCGGCGGCGCGCATAGCTGCGCGCTCGTCGCCGACGGCCAGGTCCGCTGCTGGGGCCACAACGGCCACGGGCAGCTGGGCGACGGCACGACGGCCCTGCGGCTCACCCCCGTGCCCGTCGTGCAGTGGACAGGCGGGACGCCGCTCAAGGGGGTGCAGCAACTCTCGCTCGGCTACCACCACAGCTGCGCGATCGTGGACGGGGGCCAGGCCCGCTGTTGGGGCTACAACTTCTACGGGCAGCTGGGCGATGGCACAACGAACTCGCGGCCCATCCCCACGCCCGTCCTGCAAGAGGCCAGCGGGCTGCCGCTCGAGGGGGCGCAGGAGCTGGCGCTCGGCTACGACCACAGCTGCGCGCTCGTCGGGGGCCAGGTCCGCTGCTGGGGCCAAAACTTCTACGGGCAGCTGGGCGACGGCACGACGAGCTCGCGGCCCATCCCCGCGCCCGTCCTGCAAGCCTCGGGTGGGCCCCCGCTCGAGGGGGCGCAGGAGCTGGCGCTCGGCCACGACCACAGCTGCGCGAGGCTCGGCGAGGGCCAGGTCCGCTGCTGGGGCTACAACGTCTACGGGCAGCTGGGCGACAGCACGACGGCCCAACGGCTCACCCCCGTGCCCGTCGTACTCGCGCCGGGCGGGCCGCCGCTCGAGGGGGCGCAGAAGCTGGCGCTCGGCTACGACCACAGCTGCGCGCTCGTCGGGGGCCAGGTCCGCTGCTGGGGCCACAACGGCTCCGGGCAGCTGGGCGACGGCACGACGGCCCACCGGCCCATCCCCGCGCCCGTTCTGCAAGATCCGGGGGAGCTGCTGTTCGAGGGGGTTCAGACGCTCTCGCTCGACGACGCGCACAGCTGCGTGGCGCTGAAAGAGAGCGAGATCGTCTGCGGGGAGCACAATGACTTGGGGCAGCTGGGTGACGACACGATGACCGACAAGTACACCCCCAGGCCGGCACAGCTCGTTCCGGACGGCGACCTCGGGCCCCTCTCCGCCGAGTCCTCGCTGGCCCCGCCCACAGCCTCGACCGCCCCATTGCGGCTCGGCCTCGAACCGATCTCTCGCTGACTCGACCCGCCTGACGCGCTTTGCCTCCGGTCGGCGTCGGCCCCCCCTCGACGCTCGGAGCATTGCGCGCAGTTCGAGCAGTCGTCGGGTGTGCCCCCGCAGAAAACCGCAGCCCTCACCTTCGGCGCTCGGGTTCATCGCGCACACGTCGGACACGCCGACGTGCTACCCCCGCGCCGTGCCCCGTCGCCGTCACGACTCGCTGAGCAAAGACCTGCTCACCCTCTGGCTCGAGCCGCTCGGCTCCGTCGAGGCCCCCCGCCGCGTGCACGGCGAAGAGCGCCAGCTCGACCTGCTCTTCACCGCCCGGCCCGACCGCCGCGCCCCGGCCGCCTACCGCCAGCACCTGGGGCTGCTCGGGCGCATGGCGCGGGGCGTGGCCGCGCTCGAGGTCTTCCGCAACGCGTGCTCCGAGTACGAAGTGCTGACGTGCGTGGTCAAGCGCGTCGAGCTGTACGCCGACGTGCGGCGGCGCGCCCGGCGCCAGCGCCGGCCGGCGGCCAGCGTGCCGCCGCCGCACCTCTGGGCCCTGACCCCCTCGGCCAGCCCCGCGCTGCTGGCCGCCTTCGGCGCCCGGCCCAGCGGCGGCCTGCCCGCCGGCTTCTTCGCCCTGCCGCGCGGCTTCGGCCTGACGCTGGTGGCCGCCGCGCGCCTGCCGCGCACGCCCGAAACGCTCTGGCTGCGGCTCTTGGGGCGCGACCGGGTGCAGCAGCAGGCCTTCGACGAGCTGGGGCGCCTGCCCGACGGGCACCCGCTGCGCGACGCGAGCGTGCTGCGCGTGCTACGCTGGCGCAGCGAGGCGGAGCGAGAGGCGAGCCCGTCGGCGGCCGACCGGGAGTTGATCATGAACAGCGAGCGGCTGGTACAGCAGTGGGAGCAACGCCTTCGCCGCGAGGGCAAGGCCGAGGGCAAGGTCGAAGGCAAGGCCGAGGGGCTGCGGGCGGCGGTGCTCGACTTGTGCGAGGTGTTGGGCATCGAGGTGGGGCCGCGGCGGCGGGCGCAGCTCGAGGCGATGGGGCTGGGCGAGCTCGAGGCGCTGCGCGCGCACCTGAAGCAGGCCCGGCGCTGGCCGTCGCCGGGCCGCGCCGCCCCGCGCTCGTAGCCGGGCGCGCGGCGCGGGGCCTCGCCGTCGGCCGCCCCTGCGCCACGGGTGCCGCCCGCCGCCCCTCGCCTCGACGCCATCGTTGGCGCTACGACCCGGGGCTGCGGCGAGCGCCTCAGCTCATTCGAAGATCTCGCCCTCGCTGAGCACCGGGGGCTTCGGCGCTTCGGGCGCCGCCGACGCCACTCCGCCCGCCGCCTCGCCCGCCGGCTTGCTCAGCCGCGCCTTGCTCGTCCGAGGCGCCGCCTTCGTGCCCACCGCCGCCCCCGTCCCCCCTGCAGCCGCACCGCCGCCCGCCACGCTGCCCGCACCATCGCCCCCCGCCCTCACCTCAGCCCCGCGCGGGGCCGGCGCATCGGCGAGCGCGGCGGGCGGCGCCGGCTTGGCTTGCTCGGGCGTAGCCGGGGGCGAAGGCGGCGGCGTTGCAGCGGTCATTGCGTCTTGCACCGGCGGCGCCTGCAGCACAGCTTCAGGCGTCAGGGCGGCCGCGCTCGAGCGCAGCTGCATGGCGCCGAAGCCGATGACGACGCTGCTGCCGAACAGGAGCGCGACGCCGGCGCCGAGCGCCCAGAGCGGCACGGCCAGAACGCCCTTGGGGGGCGCCGACGGCCTGACCGGCACGACGTGGCTCTTCGAGCCTGAGGTGACGCTCTCGTTCGGCACGTCGTCGGTCGCCGCGCGCGCGGGCGGTGCGGGCAAGCCCTTGGGCGGCGAGGGGCGCGCGGCGAGCGCGTCGGGCGTGGGGTCGAAGGGGGCGAGCGCGTCGGAGAGCTCGCGCACGGTCTGGAAGCGGCCGTCGCGGTCTTTGCAGAGCGCGCGGTCGATGACGGCGGCGAGCGCCTCGGGCACGTCGGCACGCAGATCGCGCAGGGGCGTCGGCATCTGGGTCGCGAGGGCGTAGATGATGCCGACGGCGCCCTCGCCGTTGAAGGGCGTCTTGCCCGAGAGCAGCTGGTAGAGCACGACGCCGAGCGACCAGACGTCGGTGCGCGCGTCGACCGAGCCGGGCGACTTCGCCTGCTCGGGCGACATGTATTTGTACGTGCCGAGTGCGGCGCCGGTCGCCGTGCGGTAGTTGGCGTCGCCGGCGCCCGCGGTCTTGGCGATGCCGAAGTCGACGACCTTGACGACCCGCGCCTCGCCCCCGATGCTCAAGAAGAGGTTCGCGGGCTTCAGGTCGCGGTGAATGATGCCCGCCCGGTGCGCCTCGTCGACGCCCTCGCAGGCCTCGCGCACGTAGCGCACGGCCTCGCCGATCGGCAGCGGGCCGCGCCGCTTGAGCTCGTCGCCCAGGCTATGACCCTCGAGAAGCTCCATCACGAGGAAGCGCAGGCCCTCGGGCGTCGCGTCGACGTCGAGCACCCGCACCGAGTGGCGCCCCCGCAGCCTGGCCGCCGCCCGCCCCTCGTGCTCGAAGCGGTAGGCGAGCTCGGGCCGCTCGGCCACCTGGGGCAGCACCACCTTGATGGCCACCTTCTGCCCGAGGCGCAGGTGCGTCGCCTCGAACACCGCCCCCATGCCGCCCTGGCCGAGCTTGCGGGTGAGTCGATACTTGCCGACCAGCGTGTCGCCAACCGAAGGGAGCTCGTCAGGGTTCATGTGCAAAGCCCGCCCCGAAGAAACCAGAGAGCGGCCAGACGGCCCGCCCCCGAACGCCCACGATCGTCTTCGTTCGACCGAACACCATCGTAAGAAATCTCTCTGGTTGCGGCTAGATGTTTTATCCGAATCCAGACGAGAACAAAGTTAGGTGTGTACCTAAACGCGGCCGACGTCTCGGCATTCGAGGGGTACTACCTGCCGCCCGTGAGCCGGCCAGGCGTCGGCCGGGCAAGCGCCCCGGGGCCCACAGAGAGAACCTACCTCGCCTGCAGGCCGCCGGGGCGTTGCGCTCGGCGCGCTTACTGCGCCCCCGTCGCGTCCGGGCCGTCGGGGGCGTTGCGCTCGGCGCGCTTACTGCGTACCCGTCGCGTCCGGGTCGACCGGGGCGTCGTCGCCCCCCGGCGCTTCGCCTGCCGGGGCGCCCCGGCTGCGGCGCCGACCGGCGAAGATCGAGGGCGCGAGGGAGTCGACGTCGCCCTCCTTCCAGCGCAAGAAGGAGAGCCCCCGCCGCGCCTGGTCGTACGTGCGCGCCACCAACCGGAACACCCGCGCCTTGTCACGCACGAGCCGGCTCGGCGCCGACCCGTCGCTGCCGACCTTGCGCCGGCCGAGCGCGGCGACGATCTGAAAGCTCAGCTCGCCCGCCCGCTCGAGCATGGCCTCGCTCACCGGCGTCTTCGCCGTCAGCTCGGGGCCCGCCTCGCGAAAGAGCCGCACGAGAGAGCCGAGATCTTCGGCCGTATCGATGTGGCCCGTGCCGCTGCGAATGTTCGCCACCCGCTCGGCCGAGAAATGCCCGAACGTCACCATCATCTCGGCCGCCGAGAGCAGTCGCCCGCGCAGGGGCCCCGCCTCGGCCAAGAGCACCGACAGATCGGCCGCCGCTTCTTCGGGCGACATGGTCATCAGGTGGAGGTAATAGAGGGCCTGAACGTAGTCGGGCAGCCGGTCGAGCTCGTCGAAGTCGAGCTCGGGCGTCGCCTTGCGCATCGCGGGCAGGTACGCCCCGATGTTGGGCAGCGCCCCGAACACAATGGCCACCGCCAGGGTGATGTACTGCCGCACGACGCCGACCTCTTTGTCGGTCATGGCGTCGATGGCATCTTCGATGCGCACGTACGCCGCGGCCCCCTCGGCAAACGACAAAGAGGGGCTTACCTGGGGGTCAGACGCGCCCCCCGCGAAGGCCGAGGGGCTTGCCCGGGGGTTGGTGGCGGAGGCCTCCGCCGTTCGGGCGGGAGAATGGGGGGTAGACTTTTGACGAGCCATGAGACGTAGCCTTTCGGGTGAGAAGAGAGAGAAAAAACGCGGTCATCGACCGCCGGCGCGCCGCCGGGCCCGACGTCAGCCCCGTCACCACGCACCTTCTGTCTTCCCCTCGGCCAGCCCCCGGCCCAGTTGCTTGCTCGATGACGATTTTTTTCTCGGGGCTCGTTCGGCGCCAAAATCAGCCCCGCGCCCCCCGCCGGGCGCGAGCGTGGGGTTGGCCGCCCGCAGCTCTCCCCCCCGCCGGGCGCGAGCGTGGGGTTGGCCGCCCGCAGCTCTCCCCCCCCTTCCTTCTTGGGCCGGGGCCGCCCGCAAAGGGCGGGACGCTCGTCGTCAGGGCGCCCCCGCCCTCGAGCAGGCGGCGGTAGACCTCGCCGGCGTCCTGACGCACGTGCCGCCCGAGGCCAGCGACCGGCGCGAGGCGCGCGGGCTCGCGGCGCCCCTCCCGGGGGCGCCGCGGTTCAACGCGCGTAGAGCTTCTCGCTCGCGAGCATCTGGTGAAACTTTACCTTGCTCACGTACCGATCGCGAACCCCCTTCAGCCGGCGCTTGAAGCGCTCGAGCTCGCCCTTTTCTGTCGCGAGGCTGCGCAGATCGACGAGAAGCTCGGCGGCCTGGGCGTAGGCCTCGGGGCGCCCAGTCGGGACGAGCTCGTCGACGCGGGCCCAGGCCCTCTCGGGCGCGGCGTAGACCTGCTCGCGGCGCTCGCGCCGGGCGCGCTCTTGGGCGCTGGCCTTCTTGCGCGCAGCCGCGGCCGCACGAGCTTCGTTCGCGTCTTCGATGCCGCACGCCGCGGCGACGAGCTCGCCGACGCTACGCCCGCTCTTGGTCGCCACGGCCGGCTTCGAGGTCTCTTTCTGAAAGCTGCGCAGCACCTCGGCCCCGACGCCGAGCTCTTTGCCCCAGGCCGCCCGCTTGAGCCAGGCCTTTCGCTGCCGCTCCGGCACCGCGGCGAGCCAGGCCACGAACGCGCGCTCGGTCGGGGCCGCGGCCTTCGCCGGCGCCGCGCTCGCCGCCGCCGCGGCCTCGAACAACGACGCGGGCACGTCGAGTAGCTCGCAAAGCGCCCCGCGCGCGCGCGAGGGCGCCCGCAGGCCCGGAGGCAGGGGCGGCTCGGGCGGCTCGTCGTCTTCGTCGTGTTCGTCGTCGGCGTGGGCCGCCAGCCAGCCGACGTAGAGCGGCGCGTTCAAGGGCTCGAGGCCGGCACGCGCGTCGTACCGGCGCGCCACCTCGTCGCCGTCCGAGAAGGCGTCGTTGGTCAGGAAGGCCTGCACGGTGAAGTCCAGGTCGTTCCACACGTAGACGCGCTTTCCGTGGTCGCGCTCGCGCGAGCGCACCGCCACCACGCGCACGCGAACGCCCGCCTCTTGCCAGCTCTGGCGCGCGAAGTCGACCTCGGCCACCTGCCGCTCGACCCGCCCGTCGGCGCTCCCGTCGACGCTGCGCCAGCGCCCGTCCGGCAGCGTGGCGATCGCGTCGCACAGGTCGCGCGTCCGGCGCGCCTTCGGGCAGCTCGTGGCCGGCCCCGACCACACCTGCGGGCTGGGCCGGGACGGCGTCGTCACCTGCTGGGGCGACGACGCCGCCCTGGTCGCGGCGACGCCGCCGCTGCGCTTCGAGACGCTGGCGTCCGGCGAGCGCCACGTGTGCGGTGTCACCTCGGCGGGCGCCGTCGCGCGCTGGGGCGGCGGCGAGCAAGGTCAAGCGCCCCCGCCGCCCGACCTCTCGGGAGCGCCGGGCCCGTACGCCGGGCCTGCACCGGTCGGCACCTGGCAGGTCGGCGAGGACATCCGCCAGAAGCTCGAGAGCGCCGAGTTATCTCGAGCCGGGGCGAGTCCTCGGAAGAGCGCGAGCCTGCCATGACGCGCTTGAGCAAACCTGGGCCGACGAGGTCGAGCGGCGCCGCCCCCGCGGGCGCCGAGGCGCCCCCCGACCTTATTCTCGAGGGTTTACCCGATTCGATGGATGCGCGAGCCGAACCCTAGCGGCGCCGAGGGGGCAAAGACTATCGGCCGAGGCGGAGTCGAAGAACACACCTCGAGGCGAAGCGTAGCGAAGCCGACGATCGGCCCGCCGACGCCAACTTTCGCGCGGCGCGGGCCGGCCCGACGGCGCGCACCAATTTTAATTTTTTGAAAATGGCGTCGACCGCTTGCGTCGGGGTGCGTCGAGGGTATCGTTCGGCGATCGCGTGGCCCGAGGCGCCGCAAGCGCGCCGGCCTCGCGAACGCTTGGGCGCTTGGCGTTGTCTTCTTACCAACCTCTGCCGCGGCCTTGCGGGCGCGGCGAACGCGTGCTCAGGCGCGTGCTTGTCTGAGCAGAAAGGGGGCATTCTGATTGCAGAGGGAGCTCGAGCACATCGTCGGCTATTCTGATGGATTCACCAGAAGGAGAGTTTACCATGAGCAAAAGCATCTCACTCGCCGCCTTGCCGTTCGCTTTCTTCGCCTCGGCCGCTTGCCTGATAGGCTGCGCGTCGGAGGGGGGCGCCCCGCCGACGACGGACGCCGAGCCCCTCGGAGGCGACGTGTCGGAGGGGGGCGCCCCGCCGGCGGCGGCCCCCGAGCCCCCCGAGGGCGCGCTCCAGCGGCAGATCGACACGCATCTCGCCGCGTACGGCGGCACGCAGCTCAGCCCCTACGAGATCGTCTGGGACGGCGGCGCCGTCGTCCTGGCGTTCCCCTACCCTGGCGAGCAGCAGGCCCGCCCGCCGAGCGCCGCCGCGCGGCAGCTTCCGGCTGACGAGGAGGCGGCCCGCGACGAAGGCACCGGCCTGAGCCTCGCGGACAGCCAGCCCGCGGCGGGGGACAAAGAGTGCGACAAGCACTCGTACTGCTTCTACGAACACGCGGACTACAAAGGCAAGCGGCTGGAGTTCAAGAAGAAGTACAAGGACAAGGTCTACTTTAACGGCTACGGCCTGAAGGACAAGGTCTCCTGCTGGGCCAACAACATCAACAAGAAGATCTGGGTATACGACCAAAAAGACAACAAGGAAAAATGGCTCTGGACCGAATACCCCAAATCCAAGTCGGATTATGTCGGGGACGAGAACAACGACAAGGCAGACTACTTCGTGATCAACTGAGGTCGCGCGCCCCGAGGGCGGTCGGCTCGGGCGCCACGCTCCGCCCCCGAAGGCCGGCGCCAGCGTTCGAGCACCGGCGCCGACGACGCCGCCGCCTCGGGCGGCGACGCCGCCACCTCGGCCGGGCTCGGGCCGCCCTTCCCGACTCACGACGAGGGCGCAGGCCGGGGCCGCCCGCGGTTCGCCCGGCAAGGCGGGGGCAGGGCCGGGGCAGGCCGAGCAGCCCGCGCTCGCCCTCGCCGAGCCCGTCGCCCCCACTTCGCCGAGCAGGTCGTCGGCCGCGCGCGCCATCGCCTCGTCGAGTTTTCTCGACGCGCGGCCGCCCGGCGCCCCGACGTCGCACGCGCGCCGGCGTGGCACGCGAAGCGCCGGCGGCCAACTCACGGCGGCCCCGGCGAATGGTCTTCTCGTCGAGGCCTGTGATCCGTGCGACGGCGCGAATGCCGCCGTATTCCAAGCGCGGCGACTCGAGGGCGGCGACCCAGCGCCGCTGTCGCTTGTCGGCGTACGCGAGGACGAGGTTCAGGCGCCGATGGGCCTACTTGACCGCGCGGGCCCCCGGCCCTCGGCATACCCCGCACGCGCACCGATGGACGTGGACGCCCGCCATGGCTCTGCTCTGCCATGGGCCCCGACATCGTATCGAACGTCCAAGAACGGGAAGTAATTTTTGCACAGTCGCCGAGGGCGAAACCTATTTATATAGAGACGCAGGCTCAACGAATTTGGAAAGGGGTCAAGGGCGGCGTCGGCGCAATCGCAACTATCAAAAGCAACCTCGCCTCGGGTCGTCCCCTTGACGGGCTCCCACGCCGGGGTGGGGGCGGCCGGCGCTTCCGTTGCGGTTGAAGTTTGCGCTCGCCACCAGTCCCTCGCCCACCGATAGTGCTCGATCGGATGACGCTTCGGCGGCGGTTGCCATTATCAACAAAAATGGCGCAGGGCTCGGCGGGGGTTCGGCAAGCCAACGGGGGCTCGACTGGGCACCCGCGCGTCGGCCCGGCTCGCTCGTGGCGGCACGGGCGCCAAGCCCTGCGCCGCTTCCGTTGACACTGGAAAGACCGCCGAATGCCGAAAAAAAGACTGATACCCCACACGTTCTGCATCGCCTTCTTCGCCCCCGCCCTCGGCATCGGCGTCTCGCGCGGCGGCATCGGCGCCCTCGCCTTCAGCGCCTACATCGCCGCGCTCACCGCCACCGGCCTCGAGCAGCACCAGGCCTTCACCGCCCTCGCGCACCCGGGCTTCGAGCACTTCGTCCGCACGCGCGTGTGCGCCGACGGCGGCGCCCTCGACCTCTGGTGCATCGGCCTCGTCGCCCCGCTCGCCCCCGACCCGACGCCCGTGCTCGTCGACGCGTTCCCCTGGCACGTCGAGCCGCTCGCCGCCCCGAACGACGACCGCAAGCCGCCGCCGTCGCGCACCTTGCTCGGCCACCTCGAGTCGTGGGTTTGAGCCCAGCCGGGTGAGAGCAGAGCGGTCGCCGGGCGAGGGGGGCTCTCGCCCGACCGGGCTCGACGTGACGATCGACACATTCTTGGTCGGCATGTCGGCGGCCCGAGCGTCTGTCGCTTCGGAGCAATGTGGATGAAAGCCGACGGGGCTTCGGGCCGGCGCGCGGGGCGCCGGCCGGGCGGGGGCGCGCGCGCCCGGGCGACTTACATGGCCCCTCCGGGTGGGGGCGCGCGGCGGGCGGAGGCGGGGGGCGAGGGGGGGCCGGGGGCTGCCGGGGGCTGCCGGGGGCTGCCGGGGGCTGCCGAATCTTGTCCTATGCCCTCGCGGCTGGGGTCGAGCTTCGGTTAGTATCCGGCCGATGCTCTCGGGTGCGGAGATCTTCGCGGGGCGCTACCGGGTCCTCGAGCGGATCGCTCAGGGGGGCATGGGCGTCGTCTACGCGGCCGAGCACCTCGCGACCGAAGAGCGCGTGGCGCTCAAGGTGCTCTTCCCGCACGTGCTGGCGTCGAAGGCGGCGGTCGACAGCTTTCAGCTCGAGGCGCGGGTGACGGCGCGCATCGGCAGCGAGCACGTCGTGCGGGTGCTCGACGCGGGCTTCGACGAGAAGGCCGGCGTGCCCTTCCTCGCGATGGAGCTCCTGCGCGGCTGCACCCTGCGGGCGCTCGTCGCCGGCCAGGGGCCGCTGCCGGGCCCGCAGGCGGTGGTGGTGCTGCGCCAGGTGGCCGAGGCGCTCGACCGGGCGCACGGCTACGTCGACCGCGAGGGCCGGCCGGCGCCCATCGTGCACCGCGATCTGAAGCCCGAGAACCTCTTTCTGGCGGCGCGCGAGGGCGGGCGCGCCGTCGTCAAGGTGCTCGACTTCGGCATCGCGAAGCTGCTCTCCGAGAGCGTCTGGCAGAGCCAGCAGGTGCGGGGCACGCCCCCCTTCATGGCGTACGAGCAGTTCACGAGCGGCCCCGTCACGCCGCGGCTCGACGTCTGGGCGCTCGGGCTCATCGCGTTTTACCTGCTCACCGGGCGCAAGTACTGGCTCGCGACCTCGCGCGGCGGCGAAGAGATCGGGGTGCTGCTCAACGAGATCTTGGTGCAGCCGCTCGTGCCCCCGACCGAGCGCGCGGCGGCGCTCGGCGTCTCGCCGGGCCTGCCGGCGGCCTTCGACGCGTGGTTCTTCGGCTGCGTCAACCGCGACGTCTCGGCGCGCTTCGCCTCGGCGGGCGCGGCGATCGCGGCCCTCGACCTCGCGCTGGCCGGGGGGGTCGGGCTCTCGAAGGCCGAGGCGTCGGCCGCCCGGGCCGAGCTCGCCCGCAAGGCGCGGGCTTCGCTCAAGCCGGACGCGCCTGCTCCCGCGGCGACGGGCGACGCCGACGACGACGACGATGAGGGGGCGTACGAAGGCGAGGCGGCCCTCTCGGCGCCCGCCCCGCGCCCGTCGGGGCAGCCGCCGTCGTCGCGCGACGGGGGCCCGGGGCCGTCGTCGCGGGGCGGGGGCAAGGGCGTGGCGCCGCCCCGCGGCTCGGGCGGGCAGGCGGCGGCGCTCTTGGCGGGCGAGGCGCCGCCCGCGCGCCCCTCGCGAGGCGCGTTCGTGGCGGTCGGGGGCGACCACGACCACGGGGCGAGCGTGGCCACGACGCTGCCGCCCAGCGTGATGCTCGGTCGCAGCGTCGAGACGAACTCGCTGCGGCCCGCGCGCGTCACCTCCTTTCGGGCGCTGGCGGGGGTCGCGGCGCTCGGCGCGATGGTCGCGCTCGTCTCGGCCCGCACCAAGAGCGCCGAGATCAACGGCGACGTCAACGTCGCGTCGGCGAACGTGATGCCGCCCGCCTCGCCCCCGGCGGGGTCGGCCGCGCCGAACGCGCCGGCGCCCGTCGTCGTGCCGGTCGACGTCGCCGCCGACGACGCGCCCCCGCCAGGGGCGCCGAGCGCGTCGACCCCGGGCGCCCGGCGGCGCCCGCCGCCCGGCGGGGCGGCCAAGCCCGGCGACAAGACCCTCGTGAAGCCCAAGGCCGAGCGGGCCGACGAGCCGGCCGCCCCCGCCGGCGGCGAACGCGGCGCGGGGCCCGAGCCGGGCGGCGCGCCTCCGCCCCCGGCCCCGTCCGCCAAGACCCTCTACGACCGACGGTGACCACCGCCATGCCGACCGACCCTCTGCGCGGCTCGCGCGCCGCCCCCCCGAGGCCGCGCCGGGCGCTGGCCTGCCTGCTCGCCGCCGGCGCGGCGCTGGTCGCCTCGCCCCGCGCGCTGCGGGCCAACCCGAGCGCGGCCGACGTGCTCTTTCAAGAGGGCCGGCGCCTGCTCAAAAACGGCAGAGTGGGCGAGGCCTGCGAGCTGTTCAGCGAGAGCCAGCGGCTCGACCCGTCGTCGGGCACGCTGCTGAACCTCGGCGACTGCCGCGAGCGGCAGGGCAGGTTCGCCTCGGCGCGGGCCGAGTTCCTGTCGGCCGCGCGCCTGGCGGCCGACCGGGGCGATCAAGAGCACCGGGCCGAGGCGCTCCGCCGCGTCTCGGCGCTCGAGCCCAAGCTGTCGCACGTCATCGTGCGCGTCGCGGGGGCCGTGCCCGGGCTCCTTGTGAAGCTCGATCACGAGGTCGTCGACGCCTCGCCGGCGGGCGCCCGCCAGCCCGCCGACCCGGGCGACCACGTCGTGACGGCCGAGGCGGGCGGCTACGCGCCCTTCCGGGCCTCGGTGCGCGTCGCGGGCCCGGGGTCGGCGGTGATGGTCGACGTGCCCGCGCTCGCGCCGCTCGCGTCGGGCGCCGCCCCCGGCCCGGCGGCACCCGTCCCGGCCGGCGGGGCGGGCCGGGGCGCGGACGCGGCGCCCGGGCGGCCGACGCTCGGGTACGCGCTCGCCGGCGGCGGCCTCGCGGCGCTGGGCGTCAGCGCGGTCTTCGGCGCGATGGCGATCGCGAACTACGCGAAGGTCGACGACCTGTGCTCGACGAGCAAGGGCTGCCCCGATCGAGACAAGGCGCTCGACGTGCTCGACCGGGCCGACGCCCAGGCCTGGGTGGCCAACGCGGGCCTGGGGCTCGGGCTCGCCGGCGTCGCCGCGGGCGCCTACGTTCTCTTCGTCTCGCCTGCGAAGGCGGGCGCGGCCCGCGGCGCCGGCACGGGCGTCGCGATCGCGCCGGGTGGGTTCACGATCGTGGGGCGCTTCTGAGCGACGCGCGGCGCGACGACGGCGCGCGGAGAGGGGACTGGTTCATGCGGAACTTCGTACGCAAGCTCGAGCTCGGTTCGGTCGCGGCGCTGCTCACGGCGGCCGGGTGCAACGTGCTCTTCGGCATCGACGAGAACTCGCTGCCGCCGGCCGACGGGTTCGGCGGCGCGGGCCCCGGCGCGGGTGGCACGGGCGGCGCGGGGCCGGGCGTCGCCGGCGTGGGCGGCGGCGGCGAGGGGGCGGGGCGCGGCGGGGGCACGACCGGCGGGGGCGGGGGCACGGGCGGCACGGCGGGCTCGCCGGGCACGGGCGGCCAGGGCGGCCAGGCCGGCGCGGCCGGGCAGGCGGGCGCGGGCGGCCAGGCGAACCTCTGCGCGGGCGTGCCCGCCACGCTGCCCGTGCCGAAAGAGCCGACCGAGTACGCGATCGACAAGCTCTTCGTCGGCAGCCGCAACAGCTGCGGCCTGACGGCCGACAAGGCGCTGCACTGCTGGGGCACCGGCCAGAACGGGCTGCGGGGCGACGGCTCGCTCACCAAGTACGGCGACGAGTGCGGCGAGCTGTCGACCAACGCGCCCCGCGTCTACCTCGACACGCCCGCCCGCCAGGTCGCCATCGGCGCCGAGCAGGCGTGCGCGCTGCTCGAGAACGACAAGGTTCGCTGCTGGGGCCTGAACGACAAGGGCCAGCTCGGGCGCCCGGGCGACGCCGTCGGCACCCTCGGCACGCCCTGCGCGACCCCCGACGTGGCGCTCGGCAACGTGCGCCCCGTTCAGGTCTTCACGGGCTTCGACCACGCCTGCGCCCTGCTCGAAGGCGGCAAGCTTCGCTGCTGGGGCGCGAACGACAAGGGGCAGCTCGGCTACGGCGACACCCTGCCCGTCGGCGCCGTGCCGAACCGCACGCCCGAGACGATGGGCAACGTCGACATCCCCGGGGAGGTGACCCAGGTGGCGCTCGGCTACCAGCGTAGCTGCGCGCTGACCAAGGGCGTGCCCGTCGACGGGGGCGGCACGGAAGACGGCCTCGTTTACTGCTGGGGCTTCAACGAAGACGGCAGCCTCGGCTACGGGAGCAAGGGCGACAACCGCGGCGACGGGCCCGACGAGACGCCGCGAACCATCGGCGCCGTCAACGTCCGCCAGACCAACGGCGAGACCGCCTGGCGGGCCCAGCAGCTCGCCGGCCAGTGGGGCCACTTCTGCGCCGTGACCACCGAGGGCGCGCTGCGCTGCTGGGGCGCCAACAAGTTCGGCCAGGCGGGCTGGCAGGTGACCACCGGCGGCATCACCAACTACGCCCTCATGACGATCGGCGACGCCTCCGACGAAGTGCCCGACATGAAGGGCGACGTCGATCTCGGCGCCGGCACCAAGGTGCTCGAGGTCAGCGTCGGCCTCGACTTCTCGTGCGCGCGGCTGGCCGGCAGCAAGCGGGTGCGCTGCTGGGGCTACGGCGACCAGGGCCAGCTCGGCTACGGCAAGGCCGAGCGCATCGGCGACGACGAGCCCATCAACAACCCGTCTCTCTTGGTCGACCTCGGCGGGCTCGCCGAGCGCCTGATGGCGGGCCGCCTGCATAGCTGTGCCGTCCTCGAGAGCGGCGCGATCGTGTGCTGGGGCGACAACGACCACGGCCAACTCGGCATCGGTCGCTCCGAGGACATCGGCGACAACGAGAACCCGAGCGCGTCGTTCGCCTGCCGCTGAGGCGGCGGCTCGAGCGCCGCGAAGGGCTGCCCCGCCCGGGCGACGCCCCCGCTCGGCCGCGCGCCCCGCCGAGCGCCGCCCGCAGCCGCCCGGCGCGCCTCTCTTGTACCGCGTCGGCGGCCTCGACGAAGTGCGCCGGCATCGGGGCGGCTGGGGGCGCGGCCGCACCTCGTACCTGACGGCCGCGCGGCAGGCGACGCTGCGGGCGGAGGTGGCCTCGGGCCGCTTCAACACGGGTGCGCAGATTGGCGCCCCTCTACCGCGCCCCGTCACGCCCGAGCTGATCCAGCTTCTCCTCTTCCGGCGCTTCGCCCTCCGGTGCGCCCGGGTGGCGGCGGCGCCCCGAGAAGATCGAGGGCGCGAGCGCGTCGGCGTCGCCCTCGCTCCAGCGCAGAAAGCGTAGCGCCCGCCGCGCCTGGTCGTACGTGCGCACCATCAGCCGGAAGGCCCGCGCCTTGTCGTCTTCGAGGCGGCTCGGCACCCCGGCCCCGTCGCTGCCGACCTTGCGGCGGCCGAGCGCGGCGACGATCTGAAAGCTCAGCTCGCCCGCGCGCTCGAGCATGGCCTCGCTCACCGGCGTCTTCGCCGCGAGGGCCGGGTCGAGCTCGCGGAAGAGCCGCACGAGGGCGCCGAGATCTTCGGCGGTGTCGAGGTGCCCCGAGCCGCTACGAATGTCCGCGACGCGCTCGGCGGAGACATGCTCGAAGAGCGCCAACGTCTCGGCCATCGAAAGCAAGCGGGCGCGCAGCGGCGATGCCTCGGCCAAGAGCGCCGGCAGATCGGCCGCCGCCCCCTCGGCGGGGGTCGTCATCAGGTGCAGGTAATAGAGGGCCTGGGTGTAATCGCGCAGCCGCCCGAGCTCGTCGAAGTCGAGCCTGGGCGTCGCCTCGCGTATCTCGCCCAACCGAGCCTCGATGTTGGGCAGGGCCCCGAACACGACCGCGACCGCCACGGTGGGTGTCGCCCGAATGACGCCGAGCTCTTCGGCTCGCACGGCGTCGAGGGCGCCCCGAATGCGCTCGTAGGCTGCGGCCCCCTCGGTGAACGACAAGGCATAAACAGCGGCGGAAGCCTCGGCCGAAGCCGAGCCGAGCGGAGACGCGGGGCCGGCCGCGACCGAGGGTGCTTCGGCGGTTCGGGCGCGAAACGTGGAGCGAGGGTTCAGACGGGCCATGGGACACTCTTCGTTCGAGGTGGTCGGCGACGGCTGGCACGCCGCCTGACCCCGCCTCCTGCGGGGGCCCTTCGGCGCACCTTCTGTTGTCCCTCTCGGCCAGGGGTGACCCCAGTTGCTTGCCCCGCGTCGATTTTTTTCTCTGCGCCGGTGCCCCGGGCACGGGCGAAGAGCCGACCCATCACCCGACTGCGCCCACAGGCGGGGGCGAAGGGTTGCCCCATCCCCCGAGGGCATCGGAGGGCGGGGGCGAAGGGCTGCCCCATCCCCCGAGGGCGTCGGAGGGCGGGGGCGAAGGGTTGCCCCATCGTCCGAAGGCGTCGAGGGCCCGGAGCCAAGAGCCGACCCATGCTTTTGGCCCGTTTTCGCATCGCCGCGATGGCTTGGCCCATCGTTGGAAGCGGTTCGGGGCACCCAAAGCATGGGTCAGGCCTTCGTTTCAGCCCGCGGACGCTCGTTTGAGGTGGGTTGTGGCATCGTTTCAAGCCGCGAACGCATCAAAACGATGGGCCTGTCTTTGCTCGCAGGCCTCGGGCGCACCCAAGCGATGGGACGAGCCATCGGCGACGTGCGGAAGGGCACCACCGACGATCTGCGAGGGTCGCCGCCTGGCCTCTGGCGGGGCCTTTGGCGAGCGCCGTGCGCTTCCGCGACCACCTGCGCGCGGAGCACGAAGCGTTGACCCTTCTGCAGCGGGTGGTACTTTCTCGCGGAGGGGCGGGCTGCTTCACCATCGCCCCCGCCTTCGCCATGACCGAAGTCATTCGAGACGAGGTTCGCTTCGAAGGCCGCACCTGGGTGCTGCTCGCCATGAGCGGCGAGCCGCGCTTCGAGCCGGCGCGGTTCGGGTTGGCGTTGTGGCCGGGCGGCCGCACGGCCGATGTTCGTGGGTTTGCGCTCGAGTACGAGGTGCGAGGCGGGGGGGTGTATGTCGAACGGCTGCTGGCGAATAGCCACGAGCCCCCGCCCGTGAACGGGGTCGCGGCGGCCGCCGTGGCGGGCGAGACGTTCTCGCACGGGTACGACGCGCTCGGTCTCGCCTGGCCCTTGTCCGGTACCTTTCTTCTGGGCGCGGGGGTCATCGCCAAGGCGCGCCGGTTTCGGCCGTTTCTGTCGTACGCCTCGCTCGCGGAGCTCGTCTTCGAGCAGGGCCGGCTCGTCGAGGCCACCGATTGCAGCGCCCTCGCCGCCCCCCTGCGCGAGGCGAGTGAGGCCATCGCGTTCGACGTTAAGGCCGACCTCGCCGTCGCCGTGGCCGAACGGTGGCGGGCCATCGGCCAGCGGGCGGGTGCCGAGGCCGAAGCCTTTTTGCGACGGGTCGAGGCGCTCGAGCAGGTCGACTACACCCGCTTTTGAGGCGCGCCATGAGGCGCGGCAGCCCGGGCGTCGCCGAGGTCAGGGCTTTCGGGCCGAGCACCCGCGCGCGTAGCAAGCGCATCGGGCGCGGAAAGCTCGAGCATGAGGCCCGCCCCCGTCACCCCACTAGCCCGAGCCCCCGTCGATGCGAATCTCGAAGCGGTCGACGAGCTCGGGCGCGGGCTCGGGCACGCCGGGGCGCAGCTCGTAGTGGCCCTTGCCCTCGCCCTGGTCGACCCAGCGCCAGGCGCGGGCGGGCGGCACGCGGCGCAGGCCCAGCGCCCAGACCGTCAGGCCCTTCTCGTCGAGGCGCATGCGCAGGAAGTTCTTGTAGCCCTCGATCTTGAGCGACGAGAAGGCCTCGTTGTCGTGGCAGCCGAAGAGGGTGACGGCGATCAAGAGGTAGATGCCCATCAGCAGCCCGCCCACGAGGTAGCCGCCGGCGAAGCCGCCGAGCGAGACGGCGAGGCGCGCGTAGAGCGCGTCGGTGTGCACCTCGGGGCCGGCCAGGTGCAGCGTGACGGAGGCGACGAGCAGCGAGGCGGCGAGGTGGGCCGAGCCGTGCAGGAGGCCCGCCCCCCACTTGAAGGCGCGGCGGTCGGCGTCGGTGAAGGCGACGAAGCCGAGCAAGATGAGCAGCACCCAGAGCAGCCCCGAGGGCGCGAGGGCGAGCGACTCGAAGCCCGAGCGCAAGAGCAGGCCGAGGGCCTCGGGGGCGGGGCGCTCCCAGGCGAGGGCGGGCGGGGGCATGACCCACGACAGGATCATGTAGGCGGCGCCCGTGGTCAGGCCAAAGTATGGGTTATAAAAGGGGAAGGCGAGGTTGCGAAAGCTGAGCCGAAACGAGGTCTTCGTGTCGGGGTACTGCGCCGCGAGCTCGTGGGTGCGCTCGCCGGGCGGGGCGCCGATGGGTATCTCGTTGACGGGCCGGGTGTGCGTCGGGTGCAAGAAGGCGCCGCCGCCGCCGGCGGTGACCAGGTGCGGGCCGCCCCGGCGGGGGGCGTGGTGGCGGTAGTGGTGCAGGTCGCCCGCGATCTTGAGCACCACGGTCGCGCCGAGCGCGGCGAGGTGGTCTTCGAGCCGCTCGAGGTTCGACCGCCAAGGTGGGGGGGGGCCGCCCGTCCGGGCGCGCCGCGCCTCGTAGACCCAGAAGGGCTCGGCGACGCAGAGAATGACGCGGTCGCCCCGCGCGACGCCTTCGAGCCGGCAGAAGGCCTCGAGCTGGCGGTTGTCGAGGTCGCCGTCGAGCTGCACGTCGACCCCGAAGAGCCAGAAGCCCCCGGCGAAGCGCAGGGCGAAGTAGCTGCGCTTCTGCGGCGTCGCGTACCCGCCGATGCGGTGGCCGTGGCAGAAGAGGTTGATGAAGCTGGCGAGGCCGTCATACCAATCATGGTTGCCGGGGATGGCAAAGAGGTCGACCGCCTTCGGCTGCGCGTCGGGCAGGGCGCACGAGTAGGGCATGACGAGGCGCTCTTGGTAGCGCGCCGGGCTCGGGGTCGGGTACACCTCGTCGCCGCCCATGACGAGAATGCGCCCGCGGGGCAGCTCTTCGTCGCCCCGCTCGCCGCGGACCGTGAGCGAGGGCCGGGCCAGCGTGCGCGCGAGCGCGTAGGTCGGGTTGAAGCCGTCGCCGACGTCGGCGATGTAGTCGACCCAGACCTCGGCCTCCTTGCGGTAGTCGACGTCGATCGCCTCGGCCTGCAGCGACTGCAGCAGGCGAAAGTCGGCCCGGCGCCCGAAGAGCGACGAGACCACCGTCTGCATGCCGGTGACGAGCAGCTGCCGCGGGTCGTACCAGCCGACCATCGCGCTGCGCCGCGGCGCCGCCGGCTTGCCCTCTCGCCCCGCGCTCATGCCGAGCCTCTGCCCGCGGCGCAACGCCACCGCGACGCGCCGGCGCCCGCCCGGCGCCCTACCCCCGACGCGCCGACGCCGCCCGCCCAGCGCCTTGCCCGCCGCCTCGAAGCCAACATCGGCCCGCCAGAATACCCCCCGGCGCGGCTCGTCGCATGGTAAATCTGGCAGGTGGCGCCGGCGCCGACGGGGCGCCGGCCGTCGCGCAACGCAGGAGGGCGAGGTGGGTCTTCGCGCCGGGGCAGCGGCATTGCTTCTTCTTTCGGGCGGCCTCGTCGGCTGCCCGCAGCCTCAAATCATCGACGCGGCGAACGCCTACGGCAAGACCACGGCCGACGCCGTCGCCGTCGCCGGCAGCGAGCCCGAGACCGTCTACACGGTCTGCAAGAAGCGGGCGTACCTGGCCTACTTGAACGATCGGCTGGCCCACGAGAAGCTCGGCGCGGGCCTCGGCCCGCCCTACGAAGAGTTCTTCAACCAGGCGATCGCGGTGCAGGCCGACCCCTCGAGCCGGCGGCCCGCGCTGAGCTACCAGCAGTACTGCAACGCGCTGCGCGACGCCGGCAAGCCCTTCGCCGACGCCGTGGCCGTGCTGAGCCGGTACGGCAGCGCGCTCGAGGCCCTGAGCGGCGACGCCGCGGTCACGATCGGCGACGACGTCGCGCTCATCTCGACGAACGCCGGGGGCTTCGTCGCGGCGGCGACGGGCAACGAGGTGGGCGCGGCGGGCGCCGCCGTGGCGTCGGCGCTCAAGGCCTTCGCCGAGCTGCTGGTCAAAGAGCGCGTCGCCGCCGACCTCGAGGCGTACGTCGTCGCCGCCGACCCCCACGTGCAGCGGCTGCTCGCCGCCATGGCGCGCTACGACCGGGCGGTCAAGCAAGAGGTCGCGAACCAGCGCAACGACATACGGGCGAGCATCAACGCGATCGAGGGCCTCTACGGGCTGGCGACGAACGGCCCGGCCCCCGCCCCCGCCCCGACCCCACTCGCCCCGGCCCCGCCGCCGGCCGCGGCGCCCCCGGCGAGCGCCGCGCCGAGCGCGGCCAAGCCGGCGAAGGTGAGCCCCGAGGTCGCGGCCCTGCGCGACGAGCTCGAGCGGGTGAAGCAGGCGCTCGAGCGCGAGCGGGCCGACCGGCGCGCCTCGGCCCAGCTTCGGCGCGACATCAACGCGCTCAAGCCCGCCCTGTTCTTCGAGCTGGCCAGCTCGTTCGAAGAGCAGGCGCGCGGCGTCGAGGCCGAGTACGCCAAGTACGAGGGGCTCTTGCAGAAGTGGCAGACCGCCCACGCCCAGCTGGTCAAGGTCGCCCAGACCGACGCCAGAAACGACCTCGCCGCGCTGCGGGGCACCGTCGGCGATCTGGCGGCGAGACTCAAAGAGCTGCAGGTCATCATCGAGGGCAACAAGAAATGAACCAGACGCTCGAAGACCTGCAGGCCCTGCGGCAGCAGATCAACCGCTACCTCTTCCGGGTGCAGGCGGCGACCGAGGCCGACGAGGCGAAGCTGCGGGTCTTGCTCGAGAACATGCGGGCGCTCGAGAGCATGATCAACGCCCTCACCCTGCAAGAGGCCAAGCTCGCCGCGCTGAGCCTGCAGGGCCAGGCCGCGGCGCTCGACGGGCTCGGCGCGACGATCGAGGCCGAGGCCAAGACCATCGCCGACGTCGAGAAGGTGCTCGCCGCCGCGGCGCAGGCCGTCGGCGTGGCGGCGCAGATCACGGCGGTCCTGGTCGGGCGCTGACGCCGCGGGCGCGCGTCGAACGGCGCAAAGCGCCTCTGGTCGGGCTCTGACGCGCGGCTCGCGTCGAACGGGGCAACGCGCCGCCGCTCCGCCCGGCCGCCCGCGTCGCCTGGTCAGCGCCGGCCTTCGCGGCCCCGCGCCTTCTTGCCCCGCGCGATCTCGACGCCGAGGGCGTCGAGGCGGTCGTCCCAGAAGCGCCGGAAGCGGTCGAGCCACTCGTCGACCTCCCGAAAGGGCGCGGCCTCGACCGCGTAGAGCCGGCGCCGCCCCTCGGCCCGCACGCAGGCAAAGCCGTTCTCGCGCAAGACACGCAGGTGCTGCGAGACCGCCGGCTGCGAGATGCCGAACTCGCGGCGCAGCACCTCGACCAGATCGCCCGCGCTCTGCTCGCCCTCGGACAGCAGCTCGAGGATGCGCCGCCGCACCGGATCGCCGAGCACGTCGAGCGCGTGCATGGCAGTCAGAGCGCCGCTCGCTCGCGTCGATGACGACCGACGCGGCGCGGCGCGACCGCCCCGCCCGTTGCGGGCGGAACGTAGGCACGGCGGTGGTAGGCGACGAAAGCGAACACCGCGCGGCTACGCCCCGCCCGTGTAGAACGCCGTCGTGCGGTCGGCCGCCGCGCGCGCCGCCTGCGGATCGGTGCCGCCCGCGATCGAGGCCTGGCACCAGCCCTCGCTGCAACGGCGTATGAACTCTTTGCCCTCGTCGCCGCCCGCCCAGGCCTGCCCGGCCGCAGTAACGTCGTCGGCCCCGCCGCCGGCGTCGAGGTAGAGCGAGAGGCCGAGCAGGCCCAAGTCCCAGCCGACGCCGACCGCGCCGGGGCCGAACTCGCCCCAGCGGGCGTCGTCGACGTGGGCGGCGTGCTCGAGCGTCAGGCGCGTCTTCTCGCCGCCGGCGAGCGGCTCGAGCCGCACCTCGACCCAGGAGACCTCGCCCCCGTACTCCCACGTGAGGGAGAGGCGATGCGGCGGCTCGCACGCCGCGATGGTGCCGCCAGCATTGCCGCGGAGCTGGTAACGCCCGCCCGGGCGCAGGTCGCCCTCGAGCGGCAGGAACCAACGGCGAACGCGCTCGGGGTTCGTCAGCGCGTCCCACGCGTCGTCGGGGTCGGTGTCGTAGACGCGCGTGGCGACCACGACGCGCGCCGGGCGCCCTTCGCGCTCGGCCGCCTTGACCTCGCGGGTGACCGCGCCGACGGCGCGCGCAACATCGACCTTCATCGTGGACTCTCCTGCGTTGGGCCCGCGTTCGGGCCGGGCCGGGAATATATAAGCCATAACTTATACATGGCAAGGCCCCCCCACGTCAGCCCGGACCGCACATGAGGACGCGCCTGCCCAAGCCTCGACGCTGGCCCCCCCTGCTACCGCCCATCCGAGATGGGCTTACGCATCGACCGGGCGCGGCGAGCTGCCCCCAACTCCAGACCGCTGGCCCGCCCGCGCCTTGACGGCCACCGCGGCGCGTGAGGCTGTCGACGGCGTGCCGCCCTGAGATCTTGGCGCGCCCCCCTGCTACGCTTGAGCGCATGACGCAGCCGCGCTGGCCCCACCACGAAGGCCCCCTGCCGACGCGCGTCGATGAACTGCGCGAGGGCGACCGCTACGAGCTGAGCGAGGGGCGGGCGGTCTAGGCTCTGTCTGGCGAAGGCTCCCGTCGCCCGGCGGCCGATTCGCGGCGCCCTCGGCCGCCGAGCTCGGTCCGCCTTCGCCAGACAGAGCCTACTGCGCCCCGGCCCAGTTCAAGCACGGCCGCCCGCACACGCTGGGGGCGCTGCCGCTGGCCAGCGACCCGTCGGTGACCGAGATCGGCACCGACGTCGGGCACGTGCTGGGCGAGCGCACGCTGCGCGCGCCTGACCTGTCGGTGGGCGAGATGGGCGCGGCCGAGGGGGGGGTGGGCGACCAAGGCGCCGCCGCTGGCGATCGAGTACGCGGCGCAGGGCCACGACGAGGCCGACCTGCAAACCAAGATCAGGCAACTGCTCGCCGCCGGCTCGAGCTTCGTCTGGGTGGTGCGTCTGGTGGGCCCGAGGCGGGTCGAGGTTTATGCGAGGGGCCGGGCGATGGAGACCAGGCTTCCGGGCGAACGGCTCGAGGCTCCGGGCATCTTGAAGAACCCGCCGCTGGTCGAGGCGCTCTACGACCCCGAGGCCTCCTTCGAGCACACGCTGCAGAACCTGCTCGAGCGCAAGGGCTACGCGGGCCTCGACGCGGTGCGGGCCGAGGGCGAGGCGCGCGGCAAGGCGGAGGGGCTTCGGGCGGCGGTGCTCGACCTGTGCGAGGCGTTCGGGCTCGAGCCGACGGGCGAGCAGCGGGCGCGGCTCGAGGCGATGGGCGTCGGCGAGCTCGAGGCGTTGCGGCGGCAGGTCAAGCAGACGCGAAGCTGGCCGGCTTGATGCCGACCGTGCGTGATGTGGCCAGGGGTCGGGGTGGCGCGGCGCGCTACGCTCACAATCCCTCGCGCGAAAGGTAGGCCTCCATCATCAATGAGAAGGGTCGCGATCGGTCGCTGTAGCGGCGAAGAATCTCGAGTTCCTCGGCAGTCATCGTCTTGCGACCGTCTTCGATCATGCGATCTTTAATCTTATACCATCCGCCCGAGCCTGCCCCCGGCCCCGTGCCCTCGCCCAAGCCTGGCGAGGCTGCGGCGTGGGGGCCATTCCTGGCCGCAGCAGGCAGAGATGGTATTATTTCTAGTCAGTTCAAAATGTCGTAGCACGCGACTACGCTTGATGTACTCGACAACCCAGGGCGGAGGGCGCCCCCCTCGTTCGACGTTCTCAGGCAAATACCAGAGCTTGTCGTCAGACTCCGGACACCGACTTTTCCAAGGCATCTCGCATCACATGATGCTCGACAATGTCCACGGCGTCGTCCTCATGGAACGTATGGGTGACTTCGAGTTCGGCAGGCGTCCCGGGTCGCCAGATGTCTCGCTCTAGCTTGCGGTAACCCTTGCCGAAAAAGAGGCGAATCGCGTCGAGCAAGATCGTCTTGCCCGTGCCGTTCACGCCCGTCAGCAGGGTCACCCCCGGCTCCGTCGCCCGGTCGCGGGACAAGAACTCGACCCGCGCGTCGTCGAACGGCCCGATGTTCTTGAGCCCCAGCTCCAGGATTCGCATGGCGCAGGCATTGTAAGTCGCAGGCGGGGCCATGGCGCGCGAGAATCGGGCCCGCTGGCCGATGCCCCCGCGAAGGGTGCGCCTTGCGCGCGTGTCCCACGCCGGGCGTTACGGCGCCGCCTCCCCCCGCGCTGACGCGGCCCCCACCCTTAGCGGCGCGATGCCCTCGAGGGGCGGGTCGAAGAGGCCGCGCTGGCCGTCGAGGCGGAAGAGCTGCGCCCAGTCGTCGGGGGCGAAGGCCTTGCGCAAGCGCGCGGCGTACGAGCTCGAGAGCAGCGCGACGTAGTGCTCGGCGTCGTAGTCGCGGGGGTCGGGGGCGGGGGGCTCGGGCGAGAGCCGGTGGCCGCGGCCCTCGGCGCGGTAGACGAGCACGCGCTCGCCGGGCGTCCAGGTCGTGCGGCCCGAGGCGAGCATGGCCTCGTAGGGGGCCTCGCGGTGCGAGGGGCGGCTCTTGGCGTACTCGGCGGGCGACTTCGAGAGGCGCAGGCGGGCGGCGACGTCGGCGGTGGGCAGGGCGCGCGAGCGCAGGGCGTCGACGGTGGCGAGGAAGGCGCGGCGGACGGCGGGGACGTCGCCCTCGAGCGTGGCGCGCAGGGCCTCGCGCAGGAAGCGCTCGCCGAAGGGCTCGGCGCGGCTCGAGCGCAGGGCGACGCCGCGCAGGCGCAGATCGCCGCCGTAGGTGAGCAGGGCGTAGTTCTTGACCTCGTGGCTGAACATGGCCCGGAAGCGCCCCTCGTACTCGAGGCGGATGCCGGGCGGCAGGCGCGCGGCGGCGGCGGCGACGAGGGCGCGCTCGCCCGCTTCGCTCGCGCCGGCGGGGGCGGCGAAGAAGACGCCGTCGGTGTCGGCCTCGAGCAGGGTGGCGCCTCCCTCGCGCAGGGCGCCGATAACGACGCCGAGCAGCTCGCGGCCGCGGCGGGTGACCTCGTCGGCGGCGCGCAGGTCGGCGAAGAGGGCCATGCCGGTCGCGCCCATGTAGCCGTAGGCCGAGTTGAGCAGGAGCTTCATCGCCGCCTGCATCGCGTCGTGGTAGCCGGCGCGGGCGGCGGGCAGGCCGGGGCGCTTCGAGGCGGCCTTGTGGGCGAGCCTGCGGCCGAGCAGGGCGCCGACGACGCGCAGCAGGGCGCCGAGCCGGTCGCAGGCGGGGCCGACCTGGTAGGCGTGCATGATCGAGGGGTAGAGCGAGGCGACGTCGGCCTTGACGACGCGCTCGGCGACGCCGGTGGCGAAGAGAAAGACGGCGCCGCCCGCGTGCCGGCCCGGCGGGGGCGAGGGGTCTTTGCGGGGCGGGGCGGCGCCCGCGCGCAGGTAGGCGCGCACGAGCAGGGGCTCGAGCACGCCCATGGCGGGGCCGGCGGTGGCGAGCTGCTCGTAGCGGCGCGGGGCCATGCGGGCGACGCCGAAGGCGGGGCCGAGCAGGCGGCGCGAGAGGGCGTCGACCTCGCGCACGTCGTCGAGGGCGTAGCGGCGGACGCGCTCGGGCGCGCGCCGGAAGGTGTCGTGGACGTCGGCGCCGTCGATGTACGTGCGTCCCGGGGGGGCGAGGCCGAAGTGGCGGGCGACGTCTTTGAGGCGGTGGCTCGGCAGCTCGCGGGCGACGAAGTCGTAGCGGCGGACGGCGTCGAGCGTATCGATGAGCTCGCGGCCGCGCAGCCGGTAGCGCAGCTCGAGGCGGCCGCCGAAGCGGGACGGCACGCGGAAGGGCCGCGGCGCCTCGCCCCCGCGCCCGAGCGCGAGGGGCACGCCGAGCTTCGCGGCGCGGGTGACGAGGAAGGGCAGGTCGAAGCCGAAGAGGTTGTGGTTCTCGATGACGTCGGGGTCGAGCCGCGCGACGAGCTCGCAGAGCCGCTCGAGGAGGGCGCGCTCCTCGCGCTCGGTCGTCGCCTCGAGCGTCGCCTCGAAGCCGCCCGAGGTGCGCACCGCCGCGAGGAAGATGTGCCCCCGTTCGGGCTCGAGCGCCGTCGTCTCGAGATCGATCTGCATGCGGCAGAGGTCTCCGTACGCGAGGCCGCCGAAGTAGGCGCGCCCGGTGGCGCTGAGGTATTGCTCGGCGGGGCCCTGCTCGTAGTACGCGTCGCCGAGCTCGCGCAGCGAGGCGACGGGGCGCCCGAGCCGGCGGGCGGCGCCGGCGGTGACGAAGGCCTCGAGCCGGCGCGCGCTCGGGGCCGAGAGGCGGTAGCGGTAGCTGCCCTCGGGGCCCGCGAGCTCGTCGCAGCGCACGGCGTCGTGGCCGGGGGCGCGGGCGGCGCGGGCGGCCTCCCAGTCGCGGGGCGAGGCGGCGAGGGCCCAGGCCTCGAAGCGCTCGCGGGCGACGACGAGCGCGCCGCGCTCGCGCCGCCAGACGAAGGCCGAGCCGTCGCGGTCGGCCCAGACCGAGACGATGCCGGGCGTGTCGTCCCAGCCGAAGAGCACCTCGTCGCGCGCGCCCTCGCCGGGCGGGCCCGCGGGCGCCGCGCTCGCTGCCGCCGCGGCCCCCTCGCCCGCGGCCGGCGCGGCCCCGGGCGGGGCCTTCGCGCTCAACGCAGGCCGAGGCGGCGCAGGATCGACAGGAGGTAGGGCCGGTCGATCTGCCCGCGCCGCGCGGCCTCGGACGCGTTGCCGCCGCAGCGGGTGATGAGGCCCGTGAAGTACTCGCGCTCGAAGGCGCCGATGGCGCGCGAGCGGGCCTCGCGGTAGGGCAGGACCTCGCCGGCCTCGTCGGCGTAGTGCTGCGAGGGGCTCGGCGGCCGGTGCCCGGCGCCGGCGGCCTGCCCGTCGAGCTGCAGCTCGCCGACCGCGAGCGCGCTCTCGACGACGTTGCGCAGCTCGCGCACGTTGCCGCCCCAGTGCTGCTTGCGCAGCGTCTCGAAGGTCGCCTCGTCGAAGGGCAGGTGGTTCTCGCGGCCGGTGGCCTCGGCGACGAAGTGGCGCACGAGCGGCGCGATGTCTTCGGGGCGCTCGCGCAGGGGCGGCAGCACGATGCGGCCGACGGCGAGGCGGAAGTAGAGGTCGGCGCGGAAGGCGCCGCCGTTGACCTCGGAGCGCAGGTCGCGGTTGGTGGCGGCGACGACCCGCACGTCGACCGAGACGTCGTTCTCGCCGCCGACGGGCCGGAAGCGCCGCCGCTGCAGGACGCCGAGCAGCGCGGGCTGCACCTGCAGGGGCAGCTCGCCGATCTCGTCGAGGAAGATGGTGCCGCCCTGCGCCCGCCCGAAGGCGCCCTGGCGCGGGCGGTCGGCGCCGGCGAAGGCGCCCTGCTCGTGGCCGAAGAGCTCGGAGGCGATGCCCGTCGGCGAGAGCGAGCCGCAGTCGACGACGACGAAGGGGCCGTGCCCCCGCGCGCTCGCCGCGTGCAGCGCCGTCGCCACCAGCTCTTTGCCCGTGCCCGTCTCGCCCTGGATGAGCACCGAGATGTCGGCCCCGGCGAGCTGCCGGATGCTTCGGGCCACGTCGCCCATCGCCCGGCTGACGCCGACGAGCCCCGGCACCTCGGGCGCGCTGCCCTCGAAGGGCGCCGCCTCTTCGCCGGCGTCCTCGACGCTGACGACGGTGGCGCCGAGCTGCACCTGCACGTTCAGCGGGATGACCACGTCGCGCGCGCGCAGCCCCCCGATCAGCACGCCGTTGAGGCTGCCGAGATCTTTGACCGTGACGCCGTCGCGACCGAGCTGCAGCTCGAGGTGGAAGCGGCTCACCGTCGGGTCGGTCAGGCGCAGATCGTTGCCGGGCGCGACGCCCACGGTCAGCCGCCGGCCCGCCAGGCCCGTGATCGACTGGCCGTGGTCGGGCCCCCGCACCACCTTGACCCGGACGCGGGCGAGGGCCTCGTGTTGAGGCGGCGTCGGGTTGACCAAGGTCTGCGAGGGGTCCATCGCGCCGTAGGATACCTCACCCCGCGCCGCTCTTCGGAGCCCTAAGCGACCGGCCGAACGTGGTAGAGGGGCGCCCGAAAGCCCGCCCGCTAGAAAATTGTCGCAGGGACGTCGCCCCCGAAACGCGGCCCGCGGGCGCGCGCCCGGCCCCCCCCCGCGGGCCGTGTCACTCGACGCGCGGCTTCTTGTCGTTGCCCCTGCCGCCCGACGACGAGGCGCGCGAGGGCGACGCCTTGGCGTGCTCTTTCGTCGGCGCGGCCGCGACCCGGGCGGGCGGCGCGGCGCCGCGGGCGGGTGGCGCCGTCGGGGCCGCCTGGGCGTCTTCGTGCGCGGGGGCGGGCTCGCTCACCTTGCTCTTGCCGCCGCCGCGGACGGCCGACTCGATGGCCCCCCCGACGATCGCGCCGAGCAGCGCCCCGACGAAGCCCCCGCCGCCGTCATCGTCGCCGTCGCCGCTCGAGCTCGGGGGGGTCGGGCGCCCGGGGCCCGACGCGTGCATTGCCATCTCGACGCAGACCGCGCGCGGGCCTTCGCGGACGTCCCGGCAGCGCTGGCCGTGCTCGATCTCGGCGCCCGGGCACTCGGACAGGCAGCGTCCGTACGCCGCCACGTCGGCCCCGTGGTGGGCGCGGCAGGTGGCGACGCACTGCTCGGCCTTCGCCGGGCCGACGGGGCTGTAGGCGATGGGCACGCGCACCCGGCCCACCGCGCCGCTCGAGCCGCAGGCCGCGAGGCCGAGGGCGAGCGAGGCGACGAGGGCGCGAGGGCGAAGAAGGCGGTGCGTCGGGGCCATGCGCGGATCGCGAGGTAGCAACGAGCGTGCGCGCGGGCGCCTCAGTTCACGCTCGGCTTCGCCGGCGAGTGCCCCGACGACGAGCCCCGCGAGGGCGAGGCCGGCGCGTGCCCCCGCGAGGGCGAGGCCGGCGCGTGCCCCCGCGAGGGCGAGGCCGCGCCGTGGTGCCCGCCCGACGAGCGCGCGCCCGAGCTCTCGCGCCCGCCCGACGTGCCGGCGCCACCTTTGCGCTTCTTGCTGCCGATGCTGGCGAGGTCGAGCAAGAGCGAGGCGATGCTCAACCCCGCGCTCACGGCCTCGGCGGCGCCGCGGCCGCTGCTCTTCGGCTCGTCGCTCTCGGCGACCTCGGCGTTCGGATCGCGGGGCGACTCGACGCAGACCGCCCTCGGCGCCCGGTCTTCGGCCTCGCAGCGCTCGCCGCCCTCGACCTCGGCCCCGGGGCAGCCCGCCAGGCACTCGGCGTACTTCGAGGGCAGGGCGCCCGCGTGGATGCGGCAGTCGAGCACGCAGCGCTCGGCCACGAGGGCCCCCTCGGGGTTCTGCCGCAGCGGCACCCGCACCCGGACCTGCTCGCCGCCGCCGCAGGCCTGGAGCGGCAGGGCGACCAAGAGCAGGGCGGCGGGCCAGCGCCGGCGAGGGAGGGGGGCCATGGGCGTCTCTCGCAAGCAACCTACGGGCGACACGCGCGGGGCCTTCCGTACCCCCCGAGGGGCGGGCGCACCGGCCCCCTGCCGGCCGGGCGCCCGGGCCGCGGCCCTGCCGGGCCGTAACCGACCGGTCACGGGGGGCGAGAGAACGGGCGGGGGGTCAGTAGACGATGCGCGTGCGGATGTCGGTCGGCAGCCGGCGGATGGCGTCGGTCACGGCGCGCGAGACCTCCTGGTCGAGGTCCATCACGAGGAAGCCGATGTTCGGGTCGGTCGCGAGCATCTGGCCGCGGATGTTCGCCTTCTCTTCGGACACGATGCGGGTGATGGCGCTCATGACGCCGGGCACGTTACGGTGCACGTTCAGGATGCGGTGGGCGCCGGGCGAGACGGGCATCTCGACGCGGGGGAAGTTGACCGAGGGCGTCGTCGTGCCCGCCCCGAGGAAGCGCAGGAGGCTGGTCGCCACCTCGCGGCCGATGGCCTCTTGGGCCTCGGCCGTCGAGCCGCCGATGTGCGGGGTGAGCACGACGTTGGGCAGGCTCTGCAGCTCGGTGACGAAGCCCGGGCCGTTGCCCTCGGGCTCTTCGGGGAAGACGTCGACGGCGGCGCCGCCCACCTGCCCCTCGCGCAGGGCGGCGGCGAGCGCGCCGATGTCGACGACGCTGCCGCGGCTGGCGTTCAGCAAGAAGGCGCCCCGCTTCATCGCGGCGAGCTCGGGCGCGCCGATCATGAGCTTGGTCTGCGGGGTCTCGGGCACGTGCAGCGTGACGAAGTCGGCCTCGCGCAAGAGCTCGCCGAGGCTCGGGCAGGGGCGGTTGTTGCCCATCGGCAGCTTGGTCGCGATGTCGTAGAAGACGACCCGCATGCCGAAGCCCTCGGCGAGCACGCCGAGCTGCGAGCCGATGTGGCCGTAGCCGACGATGCCGAGGGTCTTGCCGCGCAGCTCGTAGCAGGAGGTCGCGACCTTCTTCCAGACGCCCTGGTGCATCTCGCGCACCCGGTCGCCGAGCTGGCGGGCGAGCATGACGGCCTCGGCCAAGATGAGCTCGGCGACGCTGCGGGTGTTGCTGAAGGGGGCGTTGAAGACGGGCACGCCCCGGGCGTTGGCCGAGACGAGGTCGACCTGGTTGGTGCCGATGCAGAAGCAGCCGACCGCGAGCAGCCCCGGCGCCCCCTCGAGCACCTCGGCCGTCACGTGGGTCTTGCTGCGGATGCCGAGCACGTCGACGTCGCGCAGCCGCTCGACCAGCGCCGCCCCCGTCAGCGCCCCCTTGGCCGTCTCGACCTCGAGCCCCTCGGCCTCGAACATCGAGGTGGCCACGGGGTGGATGTTTTCGAGCAGCAACACGCGCAGGGGGTGGCTCATCGTGCGGCGCTCGGGCGGGATGCGGACGGGTGTGGCCATGGGGCCCGGGGGGCATAGCGTTACTGCTCAGCGCGTCAAGGGGTGACGGCCCGCCTTGCCGCCCGGGCCCCGCGGGGGCCATGGTAGGCGCCGATGCCCCCCTCCCCCGCTGATCTGCTCGCCGAGCTCGGGCGCCTCTTGCCCGAAGGCGCCCTGACGCGCGACCCCGCCGAGTTGCGCGAATACGGCAAAGACTGGACCAAAGTGCTGGAGCCCGCCCCCCTCGCCGTCGCCTTCCCGAAGACGCGCGACGAGGTTGTGGCCCTGCTGCGCTTTTGCAACGACCGGCGAATCGCCGTGGTGCCCTCGGGCGGGCGCACGGGCCTGGCGGCCGGGGCGGTGGCGGCCCGGGGCGAGCTCGTGCTCTCGCTCGAGCGGATGCGGGCGCTGGGCGAGGTCGACGTGCTCGGCCAGACGCTGCGGGTCGAGGCGGGGGCGATCACCGAGGCGGTGCACCGGCACTGCGCGCCGCACGGCCTCACCTGGCCGGTCGACTTCGCCTCGAAGGGCTCGAGCCAGGTCGGCGGCAACATCGCGACCAACGCCGGCGGCGTGAAGGTGATTCGGTACGGGCTGACCCGGCAGTGGGTGCTGGGCCTCGAGGTGGTGACGGGCGCGGGGCAGCCCCTCGACTTGAACGGGGCGCTCGAGAAGAACAACACCGGGGTCGACCTGCGCCAGGCCTTCATCGGCAGCGAGGGCACGCTCGGGGTCATCACGGCCGCGACGCTCAAGCTCGCCCGCCTGCCGGGCCGCCTCGACGTCTTTCTCTTCGGCGTCGAGGGCGTGCCCGGCGTCTTGCGCCTCTTCGAGGAGGCGCGGCGGGGCCCCTTCGCCATCAGCGCCTTCGAGTTCTTCACCGACCGCTGCCTCGCCCGCCTCGAGCGGCACCGCGGCCTCGGCCCCCCGCTCGCGGCGCGCCCCTCGTGCTACGTGCTGCTCGAGGCCGAGGCCCAAGACCCGTCGGCGCTCGAGCCCTGGCTCGCCTCGCTCTTCGAGCGGGGCCTGGTCGTCGACGGCACCATGGCCCAGAACGGCTCGCAGGCGGCGGCGCTCTGGGCGCTGCGCGAGGGCATCAGCGAGAGCCTGAGCGCGACGGGGCTGCCGCACAAGAACGACGTCGCGCTGCCCATCGCCGCGCTCGGGGCCTTCTGCGCGGGGCTCGAGCGCGCCTTCGAAGAGGCCTACCCCGACTGGGAGATTTGCCTCTTCGGCCACATCGGCGACGGCAACCTGCACGTCAACGTGATGAAGCCCGAGGGCATGGCCCGCGAGGCCTTCTTTCGGAAGACCTCGGAGGCCGACCACGTGATCTTCTCGCTCGTGCGCGAGCACCGCGGCAGCATCTCGGCCGAGCACGGCGTCGGCCTGCTGAAGAAGCCGTACCTCGGCTACAGCCGCAGCGAGGCCGAGATCGCGCTCTTCCGGTCGCTCAAGGGCGTCTTCGACCCGGGGGGCATCTTGAACCCCGGCAAGATCTTCGACTGAGGGCCCCCCGGCGGGGCCGGGCGCCCCTCGGGCGCGGTTTTTTGCGTGCGTTTTCGCTCGCTTTGCCCCACGATGCGCCCCCCATGCGACGGCTCGCCCCCCTCCTGGCCCCCGCGTTCATCGGCCTCGGTGCCCTGACGGGCGTCGCTTCCGGCGCCTGCGACCCGGGCGGCGCGCACGGGGGGGCCAACGCGGCGGCGGCCGCCTCGGGCTCCGCCCTGGCGTCGGCGTCGGGCTCGGCCCCCTCCGGCTCGACCCAGGTGCCCGTCACGCCCGCGCCGCCCCCGCCCGACCTCGCCGGCCCGCCGCCGAACGCCCAGCGCAGCCTCTCGGGCCTCGCCTCGATCGTCTTGCAGCCCGGCACCGGCGTCGTGCACCCCGAGCCCGAGGACGCGGTCGGCTTTCACTTCGTCGCCTGGGACAAAAAGGGCACGACCGTCGGCAATTCGTTCGCCACCGACTCGCCCGTCTCGATGCGGGCGGCCCAGGTCATCGAGGGGCTGACCGAGGGGTTGCACCTGATGGTGGCCGGCGAGAAGCGCCGCTTTTGGATCCCGGCGCGGCTCGCCTACAGCGAGCGGCCCTTCCGCAAGGCGCCCGCCGGCGACCTCGTCTTCGACGTCGAGCTGCTGATCGTGCGGCCCACCCCGAAGCCGCCGCCGCCGCCCGCCGACGTCTCGGGCGTGCCGAAGACCGCCAAGCGCACGAGCTCGGGCCTCGCCTACCGGCACCTCAAACAGGGCGACGGCAACTCGCCCAAGGGGACCGACGGGGTCGAGGTGCACTACACGGGCTGGACGATCGACGGGCGCATGTTCGACAGCTCGGTGGCGAAGGGCAAGCCGGTGAAGCTGCGCCTCAACCAGGTCATCAAGGGCTGGACGGAAGGCCTGCAGCTCATGAAGGCCGGCGACAAGGTCCGCTTTTGGGTCCCCGCCGACCTCGCCTACGGCGACGTGCCCACGCGGCCCGGGGCCCCGGCCGGCATGCTCGTCTTCGACGTCGAGCTCTTGGCGGTCTTCGACCCGACGACCGTCACCAACCCGCACGAGATGACGCAGTAGGGCGGGGCGCGCGCGGGCGCACGGGGCGCAGCGAAAGGCCTTCGGCATGGGCAACGTCGACCTCTATTTCATGTCGCCGCCGGGCCCGGGCTGGGCGCTGCGCGGCCGCGCCAACTTCCGCAGCCGCTCGGCGCCGCAGGTCGACGCCCGGGCGGCGCTCGGCGAGTGGCTCTCGCTCGCCGACGCCATCGAGGCGCGGGGCGGGCGGGTCGTCTGCCTGCTGCCGCCGCCCGAGACCGAGCTGACGGGCCTGCCCTACGCGGCCGAGTGCGGCCAGCTCGTCGAGCGGGGCGGACGCGGCCTCTTTCTCTTGCCCTCGATGGGGGCGGCGCACCGGCGGGGCGAGCGCGAGCTCTGGCGCCGCGTCGCGCTCGACCTGGGCCTCGAGCCGGTCGACGTCGAGGGCACCTGGGAGGCGCAGGGCGACGTCGCGTGGTTCCGGGGGCGTACGATCCTGTTTTATGGCGGGCGCACCGACGCGAAGGGGGTCGAGTCGGCGCGCGCGTACTTCCCCGACGCGATCGTCGTCAGGGTGCGCGAGCCCGCCTTCCACGGCAACATGGCGCTCTTGCCGCTCGAGGCGGCGGGCAAGGTGCTCGCCTGCCCCTCCGTCATCGAAGGCGAGGGGTGGCGCGAGCTCGAGCGGGCCTTCGGGGCCGAGGCGCTCGCGCCGGTGAGCGAAGACGAGATCCGGGCGTACGCGACCAACGGCCTGCCGGTCGGCGGCGACTGGCTGGTGCCGCACCTCACGCCCGAGCGCGTGACGCGGCTCGCGGCCTCGTGGGGCGTCAACGTGGTGCGGCTGCCCATGGTCGAGCTCTGCGAGAAGGCGGGGGGCGCCTCGCGCTGCCTGGTCAGCTACGCCCGCATCGACGAGGGTCTCGTGCGGCTGTCCGACGCCTATGACTACCGAAGCCGGCGCCCCGAGCTCGCCGCCCGCGCCTGAGGCGGCGCCGGGCTTCTCGCCCGCGCCCGACGCCGCGACGGACCGCTCGCCCGCGCCCAGCGCCGCGACGGGCCTCTCGCCGGCGCCCGACGCCGCGACGGGCCTCTCGCCCGCGGGCGAGGCGGTGCGCGAGCTTTTGGGGCGGGCGCCGGGGCTGCGCTTGATGGCGCTCGGGGCGCGGGTGAACGCGGGCTCGCTCGATCTCGAGCCCTTCGGGGTGCGGGCCGAGTTCCTGGACGCGGCGGAGAACGGGGCCTGGGTGAGCTGCTACCTCGAGGCGAACCGCCGGGCCTTTGGCGGCCCGCTCGAGCTGCCGGGCTGGGTGCTGGTCGACTGCTACCTTTGGCCGGGGGCGATCGGCCTTCTGGTCGGCCCGGGCGGGCCCGGGCGGGGGCCGCCGGCGCCGGGGCTGCCGGGCGAGCGGCTGATCGCGGCCTACGTCGCCCTGCCGAGCGTCGAGCCGGGGGTCTTCATGGGCTGCTCGCTCTTTTCGTTCTCCGAGGGCGGGGGGTTCGGGCGCCTCATCAAGGCGCTGACGCTCAAGATGCTACGGGCGCGGGCCCAGCGGGGCATCGCGCAGTGGGGCAACGGCAGCCTGCGGGTGCATACGCGCATGGGCCCGCTCGCGCTCGAGGGACCGGTGCCGGCGGTGCACGGGCGCGCGCGCGACAGCTTCGCCTACCGGGTCGAGCTGGGCGACGAGGTGGGGTGGGGGCGGGCCTTGCGGGGCCAGCCCGAGGGAGAGGGCGCGGGGCCCGCGCCGGCCTGGGTGCCGGTGGGCGAGCGGGCCCGGCTCGAGGGCCTGCTCGAGCGGGCTCGGGGGGGCGAACGCGTCGAGATTTGCGCCCCGGGGCTCGACGGGGCGGGGCAAAACGTGCGGATTCGAGCCTGGGGCGGGGCGCCCTGAGCCGGGCGGACGCGCGCATTTTTCTTGGCCGCCGCGCCGGCGCGAGGTAGGCCCGCGGGTGCCCATGCCTTCGTACCCCAGCCTCGACCCGGTCGGCCAGGCGGCCCTGCTACGGCGGGTCGTCGAGCGGGCGCGCGAGCGGCGGCGGGCGGGCGGGGCGCCGCCGGTGGTCGTGTTCGACCTCGACGGCACCTTGATGGACAACCGCCCGCGCAGCGCCGCCATCTTGGCCGAGCTCGCGGCCGAGTGGGCCTCGCGGCACCCCGAGACGGCCGGGCGCCTGGCCGCGGCTCGCCCCGACGAGCTCGCGTACCTGTTCAACGAGAGCCTGCAGCGGCTCGGGGTGTCCGACCAGACGCTCGTCGACGAGGCGATGGC
This sequence comes from Polyangiaceae bacterium, assembly GCA_035762175.1. GTDB lineage: Bacteria > Myxococcota_A > Polyangia > Polyangiales > Polyangiaceae > DASTPP01. Next base: position 6,920 of record DASTPP010000251.1, on the reverse strand, counting down.
GTTCTGGCGCCAGCGCTTCTTTCACGACAAGTACCTGTCGCACGACGTCGAGGTGCCGGGGGCGGTGGCCTTCGCGCGGGCGGTCTACGAGGCGGGCGCCGCGGTCGTGTACCTGACGGGGCGCGACCTGCCGCTGATGGGGCTGGGCAGCTGGTCGAGCCTGCGCGATCTGGGCTTCCCGATCGGGGTGGTGGGCACCGAGCTCGTCTGCAAGCCCGACGCCTCGGTGCACGACGAGGTCTTCAAGCTGGGCGTGGCGCCGGCGCTCGGGCGGGTGGGCGAGGTCATCGCCGCCTTCGACAACGAGCCGGGCAACTGCAACATCTTCCGCCGAGCGTACCCCGACGCGCTGACAGTGCTGCTCGACACGCAGCACGTGCCGGGGGCGCCGCCGCTCGACGAGGGCGTCGTGTGCATCCGCGACTTTCGCCAATCGGCCTGAGGCCATGCCCGCGAGAACGCCCCCCCCGCGCCGCCCCCTCGCCCGCGGGCCCCGCGGGCCCCGCCGGCTCGCGCTGGCGGCGGGCGCCCTCGTCGGCCTGGCGAGCGCGGCCCCCTCGTCGTGCGACGGTCCGCGGGCCGAGGCGCCGAGCGAGCGGCCGCTGACGAGCCCGAACGCGTCCATCTTGCCCGCGCCGCTGACGAGCTCGGGCTCGACCGACCTGTCGAAGACGGCGCACGCGGCGGCCTCGGCGCCCGCGGGGGCGGCCTCGGTGGCGCGCCCGGCGGCGGCGGCGGGCTCGGCGGCACGGGCGGCGGCGGCGGGCTCGGCGGCGCGGGCGGCGGCGAGCGGCGAGGCGGTGGCGGCGCGGGGCGCCCCGCCCGAGCCCTTGCCGCCCGCGCGCCCGACGCGCGCGTCCGAGCCGCTGCCGGCCGACATGCTGGGCACGCGGGAGGTCGGGGCGGTCAGCTTCGGGGGCGAGTGGCGCTGGCTCGACGCGCCCTCGGCGCCCAAGGTGCCCGAGGTCAACGCCGAGGGGCTCGCGGCGGCGCGGCGGCTGACGGCGCTAAGGTGGTCGGTCTCGCTCACCGAGACGGGGCGAATGCGCGTGTCGTTCGACGGGCGCGCCTTCCCGCTGCCGCTCGGCACCGAGCTGCGGGCGCGCGCCGACCGCTTCGGCCACGCGCTCGTCTTCCCCGCCGGGCGCGAGTACCGCACGGTGCCGGCCGGCGCCCTGCGCGCGCTCTTCGGCGACCTGCGCCTCGACGTCACGCCGCTCGTCACCGGCGAGGTGCGGCCCCGCGGCGCCGGCGCGCCGCACCACGGCACCCCCGTGCGGCGCGTCGACGTCGTCTCGCGCCTCGGCACGCTGCACCTCGACACCGTGCGCGCGCCCGAGGCGGGCCTCGGCGCGGCGCTGCTCTGCCGCATGCTCGTCGAGCTCGTCGCGGTCGACCCGACGACGCCCGCGTGCGCGTCGGGCGAGCTGCCCGTGCGCGCCCACTACGCCTGGCCGGGCGGCGGCAGCGTGCTCTTCGAGGCGGGCGAGGTCGCGCGCCAGAAAGAGGCGCCGCCGAACGACCTGCTCTGCCCGCCGGCCGGCGCGTCCTTCGCCGCCTCGGCCACGCCGCCGACCTCGCCGGGCGTGCTGCTGACGCGCGACGAGGCGGCCGCCTTCCGCCGCCAGCCCGTCGACACGCCCCCGCCCGGCCCGAGCGCCCCCGCCGAGGGGCTCGTCGTGCGCAACGCCACCGACGGCGTGCGCGCCCTCGTGCTCGACGGCGTGCCCGTCGCGTGGGTGCTGCCCGGGGCCGAGCACGCGATCGTGGGCCTGTCGCGGGGGCGCTACGTCGTGCAGAGCCGGTCCTTCCTTGGGGACACGGTCGAGCCGCCGCGCCCGATCGAGCTGCCCGCGCGCCTGGTCATCGGCGAGGCGGCCCCCGCCCCGCTCGCCTCGGCCGCGCCGCCGCCCCCTCCGTCTTCGGCCCCGCCGCGGCGCTAGAACGCCGGTCGGGTCGAGCCCGAGTCACCCGACCGGTGTTCCAGAGCGTGGGCCAAGTCGCTCTGGTATGGCCGCCTGCGGCGTCTTTTCGCGGCGGCCTACCTCCCCTGACGGTAGTCCTGACGCCCCTCGCCGCCTGTGCCAAGGCCCCGACCGAGGTCGTCGAGGGCATCGCTGCCGGCAAAAAAGCCTTCGGCGAAGTCCTCGAGGACGTGGCAGCATGTGCCAGCGCCCCGGGGGAAGTTCTCGAGGACTGGGCTCGATGTGCCACCAGCCCCGGAGAAGTCATCGAGGACTAGGTTCGATGTGCCACCCCCTTCGACCTAGTCATCGAGAACTAGGCTTTGTGTGCCAGCCGTCCTGGCGAAGTCATCGCGGACTCGGTTTTGTGTGCCAAACGCTTCGGGGAAGTCATCGCGGACTCGGTTTTGTGCCAACCGCGCCCCGGGAAGTTCTCGAGGACTTCGGGCCAGCCTGATTCAGCTCGAAGCGAGTCTGCCGAGGCTCCCCGGGCGCCCGTCGCGGGACGAAGCCGCCGGCGCTCGTCGCCCAGAGCGTTCGTCGGGCGCGCGGTTCGACTTACGGGTTGCGGCACGCGCCCGTGAAGGTTCGGCCTCGGCCCAGATCGGAGTCGCGCGGCACCTCGCGCACCTGGCCGTAGCCTCCGAAGATGTTCATCTGGGCGTCGTTAGCGACGTGGCAGTAGCTTTCGCCGACGTTGAACTCTGGTAGGCCGCCGCCGTACATGCGATAGACTTCGCGTTCGCCCTGGCGTTTGTAGAACCCGTTGGGCCAGCCGCACGTGCCGGTCTGGGTGCGGCCGGCGAAGTTCAGCCTCGCCACCGTCGTGACCTTGCCGTAGCCGCCGAAGGCGTGCATCTGGTCGTCGCTGGCGACGCGGCAGTACGAGGTTGGCGAGTAGGCGAGGTAGACGGCCGGGCGGTCGGCTTGCTTGTAGAACCCGAGGCCGGGCCCGGCGGGGGGCGCGCAGGCGGCGAGGCACGCGGCGTTCGCGCGCCTGCACCGGTCGGGGCAAGCGCGGTCGGACGGGGCGCAGCTTCCGGCGCAGAGGGCCAGGGTGTTCGCGCAGCGGTCTTCGCAACCGGGCGCCCGGGGCGAGCATCGGCCGCCCTGGCATTGGAGGCCCTCGGCGCACGAGCAGGCGTTGCCGCAGGCGTCGGCCTGGCCGCACGCCTCGCCGGCCGCTTTGCGTTTCGAGCAAGGGCAATCGGTCACGCAGGCGCCGGCTTCGCACGTGGTGCCCGCGGCGCACGCGGGGGGCGATTCCGAGACGATCTTGAAGTTGAGGCCGACGACGTTGTGGCGAATGATGGGCAGGTTGATGCCTTCGCGGGGGTAGAGGGGGTTGCCGCCGCCGTCGGTGACGTAGCTCACCCGCACCGGCTCGAAGCGCCCGGGCGAGCAGCCGAAGCTCAGGGGGCCGCCGTGCTTGCCGAGCAGGACGTGGATCAAGTCGTTCTCGAGGCGAAGCTCGACCGGGCCGAGCCCGTTCTGGGCCGGGCAGCTGACCTGGCGATCGGCCCAGCGAACGTTGTCGCGCAGAAAGGCTTCCAGGGCCGGCGCGACGGCCCAAGCCGGCGGCGGGCATTCGCGTCCGCCGCCGCACTCCGGCGCGTTGAAGTCTCCGACCATGATGGGGGGCAGATCGTCCGGTTGAAGCTTGGCCTTCCTCCACGCGGCGTCGACCATGGCCGACACCTCGGGGAGCGCCGCGTCGTTGACGCTGGTGTGCGCGACGTAGATGTAAAACGAGCTGCCGGGCGCCGTCCGTGCCTTGCGCTCGTCGTGGAGGCGCACGCCGAGGAACGTCACCCCCGCGGCGGTGCGCACGGGGTCGACGCCGATCGGCTTCCACCGCGGGCCGGTGATCACGGCGTTGCCGCCCCTGCCCTCCCAGATGTCGAATTGCTGAATGGCGAACGGCCGGCCCAGCCGCTGTTGCAGCAGCGAGGCCACGCATTCGCCGTTGTGCACGACGCCCGACGGGTGCTGGAACGAGGGCCCGACGGTGCAATCGCGGATCAGGTTGCCCGTCAGCGCGACGACGAGGCCGTCGGGGTCGGGCGTGACGTCGACGATGAAGTCGACCAGTTCGCTGACGCCCGCCTGGTCGACGGGCTGGTCGTGGGCGTGGTTGCGGCTATGGTTGAGCCCGGTCACGAACAGGCTAAGGTCGGTCGGGGCCTTCTGGCCGTCGACCCAGCAGGCGCCGTTGCCCGAGCCGTCCGAGCGAGGTTGCGGCCCGCGCAGCGCGAGCCCGGCTTCGGCCCCGAGTCGCGCCGGCGGCGGGCCTTGGCACGCCGGCGTCGCGAGGGACAAAGAGAAGGCGGCGAGGCACGCGGATAGGCAAGTACGGAAGGTCATTCAAGGGTCTCCTGGTTTCGAAATCAGTATCGGCTCTCGCTCGAGCCTCTGACGTCCGACGGCGGTTGGAAGTTCCGGCGGCGCGTGCGCGATGCTCACGTCCGGCGGCCCGCGCGGCGCCGGTCGGTTCTGCATTCATGTCAAACGCATACAGATTGGAGTAATTTCCTACCCCGGACACGAGGCGCTCTGGCGGAGCGAAATCGCGGCGGGCCGGGGGGCGACACCTCGCCCGACGCCCTTGTATGGTTTGCACGCCGATCGGCGGCGGCGGAGGCAAAAGCTCCCGCCCCCGTGCGAGGAGGCACCACGGTTCGTCTTCTTGCGCGAGCGGGGTTGCGCGGGCGCACGCGGGGCGAGTAGAGGCTGGCGCGGGTGCGGCAGACGCAGGGCGACCGAGCTCGCTACCGGGGCGCGCGCAAGAACCTGCCGGCCCTGCGGCGACGCGCCACGGTGCACGACCCCTACGTCGCCATGGGCCTGGCCGCCTGATTCCTCGATCGCGGCGCTGGGCAGGGTCGGGCGAACGCCGGCCGAGCGCGGCGCCCGGGGCGCGAGCCGCCGGCCGCTCAGGCCGCGCGCGAGGGCCTTCCCCCCTCGCCCTCGGCGGCGAGCGCGGCGGCGTGCAGGGCGGTCTTCACCTCGAAGGGGTGCAGCGAGGGCCTCGCCGCGCGCAGGCGGGCGGCGAAGGCGGCGACGTGGGGGCAGGCGAAGCTCGAGCCGGTGACCAGGCGCGCCGCGCCGTCGGGGCCGAGCGCCTCGACGTTCTCGCCCTTGGCCAGGAAGGCCACCCGGTGCCCGGGCCGGAAGCGCAGCGCGAAGGGGTCGTCGGCGCTCATGCGGTCGACGGCGACGAGCGCCGTGCACGCCGCGGGGTAGTCGGGCGGCCCGCGGTTGTCGGTCGCGCACACGAGCACGACGCGCGCGACCGTGGCCCGGTCGACCAGGTCGTAGACGTCGAGCGCCGCCTCGCGCTGGCGGGTGCCGAGGCTCAGGTTGACGACGTCGAAGCCCTCGCGCACGCAGAACTCGAGCGCCGCCCGCAGCGCCGAGGCCGAGCCCCGCCCCTGCTCGTCGAAGACGCGCACGCTCGTCAGGCGCGCCTCGGGCGCCAGGCGCCGGAGCACGCTCGCGACGGCCGTGCCGTGGTGCTGCACGTCGCCGGCCGGGCAGCGCTCGACGGCCGAGAGCACGCCGCTCTTGCGCACGAAGAAGCTGTGCGCGTCGGGCTCGGGCCCGAGCACCGAGGGCGCGACGCCCGAGTCGACCACCGCCACGCGCACCCCGGTGCCCGGCGGGCAGGCCCGCAGATCGTCGAGCGTGAAGGTGCGCAGGTCGTCGAGTCGTTGGGGGCCTTGGACCATTCGCGCGCGAGCCCGCGTGGGCCCGCCAGACTAGCGCATCCCCGCCCCGCCCGCCGCTCGGGCCGGCCGGCGGTTGTCCGCGGACGGGCCGACCGAGTCGCGCTTCGGGCGCTTCGCGCCGAGCGAGGGGGCGCGCCTCTGCACGGGCAGCGCGAGCCGCACGTTCGAGGTGACGAGGGTCGGATGGCGGGCCCCGGGCGGCCCGACCGAGAGCGCGCGGGCGCCCGCCCCGGGCCCGGGACAAGTATTTCTTCGACCGCGACGCCGTGCTAGGCGTCTCGGGCGCGCCCGGAAGGGAGTTCGGGCTGCCACGTTACAAAAAGGTCCGGGTCATGGTGGTCCGCAGCGGCGAGCTCATCCTGCGATTGGCGACGGGCGCGAGCCAGGTCGGCGGGGGTCCTGCGCCCCGGCGCCCGCGCGCCCCGTGGGGCCACGGCGAGGGCGCGGGCGTTGGGTGAGCCGACGCCGTCCGACGACGCCCGCCCACCGACGGGTGTACTACGGGTCGACGCCGACGAGCGCGTCGTCGGCGTCGACGCGAGCTTCTGCCGCATGTTCGAGTGCGCCGAAGGCGATGTCGTCGGCAAGTCGCTCGAAGACCTGCTCAGCCGGCGCGACCGGCGCTCGACGCAGCAGTTTTACCAGGGCCTGGTGCGCCACCGCGAGGGCGTGTTCGACGCCCTCGTGACGCTGACGCTGGGCGGGCGCGACCACCACGTGCGGCTGCGCATGCTGCGCACCGGCGGCGGCTGGGCGGCGTCGGCCGAGCCGGCGTTCACGCCCGGCAGCCTGCTCTTTCGCATGCTCGAGGCGCAAGAGCGGTGGGCGGCGGTGTTCCAGGCGTCCGACGAGGGCATCGCCATCCTCGACGGCGGGGGGCACATCCTCGAGCTCAACCCCCGCTTCCACGAGCTGATGGGCTTCCGGTCCAAGCACGGCATCGCCCTCAGCGAGGGCGCCCTCATCGGCCGCGCCATCGCCGACCCCGAGCTGCTCGGCGACGCGCTCGAGCGCCCGCCCGACGGCCCCGGCCCCTCGCGCACGATCGTCCGCGGCGACCACGTCGTCGAGCTGCGCGTCGGCGAGCTCACCCTGCCGGTGCGCGGCGTCACCGGGCGCTGGGTGGTCGCGCGCGACGTCACCCAGCGCCGCGAGATCGAAGAGCTCAAGATCCGCCAGGCGCAGGCGCACTACGCGGGCATGGCCGAGGTGGCGACGAACGTGCTGC
>DASTPP010000250.1:0-22395 GCA_035762175.1 Polyangiaceae bacterium | reverse complement strand
GCGCCCTCGGCTTCATGCGCATGGACTACCCCAAGGTCGTCTCGCTGGTGTCGGCGACGGCCAAGGCGATGAGCGCGGCCTTCGACCGCTCGGCCGACGAGGGGCGCACCTGGGGCAAAGACTCCTGAGCCCGGCCGGGCGGCGCGAAAGCGAGCGGCGTTGTTCCCCCCCCGGTCGCCCGCCGAAGGCAGCCCGCGCGAGGCCCCGCTCGAGCGCGCCTTCGCCCTCGCCGCCGGCCACCGCACGCGCGAGGCGCTCGGCTGGGCCCTCGCCGCCCTGCGCGACGAGCCCGCCTCTGCCGGGGCGCTCTTCGCCACCGGCTACCTCTTGGCGCACGAGGGGCACGGCGCCGAGGCGCGGCCGGTGCTCGACGCCTGCTCGGGCCGCGCGCTCGACGTCAGCGACCTGCCCCTCGCCGTCGCCGCCTGCCTGGCGCGCCGGGCGCTCGGCGACGACGTCTCGTCGCGGCTCGACGTCGTCGCCCGCGCCTTCGGCGCCGACTCGACCCGCCTGCTGCCCGGCCTGACGCACCGCCCGCCCCCGCTGCCGCCGACCGGCCCCGAGCGCCCCGCGGGGCCGGCGCCCGCCTGGCAGGGCGGCGCCCTCGCGCCCGAGGCGCGGCGGGTCATCGACCGCGCCTGCCTCGCCTTCCGCGCCGCCGAGCACGACCGCGGGCAGCCCTGGCCGCTCGCCCCGCAGCCGCTCTTCTCGGCGCTGCCGGCGGCGGCGCTGCGGCGGCTGCTCGGGGCCTTCCGGGTGCGGCTGGTCGCCCCGGGCGAGACGGTCATCCGGCAGGGCGAGGCGGGCGAAGAGGTGTTCATCGTCGCGCGCGGCGACCTCGAGGTCTCGCGCCGGGGCCCCGGGCCGGCCGGGGCGGCGCCGGTGCAGCTCGCCCGCCTCGGCGCCGGCTCGCTCGTCGGCGAGATGGCCCTCATCGCCCGCGCCCCGCGCGTCGCCCGCGTCGTCGCCCGGAGGCCCGGCGTGCTGCTCGCCGCCCGCCGCTCCGAGCTCGCCCGCGAGGACGCGCTCGGCCCCGAGGTGGGCCGCGCCCTCGGCCAGCACGCCCGCCAGCGCATGGTGCACAACCTCGTGCGCCTGAGCCCCGTGCTGCTCGCCGTGCCCGAGGGCGAGCGCGAGGCGCTCATCGAGCGCTTCGAGACGCGCCTCTTCGCCCCCGACGAGCTCTTGACGGTCGAGGGCGAGCAGCCCCCGGGCCTGCACCTCATCGCCTCGGGCTCGGTCTCGGTCCAGCGCGTCGAGGGCCCGGGCGAGAGGCTCGTGCTCGCCCACCTCGGCGTCGGCGACAGCGTCGGCGAGGTGGCGCTCGTCTTGCGCCGCCGCGCGACCGCCAACGTCGTCGCGCTCGAGCGGACGGTGACCATGTTCCTGCCGCGCGCGTCGTTCCGGCAGCTGCTCGACGAGTACCCGCCCATCCTGGTCGAGCTCTACCGGCTCGCCGTGCGGCGCGAAGAGGCGACCGCGAGCGCCGTCGCCCGCGAGGTGGTGCCGCTCGGGACGGGCGAGTACACCTCCGCGTAAGATGCTGGCCCGAGGGACGATGGCGACGAGCGAAGGGGGCGGAAGCGCCGGGGTCGATCTGCCGACCCGCCGCGACACGTTGCGCCTCGCGCGCCGCCTCGCCCCCGCCCTCGCCCCGGGCGACGCCGTCTTCCTCGAGGGCCCGCTCGGCGCGGGCAAGACCTTCTTCGCCCGCGCGCTCTGCCGCGCCCTCGGCGTGCCGCGCGCGGTGCGCGTCGCGTCGCCGACCTTCGCCCTCGTGCACGAGTACGAGGCGCGCCTGCCGGTCGCGCACGCCGACCTCTACCGCCTCGAGGCCCCCGAGGCGGTGCGCGAGCTCGGCCTGGGCGAGGCGCGCGCCCGGGGCGTCGTCGTCGCCGAGTGGGCCGCCCGCTTCGCCGCCGAGCTCGGCCCCGACGGCCTCGTCGTGCGCCTCGAGGCGCCGCGCCCCCCCGGGGCGCGCCGCGCCCGGCTCGAGCCGCTCGGCCCCCGCGGCGAGGCGCTCGCCTCGGCCGCCCTCGGGGCCGGGCGCTGAAAGGCAACCATGGCCACCCTAGCGCGCCCCAACCCCTTCGCCGCCTGGTCGAACAAGCTCGTCGCCGTGCTCGGCGAGATCGGCGAGACCGTCCTCCTGACCGGGCAGACCGTCGCCTGGCTCTTCCGCCCGCCCTTCCGCGCCGGGCAGGTGCTGCGCGCGATGGAGTTCATCGGCGTCCAGTCGCTCTTCCTCATCTCGCTGACGGGCATGTTCAGCGGCATGGTGCTCGCGCTGCAGATGGTGCACGCGCTCAAGCAGTTCAACCAGCAGGGCCTCGTCGGCGGCATCGTCGCCGTCTCGCTCTCGCGCGAGATCAGCCCCGTCTTCGCCGCCCTCATGGTCACCGCCCGCGCCGGCAGCGCCATCGCCGCCGAGCTCGGCAACATGCGCGTCACCGAGCAGATCGACGCCATCACCACCATGGGCGTCAGCCCCGTGCAGTACCTGCTCTCGCCGCGGCTCATGGCCTCCGTGCTGATGCTGCCGCTGCTCTGCGTGCTCTACACCGCCATCGGCCTCTGCGGCGGCTACCTCGTCGCCGTCATCCTGCTCGGCATCGACCCGGGCATCTTCTTCGACAAGATCCGCGCGGTCACCAAGGGCGCCGACCTCGGCATGGGCCTCATCAAGGCCGCCTGCTTCGGCTTCCTCGTCAGCTCGATCTGCACCCGCCAGGGCTACTTCGCCTCGGGCGGCGCGCGCGGCGTGGGCCTCGCCACCACGCGCGCCGTCGTCCAGAGCGCCGTCGCCATCCTCGTCGCCAACTACCTCATCACCAGCTGGCTGACCGATGACTTCTGAGCCCCGCGGCGGGGCCCCCGCGGCGCCCGCCCCGCCCCCCGACGGGGCCGCCGAAGCGCCCGCCGCCCCCCTCGCCGTCGCCGCGGCGCTCGCGCGCGAGGACGGCCGCTACCTGCTCGTGCGCCGCGCCCCGGGCCGCCCCGCCGCCGGCTACTGGACGCCCGTCACCGGCCGCCCCGAGCCCGGCGAGACGCTCGAAGCGGCGCTCGCCCGCGAGGTCTACGAAGAGGTCGGCCTCCAGGTGCGCGTCGGCCGCGAGGTCTACCGCTGCCCGGCCGAGGGCGCGAACTACCTGCTCGTCTGGTTCGAGGCCCGCCCGACCCCCCGCCCCGACGCCGGCGTGCGCCTCGACACCCGCGAGGTGAGCGAGGCGCGCTGGCTCACGCCCCGCGAGGCGCTCGCGCTCGAGCCCATGTTCGAGGCGACGCGCGCCTTCTTCCGCGCCCTCGCGGGCCCGGGCTGAGCGCGGCCCGCGCGCCCCGGCCGGACGCCGAGAGGGCCGGGCCCGCCCCCCACCTCGCGGGGTCGAACGCCCGGAGGGCGGGGGCGACGCCCCTCACTTCGCCAGCTCGACCAGCGCCCCCTCGCGCATCGCCGAGAGCGCGACGAAGCGCTCGACCAGCTCGCCCATCGCCTTCACGTCGCCCGCCGCGAAGACGAACGCGTACGACTTCGGCGTGCGGGGCAGCGCGTACACGAACCCGCGCGCGCGGCCGGCGAGCGCCGCCATCGCCGCCCGGTGCTTCGCCGGCGCCGCGAGCCCGTCGAGCGCGGCCGAGGCGCCCCCGGCCGGCACGAGCAGCGCCGCGCTCACGAAGGGGCGCTCGCCCACGAAGCCGCGCGCCTCGTCGTCGAAGGCCGCGTACTCGCGCAGCGTGGGGAAGCCGGCGTTGCTCGCGTCGCGCAGCCGCTCGGCGGCGGCCGCGAAGCGCGGGTCGGCCACCAGCACGGGCGCGTGCAGGTAGTCGAGCGGGCGGGGCCTGCCCCCCTCGTAGGTCGAGCGCGCCGCGGCCAGATAGGCGCGGACGAACTCGTCCGACGAGGCCGAGGCGCCGCGCTCGAGGAAGCCCGCCATCGAGGGGAAGAGCGCGCGCCCGACCGCGCTCGCCTCGCGGTACGGTTCGCGCGGGTCGTTGCGGGCCATGGAGCGGGCGAACGACTCGGGCGGCTCGTAGTGCTGCGCCACCACGCCGTTGCCGAGCGCGCGCGCCACGGCCTCGTCGAAGACGCCGTATGATGCCGCCGCGAAGGGGTCGTCCGACGCGACCACCCGCCCGATCAGCGCGGCCTTGCGCTCGTTCGGCATGCGGCTGAAGAAATAATGAAACGCCTCGTGCGCCACGACCCCGAGCAGGCCCTCGATCGGGCGGCCCTCGGGCGCCTCGACGATGGCGTAGCGCTCGAGCTGGAAGGCCGCCGTCAGCTGGCGCGGCGAGGCCGGCTGCACCACGAGGTGCACGTCGAGCAGCGGCCCCGGCGGCAGCTCGGCCTCGTAAAAGCGCGCCGCCCGCTCGAGCGTCGCGTCGAAGAAGGGGTCGGCGAGCCGGCGCGCGAACGCGTCGAACGACGCCGAGCCCGCGGCGAACCCGCGCGACCGCCACCAGCCCAGGAACCGGGGCTCGAAGCGCCGCACGATCTCGCCGAGCCGGCGCGCGTCGGCGTCGGCCGAGAGCAGCGCGATCGACGCCTCGTACGCCCCCGGCGCGCGCGCGAGCAGCCCCGCGAGGCGCTGCCGCTCGCCGAGGTCGAAGGCCCCCGCGGGCGCCAGGAGCGGCAACGTCACCGGCGCCACGTCGAGGCGCTTGAGCTCGCCGCCGTGCCGGGTGCGCAGCGCCTTCCACGCGGATAGCGCCGCCTCGTCGCCGGCGTCGAGCCCCCGCGCCCCCCAGAACTCGCGGAACACGACGCGCGCGCAGACCACCGCCCCCGAGACGCAGTCGAGCTGGTAGAGCAGGTTCGGCAGCGGCGCGAGGTGAAGCCCGTACGCGAAGCGCCGCCCCGGCACGCTCGCGTCGCGCTCGAGCGCGGGCGGCTCCGGCGGGCAGGGCGAAGGGGCCGCGGCGGGCGGCCGGGCGGGGCGCGGGGGCCGCGCGGGCGGCGGGCCCGAGCAGCCCGAGGCAATCGCCGAGACGAGCGCCGCCGCGAGCAGCGAGCCCGAACCGCCCGACGCGAGCGCCCGGGCGAGCGACGCCGCGAGCCCCCGGAGCGTCCTGGGGCGCCCCGAAGCGCGCTGCGCCCGGCCGCGTGCCCCGACGCCCACGCCCCGCGCTACAGGCTCCAAAGGGCGCCGAGGGCGAGCTCGACGAGCTCGAAGGGCTCGGCCCGCACGAACTGCTCGCCCTCGAAGGTGTCGAGCAGCGAGTAGCGTCCGTTCTCGAGGCGGTAGACCTCGACCGTGCGAAGCTCGGGGGACACGAGCCAGACATGCCCGACGCCCTCGCGGCGAAAGACGCGTATCTTGCGCCCCCGATCGAGCGCCTCGGTGCGGTCCGAAAGCACCTCGCAGACCCAGTCCGGCGGCGTCGTGATCGCGGCCTCGTCGGGCAGGCGGGGCATGCGCTCGCGGCACCAGCCCGCCAGGTCGGGGTCGATGATGTCGGGTCGGGGGCCGAGGTGCAGCTCGGGCTCGTCGAGAATCAGCCAGCCCCCGGGCTCGTCGCCGATCGGGTCCGAGAAGGGGCCGAGCCGCCGGCCGAGCCGCGACGACGCGTGCGCGTGTCGCGGGCGCGGCCGGGGCGTAACGAAGAGCTCGCCGTCGACGACCTCGGCCACCATGTGCTCGGGGGCGTCGAGGTAGCCCGCGACGACCTCCGGCCGTAGGCCCGGAAAGCTCGCGTGCGCGACGTAAGAGGGGTCGGTCGCCATGGGCCTCGCCCCGAGCTTACCCGGACGCTCCCGCCGCAGCCACCCGCCCGGCCCGCGCCGACCTCTACGCCTCGACGCGAAGCCTCGTCCGGCGTCGGGGCGAGGCCGCGCCGGGGGCGGGCGCCGCGCCCTCGTCGCCGTCAGCGCGCGGCGGGCCCGGCGCGGGCGGCGGCTCGGTCATGGCGGCGGGGGCACGACGCGCACGCGCACGCGCTGGCGCACCGACTGCCAGAAGTCGACGAGGGCGGCGCCGAGGCGCTGGGCGACGAGCGCGTGGCGCACGGCGCAGAGGTCGGGCGCGGGGGCGGCGGGCGCGCCCTCGGCGCCGCGCAAGACCCCGAGGTTGCGCAGGAAGGCGCGCACCTCGTCGTCGGAGGGGGCGAGCATGGGCGCGACCATCACGTCGAGGTAGCGCGCGGCGAGGGCCTCGCGGCGCACGAAGTGGGCGAGATCGTCGTGGTCGAGCCCCTCGGCGGCGGCGGCGTGGCGCAGCGCCGGCTCGCCGCGGGCCCGGGCGGCGAGGGCGGCCCGGGCGAGGGCGATGCGGCGGGTCAGGTCGGCGACGTCGGCGCGGGCGCCGGTGCCGTCGCAGGGGTGGGGCGAGAGGCGCGCGCTGCGCTCGACCGGCAGCGCGCCGAGGATCGACGTGGCGACGTAGCGGTCGAGGGCGGCGCGGACGTGCCGCTGGGCGTAGGGGCCGGTCTCGTCTTCGAGCGGCTCGCCGGCGGCGAGCGCCTCGAGGCGGGCGGCGAAGGCGAGCTCGCGCTCGAAGACGACGTGCGGCGAGGCGCCGCCGCCCGTCTCGGGCGCCTCGAACACGACGGCGACGCGGTCGACCGGGCGCGCGGCGGCCGGGTTGGCGCCGAGGCCGCGGGGCGCGAGCGCGAGGGCGAGCCCGGCGGCGAGCGCGGCGAGGGCGCCGGGACGCCGGGGCGCGCTCAGCTACCGCCCTCGCTGCCGGTGGGCCGGATCTCGGCGGGGCGGGCCGCGGGCCCGGACGACTCGCCGGCGCCGGGCGCGCCGGGGCGGCCGTTTCTCTCGGACGAGGCGGGCATGGGCTCGTCGATCGAGACCGACTCGTGCGCGTGCGTCGTCTCGAGGTGGTGCTGGTACGAGCGGGCGATGCGGCGGGCCTTGAGGAACTCGGCGAACGAGACGAGCGACTCGAGGTCGCGCGGCCCGAGCGACTCGGCGACGTCGCGCAGGTTCTTGCGCAGCGTCTCGGCGTTGCGGCCGCGGCGCGCCTCGCGCCCGTCGAGGGCGGCCTGCGAGATGGGCGGCGGCTCGTCGCCGGCCGAGGTGCGCTCGCCCGGGGCGACGCTCGCGGCGGCCGGGGGCGGGGCGCCGACCGAGCCGCTCGGGGGCGGCTGGCCGGGCTGGCCGGCCCAGGTGGGGCGCGGCACGCACTGGATGGCGTGGGCGGCGAGCCACGCCTCCATGAAGGTGCGCAGCCGCTCGCTACGGAAGGCGAACCAGCGCTCGCGCTCGGAGCTGTGGTTCATCAGCACGTCTTTGAAGCGCCGGAACGCGCCCTTGCCGTCGATGCTGGCCGCGAGCTTCGCGCGCAGCTCGGGCTCTTCGACCATCGGGATGTAGCGCTCCATCCAGCGGTATTGCTCGCGGCTGCTGACGGGCGCGATGCGCAAGTAGTTGCTGTCGGCGTTGATGCGGGCGTGCATCTGCGGGTCGGCCACGCCGTCGACGACGCGCAGCACGTCGCCCGTCGACAGGTGCAGGTAGCTGTGCACCTCCGGGGCATTGTTCTCGAACGCGTCCTCGAGGGCCTCCCAATCGACCGGCACCTCGCGCAGCGCGACCTTGGGGCCTTCCGGGGGTGTCTCGTCGCTCGTCGCCATGGATAATCAAACCTGCTCTGGGTAAGTGCCGGAGGCCCGGCCCGCGCGGGGACCGCGGACGGGCCTTCGGCTCGAGGGGAACCCCTGGACTATAACCTAACGAAACGCCGGCACGCGCCATCAAAGCGGATTGGGTCGGTATTTCGCCCGCCCGACAGCCTCACGCCACGCGGCCCAGCGCCGGACGCGCTCGTGCTCGGGCAGGGTGGGGGTAAAGGTGCGTTCGACGCGCAAGACCCGCGCCGCCTCGGCCGGCGAGCCGAAGAGCCCGGCCCCGAGCCCGGCCAACATGGCCGCGCCGCGGGCGGTCGACTCGAGCTCGGTCGGTCGCTCGACGAGCAATGCTGACAAATCACTCTGCGTCTGCATGAGCAGATCGTTGGCCGCCGCCCCCCCGTCGACGCGCAAGCGGCCGAGGGGCGCGCCCAGGTCTTCGGCCATGCTCTGCAAGAGCTCGCCCACGCTGAAGGCGATGCCCTCGAGCGTGGCGCGGGCCAAGTGACCGGCGGTAACACCCCGCGTCAGGCCGGAAATTAGCCCCCGCGCCTCGGCATCCCAGTGCGGGGCGCCGAGCCCGGTGAAGGCGGGCACGACCACGACGCCTTCGCTCGAAGGCACCGAGCGCGCGAGCGGCTCGACGTCGGCGGCGCGATCGATGAGCTTCAGGCCGTCGCGCAGCCACTGCACGGCGGCGCCGGCGACGAAGGACGAGCCCTCGAGCGCGTACGTGACGCGGTCGCCGATCTGCCAGGCGGGCGTCGTCAAAAGCCCGAAGCGGCTCTCGAGCGGCCGGCTCCCGGTGTTGACGAGGACGAAGGCGCCGGTGCCGTAGGTGCACTTGCCCTCGCCCCCGCCGAAGCACGCCTGCCCGAAGAGCGCGGCGTGCTGGTCGCCGGCGACGCCGGTGATGGGCACGCCGTCGGGCAGGGGGCCGAAGCCCTTGGTCACGCCGAAGGGGCCGGCCGAGGGGGCGGTGCGGGGCAGGACGGCGTGCGGCACGCGCAAGAGCGCGAGCATGGCGTCGTCCCAGGCGAGGGTGCGAAGATTGAAAAGAAGGGTCCGGCTCGCGTTGGTTATGTCGGTTACGTGGGCCAGGCCCCCGGTCAGCCGATAGAGCAGAAAGCTGTCGACGGTGCCGAAGGCGAGCTCGCCCGCCTCGGCGCGCGCCCGCAGGCCCCCCTCGTCGAGCAGCCAGGCGAGCTTGGTGCCCGAGAAATAGGGGTCGAGCACCAGCCCGGTGCGCCTTCGCACCTCGGCCTCGTGCCCCGCGGCGCGCAGGCGCGCGCAGTGCTCGGTCGTGCGGCGGTCTTGCCAGACGATGGCCCGGTGCGCGGGGCGGCCCGAGCCGCGCTCCCACAGGAGCGTGGTCTCGCGCTGGTTGGTGATGCCGATCGCCTTGAGGGCCGAGCCCGCGAGCCCGGCCGCCTTCAGGGCCTCGGCCGTCGCGTCGAGCACCGACTGCCAGATCTCGTCGGGCTCGTGCTCGACCCAGCCGGGCCGGGGAAAGTGCTGCGGAAACTCGCGCGTCGCGCGGCCCACGGTGCGGCCCTCGAGGTCGAGCACGAGGGCGGTCGATCCGGTCGTTCCCTGGTCAATGGCGAGCAGCATGGCGGGGCTTTCGGGGCGGCGGGCCTTCGCGCCCACCTCTGTGGTCGGAGGGCCGAAGACCTTCGGCCCGCGAAGAAAAATTCGTCGACGTTCGGGCCGCGCGACCGCGGCCCCGGCCCCCCGAGGCGGGGCCCGGTCGGCGCCCGAGGGCGACCATCGGCGCGAAGGCGGGTGCTTGTCAACGGCGCGTCGCGCCCCCTTCGGGGCTAGGCTCGGCCCGTGCTCGTCGGACTCGACCGCCTCCCCCGCCTGCCCCGCCTGCTCTCGCGCCTGCGCGAGGGCCCCATCGGCCTGCTCGCCCACCCGGCCAGCGTCGACCGCGCGTTCCGCCACGCCGCCGACGTGCTCGCGGCCGAGGGCGCGCGCTTCGGGGCGCTCTTCGGCCCCGAGCACGGTTACGGCGGCGAGGCGCAGTACATGGTCGGCGTCGCCGACGCGCGCGACGAGCGGACGGGGGCGCGCATCGTCAGCCTCTACGGCGACGACCTCGCCTCGCTCTCGCCCCGGCCCGAGCACCTCGCGGGCCTCTCGGCGCTCGTCATCGATCTCGCCGACGTCGGCGCCCGCTACTACACCTTCGTCTGGACGGCCCTGCTCGCCCTGCGGGCGGCCGCGCGCGCGGGCGTGCACGTCGTCCTGCTCGACCGCCCGAACCCGCTCGGCGCCGACCCCGCCCGCTGCGAGGGGCCCCTGCAGCGGCCCGAGTACCTTTCGTTCGTCGGCCTCGAACCCCTGCCCGTGCGCCACGGGCTGACGCCGGCCGAGATCGTCGCCCGCTCGGCCGCCCTCGAGGGCCTGCCCCTCGGCGAAGCGGGCGCGCTCTCGATCGTCGAGGCCGCCGGCGTGCCCGCCGAGGGCGCCCCCGCCTGGGACCGCCCCTTCGTGCCGACCTCGCCCAACATGCCCACCGCCGACACCGCGCTCGTCTACCCGGGCGGCTGCCTGCTCGAGGGCACCAACCTGTCCGAGGGCCGGGGGCTGACGCGCCCCTTCGAGTGCCTCGGCGCGCCCTGGCTCGACGCCCGGCGCCTCGCCGCCGCGCTCGCCGGCTCGGGCCTCGCGGGCTTCGTCGCCCGGCCCATCACCTTCCGGCCCATGTTCGACAAGCACGCGGGGGCCGTCTGCGGCGGCGTGCAGGTGCACGTGACCGACCCGGTCGCGTTCCGGCCTTACGCGACGTACCTCGCCCTCATCGGCTACGCCGCCCGGGCGCACCCCGAGCACTTCGCCTTTCGAACCGAGCCCTACGAGTTCGTCAGCGACCGGCTCGCCTTCGACCTCCTGACGGGCGGCGACGAGGCGCGCCGGGCCGTGCTCGCCGGCGACGACCCGGCCGAGCTCGCCCGCCGCCTCTCGGCGCCGCCCGCCGGCTGGGCCGACGAAATGCGCGCCGCGCGCGAGGCGGTCGCGCGCGCGGCCTGCTGGGGCTGAGCCCTTGGCCGCCACGATCGTGCGCGTCGAGCGCGCCGACGATCCGCGCCTCGGGCCCTACCGCGACGTGCGCGACCGCGAGCTGAAGGCGCGCGAGGGCGCCTTCGTCGTCGAGGGCGAGGTGGTGCTGCGCGTGCTCGCCGCGCGCGGGCGCTTCCGGCCGCGCTCGGTGCTGCTCGCCGAGGGCCGCGTCGCCAAGCTCGGCGACGTCCTCGCCGCGCTGCCGCCCGAGGTGCCCGCCTTCGTCGCGCCGCAGGCCGCGGTCGACGCGCTGGTGGGCTTCCCCATGCACCGGGGCGTGCTCGCGCTCGCCGAGCGGGGCGAGCCCGGCGACCCGCGCGCGCTCGCCGCGGCCGCGGGCCCGGGCGCCGCGATCGGGCTCGTGGGCGTCAACAACCACGACAACGTCGGAGCCGTCTTCCGCAACGCCGCGGCGTTCGGGGCCCGGGCCGTCTTCCTCGATCCGGTGAGCTGCGACCCGCTCTACCGCAAGGCGGTGCGCGTCTCGGTGGGCGGCGCCCTCGTCGTGCCCTTCGCCCGCGTCCCGGGCGGCGCCGAGCTCGTCGACCTGCTCGAGGCCGAGGGCTACGAGGTGCTCGCCCTCTCGCCCGGGGGCGCCGAGGCGCTCGACGCGCTCGGCCCGCTCGGGCCGCGCCGGGCCATCGTGCTGGGCGCCGAGGGGCCGGGGCTGCCCGCGCCGCTGCTCGCGCGCCTGCGGACCGTGCGCGTGCCGATGGCCGAGGGCTTCGACTCGCTCAACGTCGCGGTCGCCTGCGGCATCGCGCTCTACGCGCTGCGGGGCCGCTAGAACGCCGGCCCCATCGGCCGGCCGGCGCCCTGGCCGGCCCGCCCCCGGGCCGCGGGGCGGGAGCGCCCGCCGGCGCGTCAGTGCCGGAAGTGGCGCACGCCGGTGAACACCATGGCGGCGCCGGCGCGGTCGACGGCGTCGATGACCTCCTGGTCGCGGACGCTGCCGCCGGGCTGCACGAAGGCGGTGACGCCCTGGCGCAGGGCCTCCTCGACGCCGTCGGCGAACGGGAAGAACGCGTCGGAGGCGAGCGCGGCGCCCCGCGCCGCCTCGCCCGCCTTCGCGCAGGCGATGCGCACGCTCTCGACGCGCGACATCTGGCCGGCGCCGACGCCCGCGGTGGCGCCGCCGCGGGCGAGGACGATGGCGTTCGACTTGACGTGCTTGCAGACGCGCCAGGCGAAGTCCAAATCGTCGAGCTCGGCCTCGGTCGGCGCGCGCCGGCTGACGACGCGCCCCGCGCCGACCTCGCCCCGCGCGGTCGCGTCGCGCTCTTGCACGACGAGGCCGCCCGAGACGCGCTTGAGGTCGAGCCCGGGCGCCGCGCCCGCGGGGGCCGCCCCGGTCGCGAGCAGGCGCAGGTTCTTCTTCGCCCGCAGCGCCGCGAGCGCCTCGTCGTCGAACGAAGGGGCGACGACGCACTCGAGGAAGGTCTCGGCGAGCGCCCGGGCGACGGGGCCGGTGACCGGGCCGTTGAGGGCGACGATGCCGCCGAAGGCCGAGACCTCGTCGGCGGCGCGGGCGCGGCGGAAGGCCTCTTCGAGCGTGGCGCCTTGCGCGACCCCGCAGGGGTTGGTGTGCTTGACGACGACGGCGGCGGGGGCGTCGAACTCGCGCACGGCGGCGAGGGCGGCCTCGGCGTCGATGAGGTTGTTGAACGAGAGCTCCTTGCCGCCGGCGCCGAGCCCCTCGGCGAACGCGAGTTCGCCCGGGCGGGCGACGCGCTCGCGGTAGAACGCGGCGCGCTGGTGGGGGTTCTCGCCGTAGCGCAGCCCGTACGCGAGCTCGTACGAGAGCGTCAGGTGGCGCGGGTGCGGCGCGGGCTCGGCCGGGCCCTCGCCGCGGCCCGAGAGGTAGCCGGCGATGGCGCCGTCGTAGGCGGCCGTGTGGGCGAAGGCCTTGGCGGCGAGCTCGGCGCGCAGCGCGGCCGGCACCTCGCCCGCCTCGGCGAGCGCGTCGAGCACGCGGCCGTAGTCGCACGGGTCGCACACGACGGCGACGCGGTCGTGGTTCTTCGCCGCGCTGCGCACCATCGCGGGGCCGCCGATGTCGATGTTCTCGACGATCTCGTCGTGCGTCGCGCCCGGCTTGAGGCGCGTCGCCTCGAAGGGGTAGAGGTTGACCACGACGAGGTCGATGGCCTCGGCGCCGAGGCGCTTGAGGTCGTCGTCGTCGACGCCCGCGCGCGCCAGAATGCCCCCGTGCACCCGCGGGTGCAGCGTCTTGACCCGGCCGCCCATCACCTCGGGCGAGCCCGCGTAGTCTTCGACCGCCCGCACCCTGAGCCCCGCCTCGCCGAGCGCCCGCGCCGTGCCGCCGGTCGAGAGCAGCTCGACGCCGCGGGCCGCGAGGGCGCGCGCGAAGGCGACGAGGCCGGTCTTGTCGGACACCGAGAGCAGGGCGCGCTGGATGGGCATGGCCGGCCCCATGCCCCCTTCCGCCCCGCGAGGCAAGGGGCGCGGCCCCGCGCCCCCCTCTTCTCTACCTACCGGGCCGTACGCCCCGGCGCTCAGTCGCAGGCGAGGTCGAGCGCGTCGCCCCCGTCCTCGTCGCCCTCGTCCTCGCCCTCGTCGCCCTCGCCCTCGCCCTCGTCGGCGCCCGCGCGCGGCCCGCCGACCAGCAGCGGCAGCCGGCGCTTGCCGACCGGGCCCTCGTCGACAAAGTCCCGCAGCGACTCCATCTCCTGCAGCGCCGTCAGCTTCGCGAGCGCCTTGACCTCGAGCTGGCGGATGCGCTCGCGGGTCAGGTTCATGATCGCCCCCACCTCCTCGAGCGTGGTGCCGCCGCGGTCGGCGATGTCGAGGGCGCAGCTCTCTTTCATGTCTTCGACCTCGAGGTCGGGGAAGTTGAGCTTGATGGCGCCGGTGCGGGCCGAGACGTCGAGATAAAGGTGGTGCGTGCACGAGACGAAGGGGCAGGGTCGGGGGCCGTTCGCGCAGTCGGACCGCGTCTTCGGGCGCTCGTAATCGTTCTCGGGGTAGAGCAGGCGCCCCATCTCGAGCTCGCGCTTGGTCATGCGCTTGACGCTGATGGTGCGGGCGCGCACCGCGCGCTTGCGGCGCGAGCGCCGCTGCTCGCGCGTGATGGGGAGGTCGCCTTCGGGCTCGACGGCGAGGGCGAGGGCCCCGTCCGTCGCGGCACCGGCGGCCGCGCCGCCCAGCGATCCCGTGTTCAAAAGCCCCTCCGCCTTGTTCGCGCTCATTGTGCACCTCCCGAATGGACCCGACCCGACCCCAGGCAGCAATGCGGACATTTCGGCGCCCCGCGCGGCCCTCCCACCCGGGCCCGCGGCGCGCACAACACGCGCGCGCCCCGGGGAATTAGGCCCCCCGGGGCGCGGTGTTTCGGCTTAATTTGGAAAAGATAAATCGAAAGGCGCGGCGCCCGGCCTCAGCCCGCGGCGCGCTCGACGCGCGCCTTGGTGACGAGCCGGCCCTCGATCGAGACCAGCCGCTCGGTCAGGTCGCGGGCCGACGCCCGCGCGCCCGCGAGCTCGGCCATGAGGGCCCGCCGGACGGGCTCGGACGCCGCCTCGGCCAGCGACCCCTCGAGGGTCTGAAAGATCTTCGACAGCAACCGCTCCAGTTCTTCGATTTCGCCGCGGACGAAGAGAAACTCTTTTTGAATCTGCTCGATCGTATAATTCTGCGCCATCATCGCGCGAATGCGCACGATCTGCCGCACCACGCTCGCCGGGTACAGCCCCTGCGAGCCCTGGTGCTTGCCCTTGCGCCCCACCCGCACGCTGCGCGGCAGGAGCCCGAGTTGGACGTACTTGCGAAGAGACGCCTCGCTAAAGTTGACCTGGGCCTGCTCGAGCAGGGCAAGAATCTGCTGCGACGTGAGCCCGTCCGGGTGTTCGCGCTCGATGCGCACAAGGCTGGCTTCGTCGAGCAGCTCGGACATCGAAGACCACCCCCCTCGCTCGGGGAGAGGGCTTCGGGAGCCGTCCCGTCGCCCTGACGAGACGGACCCTATTCCACTCAGTAGAAGACAGTCAATGGAACGGTGAGAATTTTTTTAGATCGCCCCTTAACCCAGCCTCTCTTCAGCTCAGCCTTGCCTAAGCCCGGACATACTTCGTCAAGATTGAGCTCGCGCGTCGCGCCCCCGAATTGGGGGCAAATGTGCCCTCCAAGTTATTGAGCTGCTTATGCTTTTCGCCTCCCACCTGCGCTCGCAACGTGACCCCTGTGGCAAGCTGCCACGATCGCGCCCCCTGCGACATTTCGGTGACGTGGCATGAAGTGTGCCTTTGCACCCACCTCGCCCTCCGTACGCCCAACGCGCTCAGGCTGAGTACACTAGCGGCCCTCCCCGCCATGGCCGCCCCCGAAGCTCGCGTGCAAGACGTCAACGCCCGGCGCGTGCGCCTGCGCGTGGTGAGCGAAGGCGAAGGGCCGCCGCTCCTGCTCTTGCACGACTTTTTGATGGACCACCGCGCCTTCGACGACGTCGTGCCGGGCCTGCGCGGGGCCTTCCGCCTGGTGATGCCCGACCTGCCCGGCTTCGGCGAGAGCGAGAAGCCGCCGCCGGCGCGCTTCGACTACGGCGTCGAGGCCTTCGCCGACTGCGTCACCGACCTGGTCGCGGCGCTCGACCTCGGCCGCGCGCACGTCATCGCCCACGGCATGGGCGGCGCCATCGCGCTGGCCCTGGCGGCCGAGCGGCCCGAGCTCATCGACCGGCTGGTGCTGGTCTCGCCGCTCGTCTACCCGCACGCGCGCGGCGGCCTGCTGAACGCGCCGGTGCTCGGCGGGCTCGTCTTCAAGCAGTTCTACGGGCGCGCGCTCTTCCGCGGCTACTTCCGCGATCGCATCTTCTCGCCCGGCTTCGCCATGCCCCTCGGGCGCATCGACGGGTTCTACGAGCGCTTCAACTCGCCGCCCGCGCGCGAGAGCGCGTACGCGACCATGAACGCCCTCGCCGACACCCGCCCGACCATGGCGCGCCTGGCGCGCGTCAAGCGCCCGACCTTCGTCGTCTGGGGCCGCGCCGACGCGCTGCACCCGCCGCAGCTCGGCCAGCGCCTGGCGCGCGAGGTGGGCGCCGAGCGCTTCGAGATCATGGAGGCCGGGCACGCCCCTTACATGGAGCTGCCCGAGCCCTTCGTCGCCACCGTGGGCGCCTTCCTGCGCCGCCGCTCCCCGCCGGTCTGACCCCGTGCCCGACGCGGCCCCGGGCCCGCGCGCCCTCTTCGCCCGCGTCCGGCGCCGCCCCGCGGGCCGCGCCGGGCTCTGGCTCGTCGCGTCGCTCGTCGCCTTCGCGCTCGCCGGGCCGGTGCTCGCGGGCCACGATCCGAACGTGAGCGACTTCGCCTTCGGGGTCGGCGACGAGGGCCTGCCGGCGGGGCCGGGCGCGCGGCACTGGCTGGGCACCGACGCGCTCTACCGCGACGAGCTCGCGCGCCTGGCGCACGGGGCGCGGCTCAGCCTGCTCGTCGCCGCGCTCGCGACGGCGCTCTCGGCCTCGCTCGGCGCGCTGGTGGGCGTCGCGGCGGGCTGGGCGGCGGGCGGGCGCGCGGCGTGGCTCGACGCGCTCTTGATGCGCCTCGTCGACGCGCTGCTGGCGCTGCCTTACCTCTTGGTGGTCTTGGCGCTCGGCGCCGCGCTCGACCGGAGCGATCTCGGCACGCTCCTGGCGGTGCTCGGGCTGACGGGCTGGCTCGGCGCCGCGCGCGTCATGCGGGCCAAGACGCTCGAGGTCTGCGCCCGCCCGCACGTCGAGGCGGCGCGCGCGCTCGGCCTGGCGGAGCCCGCGGTGCTCGCGCGCCACGTGCTGCCCCACGTCGCCGGGCCCCTCGTCGTGCTCGCGTCGACCACCATGGCCTCGATGCTGCTGGCCGAGAGCATGCTCTCGTACCTGCGCGTGGGCGTGCCGCCGCCGACGCCGAGCCTCGGGCGCATGCTGGTCGAGGGCCAGCCCCTGCTCGGCCTCAGCCCGCGGCTGGTGCTCGCGCCGGCGCTGCCCATCGTCGTCGGCATCTTCGGCTTCCACCTGCTCGGCGAGGCGCTGCGCGACGCGCTCGCCGCCGACGAGTCGCCATGAGCCGGGCGGCCCTCGCGGCGGCGCTCGTGGCGCTCGCGGCCTGCGCCCCTTCGGTCGAGCCGCCGCGCGGCCGCCCCGCCCCCGCGGGCGCCCGGCCCGAGCGCGGGGGCGTCCTGCGGCTGGCGACGCTCTCGGACCTTCGCACGCTCGACCCGGCGGTCGCGTTCGACGAGGTGTCGAGCCCCCTGCTCGGGCTGATCTTCGCCACGCTGGTCGAGCCCGACGCCGAGGGCCGGGGCTTCGTGCCGGGCCTCGCCGAAGCCTGGGAGGCCTCGCCCGACGGGCGGCTCTACCGCTTCCGCCTGCGGCCGGGGGCGCGCTTTCACGACGGCGCCGAGGTGCGCGCGGCCGACGTCAAGCGCTCGCTCGAGCGGGCGCTCCACCCGGACACGCCCTGCCCCGTCCGCTCGTTCTACGAGCGCATCGCCGGCTTCGACGACTTCACGTCGCGGCGCGCCCCGGCGCTCGCGGGGGTGCGGGTCGAGGGCGAGTACGCGCTCGCGATCGAGCTGTCCGAGCCCGACGCGACGCTGCTCGCCGTGCTCGCCCTGCCCACCGCCGCGCCCCTCTGCGCCTCGGCCGGCGCGACGTACGACCGGCGCTTCGCGGCCGAGGCCTGCGGCGCCGGCCCCTTCCGGCTCGCCTCGTGGCGGCCCGGGCGCTCGGCGCGCCTCGAGCGCTTCGGCGGCTACTACCACCCCGAGCTGCCCCACCTCGACGGGCTCGAGTGGTCGCTGCTCGTGCCCTCGTTCACGCAGCGGCTACGCTTCGAGCGGGGCGAGCTCGATCTCGTGCGCGAGCTGACCGAGACCGACGGGCGGCTCTTCCGGCTCGACCCGCGCTGGCGGGGGCAGGGCGCCTGGGAGGCCGGCCGCACCGTCAAGGGCATCTTCTTGAACGCCGAGGCCGAGCCCTTCCAGAGCGCCCCGCTCCGGCGCGCGGCCGCCGCGGCGATCGATCGCGAGGCCATCGCGTCGCTGCGCCCGGACATGATCCGGCCCGCGTACGGGCTCTTGCCCCCCGCCCTGCCCGGCCACGGCGGCCCGCCCGCGCAGCGCTTCGACTACGCCGCCGCGCTCGGGCACATGCGCGAGGCGGGCTACGCCTACGACCCGGCGACCGGGCGCGGGGGCTACCCGCGCGAGCTCGACTTCGTCACGGTCAACGACAGCTTCGACGCGCAGGTGGCCGAGATCTACCAGCAGCAGCTCGCGCGCGTCGGCCTGCGCGTGCGCGTGCGCGCCCTCAGCTACCCGGCGTACCTCGCCGAGACCGGGCGCCGCGGCGCCGCCGCGCTCGGCATGGACGGCTGGGTGGCCGACTTCGCCGACCCGGCCGACTTCTTCGAGCCGCTCTTCTCGTCGGCCTCGATCGCCCCCGAAGACTCGCAGAACCGCGCGTTTTACGCGAACCCTCGCCTCGACGCCCTGCTCGCCCGGGCGCGGCGCGAGCGCGAGCCCGCCGCGCGCCTCGCGCTCTATGGCGAGGCCGAGCGCGTCCTCGCCGACGACGCGCCCTGGGTCTTCGCCTATTACCCCCGCGCCTGGGAGATGTGGCAAGGCTACGTCCACGGCTACCGCCCGCAAGACGCCTCGCGGCGGGCGCTGCGCTCGGCCTGGCTCGGGCGCGAGGGCCGCGAGCGGCTCGGCCGGGGCGGCCCGGGCGCCCGCTCGCCCCTCGGCGCCTTCGCGGCCCTGGGGCTCTTGCGATGAACGCCGCCGCCCGCGTCGCGCGCCGGCTCGTCGCCTCGGCGCTCGTCGTCTGGTTCGCCCTGACCGTCGCCTTCGCCATCCACTACGCGCTGCCGGGCGATCCGGCGCGCGCGCTCGCCGGCCCCCAGGCCCGGCCGGCCGACGTGAAGCGGCTGCGCGCGCAGCTCGGCCTCGACCGGCCGCTCGCGGCCCAGTACGCGCTCTTTTTTCGGCGGGCGGTGCACCGGGGCGAGCCGACGATCGCCCGGGGCGACCGCGAGCACGCGGGCTGCGTCGCCTTCGGCCGCGCGCACGTCGACCTCGGCTACAGCCTGCAGCGGCGAAAGCCCGTCGTCGCCCTCGTGCTCGAGCGCTGGCCGGCCTCGCTGCTGCTCGCGGCGTGCGCGCTCGCGGTGCAGGTGCTCGCGGGCTCGGCCGCCGGCCTGACCGCGGCGCTCGCGCGCGGCGGCCGCCTCGATCACGGCGCCATCGCCGCGACGCTGCTCGGCGTCAGCGTGCCGCCCTACCTGCTCGGCCTGGGGCTGCAGTACCTCCTCGCCTACCGCCTGCGCTGGGTGCCCCTCGACGGCTACGGCGAGACCTGGGGCGAGCGGCTCGCGCACGTGGCGCTGCCCGCGCTCACGCTCGGGGCCTACGGCGCCGCCCTCTACGCGCGGCTCGTGCGCGACGCGGTGCGCACGCACCTGCGCCTCGACCACGTGCGGGCGGCGTTCGCCCGGGGCGGATCGCGCGCGCGGGTGATCGGCTTCCACGTGCTGCGCAACGCCTCGCTGCCGCTCGTCGCGCTCGTCGGCCTCGACGCCGGCGCCCTGATGGCCGGCGCGCTCGTGACCGAGAAGCTCTTCCGCTGGCCCGGCCTCGGCCAGCTCACCGTCGACGCCGTGCTCGATCGCGACGGCCCCGTCGTGCTCGGCTGCGTGCTCGCCGGCTCGATCGCCGTCGTCGCCGCCAACCTCGCCGCCGACGCCGCCAAGGCCCTGCTCGACCCGCGCCTGCGGCGGCCCTGACGCCCGGGGGGCCGGCCGGGGCCCGGCCGGTCAGAGAAAGCGCAGCTTGACGCGCGCGGCCTGCCGCCGGCTCATCGTCACGGGCGCCTCGACCCCGCGCAGGTAGACGGCGTACGCCTCGTCGTCGCTCTTCTCGACGCGCTCGACGAAGTCGAGGTTGACGATGGTGGCGCGGTGAATGCGCACGAAGGCGCGCGCGGGCAGGCGCTCTTCCCACTGGCGCAGGGTGCGCGAGACGAGCGCGCGCTGGCCGTCGTCGAGCACCACCTCGGAATAATCGCCGGCGCCGCAGACGCACACGATCGAGCGCACGCGCACGAAGCGGGCGCGCCGGTCGAACGAGACGAAGAGGTGGTCGTCGGGCTCGAGCCGGCGCGAGCCGTCGTCGGGCGCGGCGGCGCCGGGCCGGGGCGACTCGGGGGGCTCGGCCTCGGCGGGCGCGAGCAGCCGGTCGAGGGTGCGCGCGAGGCGGTCGGGGCGCACGGGCTTGAGCAGGTAGTCGAGCGCGTTGACCTCGAAGGCGCGCAGGGCGTAGGCGTCGTAGGCCGTCACGAAGACGACCCGGAAGCTATTCTCGACCTGGTCGAGCAGCTCGAAGCCCGACTGGCGGGGCATCTGCACGTCGAGAAAGACGACGTCGGGGGCGAGCGCCTCGACGCGCCGCACCGCCTCGCGCACCGACGAGGCCTCGCCGACCACCTCGATCGCGTCGTGCGCCGCGAGCAGCGTGCGCAGCTCGCGCCGCGCGAGCCGCTCGTCGTCGACGATGAGCGCCGAGAGCGGCTTCGCGGCGCCGCCCGCGCCGGCCGCCGCCCCGGTCACGCCGCCCCCCCCGGCCGCGGCAGCTCGACGCGGGCGAGCACCCAGTCGCCGTCCTCGCGCACGTCGAGCCGGCCGCGCCCCGCGAAGGCGAAGCGCAGCCGCTCGCGCAGGTTCTCGAGCCCGGTGCCCGTGCCGTTCGGGCCGCGGCCCGACGAGGGCTCGACCCAGCGGCCGCTGTTGCGCACCTCGATGCCGAGCACCTCGTCCGAGACGCGCGCCTCGACCCGCACCTTCAGCGGCGGCCCGCTCGTCTCGAGGCCGTACTTGACCGCGTTCTCGACCAGCGGCTGCAAGAGAAAGCCCGGCACCCGCGCCGAGAGCGCCTCGGGCGCGACGTCGAACGAGACGTCGAGCCCCTCCTCGAAGCGCCCCTTCTGAATGTTGAGGTAGTTGCTCGCCGCCTCGACCTCCTCGCCGAGCGGCACGAGCCCCGCCTTGCCGCTCTCGAGCGAGTAGCGGAAGAAGTCGGCCAGCCGCGTCACCATCTCGCGCGCCGCCGCCGGGTTCTCGTCGATCAGCGCCCGAATGGCGTTCAGGCTGTTGAACAAGAAGTGCGGGTTCACCTGGTACTGCAGCATGCGCAGGCGCGCCTCGGCCGCGTGCGCCGTCGCCCGCAGCGCCCGCTCGGTCTCGACCTCGAGCTGGCGCCGGTACGAGAAGCTAAAGTAGAGCGCGCTCCACGCGATGAAGATAAAGCCGGCGTTGAGCGTGTCGCGGCCGAAGTTCTCGAGGTTGACCCGGCCGTGGCAGATGATACCCACCCCCGAGAGCCAGACCGCCCCGACGGGGAAGGAGAGCGCCGCCGCCACGAGGCCGAGCGTGACGAGCGAGGCGCCCCGCTCGAGCAGCCGCCGGTAGAGGCGATAGAGCCCCAGGCTCAGCACCAGGCCCGCCACCGACTTCGTCACCTTGTAGGCGACGAGGCTGCCCCAGTCGGCGACGGGCCGGCCCGTCATCACGGGGGTCGCCAACGCGATGTGGCTGAGGGCGAGCGCCCCCCAGCCGACGAGCTGCACCGTCCAGAAGCCGTATCGCCCGCGCATCGAACCCTCGCACCCGACCCGCCGCTGCGTAACTTTCTGTCCGCGTGGAAGGTCTTGTTCACGATCTTCCACGAACCGTCGACCTTCAGCAACGACATGTAATCGACGATGTGCGCGTCCGGGTAGTCGAGGTCGATCTTCGCCACCGCCGCCGTGCCCGAGACGTCGACCGAGACCACGCGCCGCTTGCGCTTCGCCTCGTCGTCGCGCGGCTTGCCCGTGAACTTGCCCACGAACTCGTCGAGCGGCACCTGGCTCACCTTCCCGTCGCGGACCGAGAAGAGCTTCGCGTCCGGGTGGAACGCCTGCCGCATGAACTCGCCCCGCCCCGTCGCTTGGCCCTGAATGTAGAGCTCCGCCGTCTGCCGCACCGCCGCCTCGTCGCCCGCCGCCGAGGCCCGCGCGACCCCCGCCACCACCGCCGTCGTGACCGCCGCGACGCTCACCAACCCGTACGCCATCTCGCGCCATCTCGTCGCCATGAACGTCCTCCTTGTCTCGCCGCGCGCGGGCGGGCCCGCCGGCCCCCCGAGCCCGGGCCCGCGCGCGGGCGGGCCCGCCGGCCCCCCGAGCCCGGGCCCGCTCCCGGCCGGCCGGCGCCGGGCCCCAAGCCCGACGCCCTCGCGACCAGGCTGACCCTAGAGGCCCCTCCCCCGCCGCGCCCGCCCCTTTCGGCCGGCGGCGCCCCCCCGTCGGCGAGCGGTCGGGGCCGCGGGGCGAGTGGCGACCTCGCCGGCCGGGAGGCGCTTGCAATCGCCCCCATCCCGGGATCGTCGAAACCGTAACGCCGAGCGCCTCCCCCCCATCCGGGGATGGTCCGGGGCGCTCATCGTTGCGGGCCCCCCCCATCCGGGGATGGTCGAAACCGTAACGCCGAGCGCCTCGCCCCCATCCCGGGATGGTGCATTGTGCACCAGTGGGTGCCCCTCTTCGTTCGAGGGTGTTGCGAAACGCGGCGGCGTTGGCCCCCGAGTGAACTCCAATGCCGTTCACGTAGCGGCCGGCGAGAGGTTTCGCGCGACAAAAGGAGGGGGGGCGGCGAAGGTAGGGGTGTGAGGACCCAACCCAGCCGCCCCCTGCTCTTGTTCGACGCGCCGGCGCCCTGCGTCAAGCTGCTC
>DASTPP010000249.1:0-33574 GCA_035762175.1 Polyangiaceae bacterium | reverse complement strand
CGGCCGAGGGCGCGCCGTGACGCGCTCGGCGGCGACCCTCGTCGAGGCAGACGGCGGGGCGCTCTGCCTGCAGACTCCGCTGTCCGTGGTCCGCCGGGGGCGGGCCTTGGCGGTGGTCGCCGAGGCGCCGCCCGCCCTGCCTACCGGGCGCGCCGCGCGCGCCGCCTACGCCCTCGCGCTCGCGCACGCCTTCGAGGACAGGCTCGCCCGTGGGCTCGCGGGGGACTTCGCCGACCTCGCCCGGCAGACGGGCCTGTCGCGGGCGCGCGTCACGCAGCTCTGCGACCTGCTCTTGCTCGCGCCCGACCTGCAGGAGGAGGTGCTCTTCCGCGTGGAAGAGCCAGGCGAGCGGCCGCTGACCGAGCGGGGGCTGCGCGAGGTGGTGCGCGCGCTCGACTGGGGCGAGCAGCGCGGCCGCTTCCGCGCCCTCGTCGCGCGCCCCTGGCGCTACCGCCAGCCCGAAGGGCCGAGCAGGTAGCCGTCGACGTCTTCGGGGTCGAGCGGCTTGGGCAGGAAGAGCTCGACCACCCCCGTCGCCTCCAACTCGTCGAGGTCGGGCACGTTCCGATCGCTCACGAGCACCCGGCGCGTCGAGGGCCACCGGCGTTGCACCTCGCCGAGCAGCCGCACGCCGCCCCGCCCCTCGAGCGCCTCGTCGGCCAGCACCAGCGGGTAGTAGCGCGCCCCGAGCTGCGCGAGCGCCTCGTCGACCGACGCGACCGACGTCACCGCGAGGCGGGCGCCGAAAGCCCCTTCCAGGGCGGGCCCGACCTCGGCGTCGGGGCTCGCGACCAGCAACCGGTGGACGACGGACATACTCCTCCAGCGCGCGCCGCGCATCCCGACCGGGGGGGCCCGCGTCGGCGGGAGCCCCGACCGCACCTCCGGTCACACTAGAGAACGCGCTCCGCGAAGCAAGCCCTCTCTTCCGTCCGCACGAATCGGCGACCGCTCGAACGATGCCCCTTTCGAATTGTGATGAAACGACCCGATTTCAACGCTTCGGTGCAGGCGGCGGACGACCCGCTCGGAAGGTCTGCCCGGCGGCCTTCCCGTATCGTACAAACGAGGCACGCTCGCGCTCGAGGCGCGGCATACCGTCGTGGGGCGGCGCCAACGCCGCGGGCGAACTGTCCGCGCGGACACATGCCGTGGAAGTCCTCGGCGGCTCGGCATCCAGCCGCGCCTGCATCTTCGGCCCCGACCTAGCACGAGGCGATCCGTCCCACGGCATCGCTGCTGCCTTCCCAGTGGGCCCCAAGCGCACATTGACTCACTTGCAACCATAAATACGCACTTTGAGCGACCAAATATTTGAAAGGTGTGAAAGGATCGACAACTAGGCGGGCGGGTCGTCCGAGAGGGAGGACAAGGGGGCCGACCGCGCGCCTAGGGCGGCCCCAGCGAGAGACCGACCGCCATGGCCCCTGCCCCTTCTTTTTCTCGTCCCGTCACCATCTTGCGCCCGCAGCGCCCGCGTCGGAGCCCCTGGCTCGAGGCCCCTACGGCCCCCGCCCCCCGCCGTCGGCGCTCCGCGCGCGGGCTCGCGCCGAGCCGGCAAGCGTTTCGGGCCGCAGGGGGCGCGTTACCCGTGGCCCCCTCGCTCCTGCCGTCGCCACTGCTTGAAGGCCTCGACGCGGGCCTGCTGGGGCGCTTGCTCGCGCCCTACGGCGCCTTCCTCGCGCGCCGGGCCGCGGCCGCCGGCCCGGGCTCGCCCGCGCGGCTCGCGGCGGCCTTGCGCCCCGACGACCCGGAGCTGCCCGTCGCCCTGCGCCACGTCCTCGGCGCCCTCGTGAAGCTGGCCACGCCCGAAGGCGAGGCCGAGCTACGCGCCCTCGCGACCGAGGCGGGCGTCACGCTCGCGTCTCGCCCCGGGCGCGCGGCCGACGCCGCGGCCGAGGCCTACCTCGAGCGGCGGCCCCTTTTCCGCGCGGCCTACGCGCGCCTCGCCTCGCTCTCCATGGGCCGGTTCGTCGACTACAGCGCCGTGCCGGGCCGGGCGCCGCGGCCGCTCTCGCTCGCGGGCCGGGCGGCGCTGCGTCGGGGGGCGGCCGATCTCGATCGCGAGGGGGCGGTCGGCGCGCCGGTCGCCACCGTCGCCGACTTGACCGAGGAGCTGGTGGTGGTCGTCGATCGCCCCGCCGCGGCGGGCGCGCCGTGGCACCGGGGCCGGCCCCTCGTCGCGGTGTTCGCCAAGGCCGAACGTACCCTCTCGGTCAACACGCCCGACCCCGAGGAGCAAGAGCGCCTGCGCGCGCTGTTCGGCCGGGTGCTCTACCGCGACGAAGGGGCGTTCGCCCCTCGCCCTCGCTTCTCGGGCGCGCCCTTCGTCGAGCGCGGCGCGGCGTCGCTGCAGGCCTCCGGCGTCGAGGGGCTCGCGGCCGTTCGCCTGCGCACGCTGGCGGTGCAAACGTTCGAAGCGAGCCACCTGGCGCTGCGCGCCGAGGCCGACGACCTCGCGGACGCCATCGGCCCCCGGGGCCGCCTGCGCGAGCTACTCCACCTCGGCGAGGTGGTCCACTGGTCCTTCGAGTTCTTCCCCGTCGGGCGACCGCCCTTCGTCGTCGAAATCGACCCGCCGAACCAATGGCGACTGCCCGACCGCCGCGACGCGGCGCTCGTGCGCCGGTTTCTCGCGCGACAAGGCTTCCTGGTGGCGGCCGCTTAGAAGGGAATGAGGGGGGCGCCCGGGGGGCCACGACGTGCGACCGTTGTTCGTTCTTCTCCAGCAGGCCGACGCGCCGACGGTGCTCGAGCGCGACGCGCGCGCCGCCTGGGGCGACGAGACCGTGGAGGCCTTGCTGCGCGCGGGCGCGGTGCGGCGAGACGCGGCCACGTGGTACCCGTGCGGGGGGCCGCGCCGCTTCGGATGCCCGCGGCGCGTGCGCCCGAACGCCGGCGACCGCGCGCGCCCCCTCCTGGCGGTGTGCGGCCAAGAGGTGCCAGCCTGCCGCCCCGTGCCGCTGACGCGCCGGGAGGCGTCGCCGTTGCTCCTTTCGCTGACCGGCCTCGGGCGCGCCGTGCGGCGGCTGCTCGCCCTCGAGGGCGAGCTCGCCCCCGACGACGCGTCGATGCCCGGCACGCTGCGCCTCGGCCACCGCGAAGAGGGCGGCGGGCTGCGCGACGTGCTCCTGACGCGCGCGGCCTGGGACGCGGGCTTCGGCGCCATGCTGGCCGAACGTGCGGCCCACGCGCGCCCGGCGCTCGTGCTCGCCCCGACCGCGACGCACGTGCGCTCGGACCTCGTCGCCCGCTACGCGGGCCCCGGCCGCGTGCAGCTCGCCTTCCTCGAAGACCTGCTCGCGGTGCGGGGCGGCGAGCTCGTGCTCGCCGGGGCGCTCGAGCCGCCCGTCGCGCCGGCGGCCGAAGCCCCCTTCTGCCGCGCCCTGACGGACGGCGGCGAACTCGCCCTCGACCGCAAGGCCTACGAAGCGTTGCGATCGTCCGACCCGCCGCCGTTCGACTTGGTGCTCGACCTGATCCACGTCGCGCACGGACGGCCCGCCGAGGCGTGGAGTCGCGACGCCGGGGGGCACGTCGAGCTCACGCGCCACGAGGCCGAGGCGCTCGTCGAACTCGTCGAGCGCGCCGTCCCGACCGAGGCGCGCGAGCTCGCCTGCCTGCGGGCCGCGCGCCTGCACGACCCGGTGCGGGTCGTCGAGCGGGCGCGGCGGAAGGTCGACGCGCGCGTGTCGCGCTACGAATGGCGGACCTTCGTCACGAGCGGCGGCTCGGGCGAGACGCGCGCCTTCCATTTCACTCCCCCCGAGGGCTTCCGCTACGCTTGCCTCGTGCCCCATTCACGATAGCCGCCGCGAACCCTTCGCGCCCGCGCGCCCGCCGTGCGCCCTATCGTCATTGCCGCCGAGCTCGAAGCAGGCGACGCGCTGCCGTCGCCGGGGCGCCGCCGGGGCGCGCCGCCGCGGGGCCGGCGGGCGTTTCCGCTCGCCGCGGCCCCGCACATTGGGCGGCGCCCATTGGCCCGGCACAGCTCGCGGTCGACGGCGGCTTCGTCTACTTCAGTGACCCGGGCACGGTGACCGGGTTCAACCCGCTCGACCCGACCCTCAGCAACGCCAGGGGCGCCGCCAACGGGGCCATGTGCCGCCTGCCGCAAGGAGGGGGTTGGTAAGCCAGGCGCCGGAGCGTGGAGCCGGCTGCCACCGCGCCGCTCACGGGCGCTGCGCGGTCAGGCTGCACCGGGGGCTACGTCCATGACTCGGTCGGCTTCTGCCGGGATGAGCCGCAGGACGCGCGCTGCCCGAGGGAGGGCGCTTCCGGAGCGGCCGGTGCGGGCGGGTCGCCGGCGGGCGCGGGCGGAGTGCCGCGGATGGGCGCGGGTGGCACGGGCGCAGTCGCACGGCTTCGGGGGCAGAACCCGGCACGAGGTCGCACCTTACCACTATAGTGTCGTAGGAAGTTTTTCGCTGGCACTTCGCGCGGGCCGTTGATACCCCCAAAGGGTCAATCGCGCAGGGCCGCCGGGGGTGCTCCGGCGCGACGTCGTCGGCGTGCCGCGCGCGCGGCCGGATGGGTCTGCGAAGAAAGGGACGGGGCATGGCTGCTCGTTCGAGGCACCCGCGTGGGCGCCGAATCGCCTCCGAAACCGTCGTACGGGCCCCCGGTGCGGGCGCGCTGCCCACCGAGGCCCGACGGTCGTCGCGCGGGGTAACGTTCCTCGCCGCGCTGCCAGCGCTGCTGAGCCTGGCGCTGCTCGCCTTCTTCACGTGGGGGACGCGAGGCGCGCCGCGCGCGCTCGCGGGGCCCCCGTCGGTGGCGAGCGCGGCAGCCTTCGCCAAGGCGGCTTCGGCCGCCCCGAGCGCCGCGCGTTCGACGGCCGGCGCCGAGGCGGGGGGCGACGTGCCGCCGCCCCCCGGGCCCGACGAGAAGGTTCTGCTCTTCGACCCGCGCGACGGCGGCTGGCGCGAGGGGCCGGCGCGCGAGGCGCCCAAGGGGGGCGAGCTGGTGCACGCCGGCCGCTTGCTGCGCGTCTCGCGCGCGCTCGGGGCCGCGCAGTGGGTTCGCGAGGTCGACGTCGCGAAGCTGGGCGACGCCGACGCGACGTACGACCCGGCGGCGCCGCGCCGCGAGCCCGAGGCCGACGACGTCGTGCGCGTGCTCGGCGAGGCGGGCCGCCACACGGCGCTCGGGCGCGTCGAGCCGGGCGAGCGCGTGGCGTTTCAGGGCCGCGTGTACGAGACGCGGGCGGGGCCCGGCGGCGGGCTCGAGGTGCGCGACAGCGGGCTGCGGGTCAACCGGGTGACGCGCACGTACCGGCGCCACGGCCCGACCTTGGTCGACCTGACGGTGCGGTACGGCGACGGGCGCGAGGGGGTGCTGACGGGCACGCCCGAGCACCCGTTCTACGTGCCGGCGCGCGGCGGCTACGTGCCGATGGGCGAGCTCGCGCCGGGAGTAGCGCTTCAGACGACCGACGGCGCCGAGGCCACGGTCGCAGCGCGGTCGGAGCGGCCGGCCGACGTCGAGGTGCACAACCTCGAGGTCGAGCACGCGCACAACTACTTCGTCTCGCCGCCGGGCTCGGGCGGGCCGGGCGTGCTGGTGCACAACGCGACGTATGGCTCCGGCGGCGGGCCGAAGCCGAACGCCAAACCTGGCTCGGCCGGTGGCCCGCGGGCGAAGATGCCGTTCACGCGAAGGGGCCGAGAGATTGTACGGGAAGAAAATCGCGCCGCGCATGGGGGCAAGCTGACGTGCGAGCATTGCGGGAGAAACGACCTGGTCGAACCTGGGCAAACCAGAGGGGGGCAGCCGCGCCTTCAAAATGAGGCGCAGGTCGATCACATCATTCCGGAGTCGAAAGGCGGCGATGGCGCCCCGTCGAACGGCCAAGTACTGTGCCTCACCTGCAACGGACTGAAGAAAGACAAGATGTAGCGGCGAATGCGCACGAACTCCATTCTAAGTCAACCCGTCGCTGGGGTCTGGCAAGCAGGGGCTTCCGCTGGGGTACGAGCCGTCGTTCGAGACGTGCGCGCCGGCTCGCTCTTCACGACGTCGCCGGACGGAGGGTACCTACTCGGGCGCCCGGAAGACTTTCGTGCGGACACGGGCGAATCGGGCGATGCGCTGATGTCTCTCCTATTGCCCAACCCGTCCGCCGAGGCATTTTTTCGCGGCGTCGTGCGCCGGTGCTTGGTGGGCGTTCGCTCGATTGCGAGGTTCGGCCGGCAGGACGCGCGCGCATGGGACTCGCCCGGCCGGTACCTCGTCAACGACGGCGAAGGCAACGTGGCCGGCGCGTTGTTCTTGCCGAACGGCAGGTGCGTTGCGGCCGTTCACGACCACGAGTCATCGCGCGCCATCGACTTGGCTGCACTCGCCGCGCGCGTGCCGGTCGGTCTGTATGGGCCTCTGGCAGCGTTGGCCTCGCTCCCCTTTCTGACGTCGGGACATCCGCCTGGCGTCACGGCGGTGTTTTGGGAGGGCGGAGGCAAGCTCTGTGCAGACGAGCCGTGGCACACGGCGTATGAATTCGGCGGCCATGTCTTCCGAGACGAACTGATGGGCGATGCCGCATGGAAGGCCGCCAGTGAAGAAGAGCATGAGCTCCCCGGTGGGCTTGCCGATCTGGTTTTGGCGATATCTCGCCGAGCGGTTTGGGGGCAACGCATCGAACTGACCGAGGCAGAGATTTCTCTGCTCGTGCCGTCGGACTCCAAGCATCGCGACGATGGGCTCGAGGAGCTCCTTTACGGTGGCGTCTTTCAGAAAGCACGAGGCGAACCGTGAGGGCACCTCCTCACGACGCGCTGACAGGGGGCGTGACGCCGTGCTCGGCGCGCCGGGGCGTGACGGGGCCCAAACCAGAGCGGGAGACGGTCGCCAGCGCCCCCCGACGGCGCCGGCAGAGGGCTCGAACTTCCGCCGCCGCGTTCGCACTCGGAGTCGCCATTCCCGTCGCCTGCATGCCTCCGTCTCCGCCCCTCGGAGCCGCCGAGAACGTGGGCGACGAGGGCCCTACGGTAGAAACTTGGCTCGTCTTCGGAGGCCCGGCGCACAACGTGTTTTGGGCCGCCTGTGCGGCAAGCTCGACGCCGATTCGATCGACACCCCTTCCTGGCCGCACGGCGGCCTTTCGGCGAACGAGTCAGTTCGGAGCCGGCAGGGCCCGTACGGGAGCCCGATTCGCCCGAGTCGGCTCGCAACGCGCTCGCTACCGAGCCCCCCATCGTCGTGGACCGGGCCGGGCGGCATCGCGGCCGACTCTCCGTCAACCCCTACAAGGCGAGGGATCATGAGTTGATGGTGCTGGCCCAAGAAATCTGCGAGGGCGAGTAGGGCGACCTCCCGCTCGCTCGCTTTGGGCAGCCGCCGTGCCCGAGGGCCCGGCGACGCGGGGGGGCGTCGCCTCCGCGCGGCCGGCGCGCCTGCGCCGCACGCGGGCCCCCACTCCCACGTTGCTACGCGCTGCGCGCGATCGGCGCTTGGGTCTCCGGACGATCGCCGCGAGCGACGCGGCACCGCCCGCTCTGTCGCTCGCTTGTCGCTCGCCGCGCCGGCGTCTTTACGCTCGGGCACGCGCGAGCGGCGCAGCGCGCCGCACGAATTCCGGCCTTTCGCGCGGAGGACGTGCGCTCGGCGCGAGGAACGCAGGCCCTCGGGGCGCCGGGCACCCGCATGGGGGACGCGGGAGCGACAAGCGAGCGACAGAGCCCCGGCCGTTGCGACGCTCCCTTGTCGCTCCCTTGTCGCTCCCTCCGTCGTCCCCGTGCGTCAGCCTCGTGTCCGTCACCGCGCGGGACCGACCCGCGCCCCCGACGAGAGGAACCGCCCCCCATGCCCCGAGGCCCCCGCCCCATCGACTGGCGCTGCCCGAGCTGCGACGCCCTGCTCGGCGTCGAGCGCGAAGGCGAGCTGCACCTTCGCTACAAGACGGCCATCTACGTCGCCCGCGGCCCGGTGCGCGCCGTCTGCCGACGCTGCCACAACGTCAGCGAGCGCTCGCCCGCCCCCCACCCCGACGCCGCGAGGCAGGCCTCGG
This sequence comes from Polyangiaceae bacterium, assembly GCA_035762175.1. Taxonomy (GTDB): domain Bacteria; phylum Myxococcota_A; class Polyangia; order Polyangiales; family Polyangiaceae; genus DASTPP01. Next base: position 25,569 of record DASTPP010000249.1, on the reverse strand, counting down.
CCTGACCCCGATGGCCGGCGTCGCGAGGCCCCCGAGGCCCGGACGGCGACGGACGAGCGAGCGCGGGCGCCCCGCGCCCGCCGCCCCCCGTCGTCGTCCCGGCCGGCGGAGGAGCCCATGCTTCACCTGCCCGACGTCCGCGCCGCGCTCGTGCGCGAGCTGCACGAACCCCGCAACGCCCCCGTCTTCGAGGCGGGGCGCCGCCGCCGGCCCCGGCTGGCCGAGTACGCGAGCCCCGACCTCGTCGTCACGCTCCTCTGGGACAACGACGACGCGGCCCTCGCCGACGAGCTCACGTGCGCCCTGCTCGCCGAGCAGCAGGCCCGGCCCGCGCCCCTCTGGTGCGCCATGCTCACGCTCGCCTTCTTCCCCATGCTCGGCACGCTCGCCGGCGTGCTCAAGCGCGGACGGCCCGGCGGCGACGTCGACGAGCTCGTGCTCTACGCCTTCCTCGACGCCGTCTACGAGTTGCCCGCCGCCGAGTTGCCGGGCCGCGCGCTGCGCCGCCTGCGCCAGCGGACGCGCCGGGCCGCCTTCCGCCGCACGCGCGAGGCGCTCGACGAGCGCCGGCGCGAGCCGCTGACGCTCTCCGACGAGGCGCCCGACCCCTTGCTCGAGGCGGCGGGCGTCGCCCGCTGGCGCCGCGAGGAGGCCGACCGGGCGCTGCGTGCCTTGGTGGCCGGCACGCCGCCCAGGCACCGCGCGGGGCTCGACGTGCTCTTCGCCACCGCGCTCGAGGGCGAGTCGATCGCCCGCTACGCGGCGCGCCTGCACCCGGCCGCCACGGGCGACGAGCGCGAGCGCCTGACCTCGTCGCTCAAGCGCCGGCGTTCGCGCGCCCTGGCGCGCCTTCGCGAGGGGCTGCTGCCGGCCGAGTGAGGGCCCGAATTCGACGCCCCCTCGGTGTCCCCGCGGGCGGGCCGGTGGCTTTGCTCGAGTGAGCCCCGCGGCCCCCGCGTTCGGGGCTGACGGACGACGACGACGAATCCAAGCGACGGGCGGTCGGTGTCCCCGGCGAGGGGGCGCCGGCCTTGCTCGGGAAGGGGCGCGGCCCCGAGGAGAATTCCATGACGAGTACGTGGGACGGCGCGATCCATCTCGCCGACAAGCACAACACGGCCGGCAGCGTGTTCGTGCGCCTGCAGGGCGACGGCGACAAGGTCGTCGGCGCCTTCTGCGGCGAGCCGTACGCGCGCGAGGTCGTCTGGACGGGCGAGCGGTACGAGGACTTCGACGGCAACAACCCCGACCACCTGGGCGAAGGCAAGCGCACGTCGTTGCGCGTCGCCGTCAACTTCTTCGTGCCGGCCGAGAACGCCATGAAGGTCATCGAGGGGGGCGCGGGGTGGTTCCGCGACGTCGTCAAGGTGCGGGCCAAGTACGGGCTCGACGCCTGGCTGTTCGAAATCGAGCGGCACGGCGAGGCCAAGAACCCGAAGACGAAGTACTCGATTCTGCCGGACGAGCGGATCGACGCGGCGATGCGCGCCCGCATCGCGGCCGCGCCCCTGCACGACTTGAAGCGCGTCGCGGGCGGCGAGGCCGGCGGGGGGCAGGCCCCCTCGCGCGGGGGCCGGACCGCGCCCGGCCCGAGGGACGCGCCCCCCCCGCTGCCGGGGCTCGGAGGCGCCGGCCCGCACGGCGGCGCGGCAGGCGCCCCGACGCCCCAAGCGGGCCGCCCGGGCGTCGGCGCGCCCGGCGCCGCGGCCGCCGCCCCCCTCGTGCCCCCGCCCTGGGACGCGCAAGGCACGGCGGCCGCGCCCGGGCCCCCCCAGGACCCCTGGAGCCTCGGCTCGCCCGGCGACGAGGCAGCCGGCGCCCCCCCGCCGGTCCCCCCGGGTCGCGCGGCAGGGAGCCCTCCGGCGGACGGCCCAGCCGTCGACCCCGCGGTCGCCGCCGGCCTCGCCGCGCGGCTCAAGCGGCTCGCGCGCCCCGACATCCACGCCTTCCTCGCCACGTTCGGCGTCGAGCGCCTGCGCGAGCTGCGCGCCTCGCAGGCCGCCGAGGCCGGCGATTGGATCGCCGCGCGCGAGCAGGCCGCCGCGGGCTCGTCGGCCGCCGACGTCGACCCCTTCGCCTGAGCGCCGGCGCCGACCATGGCCTTCGCGCTACGCCCCTACCAGCGGGCCGCGCTCGACCGGCTCGCGGCCCTCGTGGCCGCGGGGGCGCGGCGCGTGCTGCTCGTCTCGCCCACCGGCTCGGGCAAGACCGTGCTCGCCGTCGCCCTCATCGCCGAGGCCCTCGCCCGGGGCGAGCGCGTGCTCTTCGTCGCGCACCGCCGCGAGCTCGTCGCGCAGACCTTCGAGAAGCTGCGCGCCCACGGCGTGCCCGCCCGGTCGATCGGGGTGCTGATGGGCAACGACCCGCGCGAGCGGCCGGGCGCCGCGGTGCAGGTCGCCAGCATCGACACGCTGCGCAACCGCCCGAAGCCGCCGGCCGACCTCGTCTTCGTCGACGAGGCGCACCGCGCGCTCGCGAAGTCCTACCGCGACCTCGCGGCGCACTACGAGGGCGCCCTGCAACTCGGCCTCACCGCGACCCCGTACCGCGCCGACAACCGCCCGATGGCGAACGCCTACGACGAGCTCCTCGTGGTCGCCTCGGTGCGCGAGCTCATCGCGCAGGGCCACTTGGTCGAGCCGCGCGTGTTCACCGTCCCGTCGGCCCGCGGGCCCGACCTCGCGGGGGTGCGCCTGCGGGGCCACGACTACGACGGCCGGCAGCTCGCGCGGGCGATGGACCGCGAGGGCCTCGTCGGCGACATCGTCGAGCACTGGGGCCGGCTCGCGCGGGGCCTCCGCACGGTCGTGTTCGCCACGTCGGTCGAGCACTCGCGCCACATCGCCGCGCGCTTCGTCGTCGCGGGGGTGCCGGCCGAGCACCTCGACGGCGAGACCCCCGTCCGCGAGCGCGACGCCATCCTCCGGCGCGTCAAGCGGGGCAAGACGCTCGTCGTCTCCAACTGCGGCGTCCTGTGCGAGGGCTGGGACCTCCCGGCCGTCAAGGCGTGCGTGCTCGCGCGCCCGACCAAGTCGCTCGGGCTCTACCTGCAGCAGGCCGGGCGCATCTTGCGCCCCTGGGAGGGCGCCTCGGCGGTGCTGCTCGACCACGCGGGCTGCGTCCTCGAGCACGGGCTGCCGCAGGACGAGCGCGAGCTCACGCTGGGGGACGGGACCCTGCTGGGCACGACGCAGGAGAGGGACGCCAAGGCGCCGCCCGTCAAGGCCTGCCCGTCGTGCCAGCGCGTGGTGCCCGCCGCGACGTGGACGTGCCCCGAGTGCGGCCACGCGTTCGCGCTCCGGGTCTCGTTCGAGGAGAAGGCGGGCGAGCTCGTCGAGGCGCTCCCGGGCGAGGCGACGGCCGAGTCGGACCCGCGCGCGGTCTACGACGAGCTCCTCGCGACGGCCGTCCAGCGGGGCTACCGGGAGGGGTGGGCGTACTACCGCTTCCGCGAGCTCTACGGCCGTCCGCCGCCGCGCGTCGCGGGCGCGCGAGGGCGTCCGCGGCCGGCCGCCGAGGCCCCGCGACAGACCGTCTTCGCGGCGCTGCTCGCCGAGGAGAAGGACCCGGCCTGGGCGCTCGCCCGCTACCGCGTCGAGATGGGCGCGCGCGCCCCGCTGCCGGACCTCGCGCGGGAGGCCGTCTCCGCGGACGTTCGGCCCGCCGCCCCCCATGCCGCTGCCTCCCCGCGGCTGCGTCCGACCGGCGGGCCCGTCCCCGACGACGACGTCCGCAGCCTGACTCCGGGAGACGCGGGCCGCGCGGGCCCTCCGGGCGAGGACGCGCCCCCCACCGCCGACGCCGTTCTCACGCTGCCGTGACCGCGCCGTCGCCCCCCCCGGGCGAGGTGCGCATCGCCGTCGCGGCCTCCAAGTTCGTGCCCGGCGTGAAGAGGGTTGAGGACGATTGGCGCAAGCCCAACCCCCGGCGCGTCCGGGCGCGCTACGAGGTGCTCGAACTGCGCGAGGCGCTCGGCCGCACGTACCCCGCCGACGCGCACCTGGTGACCTACCTCGTCCGGGGGCCGGACGGCCTGCCGCTCGACTGGCAGCCGCGCGTCAACAAGCCGGGCCTCGGGCACGTGTCCCGCTTCGGCTTCACGGTCGACGTCCAGGTGCTCTTCTGCGACGCCGACAACCCCGGCCACGCCGCCTGGACGCCCGAGGGGCTGCGGGCCGCCCGCGACGCGTGGGAGCGGTGGGCCGAGCTGCCCGCGCTCGCGACGCTCGGCGTCTACTTCACCAAGAACGGCTACCGCCTCATCCAGCCCCTCGCCGCGCCCGTCCCCCCCGACACGGCCGAGCGCCTGATCAAGGTCTGGCTCGCCGCCCTCGCGCGCGAGGGGCTGCCGGTCGACACGAGGTGCAAGGACTGGACGCGCCACTTCCGCCTGCCGCACGTCAAGCGCGACGGGGTCCTCAGGCGCTCGCCCTTCGTCGACCTCAGCCGCATGCGGCCCGTGCACCTCGAAGCGCCCGACCCCCCCGCACTCTCGGCCGCGGGAGCGCCCGCGCCGTGCGCGCCTGGCGCGCCGACGCTCTGGGCGCCCGACGCGTTCCGCGCGGCGGCCGGCGCGGCCGAGGCGCCGTCGCCCGGGACGCGAGGGCGCGCGGGCCTCCGCCCCCGGATCGTCCCCCGCGCGCCCATCGATCCCCGCGGCGAGGCGTGGGGGCCGCTCGTCGCGCGCGTCGCATCGGCCGTGCGCGACGAGTCCGGAAGCTGGCACGACCTCTTCCTCGCCCTCGCCGGCGCCCTCGTCGAACGGGGGGTCGCCCCGTCGGAGGTGCCGCGCCTGTGCGTCGACATCTCCGTCGCCACGGGCGCCGACACCAAGACCGACGACCGACGGAAGGCGGCCGTATCGACCTTGGAGCGCGCCCGCGCGGGCGAGCCCATGGTGGGCTTCGGAACGCTGCGCTGGCGCTGGCGCGCGGTGGCGAACGCCCTCGACGAGGCCCTCGACGAGGCTCTCGCCCCGGGCCGCCCTCCCGACGCGGACCCGCCGCCGCCCGGCAGCGCGCTGCCCGCGCCGGACCTCCACCTACCGGCGCCCGACCTCGGGGCCCTCGCCCCCGCCAATGACGTCACGCCGCCCCGGCCCGACCTCGGGCCGGCGGCGCCGGACGGCCCGCCGGCGCCCGAGGCCCCCCTCACGCTCGAGCAGGCGACCGCCGCGATCGAGGAGGCGATCCGCTCGGCCGGCCCGGGCCTCACCGTCATCCACGCCGCCTGCGGCATCGGCAAGACGCGCGCGGCCGAGCGCGTCGCGCTCGAGCGGGCGAACCGGCCCTACGCCTCCCCGCGCGCCCTCGGCGAGCGGGCCCCCCTCGGCAGCAGGACGGTGTTCGCCTTCGACAAGAACTCTCTCAGCATCGAGAGCTACGCGCGGCTGCGCGAGCTGCGCGCGTCGGTCCAGCGGCGCTTCGGCCCGGTCTCGAAGACCGACGCCGGGGGGCGCCACCTCTGCCTCCTCGCCGACGTCGCCCGGCCGCTCGTCGAGGGCGGCCAGAGCCTGCAGCACGAGCTGTGCGAGGGCCGCAGGATCGCGCGCTGCGAGCACTACGACGGCTGCAAGGCGCGCCTGCGCTACGAGGGCGAGCGGGACGCCCGAATCGTGCTCGGCACGCACGCGCTGCTCGGCGAGCTCGACGGGGCCGCCGGCGCGACGGGGCTGCTCGTCCTCGACGAGCCGCCCGGCCTGCTCGAGACCGTGGCCTTCGACGCGTGCGCGCTCGAGCGGGCGCTCGACCTGCTCGCCGCGCACTTCGAGCCCCGCTTCGGCGCCATCCTGCGCCCGCTCCTCGTCGCGCTCATCGCCTACCTCGGGCAGGCCCCCCAGGGCGAGCCGCCCCCGATGTGGGCCGAAGAGGCGCTCCTCGCCCTCGCCCCGCACGTGCCCGCCGACCGGCTCGAGACCGCGTGCCGAGCCGCCGACGTCGAGCGCACCCCGCTCGAAGCCTACCGCGGCCCCGCCGAAAGCGGCGCCGAGCCCCTCGCGCGCGACGGCTACGTCAACCCCTTCGAGGTCGGCGCCGACGCCGGTCGCGACGCCGGAGCCCTCGCGCGGCGCGACGGGTACGTGAACCCCTTCGCCGACGACGCCGACGCCGCCCCCGCGGGGCCCGACGCCCGCGCCGCCCCGCCCGCGGACGGCGCCGACCCCTTCGTGCGAACGCACCGCGACGCCTACGACCTCTCCCGCGCGCTGGCCGTCGCGATCGAGCCGAACCGGGTGTCGAAGGCGCCGCCCCTGCTGTACACGTCGCTCGGCCAGGCGAAGCAGCGGCCGCCGCTCGCGGACGCGCTCGGCGCCGCCTCGCACGTGCTCGGGACCCTGCGGCGCTTCTTCGACGGCAAGACCCCCGGCCTCGTGCGGGTGCGCTGGCACCAGGGCAAGCCGCGCCTGCTGGTCACGATACCGAACGGCAACCTCCTGGACGCGTTGACGCGCGAGGGCGCGGTGGTGGTGCTCGACGCGAACGCGGACGTGCACATGCCCCTCTACGAGAGGGTCTTCGGCAAGCCGCCGCGCTACGTCCGCCTGCCGGCCCCCCCCGACGGGGCCCCGGTCGCGCGCAAGCACGAGTCCAGGCGGGCCACGCGCGCGCACTGGATGCCCGGCCGGCGCCTCGCCAGCGAACGGGGCGTGCGCGCGGTCGCCGCCGCCTTGCGCACCGTCGTCGACTGGGCGCTCGAGTCGCCCGCGCGCGGCGCCCTCGCCATCATCACCTTCCTGCCCCTCGAACTCGCCATCGACGCCTCGCGCCGCCCGGGCGACGCCGACCTCCTCCTGGCGTGGGAGAGGGCAGGCCAGGCGCGCGACGACCTCGCCACGCTGACCGCGGCGCTCGGCCCCGAGATCGGTCGCTGGCCCGGCGAGCTCTTGCTCGGCCACTACGGCGGGGTGCGGGGCCTCGACGGGATGAAGCACGCCGACGCGCTCGCCACGATCGGCGACCCGTGGCCGAACCTCGACGAGGTGCGGACGGAGGTCGACTTCCTGCGGCTCGGCGTGACGTGGGAGGCGCGGGCGGAAGCGATCTGCCGGGCCGAGCTCGAACAGGCCCACGGGCGCCTGCGGCCCGTGCACCGGACCAAGCCCGCCCGGGCCCTGCACGTCGGGCGCATGCTGCCGGGGGGGGCGGCCTGGGACGCGCTCGGCCGCGCGGCGCGGCCGGGGGGGCGGCCGAAGACGCGCGCCGCGCTCGACCGGGCATCCTTCCAGAAGCTGGTCGACGCGCTCGGGGGCGTCCGGCCGGCGGCGCGCACGCTCGGCTGCGCGTTGAGCACGCTCGTGCGCTACCTGAACGGCGAACGCGCCGTGCCCGAGGAGGTCGTCGCGCGGTGCGAGCGCGCCCTCACGACGTAGCGGCGCGCGGCGGGCCGGGCCCGCCCCCGGGCGCCCGCGCGGGCCCCAAGCCAGCCCCCCCGGCGGGAGGCGACGCTACGCCCGGCGCGGGCGCGTGACGAGCCAGGCGTCGCTGCCCGGTTGGGCGACACCGCCCTGCACGAGCAAGACGTCGCGCGCCGACCACTCCGGCCGGTCGTAGGCGATCGAGCCGACAGGCCCTTCGGCCTGGAACACGTCGGCGCGCACGGCGACCCCCTCGAGCGGCGCTTCGGCGGGGCCGTGCGGCCCGAGCGCCAAGTACACGTTCGCCTCGGGGTTTTGGGCCTCGAGCAGCGCGAGCAAGTCCTTCACCTTCATGGCGGGCGTCCTTTCCCCGCGGGGCGGCACCCTGGCGCCCCGCTTCGTGGGCACACCCATGCGCGCTTCGGAAACGAAAGCAAGCCGGGGCCTCGAAAGAAGGACGCCTCCCCCCGCGCGCCGCGGCCGAACGACGGCGACGGCGCTCCCGCGACGGCGGCGCCACCCGGCCCTCACGCCCGGGGCCGAAGCGAGGGCCGCCCTCGGGCCCGTACCTCCGGCGCCCGCGGCCCGCTACGCGCCCGCGAGCCAGGGCGGCCGGGGCGGGGGCGTGCGCCGGGCCGCCGTCGCCCTTCGCCGGCGGGCCGGCGGAGACGGCTCGCGAAACGCCCCCCGCTTCCCGGGGGCCGCGTACGGGGACATGCGCGAAACGTGCGCCCGCATCGCGACTCTCGGCGGGGGCCGTGCCCCGAAACGTACCCCGCCGGGCGGCGTATCCCGAAACTCGAGGGGGGAGCGTCGAAGGTGTATCCCGAAACCCGACGAGCCCGGAAGGCGTCCGCCGAAACCCGATCCTCCGCCCTCGCGCCCGCGCCCGGCCAGCCGAACCGCCCCGCGAACGCCCAGCCTCCGCCGGGTTCGACCGGCGCGCGCCCCGAGAGAGCTACCCACATAATTAAGGAGGGCCCCCCATCCGGCGGCGTCGCGAAGGGTCGCGCGGCGCGCGGCGAACGCGCGCGAGGCGGCGGCCCTTTACGGGCTCGCTCGCGCCCCCCCAGGCCACGGCCCGTCCTCGCGGCCGTCGGCCCCCTACGGGGCGGCCAGCGGCCGCGGCGATGGGGCGGGCTCGACGAACACGACCCCGGCCCCACGGCCTCCGGGACGTCGGACAAGAAAACGATGCCCCCTGTCGTTTTTTGTGTCCCCGTTCGATTCGGCGCGAATCGGCGGTCCCGAGGTTCGACGGCCAGGGCGGTGTATCCCGAAACCTAGGGTAGAGAATTTCTCTTGATATAAGTTTCGGGTTACACCTCCGGGCGCACCCCCGAGTTTCGGGATACACCTCCGGGCGCCCCCCCCGAGTTTCGGGATACACCTGTGCCGGGGGCAGACCGCGTTTCCGCAGACGACGACGACGCCGGCGGGCGGCCGGCGTTTCGACAGGCAGAGCGGGGTGCGCCAAAGAGTTTGCCAGCCCCCCCGGCCACGGCCGCAGACGGGGTGGGCCAGTCCGTCGGCCCGTTCCGAGTCGGGACGCGGGAAGGGCACGCGGCGGTCGTTTTCTGCGGCCGCCCGGTCGGCCGTCGCCCATCCGCGTCCGAGCGGCACGCGCCGCGACTCGGCGCGCCCCCGCCCCTCGGCCCCCGAGGGGCCGATTTCGCATGTCCCCGGCGCCGCCCCCCCGGCCTTTCTAGGGGAGCATGCCCGCCCTCGCCCCCGCCGCCGTCACGTGCCCGCACTACGCGCCCCCCCCCGGCGAACGCCAGTGCCGCCATTACCTGCTCAACGGCGCGTGCGATCGGCCCGACGAGTTCATGTGCGTCGAGTGGCTCAAGGCGAACGGCCACCGCGCCCCGGCCGGCGCGGACGGCCTCGCGGCGAACGGCCCCGCCGCGAGCGGCCCCGCCGTGAGCGGCGTTGACGACGCCGCCGGCGCCCCACCCCCGGCCGACCGCTTCCCCCCACGTTGGCTGTCGCTGTTCGATCAAGCCCCGCCCCGCCTGGGCTCCTCGCCGAGACTCGCCCGCGGCCGGCCGGCGTCGCCGGCGCCGCCGCCCGCCGCGCCTCCCCCGCCCACCGCGCCGCCCCCGGCCTCGCTGGCGAGCGCCGAGGACGTGGCGACCCTGGCCGAACGCTACGCCGCGACGCAGCTCGAGACCGACGAACTCGGCCCGGTCTGGATCGTCGCCGAGCCGACCGGCGCCGATCGCCTCGAGCTGACGTACCGCGACGCGGCCGCGCTCGCCGCCGTCTGCGCCGCCTTCCCGGGCGCGCGCGTCGTCGCGCTCGAACGGGCCCCGAAAAAATCGACGTAATCGACCGACCCCCGTGTCCCCAAACCGAGGGCTCGCTGGCTTTGCTCGTGGTGAGAGCCGAGAGCGCCCCCGGGCCCCTGCTGCCCCGCGCCCCGCTCTTGCCCCCGCCGAACGCGGCGCGGGGCGGACCTTCCGACCGCGCCCCGCCTCGGGGCCAATCCGGTGACCTCATGACCCTGCTCGACCCCGTCCCGCCCCTGCCCGACGAGCCGCCCCCGCCCCTTTACCCCCCTACCCCGCCCCGCCCGACGGTGCGCACCGACCCCCCCGCCCCGCCCCCGCCCGCAAGCATCGCCCCCCCGCCCGCGGCCGACGACGAGGCCCTGCCGCCGGTGAGCTACGGCCTCCCGTCGCTCCCTCCCGACGAGGCCTACGCCGCGCCGCCGGCGCCGCCCTCGACGCTCGACGCCCCGGCCTCGGGCCGCGCGACGAGGCGCGCCGACCCGAGCGAGCCGCCCGACTCCTTCCCGGGCTCCTTCCTCGCCTTCGTCGACTGCGAGACCACGGGCCTCGACCCCGAGCGGCACGACATCGTGGAGATCGCCGTCGTGCGCGCCGACGCCCGCACCCTCGCCGTGCTCGACGAATTCTCCGTCAAGGTGCGGCCCGAGCGCCTCGACGAGGCCGACCCCGAGGCGCTCGCGGTCTCGGGCTACGACGCCGAGGCCTGGCAGGACGCGGTGCCGCTCGCCGACGCGCTCGCGCTCGTGACCCCCTGGCTCGAGGGCGCCACGCTCGCGGGCCACCACGTCGTCTTCGACCAGCGCTTTCTACAGGCGGCCTACCGCAGGACCGGCCTGCGCCCGCCGGCGCAGCCGCGGCACCTTCTCGACACGGCGAGCCTCGGCTGGCCGCTCTACGCCCAAGGGCTCGTCCCCTCGCTCTCGCTCGACGAGCTCGCCGGGTGCGCGGGCGCCGCGCGCCCCTCGCCCCACCGCGCCCTCGACGACGCCCGGTGCGCCCGGGACGTGGCGGCGCACCTCTTGCGCGGCTCCGCCCTCGTCGCGCTCGCCGACGTGCTCTCGCCCGACGAGCACGCGCTCGCCGAGCTCTTGCTGCGGCGCCTGGCCACCGGGCGCCTCGCCTTCGGCCCGGGGGGCGCCCGGCGCGACTACCTCGCCGAGTCGATGGTGGGGCTCGTCGACGCCATGCAGTGCCTCGGGGCCGAGGTGCTGCGGCTCGGGCGCGAGCGCCCCGCCGACGAGGCGCCCGGGGCCAAGCCGACGGCGCGGCGGCCATGACGGCGCGACCCCGTTCCGACCGCGCCGCGGCGCCCGAGCGGGCCCCGGCGTCGGCCCGCCCTCGGCGGGCGGCCTCGAGGCCGCCGTCGACGGGCGAAGGCGACGCGCCCTTCGCGGCCGATTACGCCCGGCTCTGCGCCCTGCGCGACGAGCTCGGGGCGCTGCTCGGGCGCCGACCGCTCCCCACGCTGCCCGACGCGGTGGCGCGCTTCGAGTGGGCGGGGGCCCTTCACGACATCGCCCTCGCCGCGTGGCGGGCGCGCGGACGCGAGGCCGACACCGTCGAAGAGCAGGCTCTCTCGCGCGCGCTCGGCGCGCCCCCGGGCGGGGGGCGGCGGTGAGCGGCCGTCTCTCGCGCCGCAAGGGCGCCGACTGGGAGCGCGAGCTCGTCCGCCGCTTCCGCGAGGCGATGCCCGACGCGGGCGTGCGGCGCGGGCTCCAGGCCCGCTCGGGGCAAGAGGTGCCCGACGTCGACTGCCCGGTCTTCTGGGTCGAGGCCAAGCGCGGCAAGTGCCCGAACGTCCGGCGCGCGCTCGCCGAGGCCGAGGCCGACGCGGCCCCGGGGCGCGTGCCGCTCGCCGTCGTGCGCGACGACCACGCCGAGGCCTTCGTCGCCCTGCGCCTCGACGACTTCTTGGAATTCGTCGCCGAGTGGTGGGCGAGGCGCGACGCCGGATGACGCCCCCGGGCCGACCGAAGGCGGCCCCCTCGCCGCCCCCGAAGGCGCCCGCCCCGGCGCCCAAGGGCCGCGCGCGCCCGCCCCGCGCGGGCGGCCGCCCCCGCAAGGCCGAGCCGCCGCGCGTGCCCTGGAACGAGGTCGACCGGCTGCTCGTCTTCGGCGAGTCGGTGCCGTGCGCCGACGGGGCCGGCCAGGCCCTCCGCTACCCGAGCTACCGCGAGCTCGGCGAGCGCTACGGCTGCGCGAGCAGCGTCATCAGCGACTATTCGACCAAGCACAACTGCATGCGCCGGCGCGCCGAGAACGAGGCGCGCACCACGGCCAAGGCCGATCAGAAGCTCGTCGAGCTGCGCGCGACGGCCCTCGCCTACTCGAAGGACAACGAGGTGCGCATCATCGACGCCTACCTCGCCGGCTTCGAGAAGGCGCTCGCCGAGGGGCGCGTGCGCTTCGACAACCCGAGTGACTTCAACACGATGGTGCGGCTCAAAGAGTTCGTGCTGGGCGGCGCCGACTCGCGCCAGGAGGTGACGGCGACCTTGAGCCTCGAGGCGCTGCAGGCCCGGCACCGGCAGATGCTGCGGGGCGCCGGGGCGAGCGCCGCCGAGCAGGGCCTGGTCGAGGGGCGCGCGCGGCCGCTACTGGCCGAAGGGCACGAGGTCGCGGGGCCGGGCGCGGGCGCCGAGGAGGCGGGGGGCTGGGCCGTCGCCCCCGAAGAGCAGGCCGAGGCCGACGGGGATGGCGCCGGCGACCCGCCTCCTGGCCCCCCGCCCCCCGCTCAAAAACCGAGCACGGGAAAACCGAGCGCTCGGTTTCCGGCCCCCGAGCCCGACGGCACCTGGGACGGGGGCGGCTACGCGGCGGCCCGCCCGCCCCGGCGCGCGCCGTCGTGGGCCTCCACGCCGCTCGACCCGGCGCTGACGGGCTACCGGCCGCGCCGGCCCGAAGGGGCCGCCGTGGGCCCGCCGCGGCGCGGCGACGGGGCCTCCCCCCCCGAGGCGCCGCCCGAGGGCGCGGCGGAGGAACCGAGCGCTCGGCCGAGCGGAGGCCGTCACGATGGGTAGGAGCACACGCCGAGGGACCACACGAGCGCGCGAACGCGGCCCGTTTGCCCTGCGAGTCGCTCCACGCGAGGGCCCCGGGCTGGCGCAGCGAAGCAGACGCGCACGCCCCCGGCCTCGGAGTCAGGAGCAACTGCGCACGACCTGGCGCGGCCTGTTTCCCGACGGACTGCCGGCTTGCGTGTGCGGTCGCGCGAGAGTGAGGCGCCGCGCGCTCCGCCCTTCGGCGCCTCCGCCCGGATGTGCTCGAGAGGCGACCGGAGCGAGGCGATGGTGAGGAGCTCGCGCTCGAGGGGCCCGCGAGGCGGCGCTCGCAGCCTGGTTCGGCCCTGCCCCGAAGCCTCGCGTGTGCGGACGTGGGCGCCGGCGCGTGGCGCTCGCAACCAGCCACGTGTGCCGGCGCGTCCGGACACAGGCGGCCTTCGCGGCCTTCGCGCGAGGGTTCGGCTGCGTCGCGCGCGGGGGACAGGGCGGGCCTCGGCCCACCTCGGGCCGGAGGCCCCGGCGTCGCGTGTGCCGCCTCGCCCCGGCGTTGAGCGAACGATCGAGCGCGCGAGGCCCCCCGCGCCCGCCGCTCGGGGCGCGTGGCGGGCGCCGAGCGGCGCGCACGCGACCGTCGTCACGAAGCCTCGCCGTCAGCATCAACTTCAGTCCGCTCGGCGCCGAGGAACCACACGCCCGCGAGACGCGAGTGCGCGTGAGCCGTCTCGCGCCCGAGCGGGCTGGCGGAGCGCACGTCGGCGGCGCGGGCCAGGTTCGCTCGAAAGGCCGGCATTTCGGCCGCCGCGGGCCTCCTGGCGAATGGCCGCTTTGATACCAAAGCGGCCATTCGCACCGTGCGGTGCTCGCGGCCGAGGCGGGATTTCGGCCCTCTCGTCGTCACGCGGGAGCGGGCGCGCGGGCCTCGCGCGTGCATCGCACCGCAGCCCCCCCGGCCGCCACGCCCACCGGGTAGGCGAAGGGCGCAGGGGGTGGGGGGGAGGTCGAATTTTCGGGAGGTTGGCCACCGCCCCGAGGGATGCCTACCCCCGTTTTCGAGTGGGCCAATCTTGGAAAACCGAGCGCGCTCGGTTTCGAAACCGAGCAGCACGTTTCGCGCTCGGTTTCCGCCCGCCGCTCGGTTTTCCCGGGCGAATTACCCGACTCGCCGCGACCACGCCCTCAGCAAGGCAGGCTGTCGACCGCTTGGGCGAGGGCCTCGTCGCTGGTGTGCGTGTAGCGCGAGGTGGTCACGATGGAGGCGTGGCGCGCGAAGCGTTGGGTCAGGCGGATGTCTTTGGTGCGCCGATACATGTTGGTGCAGGCCCCGTGCCTCAAGGAATGGGCCGAGAACGGCCGCTCGATGCCCGCGCGAGCCTGCCAAAGGCCGACGAGGTGCCGCACTTGCCGGGTCGACAGCCGCCCGCCCTTGCGGCTGACGAAGAGCGGCGCGTCGGGCGCGAGCGCCTCGCCTCGGGCGCGCTTCCAGCGCAGGAACTTGGCGAGCTTCGCCCGCAGCGCCTCGGGCAGCATCACCTCTTGCGGGGCGGGGTCGCGGCGGCACCCCTTGAACACGCGCAGCGCCACGCGCCTGCGCACCGCCCCCCCCGGCTCGCGCACGTCGCCGACGTCGAGCGCCACCATCTCGTGCTCGCGGAGGCCCGTGCCCAGGGCGAGGGCGAAGAGCAGGTGGTCGCGAAGGTCGGCCCTCCGCTCGGCGGTGCCGCGCAAGAGGAGCGCCTGTTCCTGCTCGGTCGGGGCGCGGGGCGGGCGAACGGCGGCGCGGGCGGGGGCGGGCACGGGGCGAGGGCCGGGGGCGGGCCCATGCACGCTCGCTTTGCCGCGGCAGGCAAGTTCAAGCGCCCGGCGTCGTGCGAGGGGCCGTGACGGGCGCCGTCGTCAAGCGCACCGAGGACGACCTCGCGGCCTGGCTCGGCACCGAGGCCGGCTTCATCAGCGGCCTCTGCTCCTTCGACGGCGAGCCCGTCGTGCTCGAGCCCTACCAGCTCGCCTTCCTCGAGAACCGCTCCCGCTTCCGCTGGGTCACCAAGAGCCGCCAGGTCGGCTACTCGTTCCTCTTCGCCCTCGAGGCGCTCGCCCGCTGCCACCTGCGCGACGGGCACACGAGCGTGTTCGTCTCGTACAACCTGGCCGACGCGACCGAGAAGATTCTGCTCGCCCGCCAGGCGTTCGAGGAACTGCCGACGGCCTACCAGAAGCGGCTCGTGGTCGACGCCAAGACCGAGCTCGCCTTCGAGTCGAACGCGCGCGGCAAGCGCCCGAGCCGCATCCTGTCGGTGCCCTCGAAGGCGCCGCGCGGCAAGAAGGGCGACATCGTGCTCGACGAGCTCGCGCACTACGTCAACGACCGCGAGGTCTACCGCGGCTCGACCGCGCTCATCTTGCGCTCGAACGGCCAGCTCACCGGCTGTTCGACCCCCCTCGGGCGGCGCGGCATCTTCTGGGAGATCGCCGAGGAAGAGCTCCGAAAATACCCGCACCACACGCGGCAAGAGGTGCCCTGGTGGCTCTGCCGCTTCTGCTGCCACGACGTCGGGCGCGCCGCGCGCGAGGCGCCCGCGATGACGACCGAGGAGCGGGTCGCGGCGTTCGGCCGCCCGCCCATCCTCGAGCAATTCGACTCGCTGGGCCTGGAAGACTTCCAGCAGGAGCTCGAGGCGCACTTCGTCGACGAGAGCTACTCGTTCTACCCCTACGAACTCATCCTGCCCTGCACGAGCGACGACCTGGTGCTCTACGACGACCCGGCCGACGTGCCGAAGCCCGAGGGGCGGCTCGTCGGCGGCTTCGATGTGGGCCGCACGCACGACCGCTCGGAGCTCGCGCTCTTCGAGCAGCAGGGCGAACGCTTCACCTGCCGCATGCTGCGCTCGTTCGCGAGCGTGCCCTTCGCCGAGCAGGAGGCCGAGCTCAGGCACCTGCTGACGGCGCTGCCGATCGCCCGCCTGTCGATCGATCGCAGCGGCATCGGCATGCACCTGGCCGAGAACCTCGGGCGCGAGTTCCCGCAGGTGGTGGGCGAGGCCTTCTCGAACGAGGCGAAGGAGCGGTGGGCGACCGAGTTCAAAATCCTGCTCCAGCACCGGGGCGTGGCGCTGCCGCGCGAGCGCGAGCTCGTCGCGCAGGTGCACTCGATCAAGCGGCGCGTCTTGCCCTCGGGCAAGGTGACCTTCGACGCCGAGCGCACGACGCGCGGCGGGCACGCCGACAAGTTCTGGGCCATCGCGCTCGCTTGTCAACGAGAGCGCAAATCCAACAACCGTAACGTGAGAGAGGTTGGGGTTCGTGTACTGGGCTGACCCCAAACCGCGTTCGTCGGATGTGATACGTTTCTCGGATGACCTGTTTCGCCGTACTCCCCTACGTCAGCGTACCGCCAAGGCTGCCATTGTTGCTAGGGCCGTTTGTGCTCTGGCGCAACGAGGCCTCAGAATGGGTCGCTAGAATGGGGGCCGACAACACCAAGTTTCTCGAGATGTACCGCACCAGTCAGGGAGAGGCAGTCGGGCCGAATGCCAGCATACTTACCAAAGGCAACGGCAATGACGCTTCCCCAGAAGAGTTTCGCGATGCCGTCTATTGCCTGTCTACCGCGGCTTGGTTGAGAGATCAGGTAGCAAGCGACGCATGGGTTTTCGAGAGGTGGATCGGGACGCTACCGATGTCCACCAAAAACCTATATTGCCGAGCATCGAAGTTCACTAGCAACTATACGGCAGCCGACTTCGACCGCGTGTATCCGACCCCGTACATGTACAGAATTGACCTCAGCCACGCAGACCAGGACGCTATCAACTGGCTGGCCCCGGAACTTTCAAAACCGCGCTCAAGCTCAATTGTTACGGCCCTGGGACATTTTCACTTGGCCCGATTCGACACGCCCTATTTTACCTCGATTGGCGATTCTATCGAAGCCATGTGGTCTGGCCTTGAGTCACTGCTGAGCATCGACCAATACGGGGCAGGAGAGCCCAACGCTTCGAAGGGAAACAAACTGCGCCATGCGTTGCTACACGAGCTTGGCCCTCATGTGGGGTCCGAGCCCGTTTTGTGGGAAGTGCTCGACGCATGGACGTCTCGCTTCTATCAAGAAAGAAACCACCATTCTCATGGCGCAAGAGTCGAACTCAAGGCCACACCAACAGAACTCCACGGCATCTCGGCGTACGAAATTTCCCTGAACGTCGTCCGAGCGATACTGGAACTCAGATGGCGAGGCGACAACTTTTTCCACCGCGGCCGGATCGCCGACAATTTCGCCTCACTGTTTGCAATAGCGCCACTTGTTGAGCGCATAGCCTCGGCGCTCAACGGTAGAGATCGCAAGTGTTGGCACCCGGGGACGGGAAAATATCAAGCCCAGGTTACCGACAACGACGTAGACAATCTTGCGCGTGATCTAAAGCTCTTCGTGAACATTCGGCGCCAAACCTTGCGATTCGTCAAAAACAGTCGCGTGGGCCAAGCGAGACAAAAGATGGGCTTGGTCTTGTCGGCTTGGGTTTCGTCGTTGCAAGGCAGCAAACCTCCTCACGTCAACCTGTCGCCCGTTGCCGACGTGCCGGCCAAAATAAGTCAGCTGCTTGCAGCAAACATGTCTCCTGAAGACATAGATGATGAAATATCGTATATGCTGGCCAACTCGGACGCTCACGACCAAGAGTCTTATGGCGCCAGTGATGCAGAGCCGGCGCTAAACCTGCGAGGCAAGATCCCCATCTGGCTCTGGGCAGGCGCGCACATCAAATTGACCGAGCTTTGGCTTGGTCACGCTGTTCAGTAAACCCATTGATACTCAACGGTCTCGCCTAAGATCCGGGTGCGCTTGCTGGGCTAGCGTGCGCGGCGGCGGCTCGAAGGCGGGGTCGACGACGTTCTGGTGTCCCCTCGGGGCCTCGCGTGGCTTTGTTCGGGGTGAGCCCCCGATGCGACGCACGCTCCAGCTCCACGTCCTGCGCCCGGGCGCACCCCTCGGTGCCCCGCCCGAGCGGGGCGAGGCCTTCGAGGTCGAGGCCCCCGGGCTCGACGCCCTGCGCGAACGGGCCCGGGACGAGCTCACCCGCCGCGGCTACCGCGTGCGCGTCGTCTCGTTCACCCCCGGCGGCCTGGCCGCCTACGTCGAGGCGCCGCCGTGACGGCCGGTGAGGCGGGCCGGGCCTACGGCGCCGAGGCGCGCCTTCAGGCCGTGCTCAAGGCGGTCGTCGTCGGGGCCGCGACCGGCGCGCCCGCGAGCACGCCCGCCGGCGAAAGCGACGCCGCCTTCGCCGAAGCCGGCGCGCTCGCGCCGCCCTACGACCCCTACGCCCTCTGCCTTCTGTTCGAGCATTCGAACGCCCTTCGCCAGAACGTCGACGCCTACGCCACGAACATCGATGGCTTCGGTCACCGCCTCGAGCCCGCCATCGATTTCAACGCCGACGACGCCGACGAGCGCCTCGTCGACTGCCTCTTCGTCGAGCGCTTCGAGGAAAAAGAGCGCGGCGCCCTGCCCCCCGACGCCCCGCTCGAACCCTCGCCCGAGGAGCTCGCCCACAAGAAGCGCGAGCTGCGGCAGCTCGCCCGCGTCGAGCGCGCCCGGCTCGAGAGCTTCTTCGACGCCTGCGCCTTCGACCACTCCTTCGTCGACCTCCGCCGCCGCACGCGCCAAGACCTCGAGGTCACGGGCAACGCCTACTGGGAGGTCTTGCGCGACGGCCGGGGCGAGGTCTGTCGCCTCGTCTACGTCCCCGCGCACACCGTGCGGTTGCTCCCGCTCGACCCCGAGCCGGTCGAGGTCGAGGAGCGCGTGCGCGTCTCGCCCGTCACCTTCGAGCGCGTCCGGGCCCGGCGCCACCTCCGCCGGCTCGTGCAGGTGCAGAATCAGCGGCGCGCCTACTTCAAGGCCTTC
This sequence comes from Polyangiaceae bacterium, assembly GCA_035762175.1. Classification (GTDB taxonomy): domain Bacteria; phylum Myxococcota_A; class Polyangia; order Polyangiales; family Polyangiaceae; genus DASTPP01. Next base: position 7,017 of record DASTPP010000249.1, on the reverse strand, counting down.
GGCGACCCGCGCGCGGTCTCGGCCGCGACGGGCCGCGCCTACGCGAGCGCCGAGGCGCTGGCCGCCGAGCGCCCGGGCGACGCGCTCGCGACCGAGATGCTGCACTTCCGCATCCCCTCGCCCCGCAGCCCCTACGGCGTGCCCCGCTGGGTCGGCGCGCTCCTTTCCGTGCTCGGCTCGCGGCAGATGGAGGAGGTCAACTACCTCTACTTCGACAACAAGAGCGTACCCCCGCTCGCCCTGCTCGTCTCGGGCGGGCGCCTGTCGGACGCGTCGGTGCCGCGCATCGAGCGCTTCATCGAGGAGAACCTCAAGGGCAAGAACAACTTCCACAAGATCTTGATCTTGGAGGCCGAGGGCGGGGAGGGCGGGTCGAACGCGCCCGCACACGCCAAGATCGAGCTCAAGCCGCTCACCGACGCGCAGCAGCAGGACGCGCTCTTCCAGGTCTACGACGAGCGCAACCTGGACAAGGTGGGCGGCGCCTTCCGCCTGCCGCGCCTCTTGCGCGGCGACAGCCGCGACTTCAACCGGAGCGTGGCCGACGCGCAACTGCGCTTCGCCGAGGACCAGGTGTTTCAGCCCGAGCGCGACGAGTTCGACTTCGTGATGAACCGCACGCTGCTCGCGGCCATGGGCATCCGCTTCTGGCGCTTCCGGTCGCAGACGCCGGTGACGCGCGACCCCGAGCGGCTGACCGACATGGTCGAGAAGCTCGTGCGGGCGGGCGTCTTGACCCCCGAGGAAGCGCGCGTCTTGGCGAGCGACGTGTTCAACCGCGAGCTGCGCAAGCTCGGCGAGGCGTGGACCAAGCAGCCCATCACGCTCACCCTCGCGGGCATCCAGTCGGGCTCCAGCGACGCGCAAGGGGCCCGGCCGGCGCCCTCGCTGGTCGACGACGCCAAGCGCCTGCTCGCGCTTCGCGAAGAGCTCGCGGCCGAAGAGGCGCGGCTCGCCGAGCGACGGATGGCGCTCGCGCGCGAGGCGATGGCCCGGCCCGAAACCCGCCCCGAGCCCGCCTCCCTCGATGCCGCGTCGGCACCGCCCGCCCCCGCGCCGTCCGGCCTCACGCCGCTCGCTGGGGGGCGCCTCGCGTGACCGTGCGCACGGTCGTGACGAGCAAGCGGCCCTGCCGCCTCGGCCCCGGCGAGCTGCGGCGGGTGCCTCAGAACCGCACCTCCCGCGGGCTCGTCGGCTACCACCTGGGCTGCCCCCGCTGCGGCTTCGTCACCGTCGCCCTCGAGGGCCACCAGGGGCTCGCGATCGCCGAGAGCGACGACGGGCAGCGGGTCAGCTTCTCGACCCCCGTCCGCTGCACCTTCTGCGCCGTGCTCGTCCACCTCACGGACGGCAAGGCGCGGCTCGAGGAGGACGCCCTTGTGCGGCCCGTGCGCTCCCGACGGGGCTGACGGCTTCGCCCTCGTCGCCGCCGCGCGCGAGGCGGCCGACGAGCTGCTCGGGCGGCTCGGGGTGCCCGTCGCGAAGGCCCTGGACCTGTCGAGCCCCCGGGGCTTCGACCGGGCCGTGGTCGCCTTCGCCGACGAACTCCGCAGGCAGGCGGCCCCCGCGGACGTCGAGGCCCTGCGTGCGGCCGTCGCCGTGCTCGACGTCGACTGGCGCCGCACCACGCCCGAGGGGCGCCGGCGCCTCGTCGCCGAGGCCACGGCGCGGGCGGCGCGGGCGACCGAGGGCGTCCCCCGCTCGCTGGAGGCGACCTTCGGCCGGGCGGCCGAGCGGGTCGTCGGAGCGATGCGGGGCGAGCTGCGCCGCCGCCAGGGGCTCGCCGTCGCGGCCGACTTCAACGCCGTCGACCGGCGGGTCGTCGCCTACGCCCGGACGAGCCAAACGGGCTTCGTGCGCGACGCCTACGGCCGCCGCCACGCGGCCCTCTCGGCCGAGGCGAGGCGCCTCGTGGCCGAAGGCCTCGCCCAGGGGCTCGGCCAGGGCGACCTCGCCGAGACCCTCGCCGGGGCGGCCAGGCGCCACCTGGTCGAGCGCGCGCGCCCCTACTGGGACCTCGTCGCGAGCGCCTTCGTCGGCAACGCCCGCGCCTACGGACAAGTGTCGGCCTACGCCGAGGCAGGCGTCGAACGCTACGTGCTGCGCGCCGTGCTCGACGAGGTGACGACCCCCCAGTGCCGCTTCCTCGACGGCAAGGTCTTCGCCGTGCGCGACGCGCTCGCCCGGTTCGAGCGACTCGAGAGCGCCGAGGCCCCCGAAGCCATCGTCGACCTCCGCCCCTGGCTGCGCGAGGGCCCCGACCCGGACGGGGGCGGCCGGCGGCTCTACGTGCGGCGCGGCGGCGAGCGCGTGACCGTGGCGCGCGTCGTGCGCTCGGGGGCGGGCGCGCGCGACGACCGCGGCGCCTTCGCGGGCGACCCCGGCGAGCGGGCGCTTTCGGGCTTCGGCCTTGACCTGCCGCCCTTCCACGCCCACTGCCGAACCACGACCACGCCTGCCTGAGAGAGGATAAGAGAAGGCGTCGACTCGTCGCCTCCCTCAATCCCACGCGGCCACGTAACGTGGCGAAGGGGGTGGCGGCCCTTATTCCAGCGCCGAGTGCCTCTCGACATCCATCGCGGCGCTTGGCTCCTGCCCGACTCTCGCCGAAGGCATGAACCTTTACGGCGACAGGACGTTTCTGCCTCAATGAGGCACGTTTTGCAGGGGCGGCTGGCGGCGACGTTCGTCCTCGCCTTCGGGGTCGCGACGTTCACCTCGGCCTGTTGTCGACCGGCAAAAAAGGAGGCCCCAGCCCCGGAGCCGGCAGCCGAGCTTGCAACGGAATCGGCTTCGCCTGGGTGGACCAACCCCAAGGAGGCGTGTCGCTACCTGGACGGCTTTGGTTTCACAACGGACGCGTACCAAAGCTACAAGTATTCTCCAGAGGAATACCTTTGCCTCATGGACAGCCGTCGCGTCGGCGGCAAACCTGGCGAGGCCCAATTGGGCGAGTCGAGCTTCGCTTACATGGTCACCGGCGGAGCGAAGAAGGCAAAGCAACTCACACTGGAGCTCACGATCTACGACAAAGGCGGTGACGAACGTCTCGCGCTCAAGGAGTTCGGCGCGATGATGGCTCGCCTTGTTCAGCGTGCGGTCCACGTGCAAGTCCCCGCGGCGGCGGTTGCAGCACTACGTGCCGGGGAATCGGGTGAATGGGACCTGCCCGGGGGGCACAAGCTCGAGTTGAACCGCACGTCGACGCAAGTGGGTGCGTTCGGCCCGACCTTCAACGTTAACCTCAGCCTGCTGTAGTACGATGGCCTGATGGCTGGCGTGAGGATCACCTCGAGGCCGAGTGTCCTTCGACGTCGGCTGCGTCCCCCGGCCTGCGGGCGGCGAGCAGGGCAACGAGGCAGCGGGCGCGTGACCGTGGCGCGCGTCGTGCGCTCGGGGGCGGTCGCGCGACGACCGCGGCGCCTTCGCGGGCGACCCCAGCGAGCGAGCGCTCTCCGCCCTCGACCTACCGCCCTACCATCCACACTGCCGCACGACGAGCGTGCCTGCTTGAGGCGCCCGGCCGTCACCGGGGCTCGTAATTTGGAGCCCGGGCTCGGGCCCATTGGCCCGAACTTCGCGTCTTGAAAAACGCCCGGACGTCTGGACGCTTGGTGGCGTGTCCCCGCCCTTCGTCGCTTGCGACCGCTGCGGGGCGTGGCTCTCTCGGGCGAGCCGTACGTCGCCCCCGGAGGCCGCGCCTACTGCCCCGGCCCCTGCGCCCCCTGGGTCCGCGTGCCGAGCCCTTTCGCGGGCCTCGAAGAGCTCGCCGCCCGGGCGCTCGCGCGCCTCGAGGCCGAGCACCTGCCCGCGGCCCGCGCCGAGGCCATCCTCGCCTGGCTCCGGCGCGAGCCGCCGCGCTGGCCGGGGCCGCGGCCGTGGGTGACGTGGGCCCACGCCGGGCGGGCGCGGGCGCGGCTTGAGGCCCTCCCCACCTGGGAGCCCTATCGCGTCCCCCCGCGACGTTTCACGGGCGGGATGGTCTTGCCCGACCGGCCGTCGGGGCCCCTCGAAACGTCTCCTCCCGCCCCGGAGGGGTGATGGTCAGGCCTCGAAAAAAACGATCGAAGGCGCGCAACCGGCCGCGGGGCTGGCCGAGCGGAGAGACATGAACTCCCAACCCCACGCCCGTCCCCTCCGCACCAGGCCGACGTCCCTGCTCGTCGACGTCGCCGAACTCGCCTCCCGGGCCCGCGCCATCGTGCGGCGTGCGCGGCGGCGCACGCGGCGGCCCCGGGCGAGCGAGCGCCCACTCGCCCGGCTGCCCGGCGCGGCGGCCCGCCTGCCTCGGCCCCTCGAGGTCGCCCTTCGCGAGGTCGGCGAGCCGCCGACCTACACGTTCGGGGGCGGCCTGCGCCTTTACGGCTTGGGCCCGCCCCCCGGGCGCCCCGCCTTGCCGCCCCCCGAGCCGATCATCGACCTGCTCTACCAGCTCGCGCCGGACGGCGTCACGGTTCGGGCGGCGCGGCGCTGGGAGGCCGAAGGCCTTTGCTTCCGGCTCACGCGCGCCGAGACGGGCGCGCGGGCCGACGGCACCGTGCCGCCCCCCGGGGACGCGGGCGCCGTCTGGCGCGCGCTCGAGGACGCGCTCTCTCGGCTCGACGCCGCGGCCCGGGGGGTCGAGGCCTAGCGTCGCGGAGGCGGGCCCAGGCGCTGGGGGCGACGGCCCCCTTCAGAGCCAGGCGACGTCGCGCACGATGGCGAGCGGCAGGTCGCCCTCCGGCGTGCCGGGGGGGGCGGGGTTCGCCGGGTCGTCGAACGGCTCGACGTGCTGGCTGAAGCCGCCCGGCTGCGCCTTCATCAGCGCGCACACCGTCGCGAGCCCCCCCGCGTCGAAGCGCTTCGGGTCGAGCATCGCCACGAGCTTCGTGCGCGTCTTGGGGTCGCGGAAGGCGCGCGCGCCCGTCGCGTAGTGCGTCGGGTAGACGCGAAGGGCCCGGGCGAGCTGGCGCTTGAAGAGCGCGAGGTCGGGGTCGGCCTCGTCGTCCGCGGGGTGGGCGGCGAGCAGGGCGGCGAGGCGGGCGAGGAGCGAGCGGAGGTAGGCGGTGAACATGGCAACCCAGCAAAGCCGGCAGGACACGTCCGGGGACACCCGAGGCGCCCGCCGCCCCGTGGCGTGCGGGGCGCCCGGGCCCGCCGCCCCGCCCGCGGGCGCCGGCCCCGCATCGACCCCTCGCCCCCTCGCCCCCGCCGTTTCTTTCGTGCCCGCGGTGTCCCCTCTCGGCGGCGCCTGGCTTTGCTCTCGATTGGAAGCCCGCCGCGTTGTCTCCCCCCATCGCTCCCCCCTCGGTGGCCGCGCGCGACCTCGTCGTCGCGGGCGCACTCGCGCGCGCGAAGGAGGCGGCGCGGTGGGCTTCCGCTTGTCCGATCGAGAAGACCGTCTGGGGCTCGCCCGCGGGCAAAAAGCGCCTCGCCAAGCGCCTCGCGGCGCTCCTGCCGCCCCACACCACCTACGTCGAGCCCTTCGCCGGCTCGGCCGCCGTCTTCTTCGAGAAGGAGCCCGCCCCCGTCGAGGCCCTGAACGACGCCGACCCCGAGATCGCCTTCGCCTTCCGCACCCTGAAAGGGTTGACCCGCAAGGGCCTCGAGCGGCTGCGCGCGATGCCCTGGGTCGGCAGCCGCGAGACGTACAAGCGCCTGCTCGACGCCACGCCCTCCGACCCCGTCGAGCGCCTGCACCGCTTCCTCTACCTCTCGCACTTCTCGTACGGAAAGCTCCGCGGCAAGAGCTTCAACCCCACGGCCGATGGCGTCGTCGCCAAGACGATGCAGCGCATCGAGGACTTCGCCCCGCGCCTTTCCCGCGTGCACGTCTTCCGCGGCGACTACGAGCCCGTCGTCCGCCGCTTCGACGGGCGGCAGGCGGCGCACTTCCTCGACCCGCCCTACGCGGGCTACGACGTCCACGTCGGCGAGGGCGCCTTCGACGAGGAGCGCTTCTTCGCCCTGCTCAAGGCGCTCAAGGGCGCGTTCCTCCTGACCTACGGCACGCGCGGCAAGCTGCCGGGGTTGCTCCGGGGCGAGGGCTTCACGGTCAAGCGCATCCAGCCGCCGCGCAGCATCCGCGCGATGCGGGGGGTCGGCGGCCCGCGCGTGCTCACGCAGCTCGTTGCCACCAACTACGAGCCCGCGCACAAGGCCTTTGAGGCGCTCGCGGGCGACGGCTGGCTCGTCGACGACCTGCCGCCGGAGGGACCGCCGCGACCCCGCCCGGCTCCGGCCACCGGCGCGCCCCTGCCTTGCGCCCCCCTCGCTACGCCGGCCGAGGCCACCACGTCACCTCCCCAGGGGGGCGCGTCGGCGGACGAGAGCGCGCCCAAGGGCGCCTTCGACAAGCCGCTCGTCGTGCTCAAGGGCGCCCGCCCCGAGGACGAACGCTACGTGCTCGGCGTCGTGCTCGAGCCCGAGACCGTCGACGCCCAGGGCGACATCTACTCCGCCGACGAAATCGCCCGCGCCGCGCACGCCTTCATGGAGGACTTCGGGGGCCTCGGCCTGATGCATCGAGAGCGCGTCAACGGGCAGGTCAAGATCCTCGAGACCTACCTCGCCCCGGCCGACTTCGAACTCGCGGGGGCGCGCGTGCGCAAGGGCACGTGGCTGCTCGCGGTACGCGTGCTCGACGACGCGCTCTGGGCCCAGGTCAAGGGCGGCGCGCTCACGGGCTTCAGCATCGGCGGGTCCGCGCGCAAATATCCAGAGAGTGCGTTTATGCCGAGCGAGGAGCCTTCCCATGTGCAGGGCTGAGGTGGGCTTGCCGTCCACTCGGTATATTCTCGCGCCTCCCTTCGCCCAAGGAGGCACGCATGGAGTCGCCCTCTCTCTCCCCTGTGGTGCCGCCCCTGTGGCAGCACGCGTTCGACGCCATCGTCGAAGTTCAGCGCACGCATCGAGGCGTTTCGTCCACCACCACCGCTGGCGACCCGATGCGGGGACTGCACCCCTTCGCAGCTCCTGGTTCCTCGTCGAAGCAGGCCGTGTCGCCACGAGTCGCGCGAGGATGCCCAGAGATTATGC
>DASTPP010000248.1:0-31227 GCA_035762175.1 Polyangiaceae bacterium | reverse complement strand
CGGCCGGGCCGAGCGCGAGCGAGATGCGGCGGGCGAGCGAGGCGTCGCAGGCGTCGAAGTCGTTGCCCTCGACGTCGCAGGCGTCGACCTCGGGCACGAGCCCCTCGGGCCAGTCGGCGCCCTCCCACGAGAGGCCCTCGATGCGCGGGTTCTCGTTGCGATCGTTCGCGCGGACGATGACGCGCTTGGTGCCCGCCTCAAATTGATCGAGGCCCAAGACGCGCCCCTCGGGGTCGACGCACCCGGCCCGAAGCCCCTGCGTCGGGCCCGCCGTGATCGTGCCCGGGCAGACGACGAGGTTGACGCCGATCGTGGCGCCGAGGCGGGGCGGGCCGTCCGGCGGGGCGAGCGCGTCGTCGGGCACGCGCAGCGACCACGAGCCGGCCTCGCCCGGGACGGGCGGCGTGGCCGCGTTGAGGCAGGGCAGGGCGCCCGGCGCGCCCGGCTCGGAGCACGTCGACCAGCCCCAGCTCAGCGCCCGGCCGGCCGGGTCGAAGGCGAGGGCCTCGAGGCGCACCTCTTCGCCGGGGCGGGCGAAGGGCGGGTCGGCGCGCACGGCGAGCACGCGCAGCTTCGTGACGCGCGAGCCGGGGTCGAAGTCGCCGCCGCACGAGGCGGCGGAGGCGAGCGCGAGGGCGGCGCCGAGGGCAGGGGCGAGGGCAGGGGCGAGGGGCGTTCGTCGCATCAGAGCTCTCCGCGCAGGCCGAGAATGGGCAAGATCGGCAGGCCGCTCGCGGGCGCGGACCGCGCGTAATCGTAGCTGTACACGTTGCCTTCCGGGTTCCGACGGTTGTAGGCGTTTTGCAGGTCGAGGTACGCCTTGAGCTTGGCCGGGCCGAGGGCCCAGGCCTTCTCGACGCGCAGATCGAGCCGATGAAAGGGCGCGGCGCGCGACGAGAAGGGGGCGCCGGCGACGGGCTCGTAGGCGCCGGCGTCGTAGTCGCCGACGCCGCCGAGGTAGGGCGTGGAGAGCGGGCCGCTGACGAGGCGGAAGCGCCCCCCGAGCGTCCAGCCCCGGCCGAGATCGTACGAGGCGACCGCGCCGAGCACGTGCGTCTGGTCGTATTGAAAGAGGCGGTAGGGCTCGCGCTCGGACTCGCGGCGCTCCGAGCGCGAGAGCGTGTAGGCGAGCCAGGCTTGCAGCCGCCCCTCGCCCCGCCAGCGCACGAGCGCCTCGAGGCCGAAGACGCGGCCCTCGCCGGCGTTGACGAAGCGCACGCCGAGGGGCGTCTCGTCGCCGGCGGGTCGGGTGACGAAGAGGCGCGAGAGGCGCTTGTGGAAGCCCTCGAGCGAGACGCTGAGGTGCTCGCCGAGGCCCTGCTCGACGCCCGCGCTGGCGTGGACCGCCCGCGGGCTGCGCACCGAGCCGTCGCCCCAGGGCGGCAGGGCCTCGTTGACGGGGGTCTGGTGGAAGACGCCGACGCCGCCCTTGAGCGTGGTCGGGTCGGCGCCCGGGGCGACGAGCCAGCGGGCGGCGAGGCGCGGGTCGAGCGTCCAGCGCTGGGTGTCGCTCGCCCAGTCGGCCCGCAGCCCCGGCAAGAGACGAAGGCCCGGCGCGGGCGCGATCTCGAGCGTCGTGTACGCGCCGGGCCGGGTCGCGTAGCCGCGGCCCCCGGCCTTGCGCCGGGCCTTTCCGAAGAAGGGCGAGGCCGAGGGCTCGTCTTCTTCGTTGTCGCCGATGGCCGTCGCCGGCAGCTGGAACGCGATGTCGTAGCGGGCCCAGAGCACGTCGAGGCCGGCCGAGAGGGCGAGCCCGCGGGCGAGCCGGGCGCGCAGGTCGGAGCGGGCCTGGCCGATGAGCAGCGAGACGTCGGCCCGGTCGGTGCCGCCGGCGAAGTGGTCCTCGTGCGTGCCGACGGTGACCATGTTCGTGAGGCGAGAGCCCTCGCCGAGGCGCGTGTCGGTGCGGGCCTGCAGGCGGGTGAAGGTCGTGCTCGCCGCGAGCGGGCCGCCGCTCGGGTCCTGCGCCCCGGGCGCGTTGACCACGATCGCGAGGCGGTCGTCGGAGCCGAAGAAGAGCAGGCGCGCCGTGGTCTCGCGGCTCACGTCGTGCTCGACGACGGCCTGCCAGTCGTAATAGACGGGCGCCGCGGTGACGCCCACGCCGGCGCCGCGCAAGACGGGGCCGATCCAGGCGTCGACCCACGACCTGCGGCCGGCGACGAGCACGCGGGTGCGCTCGCCGAGCGGGCCCTCGACGAGCAGGCGGCCGTCGAGCAAGTCGACCTGCGCCACCGCGCCGAGCCGGTCGCGCCTCGGCGAGCGCACGCCGAGCTCGACCACGCCGCCCATCGCGCGCCCGTACTCGGCGCCGAAGTTGCCCGGAACGTAGTCGACCCGCGCGAGCACGTCGCCCGGGATGACCGAGCTGACGCCCCCGAAGTGGTACGCCGTGGGCACCCACGTGCCGTCGACGAGCACCAGCGTGTCGGCCGGCGCCGAGCCGCGCACGACGAGCTGCCCGTCGAGCCCCGGCGCCCGCGCGACGCCCGGCATCGCCTCGACCGCCCGGAGCGGGTCGCCGTTCGCGCCGGGCATCGTCCGCACCTCGGCCGCGCCGATCGAGTGCCGCGTCGTCTCGCGCGGCGCCCGATCGCCGCGCACTACGATGTCCTCGACCGGGGCGGCGGCCCCGGGGGCGGCGGCCCCGGGGGTGGCGGCCCCGAGGGCGGCAGCACCGAGGGCGGCGGTCCCGGGCGCCGAGGCCGCCTCCGCCGTCGCGGCGGCCCCGGGCGCGGGGGCCCCGGCCGCGGGGCCGGGCCCGGCCGGCGCGCCGGCCGCGGTGGCGGGCGCGGGGACGGGCGCGGCGGGTTCGATTCGAAAGTCGTAGCGAAAGGGTATCTTGGCGGCGATCGCCCGGCCCCCGCGCCGCGCGGGCTCGAAGGCGAGGCCCGCGGCCGCGTCGAGCGCGGCGGCGTCGAACGCGGGGCCCGCCGACGAGGCCACGCTCGCGCGCTCGACCTTGCCCTCGGCGTCGACGACGAGCGTCAGGACGACGCTCGCGCCCTCGCCGCTCGCGCGCTTCTCGTCGGGGTATCGTGGCTCGGAGTTTCGGACGAGCTTCGGGGGCACGACGTCGGGCGGCGGCGGCTGCGCCTCGGCGGGCCGCGCGAGGGCGGACAGGGCCAAGGCGAGCGCCACGAGCGCGCGCGCGCACCCGCGCCCTTTGGGGTCGCGGTGCATGTCATCGCGCTGTGCCCCCGGGGGGCCCGAACGTTCACGGGGCCCCCCCGGCCGGGCCGGGCGCCCCGGGGGGCCCGGGCGAGGGTGTGAGACGCTCGGACAAAGGTTCGAGTGTTTCGGTGATGGCTCGGAGCAAGGCTGAGGCGCACATCAGCGCCATGCAAAACCGACTCAGCAGAAACCTCGGCGTTTTCGGTCTACTTTCGGTCGTGGCCTTCGCCGCGTGCGAGGGCGACGAGGGCCCGGGTGGGCCCTCGGGCGGGGCGGGGCCGGCGGGCCCGGCGGGGCCGGCGGGCGAGCAGGGGCCGGCGGGCGGGCAGGGGCCGGCGGGCGGGCAGGGGCCGGCGGGGCCGGGCGGCGTCGATCAATCGCTCGCGCCGGCGGCGAAGCTGGTCACGGGGTTCGGGGGCGCCCAGGCGCTCAGCGGCCTGACCTCGCTCTCGGTCGAGGCGAAGGGCACCCGCTGGATGATCGGCGAGGGCTACGCCCCCGAGGACGAGCCGTTGCCGGCGGGCACCTACGAGCTCAAGGCCCTCTGGGACATTCAAGGCAACGATCTGCGCCTCGACTACCAGCGTACCCTGCTCGGCTTCTTTCCCGGCGAGATGACGTATAGCGAGATCTTGCGCGACGACGGCGGCTACCGCGTGGGCGTCGACAGCGTCTTCGGCGGGGGCGACGGCCCGCTCACGTCCGACCGGTGGGCGTCGGGCCGGCGCCACCAGCGCCTGCTGCACCCCGAGCTCATCGCGCGCGACATCGCGGCCGACGCGTCGCGCGCCGCCGAGGCGGGCGCGGGCGTGCTCGGGGGCGTGCTGCACCACCGGCTCGAGGTGAGCGACCCGGTCGCGCCGCTGACGCTCTGGGTCGAGGCCGCGAGCGGCCGGCTGGCCAAGATCAGCACCCTCGAGAACGAGCACGGCAGCGGCGACGTGCCGCTCGAGGTCTTCTACACCGACTGGGCGCCCGTCGCCGGCGGCCCCGCCGTGCCGCGGCACGTCGTGGTGAGCCTGAACGGCCACGTGGTGGAAGACGAGACGCGCTCGGTCGTGACCGCCAACGCCGCCCTCGGGGCCGACGCCTTCGCGCCCCCGGGGGGCGCCGCCGTCGGCCCGGTCGACGCGGCGCTCGCCGAGCGGGGCGAGAACACCTCGCAGTTTCACCAGCAGTTCGTCGGGGTGGGCATACCCCTCGACGGGCTGCAGGCCACGGTGCAGGCGGTCGAGCTCTCGCCCAAGGTTTGGCACATTCGCACGGGCTCGCACAACTCGCTGGTGGTCGAGCAGCAGGCGGGCGTCGTGGTGATCGAGGCGCCGCTCTACCCGGTCCGCAGCGACGCGCTCCTCGATTGGATCGGCACGCAGGTGCCGGGCAAGCCCGTGACGCACGTCGTCGCGACGCACTTCCACGACGACCACTCGGGCGGCCTGCGCAGCTTCGTCGCGGCGGGGGCGAAGGTGGTGGCGGGCGAGGCGGCCGTCGGCTACTATCGCGAGATCTTCCGCGCCCGGCGCACGGTCGAGCCCGACGCCCTCGCCGAGTCGCCCCGCCCGGCCGTCCTTCAGGGCGTGGCCCCGGGCGCGAAGGTCGTCCTCGACGACGCGGCGCGCCCGGTCAGCATCTACACGATCGACACGGAGCACGCGGCCGACATGCTCGTGGCCGAGGTCGGCGGGGCCGTCTTCGTCAGCGATCTCTACAACCCGGGCCTGCCCGGCGGCATCCTGACGTGGCTGCTCGAGCTGCGCTCGTCCGTCCAGGGGCAGGGCGTTCCCGTCACGTCGTACGTCGGCGGCCACGGCACGACCAGCACCCCGGCCGACCTCGACAAGCTCATCGACGATCTTACGCCCTGACCCGAGCGGCGCTAGACTCGGGGGCGATGGCCGCTCCCCCCCTCGCCGGCGAGGCCTCGCCCTTCGAAGACGTCGTCGCCGACGTGCTGCGCGGGGCCGCCGGCGGCGCCTTCGCGTCCTACAACGAGTTCTGCTCGCCCTGGGGCTTCGCCTTCCCCGCCGGCGGCAACGCTAGTTTTCACGTCGTGTTCGAGGGGCAGTGCTGGCTGCGCCTCCCCGGGCTGCCGCCGACGCGCCTCGCCACCGGCGACGTGATGCTCTTGCCGCACGGCGACGGGCACACCATCGTCGACCGGCCCGACCGCCCCCCCGTGGCCTTCGACCCGCAGCGCCACGCCAACGCCCGCCAGCGCGGCCGCGACCAGGTCTCGCTGCTCTGCGGCGTCTACCGCCTCGGCCAGAGCCGCCCCAACCCCGTCCGGCCCCTCTTGCCCCCCTTCGTGCACCTGCAGGCCGACGAGGTGCGCGCCGACGCCGCCTTCGCCGCCGTGCTGGGCGCGCTGCGCGACGAGGCCATCCGCCGGCCGGCCGGGCACGCCGTCGTCGAGCGGCTCGTCGAGACGCTCTTCGTGTACATCGTGCGCGCCTTCCGCGAGGCGCACGCGCCGCCCGACTCCGAGGCGGGGGCGGGGCTGCTCGATCCGCAGCTCTCGCGCTCGCTCGCGCAGATCCACGCCGACCCCGCCCGCCGCTGGACGGTCGCCTCGCTCGCCGACGCCGCGGGCCTGTCGCGCGCCGCCTTCGCCCGCCGCTTCGCCGACGCCGTGGGCCAGCCGCCGCTCGCCTACGTCACCTCGCGCCGCATGGACGTGGCGGCCCAGCTCTTGCGCGACCGCCGCCGCTCGCTCGCCGAGGTCGCCGCCACCGTCGGCTACGACTCCGAGTTCGCCTTCAGCCGCGCCTTCAAGCGCGAGCGGGGCGTCTCGCCCGGCCGCTTCCGCGCCTCGCCCGGGCTCGCCGAGCGGGCGCTCGCCCGCGGCGCGCTCGCCCTCGTCTCCGCCGACGGCGGCGAGGCGGCCCGCCGCGGCGCCTGAGCGGCCTGCGCCGAGCCGGCCCGCGCGGGCGCCGGCGGCGAGGCGGCGCTGGCCCGGGCGGGCGCGGCGGGCGACGTCGAGCCGGCCCCTGCCGGCGCGAGCGCCGCGGCCTCCGCCCGCCGCTTGAGCTCGCCCGCCACCCGGCCTCGCGGCCAGGCCACCTTCGTCGCCCCGACGAAGCGGGCGTAGGCCGCGAGGGCCCGGCCCAGCGCCCCGGCGAAGCCCGGCGCCTCGAGGGGCCGGAAGCCCTCTTCGAACCAGAGCCCGAGCAGGCGCAGCGTGCCCGTCGCCCGCTCGAAGCGCGGCTCGACGCGCCCGACGAAGGCGTCGCCGAAGAGCAGGGGCAGCACGTAGTAGCCGTAGCGGCGCTTCGCGGCCGGCGTGTACACCTCCCAGGTGTACGAGAAGCCGAAGAGATCGCGCAGCAGGCGGCGGTCCCAGACGAGCGGGTCGAGCGGCGCGAGCAGCGACACCTCGGCCGGCGGCGCCGGCGGCGCCCGGCCCTCGGCGATCGCGCGCGCGAGCGGCGCCTCGCCCGCGAGCAGGTAGCGCGGGCCCTTCAGGCCCTCGACCCGCGCCGGCGCGAGCTCGCCCGCGTCGAGCAGCGAGGCGAGCGAGGCGCGCCGTTCGGCCGCGCTGCCCGTACCATGCAGGAGCTCGGCCGAGGCGCTCTCGCCCATCAGCCCGACGCCGCGGTGGCGCGAGAGCAGCCGGTGGCGCAGGGCTTCTTCGGCCGTCGCGTCGCGCAGGAGCAGCTCGGGCTCGAAGAGCCGCTCGATGCGGTCGAACCAGCGGCGGTTGCCCTCGCGCCGCGCGAGCGCGACGAGCCCGCTCTCGAAGAGCGCCTCGACGACGGCGCGGCCCTGCGAGGTCGGCGCCCAGTGCCAGTCGATGGCCCGGCCGAACTCTTCGTTGAAGTCGTTCGAGCTGAGCGGCCCCTCGAGCCCGAGCCGCTCGAACACGCGCTCGACGACGTGCGCGTGCGGCTCGAAGACGCGCGCCCGGTACCGCTCGTGCGCCCTCCGCCAGGCCCAGCGCTGGTAGGGCAGGTCGGCGACCGGCACGATGTTGAGCGACTTGTTGTACGCCTCGAAGAGCCGGCGCTCGCCGGGCGGGCCGTAGAGCCAGCGCTCGCACCAGCCCTTCTCGTAGCCCGAGACGCGGGCGAAGAGCACGAGCTCGTGGTTTCTCGCGCCCGGCACGTCGAGCGGGTCGAACTGCAGCGAGCCGAGCCGCCCGACCACCTCGAGCACCGACGCGGGCGAGGCCGCGAGCGCGCGCGGCGGCGAGAGCAGGTGGCGCGCGACGAGGAAGCGCCGGGCGTGGGCGGCCGAGAGCTCGAGCATGGGGCGGGTCACCGCCGAAGGGGCCGGCTCAGCCGCCGATGGCCATGTTGATGAGGGGCGCGACGATGTCCATGCCGAGGTCTTCGTCGTTGTAGCCGTTCGGCGGCTCGTAGATGCGCACGCGCTTGTCTTCGTTGACGAAGCGCTGCAAGAACGTCTCCATCGGGACGAACTCGCTGTAGCACTTGTACGAGTTCGGCGGCCACTCCAGGTACTCCCACCAGTTGCGCTTCTTCTCCATCTTCTGGCAGGCGTGGCTGCCGATGAAGGTGATGATGGTGCTGCAGTGGCTGTCGTTGATCGGCCGGCTGTGCGGAATGAAGTAGCCGAAGTTCGGCAGCTGGTTCAGCTCGGCGACGAACGCGTTCTGGTCCTGCTTCCAGCGGGCGAGCACCGACTCTTGGTCGTTCGGCGTGTAGAAGCGCTCGTACGAGAAGCGCGAGTAGTTGTAGTCGCGGGTGTAGCCCGTGTACGCGAAGTTGTCGTTGGGGAACTCGACCGACACCATCCGGTTGATGCTGCCGAAGTCGGCCTGGTTGAACGAGGGCGGCAGCAGCGAGAACACCGTGTCGAGCGCCCACGACTGGCGAATGGTGTCGTGCAAGGGGCGCGAGTTCGAGGCCGGGCTCGGCGCCAAGAAGACCGGGCCCGAGTCGTCGAGGTAGTAGCCCTTCTGCGGCGCGAGGCCCTGGCGCAAGAAGTAGTACGCCGCCGCCGTCGCCGTGCCGCCCGCGCTGAAGCCCGAGACCAGCATCTTCTGGATGCTCGGGAACTTGTCGTGCAAGAAGCCCGTCGCGAGCTCGACGTTGGTGAACCCGTTGTGGTGCCAGGTCAGCGGCGGCTGCTCGCCCAAGGGGTCTTCGTAGGTCGCGACGTTGTTGCCGACGTGCACGTCGCCCGTACAGTAGGGCAAGTAGACGACGCTCCAGCCCTTGGTCACCAGGTCGCGGCGGCTGCGCCCCGGCAGGCCCGGGTCGACGCCGTTGACGAGCGGCGAGACGAACTGCGCCGTCGCCTGCGCCATGTGGTCGTCGTTGATGCCGTTCGGGTTCGCCGCCCCGAGCACGCCCTGCCGCCCGCTGCACGAGTCGTAGTCCCAGCAGGCGCCGCCGCCCTCGAAGTACACGAGCAGGTTCGGCGAGCCCGCGTCGTGCACGAAAAACTTGTACTGCGTGCCGTTGCCGCACACCGCGCCCGGCAGCTCGACCTTCTGCCAGTTGTAGTCGTTGCCGCCGTCGACCAACACGTCGACCAGCGCGTCGAGCAGCACCTCGGCGCGCGCCGTCGCCGGCGCGGCCGTCAGGGCGAGCGTCGCAAGCCCCAGCAAGAAGTGGCGTTTCATGCGTCCTCCTCGTCTCGGGCCGACGAATGGGGTCGTGTAAGGTGGGTGCACCCCTCCGGCGGCCGGTTCGGCGGGCAGCGCACCACAAGTCGCCGGCGATGAGAAGCGCCCGACGCGCCATGTTTTGTCGCAAAAAGTCAAGTGCCCGAGCCCCCTCGGCCCGGCGCGTTAGGAGCCGGCCACCACGTGCCCAAAATGCCCCACCACCGGCCTATCTCGAAAGGGTCGTGGGCGCCCATGACGCGTCACGACAAGGGCCCCCACAAACCTCAAGATCCGGCGCGTCATGGCAGCTCGTTGCGCCTCGAACCCCGCCCCACTATTCGCATGCCCCGATGCGCGCCGACCCCCCGTCGAAACGCCTCGTCTGGCCCGCCCTGCTCGGCGCTGCCCTGCTCGGCGCCCTAACCTTCGTGGCCCTCCGCCCGCGCGGCGACGGCGCCCCCGCCTCGGCCAGCGCGGCTTCCGCCCCCGCGCCCGCCCCGACGAGGGCCCCCACGGGCCAGACGCCCGCGCCCCCCGCCCCGGGCGGCCCCGCCGACGACGCGCCCCCGCCCGCCCCGGGCGCCGCCGCCGTGGTCGATCTCGACAAGCTGCGCGCCAAGCTGCCCGACAACGCCTACTGGCGCCTGGGCGCGCCCACCAAAGACCCCGACGTCGTGCGCGCCCGCGTCGACGACGAGCGCCGCCGCAATGAGCTCTACGGCAAGGTGCTCTCGAACACCGCGTCCGAAGAAGAGATTCGGGGGTATTACGCCGAGCGCCGAAAAATCTCCGAAGACTATATCGAATTCGCCGCCACCGCCCTCAACGACTACGGCGACCGCCTGCCCGACCAAGAGCGTGGCCTCTACGAGCTCAGCATCAAGATGCACACCAAGCGCCTGGGCGAGCTGCCCGGCCAGATCGACGACGCCCTCGCGCGCAAGAAGGTGCAAGACCGCCGCCGCGAAGAGTGGCGCCAGGGCGCCCCCGATTGAGGCGGCCCGGGGGCAGGGGGCGGCGGGGCCGAGGCTTCGAAGCGCCGGGGTAGGGGGCCCCGGCCTGCGGCTCTGCGAACGGCCCGCCCCGGGCCCCCCGGAGGGAAGCCCCGAGCCCACCCGTGACACGATCCTGACGCGGCCCGGGGCGCCCGCTGACAGGCGTCGTGTACCACCCGGAGGGCAATGTCCCAGTCTTCCGTGCCCGAGCCGGCCCGCCCGACCCTCTCGGCCTCCGGCGCCTTCAACTTCGTCGGCATCGTGCTGATTCACGCGGGCACCGCGCTCGCGCTCTACCGCGGCGCCACCTGGAAGCTCGTGGGGCTCGCCGCCGCGATGTACGCGCTGCGCATGTTCGCCATCACCGGCGTTTACCACCGCTACTTCAGCCACCGCACGTACAAGACCTCGCGCGCCTTCCAGTTCTTGCTCGCCCTGCTCGGCACGAGCGCGACGCAGAAGGGGCCGCTCTGGTGGGCCGCGACCCACCGGCTGCACCACAAGCACTCGGACACCGAGCGCGACGTGCACAGCCCCGCCCGCCGCGGCTTCTGGCACGCGCACATGGGCTGGTGGCTCGGCCGCGAGCACGAAGAGGTGCGCCTCGATCAGATCGGCGACTTCGCCCGCTTCCCCGAGCTGCGCTGGCTCGACCGCCACCACGTCGTCGGCGTCCTGCTCGTGATGGCGTTCACCGCGCTCGCGGGCGGCTTCGACGGCTTTCTCTGGGGCTACGTGGTGAGCACCTGCGCCCTGCTGCACGGCACCTTTACCATCAACTCGCTCGCCCACGTCTTCGGCTCGCGCCGCTACGCCACCTCCGACACGAGCCGCAACAACCTCTGGCTCGCGCTCATCACCTTGGGCGAGGGCTGGCACAACAACCACCACCACTACCAGTCGAGCTGCCGGCAGGGCTTCTACTGGTGGGAGGTCGACGTCACCTACTACATCATCAAGGCCCTCGAGCGCGCCGGCCTCGTCTGGGACGTGCGCGAGCCGCCCGAGCGCGTGCTCGCCGAGGGGCGCCTGCCCCGCGCGCCCGGCGAGTCCACGCCCCCGCACGGCGCGGCCCGCCCGGGCGCCGACCTGCTCGCGCGGCGGGCGTGAGGCCCGGCGGCGCCGCGGGCCGCCGAGCTAGCGCGGGCGTTGGCGGCGCCCGGAGGGCACTTTTCTTGCGCCGGGCGCGCCGCGCGGCAAAGCTCGTCTCGGGCCTGAAACGACGATGGCGAGCGATCTCGACGGCCGGGGCCTGCGCGAGCCCCCCCAGTGGAACGCGGAGGACCCGGCGACGTCGCTCGACGCCTTCGCCATGGCGCTGGTCTTCGAGCCCCTGAAGCGGGCGATCGACTGGTACTTCGCGGCCAAGGCCGAGAACAAGCGGTGGGGCCGCCGCATCCGCCTCGCGACCTGGGCGCTCGCGGGCGTGGCGGTGGTGGTCCCCGTGGCGTTCGAGACCTTCCGGCCGGTCGGCGGCGAGGCCGCGTGGTCGAGGTTCCGGCCCGAGCTGTGGTTCCGGCCGGGCGTGGCGACGCTCGCGCTCTTGCTCGCCGCGGGCTTCGTCTGGCTCGACCGCTTCTACGGGTACACCTCGGGCTGGCTACGGTACATGGAGGCCGCCCAGCGCCTGCTCGAGCTGCGCGATCGCTTCTTGATCGAGTGGGCGACGACCCGGGCGGCCTGGCCGGGCGGCAAGCCGTCCGAGGCGCAGGTGAACGAGGCGTTCGCGAAGATTTTGCTGTTGAACGCGCAGTTGCACGCGGTCGTGCGCGACGAGACGCGGACGTGGGTCGCCGAGTTTCGCGATGCCCTGCGGCAGCTCGAAGAGCAACTTCACCGGCGCTACGAGGCGAAGCCGTCGTCGGACCGCGGCGGGCTCGAGATCGAGGCCGAGGCGGCCGAGGGCGCGAAGCTGCCCGAGGGCTGGGTGCTGAGCGTCTCGGGCCAGGGCCCCGCCGCCCAGAACGTCGCGGGCTCGCGCACCTCGCTCGCGCTGCCGGCGGGCGTCTACCAGGTGCGGGGCGAGGCGAAGCTCGTGCTCGCCGACGGCACGAGCCGCCGCGCGACCGACGAGAAGGCCGCCGCGGTCGAGGCGGGGCGCGTCGCCGCCGTCAAGCTGCGCTTCGAGTGAGGCCGGGCGCGTCGCCGCCGTCGGGCTGCGCTTCGAGGTAGGCTCAGCGCCTTCGGCCCCGGAGGGCGGCGGCCAGCACGGTGTCGATGAACTCTTGCGGGGGCGCGATCACCGCCCCCGGCAGGCCGCCGCGGTCGAGCCCCGCGCCCAGCGACGTGAGCCGCCCCTTTTGCCACCAGTACAGGCCCGACGAGAGCTGGTGGCGCTCGTCGCCGCCGGGCGGCTCGCGGTAGAGGCCGTCGACGAAGGGCACCAGCTCGCGGAGCGCCTCGGTGACGGTCTGCCGCTGAATCGGATAACAGAGCAGCAGGTGCCGGTTCGGCACCGCCACGATCGCGCCGAGCTTCGACGGCGGCAGGAGGGTCTCGAGGCGCAGCACCTGCGAGGCGGCGAAGCCCTCGCCGTCGGAGAGGCAAAAGACCGACGCCGCCCCGAGCTCGAACGTGTCGCGCTCGACCGGCGCCTTGCTCGTATTCTCGACCGCGACCCGGAACGCCTCGGCCGGCGTGACCCCCCAGCCTTGCAGGTGCGTCGGCGACACCGTGGCGACGACGCTCGACAGGTCGTAGACCGCCACCGCGTGCAGCCCCTCGGCGAGGCGCCGCGAGACGACCGGCACGTCGTTGTCGCGCAGGTACTCGTCGTTGTAGATGCGCACCTTGACGACCGAGCGCACCTCGTCGAACGCCTCGGGGAAGGGCGGCAGCGCTTCGGGGGGCCCGAAGAGCCGCTCGAAGTGCGCCGCCACCTCGCGGGCGTACGCCTCGCGCCCCACGGAGCCGCACTTGACGGCGAGGTTGGCGAGCCCGCACTGGGCGATCTGCCCGTCGGGCATGGCCACCCGCAGCACGCCGTCGTGATCTTCGAAGGGCAGGTGGCGCCCGCGGAGCTCGCCCTCGATCGCCTCGAGCAGGGCCCGAAACTCGTCGAGCGTCAAGAACCGCGCCCACGACGGCACCGCGTCGTACGGGGCGAATTTTAGCATGGTCGGCCGGGTCTTCACGGCGCGCAGTATAGCGCCCCGCCGGCCCGCCTCGCGGGGGCGAAACCGGGCGGGCCGTTCCGGAGTACAGTTCGATCATGAACCCCCGCCGGCTCGCCCCCCTGCTGCTCTTGCTCGCCGCCTGCCGCCTGACCGGCGGCGGCAAACCCGGCGAGGGCGACGCGGCCCGTCAGGGGGCCGCGGTCCGCCGCAACGTGGGCACCGACCCGGGCCAGGTCGGCGCGGGCACGCCCCTCGAAGCCCGGCCCGGCAACGAGCTCGCGGCCTTCGCGGCCGGGTGCTTTTGGGGGGTCGAAGACACCTTCCGCCAGGTGCCGGGCGTGATCGCGACGGCGGTCGGGTACACGGGCGGCCACACCGCGAACCCGACCTACCGCGAGGTCTGCTCGCACCGGACGGGCCACGCCGAGACCGTTCTGGTCGAGTTCGACCCGGCGAAGATCAGCTACGAGCAGCTCTTGGTCGTCTTCTTCAAGAACCACGACCCGACCACGCTCGACCGCCAGGGCCCCGACGTCGGCAGCCAGTATCGTAGCGCCATCTTCACGTTCTCCGACCGGCAGGCCGAGGCCGCCCGAAGCGCGCTCGCCGCCGAAGAGAAGGCACTGGGCGAGAAGGTCGTCACCCTCGTCTCGCCCGCCGGCCCCTTCTGGAAGGCCGAAGAGTACCACCAGCAATACGACGAGAAGACCGGCACGCACTCGTGCCCCACCCCCAAGGGGCTGCCGCAGGGCATGTGAGGCCGGGGCGGAGGGCCGGCGGGGCTCAGAGGTGGTGATCGCCCGCGGCCTCGGGCTGGTAAGGTATCGACGCGACGGTCAAGGCCCGCTCGTCGCCCGCGAGCGGCTGCCCGACGCTGGCGCCGAGCAGCGCGAGGCCGAGCGGGCTGAGCACGGACACGCGGTCGTCGCGGGCGTCCCAGGGGTAGGTGAGCGAGAGCTCGCGCTCGCCGCCGGCGGCGTCGCGGCACTTCACCCGCGAGTTCATCGTCACCGCCGTGCGCGGGATCTTCGATGCCGGCAGGCGCTTCGTGCGCGAGAGCGCTTCGCGCAGGCGCGCGGCGCCGGCCGGGTCGACGTCGGCGTAGAGCGAGGCGACGGCCTCGAGGCGCCGAATATCTTGCTCGACGATGGGGATGGCGGCGCCCGGGCGCCTCGGCCGCTTCGCCGGGGGCGGCGGGGGCGCGGGGGGGCGCGCGGCCTCGGCCCAGGGCGGGCGGCGGAAACACGCGGCGAGGTGGTCGACGAAGGCCCGCACGCTGGCGGGGGCGAGGCGGGGGTGGCCGTGGAGCGCGAAGACGCCCAGCTCGTGATCGAGAACGCCGTCGAGCACCCGCTGGAGGCGGCCGGCGGCGAGATCTTCGGCCACGAAGAGCTCGGGCAGCATTCCGATGCCGAGCCCGGCGCGCACGGCCTCGCGCAGGAAGTGCGTGTCGTCGACGACGAGGCGGGCGCGGCCGGCGATGGAGATGACCCCCTCGTCGGTGCCGAAGCGCCAGTCGTCGGCCTGCAGGACGGCGTGCGAGAGGCACTCGTGGTGGACGAGGTCTTGCGGGCGGAAGGGGATGCCCTTGCGCCGCAGGTACTCGCGCGACGCGCAGACCACCAGGCCCGTCGTGGCGAGCTTGCGGGCCGACAGGCCCGAGTCGGCGAGGCGCCGGGCGATCACGACGGCGACGTCGAGCCCGTCGAAGGCGGCGTCGGGCGCGCGCCCCCCGAGGCGCAGGTCGACGCGGACGTCGGGGTAGGAGCGCAGGAAGTCGCCGATCGGCCCGGCGAGGTACGCCTGCCCGAAGGCGGAGGGGGCGTGCACGCGCAGGACGCCGCGGGGGGCGGCGCTCGCGCCGGCGGCCATCTCGGCGGCCTCGTCGGCCTCGGCGACCACGCGCGCGCAGCGCTCGTAGAGGCGCACGCCGTCGGCGGTGAGGGCCAGCCGCCGGGTCGTGCGGTGCAGCAGGCGCACGCCGAAGCGCTCTTCGAGCCGCGCGACGCGCGCGCTCACGGCCGACTTCGACAGGCCGAGCGAGCGCGCGGCGTCGCTGAACGACCGCGCCTCGACGACGCGCGCGAAGAACGCCATGCCGACGATGTCGTCCGGGCTCGCGCGCATGACGGGCCCGGCTAGCAGAGCGCCCCACCTGCGGCAATCGTGCCACCCCCCGCGCCCGAGCCACCCTGCGCGGCGGCGCGCGTGCCCGAGCTCGGCCGCGGCCTCGGCCCGGGGCCCGCTTGCCGTCTCGGCCGGGACGCCCCGCACCGTTCACAATTCAGGACAGTCTGACCGCGGAATGAAGCTACTCCGAGCCGACCGGCGGCCCTACCTTTCTCGGAGGACGACCCATGGAGAGGTTCAAGTCGGCGCTGTGGTTCAACGGTATCTTCGCCGCGATCGTGCTCAGCTTCTTCGCGGCGACGGGGGTCGTACACTGGCAGACGAGCGCGATCGACCGCGCCACGCTGGACGTCGCGGAGAGCGTCGCGCCCGGCATGGGGCACCTGGCGATCGTGCGCGGCGAGGCGCAGCGCCTCGAGGCCCTGCTCGGCGAGGGCCTCGCCCGGGCGGAGGGCGGCGGCGCGCCCGAGGCGGGCGCCCTCGAGAGCTCGCGCCAGGCGCTCGAGCGGTCGATCGGCGCCTACCTCGCGCTCCCCTTGCCCCCGGGCGAGGCGGAGGCGCGCGGGCGGGTCTTGCGGGCGAAGGGCGAGCTCGATGGCGCGGTCGCGCGCTACCGTCGCGAGTCTGGCCGCGGCGAGCTCGGCGCGGCGGCCTCGGCGCTCCGGGCCGACGTTCGCGGGGCGGCCGCCGAGCTCGCCCTCGCCGCCTCGGATGCCATCGAGTCGAACGCGGGCCACGCGGCCGGCGTCGCGGCGCGAATGAAGCGCCTGCGGGCGGAGTCGACGCGCGTCGCGTTCGGCCTGGACGCCGCCTGCGCGCTGGTCGCGTTCTCGGGCGCGCTCTTGCTCGGCCGCTCGACGCGCGCCCGCGCCGAGGCCGGCGACCGACGCCGCCGCCTCCAAGAAGAGCGGGCGTCGGAGCTCGAGCTCTTCGCCGGCCGGGTCGCGCACGACATCTTGAGCCCGCTCGGCACCGTGGGCTACGCGCTCGAGCTCGCGGCCGACCCGGGCGACGAGGCGGCGCGGCGCCGCGCCCTGCAGCGGGGCCAGGCCGCCCTCGAGCGCGTCAAGCGGCTCGTCACCGGCCTGCTCGACTTCGCCCGCGCCGGCGGCCAGCCCGACGCCGGCGCCCGCGCCGACGTCGCGGGCACGATCGCCGACCTCGTCTCGGAGCTCGGGCCCACGGCGGCCGAAGCGGGCGCGGTGCTCAGCGTCAAGATGGACGTCGCGGGCTTCGTCGCCTGCAACCCGGGGGTCTTGACGAGCCTCGTCGCGAACCTCGCCCGCAACGCCGTCAAGTACCTCGGCGACGGCCCCGTGCGGCGCGTCGAAATTCGCGTGCGCGAGCGGGGCGGCTTCGTCCGGGTCGAGGTCGAAGACACGGGCCCGGGCCTGGCGCCCGACCTCGAGGGGCGCATCTTCGAGCCCTATGTTCGCGCCCCCGCCGCCCGCCAGCCGGGGTTGGGCCTCGGGCTCGCGACGGTGAAGCGGCTCGCCGAGGCGCACGGCGGCAAGGTCGGCGTCCGCTCGGTCGTCGGCCAGGGCTCGACGTTCTGGTTCGAGCTGCCCAAGGCCGAAGGCGCCGCCCCGGCCCGCGCCGAGGGCGCCACGCGCGACGGCCTTCGTGCGGCCCCGGCGCGCCTCGGGGCGTATCGGCCGCAGAGCCTCAACTGACCCGAGGGCGTTCGCGCTTCTTGAAGGGCCCCCGGCCACCCACGCCGCCGGCGGCGGGCCCCCCCTGCGGAATGGGTGCAAAGGCGTGCCTTTCTCACCCGAGTCAAGCCCTACCACAGGGCGGGGGACGTTTCTGCTTTGCCGGCCGGGCCCGCCAGAGTAAGGGTCTGCCGGTGCTCGGTCCGCGCGCCCGCACGAGGCGGGCCCGCGGTGAAAAGGGAACCCGGTGTAATTCCGGGGCTGACCCGCAGCGGTAAGCAGGAACGAAAGCCGTCAAACGCACTGACCCCGAACCCGGGGTCGGGAAGCGACGGCCGGTAGGTCGCACCCCCCGGCAAGGGGCGTGCGGTGCCTGTAAGCCCGAAGACCTGCCGAGCGCTCGCGCCCCTGCGGCGCGATTCCGGGTTGACCTCCGAGGGAGCGGGGCAACGGAAATGAGGGTCGGTTTTTTGCCCCGCGGCGCCCGGGGCCCGCGGCGAGTCGAGACGCCACCGGCCCCGGCCGGGCGGCCAGCCGACCCCTGGCTCCGTGCGGCCCTGCTCGGGGCGGCGCTCGCGCGCCCGGCGCGCGCCGAGGAGGCCACGGTCGTCGTGCGGGGCGCGTCGGCGCCGAGCCCGCCGCCGAAGGACCCCTCGCTCGCCGGCTCGGTGATCCGCGGCGAGCGGCTGCGCGCGCCGGGGCTGCGCGTCGCCGAGCTCTTGCGTACGCAGCCGGGCGTGGGCGTGGCCGAGTCGGGCGGCTACGGGGCGCTCTCGACCGCGACGGTGCGGGGGGCGACGGCGGCGCAGACGCCGGTGTACCTCGGCGGCGTCCGGCTCAACGACGACGTGGCGGGCACGGCCGACCTCTCGCTCGTGCCCCTCTGGCTGACGCGGCAGGTCGAGATCTACCGGGGGCACGCGCCCCTTCAGGCCGACCGGCTCGGCATCGGCGGCGCCATCTTCTTCGAGCCGAGAAGGCCCCGCGGCCCCGAGGCGGGGGCGGGGCTGATGGCGGGCAGCTTCGGGGCGCGCGCGGGCTGGGGCTACGTGGGCCTCGGGGGCGAGCGGGCGGCGGCGCTCGCGGGGGCGCGCTTCGAGCGGGCCGACAACGACTACGCCTACCGCAACGATCTCGGCACCCGCTTCGACCCGAGCGACGAGCGCGTCGTGCGCCGCCGCAACGCCGACGCGTCGACCTGGGACATCTGGTCGCTCGGCACGACCGCGCTCGGCGGCGGCGCCCGCGCCGATCTGCTCGTCAACGCGACGGCGCGCGAGCAGGGCCTGCCCGGGCTCTCGCTCTTCGCTACCGAGCGGGCGCGCGCGTCGCTGCGCCGCACGCTGGCCGCGCTGCGCGCCGAGGCCCCCTGCGGGCCCGAGGGCCGCTGCGCCCTCGTCGCCACGACCTCGGTGCTCTTCGCCCGGGCCGCGTACGACGATCCGCTCGGCGAGGCGGGGCTCGGCGCCGCCCGCTCGGACGTCGGCGCCGAGCGGGTCGAGCAGGCGCTGCTCTGGCGGCAGGACGTGGGCCAGCGCGTGAGCGTCTCGGCGGCGGCGCGCGCGTCGGTCGAGGCGCTCGCGGTCGACGGCGGCGGGCGGGCGCTCGACGCGCGGCGGGCGACGGGGCAGGCCTCGATCTCGGGCGAGTGGCTCGCCCTTCGCCACCTCACGCTGCGCGCGCTCGGCGGCCTCGCCTGCAACGGCACGGGCGCGGCGGTCGCGGGGGCGGCGGGCCCCTCGCGCCGGCTCGGCCCCTGCGACGAGCGCGTGCCCTCGGCCCGCCTCGGCGCCCAGGTCGGCGAGGGCTCGCTCGTCGCGCTCGCCAACGCGGGGCGCTACGCGCGCCTGCCCACGCTCGGCGAGCTCTACGGCGTCTCGGGCGTGGTGCGCGGCAACGAGGGGCTCGTCGAAGAGGTGGGCCTGACCGCCGACGTCGGCGCCCGGGCGAGCGGGCGGGCCGGGCCGCTCGGCGAGGCGTACCTCGACGCCTTCGCCTTCGTGCGCTCGGTGCGCGATCTGGTGGGCTACCGCCGCTCGTCGCTCGGCTACGTCGTGCCCTACAACGTCGGGCGGGCCCGGGTCGCCGGGCTCGAGGCGGCGCTCGGCGCGACGCCGCTGCCCTTTCTGCAGGCCGAGCTCTCGCTCACGCTGCTCGACCCCCGCGACACGACGCCCGGGCGCGACGTGACCAACGACGTGCTGCCCTTCCAGTCGCGGCTGACGCTCGCGCCGCGCGTGCGCGCCTTCCGCGGGCCGCTGCCCCGGCTCGGGCTCTCGTCGGCCTCGCTGAGCGCCTCGTACCTGCACCAGGCGAGCCGCTACGCCGACCCGGCGGGCCTCGTCGTCTTGCCCGCGCAGGGCTCGTTCGATCTCGAGGCCGAGGTCGAGCTGCTCGGCAGGCATATCGCCGTGCGCGCCCGCGCCGCCAACCTCTTCGATCAGGCGCGCTTCGACCTCGTCGGCTACCCCCTGCCGGGGCGGGCCGCGTACCTCGCCCTGGAGGCACGATGGTTATGTTGAAGCACGCCGCCCTCGTCGCGCGGGCGCCCGCCCTCGCCGCCGCCCTCGCCCTCGCCGCCGCGGGCTGCGACGTCTCGGCGCCCGACGGCTCGGGCGGCGTCGACGGCGCGGGCGGCGGCGCGCCGGGCTGCCCGGGGGCGCTCGTCGTGGCGAGCAGCGACTACGCCTCGACCAACGTCTCGGTCGTCTCGCGGGGGGGCGAGCTGCTCTCGGCGTCGCTCATCTCGAGCGCGTCGGCCGGCGTCGGGGCGAGCGCGGCGCTCTCGGGCGACGTCGTGCCGCCGCACGATCGGCCCGCCTCGGGCCTCGTCGTGCTCATCGACCGCTACCCGAACTCGGTCGTCACCTGGGTCGACCCCGCGACGGCCGAGGTGCGGGGCCAGCTCTCGGTCGCGACGGGCTTCGCCTCGAACCCGCACGACTACCTCGAGGCGGACGGCGCGAAGGCCTACGTCACCCGCTACAACACCAACCCGTCGCCCGGCCGCGAGCCCCTCGACGGGGGCGGCGATCTGCTCGTCGTCGACCGCGAGCGGCCCGCCCTTCTCGGCCGCGTCGACCTCGGCGCCGAGGCCGAGGGCGGCTTTCAGCCCCGGCCGAACCGCCTCGCCCGCGTCGCCGACGGCGAGGCCGTCGTCACCCTCGACCGCTTCGACGCCGCGTTCCTGCAGGCGGCCGACGCGCGCCTCGTCGGCCTCGAGCTCGCGTCCGGCGCCCTCACCTGGCGCCACGACGTCGCCGGCCTCGCCAACTGCGGCGGGCTCTCGCTCTCGCCCGCCGGCGCCCGGCTGGCGCTCGCCTGCTCGGGCGTGTTCGCCGACGGCGCCGGCCAGCTCGCCCGCAGCGGCCTCGTGCTGCTCGACCTCGGCGCCCGCCCCCCGCGCGAGATCGCCCGCTTCGACCTCGCCGCGCGCTTCGGCGCCCCGCTCGCGCCCGCGCTCGCCTTCGCGTCCGAGTCGCTGCTCGTCGGCATCGCCTACGGCGATCTCGGCGCCGGCCGGCGCGACCTCGCCTTCGCGCTCGATCTCGAGAGCGGCGAGGCGACGACCCTCGCCGAGGCGGCCGACGCCTTCTCGTTCGGCGATGTTCGCTGCGCGCCGGGCTGCGGCGATCTCTGCTTTCTCGCCGACGCCGGCGAGAACGCGCTGCGCCCCTTCCGCCTGGCGGGCGGCGCGCTCGTGGCCGGGCCGGGCCTGCGCGTCGACACCGCCTTCGGGCTGCCGCCGAGGGCGATCGGGGCGTACTGAGGGGCGCGGGGGCCCGGCCCGCCCGCTCAGCCCCGCTCGACCGCCTCGCGGGGCAGCACGAGCGAGGCCGGCAGCTCGCCGCGCTCGAGGCCCTCGACGATCGCGGGCACGTCGGCCTCGGTCACGCCGCCGAGAAAGACGTGGTCGGGCTCGACCAAGACGGTGACGCCCCGCGAGCAGACGTCGAGGCAGCTCGCGGTGCAGGCCCGCGCCTCGGTGAGGGCGAGCCCGCGCGCGCCGAGCGCCTTCTTGAGCGCCGCGTGCACCCGCTCGGAGCCCTTGGCCGCGCACGAGCCCTTCGGGTGGTCGTCGGGCCGGCGGTTCGTGCACACGAAGAGAAAGCGCTTGCGAAAGGGCATGGTTCGAACTTCGCGAACCCTGCTGTGAGTGCGCCCGGCCGTCAAGGCGCTGTCGCGCGCGATCGAGTTTTTGCGAATGTACTCGCCGAAGTAGCCTAAAAGATCGTGGTAGCTGACGCGAGGGGTGGACAGCCTGTCGTCGTTCGCGGTGTCACTCGCGCTTCGGTTCGCCCGCCGCCCCCGCGCCGGCCCCGGCCGGCGCCGCGGCCGCGCCGCCCTCCCGGCGCGTCATTCGCAGGAGGTTCAGTGAGTATAGCGCGAAGAACACGGCGCCGAGCGACAGGACGGGCGTGACCGTCCGGGCGACCTCGGGCGTGCCCACCGCGACGTGCAGCGTCACGGTGCAGGTCGTCGCCGCCGCGAGCGCGCCCGCCGCGGCCAGCGCGCACCCGACCTCGGGGCGCCGCGGCAGCCGGAAGAGGGCCTCCATCAGCAGGGCCATCGCCAGCGTCTGCACGAAGCTGAGCAGCGCCTGCGTCGCGCCCGAGCGCAGCGCCCGGTCCGCGCCGTGCCCGGCGTTGGCCGCGAACGCCCAGCCGCCGTAGAGCACCGCCGCGACGCAGGCCGACCCGAGGCTGCGTGCCCGCCGCGTGTTCCACCGCGAGCCGGCCGCCCCCGCCGGCGCCGGCCCGAGCGCCCCGCCGGCGCCCGCCCCCGCGCTCATGCCGCCCCGAGCTGCGGCGCCGCCGCGCGCACCCGCGCGAGGTGGTCGTGCCGGTTCGGGTCGTACGAGCCGACCAGGGGTTGTGAGTTCGGAAAGGCCAAAGCCTGCGGGACCGCCATGCCGAAGCGCTGGCAGACGCCCCGCAACCGGTAGTCGGAGGTGAACGAGAGCACGTGCCGATCGCCGCCCTCGAGCCCTTCGCGCGCGCCCGAAAGCACGATGGCCTTGGGCACCTCGATCCTACGGCGGGCGGAATTCGCGGCTTGCGCCCGGGGCAGGTTCGCCAGCGGCTGCTCGACGAACCGAGTACGGGAGGACATCATTCGGGCCTCTGTTCTCTTTGAAACACGCAGAGGAAAGCAGGGCGCGCGGGTGCGGCCCTGATGGCGCCCGCGCGAGTTACTCACCGCGTCAGGTCGGGGGGGCTGGACGCGGGCGCCTCGGACGCCCGCCGAAACCCCCACCCACCTAGGCCGTGAAGCGAAGAACCTCTACGCCGATTGCCGCCCTGGTTCAAGTGGTATACTTCGTCGCCCATCGCGACACCGCCGAACCCGAGAGCGGAGGGCCGCGAGCAGAGAGCGCCCGCCTATATAAAAGGTGGGCGTCGCGAGGGGCGCGCCCCTGGCACCCCGAGACGTTTCATTCCTTACGTTCGTGTTAGGTTGGTAGGGCCCCGCTCGCGGCGGAACCACGGGTAAGCGCGAGCTGCCCTTATTAGGACATGTTCATGTCCCCCTTAACCCGAGTTCGCTCGAGACCTGAAAGTCGCGGGCTGCTCCGCCCTCGCTGGAATCCATCGACCCCCGGGCGGGCGAATGGCTTGCATGGGCGCCGCCCTCGCTGGCGGCCGCCGGCAGGGCGGTCGCCGTCGCGACGCTCGCCGCCCCGGGCGAGGGGCGTGGGGGCGCGACCGCCAGGATTTTTTCATTTGACGAAATGTGGTCTGGCGCTTACACTGGCGTCGACAATGGCGAGGGCGCGCTGATTCAGCATACCCGAGCGGCGTAGCGGTCATTCCGTCTCGCCCTCGCCCGGTAGCTCCCCGGGGCCCGCCGCGGCCGTGGCTCGGGGTCCGTGCCCGCCGCCCCCGGCGGGGGCGGGCGCCGCCCCGAACGGGCCGGGGCGCTTTCCGAATAACCTGTCACCCCCCGCGCTTCGCGTCCGGGCGCGCGCCGGCGGCGCCCCGAACGCGGACGAAGAAAAGAGAGACGGCGCGATGCTTCCCCAAGGTGATTTTCGCAAAGAGCTCGTGCGGGCGATGAAGTCGCGGCAGACCGCCACGCACCCGATCTTCCAAGAGCTCTTCCAGCCGCGCCGCAACGACGAGCTGCTGCGGTTGACGGCGCTGCAGACGTATCAGCTTACCAAGATGTTCGAGCGCTACGTCGCCGAGCTCTTCTACCGCTGCCCGGTGTTCTCGTTCCGGCGGCGCCTGGCCTCGAACCTCTACGAAGAGGTGACCGGCGAGCTCTCGAAGACCGACGGGCACCTCGAGCTGATGCAGAAGTTCCTCCGCGCGCTCGGCATCTCCGACGAAGAGGCCCGCGCGGCCGAGCCGCTGCCGGCGACGCGCGAGCTCATCGAGTACCGCCGCGCCCTCGTCGAAGACCCCGCCCGCTACCACATGGGCGCGGCCGCCGTCATGATCGCCAGCGAGGGGCAGACCATCCAAAAAGAGGGCGGGCGCCACCCCTACATGATGCTCGCCGAGCTCTACGGCCTCTCCGACGACGACGTGCAGTTCTTCGCCGTGCACGCCGAAGAAGACGTGCACCACGTGGCCGAGGGGCTCGACTACGCCTGCGAGCTCTGCACCACCGAGGCGCAGCAGCGCGAGGCGATCGAGGCCGTGCGCCAGACGGTCGACCGCTTCTGGGCCCATTACGACGGCATCTTGAGCGAGTACCAGGCGCGCCGGGGTCAGGCCCGGGCCGCCTCCGCCTGAGCGCGGCCGCACCCCGGAGGCGCCGCCGATGACGACCGCCACCCCCTCCGCCCCGGCCGGGCCCGGCGCCGACGCCTTCCGCTTCCGGTGGCTCGACCGGCTCGAGCCGCCCGAGGCGCGCAAGTACCTCGCGCTCTTCCGGCGCGTCCTCGAGCGGGACTCGACCGTCGGCTTCCCGCGCCCCTTCGACGACGCCACCGGCGAGAAGATCGCGCGCGACCTCGACCGCGACCTGCGCGAAGGCCGCAGCCACCTGCTCGTCGCCGAGGGCGGCGATCGCTTCGTCTTCCAGGCCACGCTCGTGCAGAACGGGTCGCCCAACAACCGGCACCTCGCCGGCGTCTTCCGCGCCATGGTCGACCCCGAAGTCCGGGGCGGCGGCCTGATGTGGCGAACCTTGCCCCACTTCATCGAACGCTGCGAGGCCCTCGGGGTCGAGCGCGTCTACCTCGATGTGCGCGCTGGCTGCCCGGCCGAGCGCGCCTGGAAGCACATGGGCTTCGAGGTCTTCGGCGTGCTGCCCGGCTACGCGATCGTCGACGGCCAGAGCTACGACGGCGTCTACATGCACATGACCGTCGCCCGGGGCCGCGAGATCGTGCGCCGGGCGGCGGCCGCCGCCCCCTGAGGGCCACCGGGTTACCCATGGCTTACCCCCTGCGCCTGATCGAAGGCCGCGGGCCGGCCGACGCCGAGCTCGCGGCCCGCTTCTACGGCTCGCCCGAGTCGTCCCCCTGGCCCGCCGAGACCGGCACCATCGTCGACCGCATCGGCAACACGCCCCTGCAGCGCCTGCGGCGCGTGGGCGACGGGCTGCCCGAGCGCGTCGAGCTCTACGCCAAGCTCGAGATGTACAACCCCGGCGGCTCGGTCAAAGACCGGCCCGCCGCGATGATGGTCTACGAGGGGCTGCGCTCCGGGGCGCTCCGGCCGGGCAAGACCATTCTCGAGTCGACCTCGGGCAACACCGGCGTGGCGCTCGCCACCCTCGGCGCCGCGCTCGGGTACCCCGTCCGGCTGTGCTTGTCGGCCGGCGTGACCGAAGAGCGCAAGCGGCTCTTGAACGCCCTCGGGGCCGAGCAAGTGTTCACCGACCCGGCGCTCGGCTCGGACGGGGCCATCGCCGAGGCCGAGGCGCTCTACGCGGCCGACCCGGACCGATACTTCAAGACCGATCAATACAACAACCCCGCCAACGTCCTCGCGCATTACCACACGACCGCCCCGGAGATCTGGCACCAGACCCAGGGGCGCGTGACCCACGTCGTGGCCGCCATCGGCACCTCGGGCACGGTCATGGGCACCGGCTGGGGCCTGCGGGCCCGCCGCCCGGACGTCCAAGTGGTGGCGGTCGAGCCCGACCGGGGCGACCACGGCCTCGTCGGGATGCGGCACATCCCCTCGACGCGCCGCCCGGGCATCTACCGCAAAGAGGGCTTCGACCAGCTCCTTCGTGTTTCGACCGAAGAGGGCCACGCGGCCGCCCACGCCGTCGCCCGCCGCGAGGGCATTCTGGTCGGCAGCACCGCCGGCGCCGTCCTGGCCGCCGCCCTGCGCGTGGCCCGGTCCTGCACCGCGGCCGTCGTCGTGTGCATCTTCAGCGACAGCGGCGAGCGCTACCTGTCGTCGGCGCTCTGGAGCCGCGAGCCCTCCTGAACGACGCGCCAGCGCCGCGCCCCCGCTACGCCCCGTCGAGCACGTACGCGCGCACCGGGAAGGTCGCGCCGCCCTGCCAGGCGATGGGCACCGCGTGCAGGCGCCCCCCGGTCGCGGGCACCGCGTGCAGGTTCGTCATGTGCTCGCAGACCGGGATGCCCGCGCCGAGCAGGCGCGTGTGCGCCGGCCGCGCGAGGTCGGCCATGTCGTCGATGTTGATCGAGTCGATGCCGACGAACGCGGCCCCTTGCTCGACCAGGTGGGCGCAGGCGTCGTCGTCGAGGAAGGGGTTCGGCTCGAAGTAGTCGTCGCGGCCCCAGCGCTCGCTCCAGCCGGTGCGCACCAGCACGGCCTTGCCGCGCACGTCGTGCCCGGCGAAGGCGGCGCGGCCGATGCCGCGCCCCGCGCCCCCGCGGGCGTCGACGACCAGCGCGGGCAGGTGGGCGAGGCGCTCGAGCGGCAGCGCCGCGAGGTCGGCCGCGCCGCGGAAGCGGTGGGCGGGCGAGTCGACGTACGTGCCCGTGTTGCCGCACAGGTGGAGCGACGCGATGAGAAATTCGGACTTGCCGCCGTAGCGCTCGCGCGAGCTGTCGTAGTCGAGGAGCACCTCGGCCCGCGGCTCGGGCAGCCCGGGGTACGTTTTCATGCCGGCCACGATGGCGTGGCTCACCTCGATGAAGCGCGGCCCTTCGCTCATGGGGGGCAGTTAATCGCTTTCCGCCCGGGGCCGCAAGCGCGCGCCCGCCCGGGGGCCCGGCGCCGGGCGCGGGCGCGCCGCTCGGCGCTCGGACGGCCCGGGCCGCCGGGTAGACGGCGCCCGCCCCGCCGAACCGAGCGGGCCGCAACCCGGGCGAGGTCAGCCCTTGGCGGGGGCCACCTCGACCGGCTGCCCGCTCTCGAGATCGTCGGGGGGGTTGACGACCACCTGGGCGCCGGCGGCGACGCCGTCGAGCACCTCGATCTCTTTGCCGAAGTCGCGGCCGAGCGCCACGGGCTTGAGCTCGACGCGGCCCTCGGGGCCCACCGTCGCGACGAGGGTGCCCTCCTTGCGGATGACGAGGGCGCCGGCGGGCACGACGGGGGCGGGGCGCGAGCGGGGCACGGTGAGGCGCACGTAGACGAAGGCGCCGGGCAAGATCACGTCGCCGCCGGGCACGTGGATCTCGGCGCGCAGCGTGCGGGTCGCCGGCTCGAGCACGCCGCTGGCGCGGGCGACCTTGCCGGAGAGCTTGCGGGCGGGGTCGCGGGGCGAGAAGACCTGCGCCTCGAGGCCGGGGCGCACGTCGGCGGCGTAGGCGTCGGGCACGTCGACGAAGACGCGCAGGGTCTCGACGGCGGCGATCTCGAAGAGGGGCGCGTCGCCGGCGGCGGCGGGGCCGACGAGGGCGCCGGGGTCGGCGCCGCGGCGGGTGATGACGCCGTCGAAGGGGGCGACGATCTGCTGGTAGCCGCGGAGCACGCGCAGCCGCTGCAGCTCGGCCTGGCGAGTCGCGACGGACGCGAGCGCCGAGTTGGCCTGCGCGCGCGCGTCGTCGCCCTGCTGCGGCGGCAGCGCGCCGGCGGCGACGAGCGAGCCGGCGCGCTCGGCCGTCGCCTGGGCGAGCCCGACGTTGGCGCGCGCCTCGTCGAGCCGGGCCTGGGCGAGCCGGACCTCTTCGGCCGTCTCCGGCGCGTCGATCTCGGCGAGGGGCTGGCCGGCCTTCACGCGGTCGCCCACGTCGACGTGGGTCTTGCGCAAGAAGCCCGTCGACTTGGCGTAGAGGGACGACGCGTAGAAGGGGGCCGACGAGCCCGGCAGCACCGTCTCGACAGCGGCGTCGCCGGCGCGCACCGGCGCGACGCGCACCTTGCGGGGGCGCGCGAGGGCCTGCTCGGCGCGCGCGAGGGCCTCGCGGCGCTTGAGGCGGGGCGCGACGCCGGCGGCGGCCGCCGCCGCGAGGACGATGCCGAGGGTGCCGATGGCCTTCCAGGCGGTGTTCGGGGCGCTCATTGGGCCTCCGCCGGCCGCGCGGCCGGGGCAGGGTGGGGGAGGGGGGTGGCGTCGGGGCCGGCGGGCCCCTCGAGGTGGGGGTCGCGCTCGGGCGCGCGCCAGCGCGCGGCGAGCAGGCTGTAGACGACGGGCACGAGCACGAGCGTGGCGACCGTCGCGCCGAGCAGGCCGCCGATGACGGCGCGGCCGAGCGCGGCGTTCTGCTCGCCGCCCTCGCCGAGGCCGAGCGACATCGGCAGCATGCCGATGAGCATCGCCAGCGCCGTCATCAGCACCGGCCGCAGGCGCACCGCGCCCGCCTCGAGCGCCGCCTCGAGCGCGCCCGCCCCCGCGAGGCGCCGCTCGTTGGCGAAGGTGACGACCAGGATCGAGTTCGCGGTCGCGACGCCGACGCTCATGACGGCGCCCATCAGCGAGGGGATGCTGAACGTCGTGTCGGTCGCGAAGAGCGCGAACACGATGCCGACGCCGGCGCCGGGCAGGGCCATCAAGATGATGAAGGGCAGCTTCCAGGACTGAAAGTTGACGACCATCAGCGCGTAGACGAGCAGCGCGGCGAAGGCGAGGCCGACGCCGAGGCCGGCGAAGCCCTCGCGCATGCTCTCGGCCTGGCCGCGCACGGTGATGGTGGCGCCGGGCGGCAGCTTCGCGCGGGCCTTCGCCACCAGCGCGTCGAGGCCCGCCGCCACCCGGCCGAGGTCGGCGTCCTGGGCGTCGGCCCGGACGTTGTAGGTCGGCTGCACGTTGGCGTGGGTCACGAACACCGGCGTCGTCAGGCGCCGGATGCCCGCGAGGTCGACCAGGAGCTTCTGGCCCCCGGCGGCGCCCGCCGCGGGCAGCGAGAGCGCCTTGAGCGCGTCGAGCGAGTCGACGCGGTACTCGGGCACCTGCAGCGCGACGGGGTACGCGTTGCCGGTCGACGCCTCGGTCCAGAAGGTGGGGTTCACCTGGCTCGACGACGAGACCGTCAGCAGGAGGTTCGACGCGACGTCGCGCTCGGTCAGGCCGACCTCGGACGCGCGCAGCCGGTCGACCTCGACGTGCAGCCGGGGCGCGGCCACGACCTGGTGCAGGTGCACGTCGACCGCCCCGGGCACCGCGCGCAGCCCGGCCTCGAGCTCGCGGGCGGCGGCGAGCGTCGCGTCGCGGCGCGCGCCCGAGACCTGCACGTCGATCGGCGAGGGCAGCCCGAAGTTCAAGATCTGCGTCACGATGTCGGCCGGCTGGAAGTAGAACCCGAGCTCGGGGAACTCGCCCGGCAGCGCGTCGCGCAGGGCGCGCACCGTGTCCTGCGTCGAGCGCGAGCGGCCGCGCGCGAGCGTGACGAGCACCTCGCCGTCGGCCGAGCTCACGTTGCTGCTGTCGGTGATCGACAGGTTGTAGCCGCCCGGCATGCCGATAAAATCAAGGATGCTCTCGCGGTCGCCCGCGGGCACGATCTCGCGGATCTTGTCTTCGACCCGCGAGAACCAGCGCTCGGTCTCCTCGAGGCGCGTGCCGGGGGGCGCCGTGACGTGCAGGCGCACCTGCCCGGCGTCGATCGACGGGAAGAAGTCGCGCCCGACGAAGGGCGCGAGCGCCGCGGCGGCGAGCGCGGCGAGGCCGAAGGCCGCGAGCGCGGCGCGCGGGCGGGCGAGC
This sequence comes from Polyangiaceae bacterium, assembly GCA_035762175.1. GTDB lineage: Bacteria > Myxococcota_A > Polyangia > Polyangiales > Polyangiaceae > DASTPP01. The sequence continues at coordinate 2,564 of DASTPP010000248.1, read as the reverse complement.
GCCGCCCCGAGCAGCCCGACGTAGCGCCCGCGCAGCCGCTCGAAGCGGGCGTCGAAGCCGCGGTGCAGCCGCGCGAAGGCCCCGCCCCCGTGCCCGGGCCCGTGCGCCTCGCCCCGCAGCAGGTACTTCACCAACGTGGGCACCAGCGTGCGCGAGAGCAGGTACGAGGCCATGACCGAGAACGCCACCGCCAGGCCCATCGGCAAGAAGATGTACTTCGCCGGCCCCTCGAGGAACACCACCGACACGAACACGATGCTGACGCAGAGCGACGCGACGAAGGCCGGCACCGCGATCTGCTGCGCCCCGTCGAGGATCGCCCGCGTGAGCGGCTTGCCCTCGGCGAGGTTGCGGTGAATGTTCTCGACCTCGACCGTCGCGTCGTCGACCAAGATGCCGACCGCGAGCGCGAGCCCGCCGAGGGTCATCGTGTTGATCGTGTGCCCGAGCGCCCGCAGGCAGAGCAGCGCCGCGGCGACCGAGAGCGGGATGCTCACCGCCACGATGAGGGTGCTCCGCCAGCTGCCCAGGAAGAGCAAGATCATCGCCGCCGTCAGCCCCGCCGCGATGAGCCCCTCGACCACCAGCCCGTCGATCGCCCGGGTCACGAAGGTCGACTGGTCGGACAGGAGCTCGACCTCGAGCCCCGGCGGGGCCGACGCCCGGATGGTCGGCACCAGCGCCTTGACCCGCCCCGCCACCTCGGTCGTCGAGGCCGCCCCGGTCTTCATCACGCTGAGCACGACCGAGCGCCGGCCGTCGCGGCGCGCCACGTTCGTCTGCACCGCGTAGCCGTCGTGCACGTGCGCCACGTCGCGCACGTACACCGGCCGCGGCCCCCCCGCCCGCACCGGCACGTCGTTCAGCGCCGCGATCGCCTCGGGGCTGCTGTTCAGGCTCACCCGGTACTCGCGCTCGCCGATCTTCGCCGCCCCCGTCGGCAGGGTGAGGTTCTGCGCCGTGATGGCCGCGTTCACGTCCGACGGCGACAGCCCGTGCGCCCGCAGCGCCGCGAGGTCGAGGTCGACCGCGATCTGCCGCTGCTTGCCCCCGCTCGGCAGCGGGAAGCGCGTGCCCCGCACCACGCTCAGCATCGTGCGCACCCGCTGGTTCACGTGGTCGTAGATCTCCGACTCGCTCAGCGTGTCGCTCGAGAACGCCAGCTGCAAGATCGGCACGCTCGACGCCGTGTAGCGCAAAATGATGGGCGGGATGGTGCCCGGCGGCATCCGCCGCACGATGGTCTGCGACGCCGCCGTCACCTGCGCCATCGCCGCCGCCACGTCCGCCCCCGGGTGCAAGAACACCCGGATCACCGACACGCCGTCGAAGCTGTCGCTCTGCAGCGCCTTGATGTCGCCGACGTTGCCGGCCAGCGAATACTCGCTAAATTGCGTGATCTGCTGCTCCATCTGCTGCGCCGGCAGCCCGCCGTACGTCCAGACCACGCTGATGACGGGTATGTCGACCTCCGGCAAGATGTCGGTCGGCGTCTTTCTCGTGACGTAGACGCCCGCGATCAACAGCAAGAGCGCCATCACCACGAAGGTGTACGGGCGGCGTAGGGCGAGGCGGACGATCCACATGGCAAGGGCTCCGCAGGGTCGGTAGAAGTTGACCGTCTAGTCAAATTTGAGTCGGGCCAAGCCCAGCCCGGCTCGAGGGGCAGAGCCCGCGGGCCCGGCGGCCCCCTCGAAGCCGAGCCAGACCCGGGCGCGCCTCAGCCGGGGCCGCCCGCCGCCGCCCGCGCCACCGGGCCGAGGCCCAGCAGCGCGAAGCCCGTCTCGGGCAGGGCGCGCAAGATCTCGGGGTCGTCATGAATGCGGGCCTGTGCCAGCGCCCCCTCGACGAGGGCGAAGAGCGCCTTCGCGCCCGCCACCGGGTCGCCGCACGCGTGCCCCTCGGCCCGCGCGTCGCGCAGCGTGGTCTCGAGGTAGCGCCGCAGCGACACGATCACCTCTTGCACCTTCGCCGCCACCTCGGGCGGCTGGCCGACGCACTCGGTGCCGACCGAGACGTGAAAGCAGCCGAGCACCCGCCCGTACTGCCGGCGCACCTCGCGCTGCCGCTCGGAGGCGTGCTCGAGGTAGCGCCGCAGGCGCTCGAGCGGGGGCCGCGACGGCGAAAAAATGGCGTCGAGCACGGGCCGCCGCGCCTCCCAGTGGTGGGCCAAGGCGGCGACGACCAGCTCGTCTTTGCTCGCGAAAAAGTGGTAAAAACTGCCCTTCTTTACCCCCGCTTGGGCGCAGATCGCGTCGACCCCCACGGCCCCGTAGCTGGCCTGCCAGATCAGATCGATGGCCGCCTGGACGAGGCGCTCACGTGCGTCGCTGGTTCGGCCCACCCACCCGTTATAGTTGACCGATCGTCTCGGCGCAAGGCCCGCCCCGCCCGCGGCGGCGGGGGGCCGGGGGCGCTCGAAATTGACGCGCCGCCGGGGCGCGGGCACCCTGCGTCAACCAGCGATGAGCCAGCAAGCCACCACGAAACCGACCGTCGCGGTCGTCGGCGCGACGGGCGCCGTCGGCAGCGTGATGCTGCGCCTGCTTTCGACGCGCGACGAC
>DASTPP010000247.1:0-4560 GCA_035762175.1 Polyangiaceae bacterium | reverse complement strand
AAACTCGACCGGATAGCGAAGATGGCGCAGCAAATGCCTGGCGTGGCGCTCACGTCGCTGAGCCATGCCATCGATCTCGACTGGCTGCGCGAAGCCTACCGCCGCACCCGCAAGGGCGGGGCGCAGGGCGTGGACGGCCGGGGCGCGGACGAGTGTACGCGACCGACCTGGAGGGCAACCTCCGGTCGCTGCTCGACCGCGCGAAGGCTGGCACGTACCGAGCCCCGCCCGTGCGCAGGGTTCGCATCCCGAAGGGAAACGGGTCGGAGACTCGCCCCATCGGGGTGCCGACCTTCGAAGACAAGGTGTTGCAGAGGGCGATCGCGATGGCGCTGGAGGCCGTCTACGAGCAGGACTTTCTGCCCTGTTCGTACGGCTTCCGGCCGGGACGCTCGGCGCATCAGGCGCTCGAAGTCCTGCAGAATCGGGCGGTGTGCATGGCGGGCGGTTGACTCGTCGAGATTGATCTGCGAGCCTTCTTCGACACGCTCGACCACGAGCACCTGCGGGCGATGGTGCGCCAGAGGGTGGCCGATGGGGTCGTGCTGCGGCTTGTCGGCAAGTGGCTGAACGCGGGCGTGCTCGACGGGGGGAGCCTCACGTACCCCGAAGCGGGAAGCCCGCAAGGGGGGGTGATTTCGCCGATGATGGCAAATATCTACCTGCACGAGGTGCTCGACACGTGGTTCGACCGTGAGGTCAAACCGCGCCTGTCCGGCCGAGCCGAGCTCGTTCGCTATGCGGACGATGCCGTGCGCCTGTTCGCCCACGAGGCGGACGCGCGACGCGTGCTGGCCGTGCTCCCGAAGCGATTCGCGAAGTACGGCCTGTCGCTGCATCCGACCAAGACGCGGCTGGTCGATTTTCGCCGTCCCGACCGCAGACCCCCGCCGACGGGTGGGGGCGCGGCGCGGCCGGGGACGTTCGACCTGCTGGGCTTCACGCACTTCTGGGGCAAGAGTCGCACCGGCAAGTGGGTGGTGAAGCGGCGAACAGCTCGGGACCGGTTCCGCCGCGCGCTCAAGCGCGTCGTGATCTGGTGCCGGGAGCACCGCCACGACGAGGTTCGTACCCAGCACCGAACCCTCGCGGCGAAGTTGCGGGGGCATTTCCAGTACTTCGGAATCCCGGGGAACTCGGAAGGCATCCGCCGCTTTCACGAGGAAGTCCTCCGCGCCTGGCGCAAGTGGCTTGACCGCCGCTCGAACCGGGCGCGGATGTCGTGGGAGAAGGTGCGTCGGCTGCTGCGGAGGTACCCGCTGCCGCCGGCGCGCGTCGCCCACCCCCTCCTCCCGCGGCCAGCGAATCCGTAACGCGAAGAGCCGGATGCGGTAGTCCCGCACGTCCGGATCCGTGGGAGCCCCGGGGCGCAAGCCCCGGGGCGACCCGACCGCTGTTCATTGCGTCGTCCCTCGCCCTCGGTTCATGGTTGGACGCGGCCCTCGCCTTCGGGCTGCGCCGTGCTCCGTGCGCGGCCACGGCAGAAGCGAAACGGTACACCGACGAGGCGCCCGGGCCCGCGCCGGGCCATTGCAACCCGGGGGCCAGCGCGCCCCCGCCCGCCGAGAACGCTCCCCAGGCCCGCTCGAGTGGAGCGAATCGTCCGTCCGAGAGGCGACCGATGGTCAAATACGTCCGGGGCGACGACTGCGCGGGCACGCTGGCAGGTCGAGACGCCGCTGGTTGCTTTGCCGACCGCCTGCCTCGCATGGCGGCGAGGCGGGCAGCTTTCCCACCGACACGGGGAGCCGCTGGCTCCCCGACGCCCGCTCGCCAGGGGCGCGGGCAGGGCTGGCGTACCGATTGCAAGTCGGCCCTGCGTGGCGGGCCAAGTGGCTCTCGCCTCGCTTGGTCGAGGCGAAAGCCATCTTCGCCCGGCACCTTCGACCCGCTCGCCGCGCGGACGACTCGTCTCGTCTCGCCCGCGGGGGCTACGAGCATTTCTCGGCCGCCCCGCACGTCTCGAAAACGTCACGGAGGAGGAGGCGCACCATGCACCGATTCGTTCACGCCGTCCTGTTCTGCTTGACCCTGGCGGTCGCCATCGCCACGCCGCGCCGCGCGGCCGCCGTCGTTTGCTCCGACCCGCTCTCGCAGCTGTCGGTCGTCTTGCGCGCCACGAGCGGGGCCGTCGTCAGTTGCGTCAACCCCAACACGCAGTACGAGGTCGAGGTCATCGGCCCGAACGAGTACGCTGCGTATTGCATCAAGAACTCGAACCCCGACGTGATTCACGTGCCCCTGCAGGCCCAGGGGTTCAGCGTGCCGAGCATCTCGGGCTGCGAAGACTCGACGAACGGCGACCTGCCCTTCCCCGGCCAGAGTTTCACCATCGTGACCGACCCGAGCCTGCCCTCGTCGGGCATCTCGGGCGACATCTCCCCCGCCTGTTTCGATGGCAATTGGGACGACAGCTACACTCAAGAGTTCCCCTTCGCGTACCCGGCCTGCGGGGGCTCGCAGCTGCCCTCGGCGGGGCTCGACCTCTGGCTTCAGGCCGACAAGGGCGTCGTCTCGAGCCTGGGTAAGGTTTCGTCGTGGCAAGACCAGAGCGGCAAGGCTCGCCACGCCAACATGTCGGTCTCGAATCGCCAGCCGGCCCTGGTCGCCAGCGCCCTCAACGGAAAGCCCGTCATTCGCTTTTCGGGCGCCCAATCGCTCTTGCTCGCTACCGCCGTGCAGCCCATGACCTGCACGGTCTTCGTCGTCGGCAAGAACAGCATGCCGACCGAGTCGTTTAGCATGATTCTCGGCCCCGGCGGCAGCACGCCCAACAACCAGCTACGCTGGGAGAACGGCAGCCAAGCTCTCTTCGTCGGCATCGGCAATGCCATGCCGATCGTCACCGCCGGCGTCGGCAACACGCGCGTCTACCACCGGCTCTCGGCCAGCTACGACGGCTCGACGCTCAGCGTCTACCGCGACGGCGCGCTCATGTCGACCCGATCGTTCAAGACCACCGGCCCCTGGACACTGGCCCAAGTCGGCGCCTGGTTCAGCACGTATTTCATGCGCGGCGACCTCGCCGAAATCGTCATGTACGATCGGGCCCTCTCGTCTGCCGAGCGCTCGACGGTCGAGGCCTACCTCAAGGCGAAGTACGCCCTGCCTTGATGGCATAGGGGTGCAGGCGGCGAGCCCGAGGTCTCGCCGAGCGGCCGACCGCCCGCCGCGTAAAACCCTGGCCCCCCTCGGCCGGGGCCGGTCGCGCCCCGCCCCTGGCAGCTCGCCTGAGGTGCCGCCCCCGTAGCACCCTCGGCCAGCCAGGGCGCCACGCGCAGCGACAAGACGCCTTCGGGGCGCATCCGTCAGAGCGTTTCGCCCACGTCCGCCGCAGGCAGTGGACGGTCTCGTCCACTTTGGGGCGAGTCGCCGCGGGTTATGTAACGGCCGCCTCCTGCCATCGCTTTGGCGAGAAATTAAGGGGGGGCCCAGAACGCCCTCGCGAACCCGTCGGCGCGCCCGCCGACGCGCCCACGCCGCTCGGCCGCGGCGCGAGCGCGGCAACGACGGGCGCTCGCGTGGCGAACGTGGCGAGGGGCCGGCGCGAGGCGCCGGGCGACAATGCTGACAATGCGAACGTCGGCGCGAGAAGGGCTCGCGCCCTATCTGCAAAAATTCCGTTTCTTTCACGGTTGTGGTAGGGTGCAGCGACGGGTTCGATAAACTCGGTCTGCCCCGGCACGGGCGGGGGCAGTCGGCTTCGCTGACGAAGATTGGCCTCGGGGGTGATTGCGCTCGGCGGGCGCGACAAGACCCACAACCTTCGGCGCATTCGCCGCTCATCGTCGAGAACGGCCCATTCGCTTCGCCCGGAGGCACTCCGTGAGCCATCGCGTCGCCCCGCCGCGCCGATCTTCGGCGCCGCGCCTCCGTTCTGCCTCGCCGGCGGCCGCCCCCGCCGGGCGCGAGCCGTCGCGAAACCTCGCGCCTTGCGCCGTTCCCGACGTTCCTGTCGTGGCGCGATTGAGCACGCCGCGCCCGATGCCGGCGCCCGCCCCGCCCCCCGTGGCGGCGCCCGCCGGGGCTCGGGCGGCGCGCGGGGGGGGGCTGCGCCAGGCCAGGACGCCCCCCGGCGGCGCGAAGCCGCGGCCAAAGAAGCGCGGGCGCATCAAGATACTCTTTCTGTCGGCCGACGCGCTGCCCGAGCGCCCGCGGCGCATCGCCGACGAGCTGCGCGCCATCGAGCAGCGGCTGCGGGCTTCGCGCTACCGCGACGCGTTCGAGCTCAAGTCGTGCTCGGCCGTGCGGCTCGAAGACGTGCCGCAGGGCCTGCTCGAGTACGAGCCCGACGTCGCGCGCTTCGCCGGCCACGGCGACTCGGGCACCGGGCTCGTACTCCTTGACGACAAGGGGCGGCCCGCTCCGGTGTCGGCCGAAGCGCTCGCGTCGCGCTTTCAGGTGCTTTGCGAGCTGCGCCTGATGGACGTCAACTACTTCTGCAGAGCGGCGACAACTATTCTTGCAGGTGGTCGCCATGGTCATTGCTCCGTGATCACTCGTGATTCAGTGCACTTCGCTCGGTAGTTGTCGCCGCGTCGTTGTCGTCGGGTAGTTGTC
>DASTPP010000246.1:0-28422 GCA_035762175.1 Polyangiaceae bacterium | reverse complement strand
GGCGCGCTGGAGGTCGGCGGCGCGGTCTTCGTACTGTTCGCAATAGCCGCCTTCGAACCGGCAGGCGGCCTCGCGCGAGGGCGCCGGTTTGCAGTCGCGCGCCAAGACGGCGAGCGCTTCGGCCTCGCTCGCGCCCCGCAGGCGCGCGCAGAGCTCGGGCGGGGCGCGGGGCGGCGCGTTGTCGTCGGCCTCGGCGTCGCGCTTCGGCCCGGTCGGGCAGGCGCGGGCGACGTAGGCGCGGGCGACGGCGTCGGTGGTCGAGAAGGCGCCGCCCGGCAGCGAGTGCGCCAGGAACGCGGGCCCGAACGAGGAGTAATCGAAGCCCGCGCAGCTACCGCGCACGGTAGAGTAGGGGTAATAAACGAGATCGGGTCGGCCGTCGCGGTCGACGTCGTCGAGCGCGTCGATCTTGGGCGGCGCGCCCGGCATTGGCCGCACGACGCCCCCGCGCGTCGTCAGCAAGAGGGCGGCGTCGTTCGAGGGGCCTTCGTGCTCGCGGCCGACACGGCGCAAGAAGAGCTCGGGCTCGCCGTCGTCGTCGTAGTCGAAGAACCGGGGCGGCTCGAGCTCGGCGTGGCCGATGCCTTGGTGCAGCCGGTCGAAGTCGGGGGGCAGCGGCACGACGTGGGGGACCTTCCCGCGGCGCACGTAGACGAGCTGAACGTGCCCCTCGACGTCGCTGTAGTCGCCCTTTTTCCAATCGACCAGGCGAAGCGCCCAGACGCCGCCGCGCACGGGGTAACACGCCTTCTCGAAGTCGAGCTCGCCTTCGGGCTTGCTCGCGTCCGAGGCGGCGAGCAAGCGCCGGTTGTGCGCGAGCAGGGGGGCGCAAGCCGCGCTGCCGTCGTCGGCCGGGCCCGGCGAGCCCTCGTGGGCCGCGGGCTCGCTGCGGGTGGCGGCACGGGGCGAGGCGCAGGCGGTGAGGCAGCCGAGGGCGACGAGGGGCAGGGCGCGAAGGGGCACGTTCATGGCGCGGGGCTCGGTTCGAGCGCATAGCCGGACTCGGCCACGCCGGCTAGCGACGGCGCGGGGCGGCACGGGTCAGCGACCGGGCCGCCGCCGACGGGTTTGCGGCGCCCAGAAGACCATCGCCGTCGTGCGCCAGCACCTCGGGTCCGGCGAACGCGAGGTGGCAACCTTGCCATCGGAGGGGGGCGCGGGGGTGACCGCAGCCGCGGCCAGCCTCGACGGCGCTCTTATCGCGCGGGCCGGGGGCGAAGACGTGTTCGTGCTACGCCCCGCTTGAGAGCGGCGAGACGAGCACCCTCTGGCACGCCGGCCCAAGCCTGCCCTGCGAGCGAACAGCGATAGGGAGGGCGGCCAACTCCCCATGCTGCTCGGGCCCAAGGGTCGGGGCGCAGGGCGAGCGCACCTACGGCAGGTAATTTTACCAGCTCATCCCGCCCCGTGCGCCGGCGAGCGCGCCGGCCAGGGCGATGAAGAACAGCGGCAACAGCGGGTGCCGCGTCCGGCTGCGCTCGCGCCGGTCGGGCAGCGAGCCGAAATGGGTGTGAAGCAGGCGGACAGCGGCCGAGGGAGTAGGGCGGGACATTGCCCCCCTCCTCACCTCCGCGGCCCCGCTGCATCAGGCCCTCGTAGGTTGCGCTTGCCCTGCCCCCTCGACACTGCACCTCGCGATCTACCGTCGGGCTCTTGTTCTAACAGGTCGTGTTTCGGGTCGTTTTCATAAATGAAGCCGAATGAGGCAAAATGTGTGGTCGACTTGTGAGATAGCCGAGTCACGACAACCTCGTCGAACAACCCCGGGTGTACCGAGTCGTCGACCTCCAGGCGCACGCTGCAGTACGTCGTTGCCGCGTCGCCCGAGACTTGAACTTCGATCTGAAGCCGGTTCGCAGTCATCTGCGCCGTAGCGCTCTGCACCCTCTTCCACTGGAAGGGATTGGTCTGGGTGGGGTCAGGCTGCCAGACCCAAACTGTAACGCGGTGCCCTGGATATGGGTGGAAAATTTTAACCCCCATCCGCGTCGAGTTGGAACGAGACTTGCCCCGGCGCATTAGAGTTCGGGTCGAATTTTCTGATTGTCACCGGCCACTCCGAGCAAAGACCGGCGTAGTGCGCATCGCCATAAACCCCAGGCTCGTCGCCGAATTGCAGTCTACCTTGCCAGACAAGCTCAAAACTCATGTTCTCTCTCCTTTCGACGCATTGGCATCCCCCCATCGAAAAGCATCTCGACCCACACCAACGTTACCGAGTCGACGCCATCATCGAACGTAAGCGGCCGCCTAGTAGTTTCCCAAGCTTAGAGTGGTGGGTAGAGTCGGCGGAGTTTGAGGCGGGCGTCGGCCGCCGTAAACCGCCATTGGATGGGGCGCGGCTCGTGGTTGCGCCGCGCCTGCCACGCCGCCAGGTCGGCCCGCAGGCTCGTCGCGTCGGCGAAGCGGCGGTCGAGGCACTGGCGCGAGAGGATGCTCAGCTCGATCTCGGCGATGTTCAGCCAGCTGCCGTGACGCGGCGTGAAGTGCAATTCGAGTCTCTCGACCAGGCGGCGCGCCTCGGCCGGGGGGAAGGCTTCGTACAGGGCCGAGGGGCTGTGGCTCGACAGGTTGTCGAGCACCAGCACCAGCCGTTCGGCCTCGGGGTAGACGTCGTCGACGAGCCTTCGGACGAAGTGCGCGAAGTCGACGCTCGTGCGTCGCGAGGTGGCCTCGACGAGCGACCGGCCAGTCAGTGGCTCGACGGCACAGACGACGTTGACCGTGCCGCCCCGCACGTAGTCGTCATCGACCCGCGCGAGCCGCCCGGGCCGCGCCGGCAGCGGCTCGTAGACGTGCCCGAGCAGTTGCTTGCTCGTCTCGTCGAGGCAGACCTGGGGCCGCTTCGGGTCATACGGACGGTGGTAGACCTCGAGCACGTCCTCCATGGCCGCCACGAACGCCGCGCTCGCCTCGGGCGGGATGCGGAAGCGCTCGGTCCGCCAGGGCTGGAGCTCGTTTTTTTTTCAACGCCTTGCGCACGGTCTCGTCGCTGACCGTCTCGACGGCCCCGAGCTCGATCAAGCGGTCGGTCAGCAGCCGCAGCGTCCAACGCGCCGCCCCGGCCGGGGGCGGACCGCAGGCGAGCGCCACCAAGTGCGCTTCGGCGCGCCCGTCGAGCACGACCTGGCGGCGCGGGTGATTCATGGGCCGGTCGCGCACGGCCGCGAGCGGCCCCTCGAGCGCGGCCCGCCGTCGCACTCGCCCCACGGTCATCAAGCCGACCCGGAGCGCCTCGGCGACCTCGGCGTCGGTCTCGCCCTCGTCGACGCGGAGCAAGATGCGCGCCCGGTTGACGACGCGGACGCTGGTGACGCCGCGGCGGCATAGCGCCTCGAGTCCGGCGCGCTCGTCGGCCGTCAGGCGGCGGAGGGGGCGTTTCTGGGTCATCCGAGAGCCTGGCCCGGCGCCCGGCCTCGTGCCAGAAAGAACCTGTCTCTCTAAGCTTGGGAGACTACTAGAGCGCCGACCGGAACATGCCCAGCCTTGGGCACGTTCCGGTCGGGCGGCTCGAGCGTTGAAGCAATTTCGAGAGCACCGACCGGATTGGACGGTCGGCGCTCTAGCCGGCCGCCGGCCGGCCGCGCCCGTAGATGGCGTTGAGCCGCGCGCACCGCGCGGCGAGCGCGTCGCTCAGCTCGTGGGCCTGCACTCTCCAGCTCCAGTTCGCCAGGTCGGCGAGGCCGGGGCGATTCATTTGCGACTCCGCTCCGCTGGCGAGCAGATCTTGCAGCTGCGCGACCACCCACGGCGACGACGTCGCCCATGCGCAGCGCACCACGTTCCACACAAAATCGCGGACCGGCAGCGCGGCGCCATCAGGCACGCCGAGATAAGCCAGCACGCGCGCGAGCTCCTCGGGCGACAGCCGCTCGCGCCACTCGGCGAGCGGCGGGACGTCGTGCGTCCCGGTGTAGTAGACGACGTGCGGCCCGGCGTGGTGCGGCAGGTACGGGCTGTCCCCGCCCCGGGTGAAGCCGAACTGAAACACCGACATCGCCGGCACCCCGACCTCGCGGCGCAGCTGGTGCACGTCCTCGGTGATCAACCCCAGATCTTCGACGAAGATCGGCAAGCCGCCGAGCTGGCTGCGCAGCGCGTCGAACAGCGCCCGCCCGGGGCCCGGGACCCAGGCGCCGGTCGCGGCGTCCTGTCCCGCGGGCACGGCCCAGTAGGCCTGGAACCCGCGAAAGTGATCCATGCGGACGTGGTCGTAGAGCTCGAGCGCGTGGCGGAGCCGCGCCCCCCACCAGCGATAGCCATCCTCGGCGAGCCGTGGCCAGTCGTAGAGCGGATTCCCCCAGTGCTGCGCCTGGTCCGAGAAGAACCCGTCGGCGGGCACGCCGGCCTCGAACCGCGGCCGCAGCTCGCGATCGAGCTGGAAGTACTCGGGGTGGGCCCACACGTCGGCGCTGTTGTAGTTGACGTAGATCGGGATGTCCCCGACCAGCGCGACGCCGCGCTCGCGCGCGTACGCGCGCAGCGCCGCCCATTGCCGCGCGAACAGGTACTGGAGCACGCGATGCTTGTGGATCGCGGGGGCGAGCTCGATCCGGGCCGCCGCCAGCGCCGCGGGATCGCGGTGGCGCACCGCGGGCGGCCACCCGGCCCAGGTGTCCTGGCCGTACGCGTCGAGCAGCGCGCAGAACAGCGCGTGGTCGTCGAGCCACCCCGCTTCGCGCTCGGCGTATGAAAGGAGGCCCCGATCCGCCGCCGGCACCCGTTGCGCCAGCTTGGCGAACAGCGGCTTGCGGTGCGCCGCCACGGCACGGAACGCCACGCGGTCGTCGCGCAGCTCCGCCCCGCCGGCCAGATCCTGGGGGTCGAGCAGCCCATCGGCCACCAGGTCCGCCAAGCTCAGCATGTACGGGTTGCCGCCGAACGCGCTCAGCCCGGAGTAGGGCGAGAACCAATCCTCCTGGACCGGGACCACCGGCAGAACCTGCCACAGCCCGATCTCGGCGCGGGCCAGGAAGTCGATGAAGCCGCGGGCGTGCTCGCCGAGCTGCCCGATGCCATGTGAGCCCGGCAGCGACGTCGGGTGCAAGATGACGCCGCTGGTGCGGGTCGCGTTGTCGATTCGATCCATGACGTGAGCGCTCCTTGTCCTTGCGCCGCACTGGCGCGCCTAGTGCACCGGGGCCTCGACGTAGCGCTTGCGCCACTTCGCCGAACGGTAGCGGATGGCGAACATCAGCACCCGCGACCCCTCCTCGAGCAGCTTCGCGACGAGGACCCCGATCAAGCCCAGGCTGGTGAACCGCACGACGAAGAACGCGATCGGCAGCCCGAACACGAAGATCGACGTCACGTCGGCGACCAGAACGAACCGGTTGTCTCCGCCGGCACGCAGCACGCCGTTGCCGAGCACCATGTTCATGACCTTCACCCACTGGAACACGGCGTTGAGCACCAGGCCGACCCGCGCGAGGTGGAGCGCCTCGGGGCTGATCTCGCGGAAGAACACGCCCAGCAGCCCCGAGGTCGCCGCGGTCAGCAGCCCGAACCCGGCCGCCGAGGTCAGCCCGATCTTGACCAACTGGCTCGCGGTGCGCCGGAGCCGCGGCTCGTCATCCGCGCCGATCGCCTGGCCGATCAAGGTCAGCGCCGCCGCCGAAAGCCCCGACGACGCCATGACGAAGATCGCCTCGGTCGTGACTACGACCTGGTTGGCCGCGATCACCACCGTGCCGAGCTCGATGGTGATCAGCGTGTAGAGGAACGAGCCCAGCGACCAGACCACCTCGGTGAGCGCGATCGGCCAGGTCAGCCGGCAGATCCGGCCGATCATGGAGGCGTCGGTCCGCGCGAAGTCGCTGAACCGGAACGGCACGTTGCGCCGCGCGCCCGCCATCGCGCGCACCATCAGCACGCTGCGCAGGACCTGCGCCGCCAGCGTGGCGTAGGCGGCGCCCATGACGCCGATCGCGGGCACCGGGCCCCAGCCGAACACCAGCACGAAGTTGAGCACGGTGTTGGTCGCCACGCAGAGCAGGGTGACCACCATGGGCGTGCGTGCATCGCCGAGCGACCGCAACGCCGACGCCGCGACCGAGCCGACGAGGCTGAGCGGCACGGTCACCGCGATCACGCGCAGGAACGGCGCGCCGGCCTCGACCACCGCGGGCTCGACCCCCATCAGCGTCAGGATCGGCGCGGCGAACGCCGCCACGACGACCGCGAGCGGCACGGTGATGAGCAGCGCGAGCTGCACGGTGGCGCCGACCGTGCGGGCCACGCCCGGCCCGTCGTGGCGGCCATAGTGCTGCGCGACCAGGATCGACGCGGTCGCGGACAGCGCGCCGAGGATGATGCCGCTCAGGAACGTCATGTGCCCGATCAGGCCGACCGCGGCGAGCGACGCGTTGCCCAGCCGGGCGATCACGACCTGATCGACGAAGCTGAAGCAGATCTGGAGCACGGCCTCGGCGCTCGCCGGCAGCGCGAGCGCGACGATCTGCCGCCGGATCGAGGCGTGCTCCGTCACGGGGTCGCTTCCTCGGCGCCGGAGGCCGCGCTCCGAAGCTGCGCGCGCAGCCCCGCGGCGTCGGCGAACAGCACGCCACGCAGGCCCACGCGCTCGGCCGCGACGATGTTCTCATGGCGATCGTCGACGAAGATCGCCTCGCCCGGCGCGACCCCCAACTCGGCAACGCAGCGCTCGTAGATCGCGGCCTCGGGCTTGACGAGCCCCACCGCGCACGAGAACGTCCGGACCTCGCAGCGCGCGATCCACGCGAACCGCGCGACCACCGCGCGCATCAGATCGACCCCCATGTTGGACAGGATCGCGGTCGGGATCCGCCGGCTCTGCAGCGCGGTGAGCTGCGCGATGACCTCGGGGTTCATCCGGACCCAGCTCTCCGTGTCGAGCCCGATCAGCGCCTCGATCTGCGCGTCCGACCACGCCCGGCCGAGCGCCGCGCCGACCTTGCGCCAGTACGCGATGCCGTCGTCGGTGCCGCGATCGTAGGGCGGCCGCAGGTCCCAGTAGACGCGGCGAAGCTCCTCCGAGGGCACCCCGGCCGCGGCGACGAGCCGCGCCCAGTGCTGCTCCGATTGATGGTGCGACAGCACCCCTGCGTAGTCAAAGATCACCGCGCTCGCTACCGGTCTCATCTCAGGCTCCCTTGTCCGCGTTCCCGGGCGGTGTCGAAACGTCGGTCGCGAGTTCGGTACGCCACGCCTCGCCGTCGCGGTAGGCGAACACGTCGCCGCCGGCGCACGCGTAGTGGTCGTCACCGTAGCGCAGCTCGACCTCCACCCGATCCTGGTGCAGCTCGTTGACCGCCTTGACCAGCAGGCTGGTCAGCCGCGGTCTCCCGTCGACCACGCTGGTACCGACCACGGCGCAGCCGCGGCGCGGCAGCGCGATCGAGAGCTCGTGACCCGCGACCAGCCAGCGGAACCTGCCCGCGCGATCCGAGCGGCTGAGCACGAAGCTGAGGTGCCGGGTGTCGTCGGCGCTGGCCACCAGGCTCGTGAACGCGGGCGCGCCATCGGGGCCGCGCACCGGCTGGGCCGCGAGGCCGGCCGCGGCGAACAGCTGCGCCAAGCTCGACCGGCTGATCGCCTCGTCGAGGTAGTGCGCACGGCCGCGCCCGCGCTGGACGGTGTAGCCGTGGACCTCGTCGCCCGCGCGCGCGATCGGCGACGCGTCGGCGGGCAGCCGGAGCGACCGCGGCGAGCGCGCCGACGCGCCGTCGCGCGGGCCGCCGGCGTAGCCGTGGCCGAACACGCGATCCTGGAGCTGCTCGGACGGCTGGAGCGAGAGGTCGTAAAGCGGCACCTCCCACCCGGTGATCAGCTCGCCGCCGGCCTGGACGTAGTCCGCCAAACGGTCCTGGGCCTCGTCGTCCAGGTAGAACCCACCGGGCACCACGAGGCGCTCGACCCGCGCGAGCTCGGTCGGGCTGGCGGTCGCCAGGTCGACGAGCCCGAACTCGACCCCATGGTCGAGGCACGCGAGCACGAAGGCGTGCGCGACCTCGTGGGCCGGCTGCGGGTAGCGCAGGCGCTTGTAGTGCGCGCTGGCCGGCGGCTGCCACGCCATCAGCTCGGCGTGCGGCGTGTACAACGCGAGCGCCACCGCCACCTTGCGGACGCCGGTCACCAGCGCGTGGCCCTCGCGCGCGAAGAAGCCGTTGACCAGCTGGAGCACCCGGTGCTTTGCCGCCGGCGCGCCGTCGACGTCGATCGGGGCGAGCTCGCCGTACGGCGGGTCCATCACCTTGGGGTCGGGCAGCGTGCGCGCGAGGTACGCCTGGTCGAGCTGGATCGCCGACGACCAGCTGTCGGTGGCGCACACCGGGTAGATCGAGTAGCCGGTCGCGCCGCACGCCAGCACGAGCAGCGCCTGGTACACGGTGCACGCCGCGTAGGCGCAGCGGGCGTCGGCCCAGCCCAGGCCCCAGTTCTCCTCGAGGTTCGGCCCGCGCTCGCGCAGCGCGGCGATCGCCAGGTGGATGAACGCCTCGTCGTCCTCGGCGGCCACCCCGACCCAGCTGCTGAATCCGTACTGAACCCGCCCCGTGAGCACGCGCGGCCGGACCCGGCACAGCCAGGCGTCGAGCCGCGCCCGGGCGTGCGCGGGCGACGCGTCGGCGCGCGCCGGGGGCGGGAAGTTGAGCAGCTTCGGCACGTCGCCCAGGTACGCGCTCCACCGCTTGATGACCTCGGCGACGTACGCGCCGAGCCACGCCCCGCCGTCGAGCGCGGCCGGCACCGGCAGGTCCTCGGTCCACTGGCGGACGAGCGGCGCGTCGCCGTACGCGGCGTGCTGCGTGCCGTACCGCTGGTTGAGCGCGTCGATCGTCGGGTACCGGCTCGCCAGCACGCGGGCGGCGACGCGCGCCCCCGCCGCCCCGTAGTCGAAGGCGCCGGCCGGCTGGTTGGCATCGCTGTACACCCCCTCGTTGCCGACCTGCACGGCGACGATCGGGCCGCGCGGATACATCCGATCCGCGACCACGCGCTCCCACACCGCCTGAAGCCATGCCTGGGTATCGTGCAGGAACTCGGTCGACAGCGCCGACGGCAACATCTGGCCCTGCGAGAGCTGCGGCGCGCCGCTGGCCGAGACCGAGGGCTCCCGGCCCGGCGCGTGGCTCGGGCTGACCGAGTCCGGCAGGCCGCCGAGCTGGATCTCGCCGTGCACGAACGGCCCCGGCTTGACGATTACGCGCAGGCCGAGCTCGTGGGCGAGCTCGAGGAACCGGACCACGTTGCGGTTATCGTCGACGCTCGCGAAGCAGAACTGCGGGGGCGCGCCGACGGGCACGTCGAGCGCGTGGTGCCGCCACGGCACGTAGCAGGTCACCACCTCGACCCCGGCGGCGCGAATCGCCTGCAGCTTGGCCCGCCAGCGGTCGGGCCGGTCGCGATAGTACGGGTACTCGCCCGCGATGATCAGCGTCGGTCGCCCGTCCACGTGGAGCACGCCGCGGTGAAATGCCAACGGGGCTGTCGTCATGCGGCCCCCCTCACGCGGACTGGATCAGGACCTTCATCGCGCCGTAGTGGTCGGGGCGGTCGCCCGCCTCGATCAGCAGCTGGAACGCCCGCGCGTGCTCGTCGAGCGGCAGCCGGTGCGTGATCAGCCGGTCGAGCGGCAGCTCGGCCGCCAGGTCGATCGCCGCCGGGAAGACGGGCGCGTTGTAGTCGCCCGCGCCGACGACGCGGATCCCGTTGTTGACGATCCGAAGGATCTTGAACCCCGCCGCGATGTGCCCGTTGAACCCCATCACCGCGATCCGGCCGCCCTTGCGGACGAGGTCGACCGCCGCGTCGAGCAGCACGCCCGACGTCTCCACGATCACGCTCGGCCGGCGACCGCCGCACGCCGCGATCACCGCGTCCGGCCAGGCCGCCGACGCGCCGTCGACCGCCGCCACGCCGAGCTTGCGGGCGAACGACAGGCGGAACGTGTCGCGCTCCACGACGACGGTCCGGCGCGAGAACCGCTGCGCGTACAGCGCGAACACCAGCCCGATCGGGCCGCCGCCGAGGATCGCCACGTCGTCGAACGGCTGGAGGTCGACCGCCTCGGCGTTGTTCATTACGCAGGCCAGCGGCTCGACGAACACGGCGCGCTCGAGCGGCAGGTCGGCCGGCAACAGATGGAGGAACCGAGCCGGCAACCGGACGAACGTGGCGAACGTGCCATCGCGGTCCACGCCGACCTCCTGGCCGGTCTTGTGATCGCAGAAGTTGAAGGCGCCGCGCCGGCAGAACTCGCAGCGACCGCAGTACAGCGTCGGGTTGACGACGACCCGGTCGCCGACCGCGAGCTCGCGGACCTCGGCGCCGACCGCCGCCACGGTGCCCACCGACTCGTGGCCGAGGATCACGCCGGGCCGCGCCGGGAACCGGCCCAGCACGATGTTGCGGTCCGTGCCGCAGACCCCGGTGGCCTCGACCTTCACGATCACGTCGTCGGCGCGCTCGACCGCCGGATCGGGCCGCTGCTCCAACGAAACCACACGCTCTTGCTTGAAGACGATCGCTTTCATCGGATCACCTCGCCGTGTCGCGGGCCGTGCGTCGCGCCGCCGCGCTGGGCGGCCGGCCGGGCCCAGTCGATCGCCGCGATCAACTGGGCGTGCATCTCCGGGGTCGACGCGGCGATGCAGGATTGTTGATTGTCTGCCCCGACGCCGACCAGCCGCGTCGCCCCGAGCGACTGACCGTACGCGTCGGTGATCGTCACGCCCGCGAGCTCGGCGATGACCACGCTCGCCGCGATGTCGTAGGGGAACAGGTGGAGCACGTGGCCGTTGCCCACGCGCTCGAAGTCCGGAAGCAACGACGGCGTGTCCTTGAGCAGCCGGTTCCCGATATCGACGTAGGCGTCGAGCTGGCCCGTGATGATCCGCGAGATCGAGTACGACGCGCTGTTGAACACGAAGATCCCACCGCGATTGGCGGTGCGATCCACCAGGTGGCCGTACGCCGAGGTCATCAGCTGCATCGGGTGGCCGTTGAACTCGATCGACCAGAACAGCCGGTCGAGGTCGCGGTTCGGGCTCAGCCGCGGCACCTGGCCGGCGTAGCCCACGCTGACCAGCTCGCCGGCCGCGCGGTCGGCATACAGGTAAGCGCCCGACTTGATCTCGCGCAGGATGGCGTGCGTGACGTCACGAATCCGCGCGCCCTCGTCGTACGGGGCGACCGCCACGGAGATGCACGCCATCTCGAGGCCAGCGGCGGCTGGCCGCGTGCCGTCGATCGGATCGACGATGAGGAGGTGGTCCGGCGCAACGCCCTTGCGAACGAGCCCGCGATCCTCGGAGTAGCACCCCACGGACTCGCCGCGCGAGGCGATGAAGTCCTGCACCGCCTGCTCGGCGACCTCGTCGATATCGAACTGTGCGTCGCCCCCAGGCGAGTAGCCGTTGAGCTGGCGATTCTTCAGGGTGCCCTCGGTCGACAGAATCTTGTCCCGCACGACCGTGGTCAGATCGACCAGGTACTGCTTCACTGGACGTCTTCCAAGCAGGCCTGGAGCCGGTCGCACATCTGCACGGCCTCGTCGTCGGTCATCACCAGCGGCGGCCGGATCTTGAAAACATTGCCGTAGCCGTAGCGCGACGAGCGCAGCAGGAGCCCGTGCGCGGTCGCCGACTTGCAGATCTTGTTGGTCAACTCCACGTCGGGCTCGCCGTTGGCCCCCACCACCTCGATCCCGATCATGAGGCCGACCCCGCGCACGTCACCGATGAACCGGAACCGGCGCTGCATCTGGTCCAGGCGGCCCAGGATGTAGGCGCCGAGCGACCGGACGTGCTCGAGGAAGCCTGGCCGGCTCACGATCTCCAGCGTCTTGGCCGCGGCCGCGGCCGCGAGCACGTTGGCGCCGTAGGTGAAGGAGTGGTGGTGGCTTTCGAGGCCGCGGAGCTTGTCCTCGCACGCGATCGCCGAGACCTGGAAGCCGGTCCCGCCCAGGCCCTTCGAGATCGTCATGATGTTCGGCTTGATGTCGAACAGATCGGCGCCCCACATCCGGCCGGTGCGGCCGAGGCCGGTCTGGATCTCGTCGAGGATCAGCACGATGCCGCGCTCGTCGCACAGCTTCTTCAGGGCCCTGAAGTAGCCGGGCGGTGGCACCACGTTGCCGCCGTTGCCGGAGATCGGCTCCACGATCATGCACGCCACGCGGCCGCTGCTCGCGTAGTCGATGAAGTCCCCGATCCGCTCGACGCACAGCAGGTTGCAGGTCTCCGGCTTCTGCTTGTAGAAGCAGCGGTAGCAGTACGGGTCCGGGACCTGGATGCCGCCGGGGAACAGGTTCGCGAATGGCTCCTTCCGGAACGCATTCCCCGACAGGCTCGTCATCATCATCGTCTGGCCGAGGTGCGACCGGAAGTGACTGATGATGTCTCGGTTGCCCGTGAAATGCTGGGCGATCTTGATCGCGCCCTCGTTCGCGGTCGAACCACTGCACACTTTGGGGTGGATCGTCGTCAGGTTGCCCGGAACGATATCGACCAGGCGCCGGACCATCTCGTCGACGGGGCCGCTCTGGAAGCTCGAGGTGACGTGGACGAGCTGGTCGGCTTGCTGCTTGACCGCCTCGAGCACCTCGGAGTTCGAATAGCCCAAGATCAAGTTGAAGGTGCCCGAGGCACAATCAATGTACGATTTGCCATCTTGATCGAACAGGAACACCCCCTGGCCCCGTTCGACAACCAGATCCTGCACCTCGTAATAAAGGTGATGGCTCCCCTTCAGTGCGCGTTTGGGCTCCACCGGGGCACGGTACTGGCGCAAAACTCCCATTCAAAAACCTCTATCTTCACCGAGCTTCACCGCGAGTGAGCGGGCCCGGCGGCATATAGCCATTGCAGTAGTTCCAGACTCCGACCAGCAGTGCTGGCCCCCGAATGAACCTCTCATTCGGATTCGAGCCAGCGATGGTCAGCTAACTTCTGTGCAGCTTGGTAGCACGAGCGACGCGCGCCTGACAAGCACTCTAACGAGATTTTCGGACTCCGCTGGCTCAGATGTTCGCTTACGTACGTTCTGCGTGCCGTCCTCAACGACTTCGCATTTTTTCGGAGTGTGGCAGAAAGCCACGATCCGGTCCACTCAAAACGGCGCACATTCGTTTTTCAGGAGTAATCTCGCAACAGATAAAATCCTATCATTCCCTCAAAAGCCAATGATCTTATGCTCCAGCCAAGTGTGGCACCAGCGGGAGAACTCCTGATGCCGAATCTGTTACCCTTAATTTAAGAAACCGCCTCCGCCCGGCCCCCGGCGACGCGTGTCGGGTTCGGCCGACTTGGTCGAACGCAACCCACCACCACCGCCCCCTTCGCGCCGCGAGGGGCGCCACGACCCGACCGCCGCGCTTCTAGCTCCGAGGGACCGAGCAGCCGAGCACGAAGTGGCGCCCGCCTGCCCGGGAGCGAAGAGTTGCTGTTGTGGACACCAACGCCTTCCCCAGATCAGGAGGGCGCCGATGCAGACCTGCCCCCACATGTCGCTACAATCGTCGTCGAGGTAGCGCCGCAAGACGCCTTGGAGATCGTCGCGCGGGTCGCCGGTCGGCTCGGGCGGCGGGGGGCGGCGCGGCGCGACGGGAGCGGCCGGGTCGAACAAGAAGTCGAGCCGGGCGGCGGCCCGCGGGTGGCCGTAGAGCAGCGCGTGGTCGGCCATCGCCCGGACCTGCGACGGGTCGTCGACCATCGCCGCGGCCCGCCCGGCCTCGTCGGGGTAGCGGCGGAGAAGATGCAGCAAGAGCGGCCCGAGCTCGCCGCGCGTGCCAGTCTTGCCGGCCTTCGGCGCGGACGGCCGCGCATCGGTAGAGTAGCTCGCCGAGTTGCTCGAGCGTGAGCGGGCGCTCGTCGTCGTACGCCCGCAGCGACCGGCGGTCTTCGAGCACGGCGGTCAGGGGTGGGTCGGTGCGGCGGAGCCACTCGAGGTCGGGGCGCGCGAGCAGGTCGGACAGCGCTTGCTGCAGAAGCCTCGCAGGCGCGCGACGAGCCGTCGCCGTCGCGGGCGCACGCCGCGCCCGTCTTGCGGCCGTCGCGCTGGGCGTTCCACGTGCCGGCGGGCCCGTCATGCGACGTGCACGCTTCGCTGCTGGCCTCGGCCGCGGGGGCGCAGCAACGGTTGAGGCAGTAGCGCTGGTTGACGACCGTGCCGTCTGCGCAGCGGCAGGGGCGGCGCGGGCAGTCGGCGCCCTCGTCGCAGCGCTTTTCGCGAGCCGGGCCGGCGGGTGGGCCGACCGGGGCGTCAGGCGGGGCGGGCGCGAGACGAGCCGCTCGGTCGTGGGGGCCTCGGGCAGGTCGAGCCGGACGGGCGAGCCGGTCCTGCCGCCGCGCTTCCCACCGCTCGCGCCGCGCGCCCGGGCGCGCGCCGCGCTGGACGCCAACGCCGGCCCGCTGCTACCTCTCGCGCCCAGGCGCTGGGTGGTCCGCGGCGACCTCGACGGCTTCTTCGGGCTCGCCCTCGACAACCTCGTCTAGCTCCTGTTGATCGACGCCCTCTGCCGCACCGTGCTCGGCTTCCCCGACGCGCGGCTCTACGGGCGCGTGATGCCCGCCGTCGCGGTCTCGCTTCTGGTCGGCAACGTCTTCTCCGCCGTCCAGGCGAGGCGCCTCGCCCTCGCCCGCGGCCGCGCCGACGTCTGCGCCCTGCCCGACGGGGTCACCACCGTCTCGCTCTTCGGCCACGTGTTCCTCGTCATGCTGCCGGCCAAGCTCGCGGCCGCGGCGGCCGGGCACCCCGACCCGACCCGCGTCGCCTGGCACGCGGGCCTCGCCGCGACCCTCCGCTCGGGCCTGCTCGAGCTCGGGGGCGCCTTCGTGGCCGGCCGCCTGCGCCGCTGGACGCCCCGCGCCGCCCTGCTCGCAACGCTCGCCGGCATCGCCCTCGGCTTCCTCTCGCTCGGCTTTCTCTTTCGCACCTTCGCCCGCCCCGTCGTGGGCCTCGCGACGCTCGCGGTCGTGCTGCTCACCTCCTTCGGCCGCCCGCGTGCCCGCGGCGAATCGCGGCTGGCTTCCCCACGATCGCGTCGGCCAGCTCGACGGGCCGGGGGAAGCAGGCCTCGTGGCTGCCGCTCATCTCCACCAGCTTGTGCTCGCCCAGGCGTTCGCCGAAGCGCGGGTACCAGGCGAACTCGCCCGGCGGTAGAACAATATCTTGGCGGCAGGCGACGTAGCTCTTGGGCACGTCGAGCGCGAAGAAGTCTCCCTGGTCCAGCTTCGCCTCGAACACGCCCATGGGCTCCGGCGTGAGCAGGTTGTACGCGATCCGCTGGGCCTCCTCGCCGGCGTCCTGCATGAACGCCGCCGCCCAGACCTCCCACGGCAGCATCACGGTCCGGTCCGGGGTCTGCGAAGCGAGTCGCTCGAACAGCTCCCGATAGTTGGGCGGGACGGCATCGAGGAGCGATTCCCCGTCCGCGAGGACGAAGGCGTTCCAAAAGATCTCCTTTCGCCCCTCCCGCGAGAGCCGGGCGCCGACCGCCCCCGAAGCGCCCTCACGACGCCCACCCCGGTCGCCTACGTTACCCACGAGGAGAGCGCGCCACAAGCCTACCCCGACGACCGCGCAGGAGGACGGTAGGTGCGCGCGTCCGTCCCCCGCGGTCGAGACTACCGCCGGGCGCGCCGCTCCCCGAGCATCGTCCGGACCGAGGGCGTGGCGCCGACGAACGATTCCGGCGAGAGCGCGCGCGGCGGCACGCGGTCCTTTGGCCCCAGGGCAGCTGCGGAACCCAATCGGAGCAGGGCAGCCGCTTCGTCGAGCGGTTGCGTACAACGCTCATGATTGAGAGCGAGGCCGCAGAGCCGGGGACGATCGACGAGCCGTTCGAGGGCTGGTCGACGGTCGAGGCCGCGCGCGGCAAGATCATGCTGGCGCTCGACAACGAGAACGCGGTACGCGACGCGTACGTGGCCGGGCCCCCCCCGCTCGCCGGCCAGATCATGTTCACCAACCCCCGGCCGGGCGGCCCCGAGGCGGCGTTCGCCGTGACGAAGCGGGGCGTCGGGCGGGCGGTGCTCGCCGAGATCCGCGTGCAGGAGGCCGGCGTCTGCCGGGCGCCGCCCCTCCCGTAGTCGGCCAAGGCGCTCGGCGCCGCGTGCTCGGCCGACGCCCCCGGCGCGTGCGCGTCGGGCGTCTGCTGCGCCGGCCTCTGCGCCGAGGGCTGCGACCCGGCCGCGCTCGGCCTGCCGGCCGACGGGGGCGAGCTCTTCACGCCGGCCGCCGCCCCGCCCGCCACCTGCCCCGGCGCCGCGCGCTGTGCGCTGCGCGCCGAGGCGCTCGCCGGGCTCGACCCCGGCCTGCTCCGCTGGTTCTCCAACCCCGTCCCCATGCAGTGCGAGCCCGGCCGGCGGCTGCGGCCCGCCGGGGCTGAGTGCCTGGCCGACGACGACACTGGAAATGGCGGCCGAATGCCGAAGCCTCGAGCTCGGCCGCGCCGCCGAAACGAAAAGCCGACCCGCTTCCACCCTAGAGCGGGGCGCGCGTGCGGGTGTGCCAAGCGCAAGGCTTTGACAGCCAATTTCGGCCGCCGAAGCGCCGTTTTGGGCCCATCGATGGGCGCGCCCCGCTCTAGTACTACCGTCGGTTCGCCCGAACGGCGGGGGCTCTGCCGCAACCTCTATCGCGAAAGAAGCCGGCGCTCAGGGGTAAAGTACGGCCTTCGTAGTTCAAGCCTGACGAAGTATTAAGGCGCACCCGCTCGAACTGGCCTCCGAGGGGCTCGGGCATTTCGCACGGTCGAGCACGTGCCTTGCACAGGCGCGGCCCGGCATTTCGAAACGCAGCCTCGTCAAAGCGGGGCAGGCGATGGCCCTTTTTTGCCCGGAGATCTGCAATGCGACC
This sequence comes from Polyangiaceae bacterium, assembly GCA_035762175.1. GTDB lineage: Bacteria > Myxococcota_A > Polyangia > Polyangiales > Polyangiaceae > DASTPP01. The sequence continues at coordinate 11,586 of DASTPP010000246.1, read as the reverse complement.
CACGTCCAGCCGCCTGTGCTCCGCTCTCGTGCTCTCGTTTTCGAGTGCCTGTAGCTCAGACGATGACGCCCCGCTGCGAGACCCCGGCTCTATCGGCATTGCCGGTGCCGGAGGGCGCTCCGCCGCCGGTTCGGGCAATACTGCGGGCGGCGGCGCGGCAGGGGGCGCGGGGGCGCCGAACGGGGGCGGCTCGGGCGGCTCGGGCGGCTCGGGCGGTACCGGCGAGGTGGGCGGCTCGGGCGGGGCGGGCGGTTCGGGCGACACGGGCGGCTCGGGCGGGGCGGGCGGTTCGGGCGACACGGGCGGCTCAGGCGGTTCGGGGGGCATGGGCGGCATGGGCGGCTCGGGGCCGGGCAAGATCTGGCCGGCGTGTGCGCCCGCGCCGAGCGACGAAGGCGACTTCGCGCCGACGGATTCGTCGCGCCTCGTCGCCGGAAGTGTCACCCCGGTCGGCGTCACGAGCGACCACTACCTCATCTACCGCGACGGCGCGAAGCTGCTCGCGCTCAAGCTGGGCGCCGAGAAGAGCGAGCCGAGCGTGATCGCCGAGCAGCAGGGCACGGTGCTCTTCCGCGGACGCATGGTGTTTGTCTGTTCGAACGTCGACTACGGTGCGGGGCGGGCCGACCTGCTCGCCTTTAGCGGCCCGGGCTGCGTGCGCCCCATAGGCCAGACGCTCTGGTCCGACAATCGGGTGGCGACGAGCGACGACGGCTCGATGCTGCTCTTTCCGGCGAACGTGACGGAGACGACGTTCGATCTCGAAGTGACCGCGCGCGACCTGTCATGGCGCTAGATCCTGATCGCGGGCGTCGGCCGCCCTTCGGATAAGACGTGCCGCCCGCAGTACGGCTTCGCCGGCGGGCGCGTGGTGGTCGGCCGCTGTGCCCCCGGCCACCTCGACGCGAGCCTCGAGCTCTTCGAGCGCGAGGCCGGCTCGTGGCAAAAGGTGCCGATCGCGACGGGTACGCTGCCCGCCTGATCGGCCGACGCGAAGGGCGAGCCCATCTTTTATGTGACGAGCGGCGCCCAGGGCCGGCTCTGGGGGAGCCAGGACATGGGCGAGATCGACACCGGGGTCGTCTCGGGTAAGCTACTGCCCGACGCGTCGGCGCTGCTCTACATGGTCAGCGACCAGCTCCGGCGTACGGCGCTGCCCGAGGCGGTGGCGGTTCCGGTCGTGACAAACGAGTTTCGCCGGGTGCAGCGCTAGAGTCACGATCGTGCGTACGTGCTTTACTCGACCGAGACGATCGACGAAGGCTCCGAGAAGTACGACCTCTTGCTCACCCTGACGGGCGGCTTCAACCCGACGCCCCGCGTGCTCGCCGCGCCCCTCGACGCGGCGCTCTCGCGCGACGCCTTCCGCGCCGACGACAAGTTGGTTGCCTACCTGACGGGCGTGAACGCGGGCGCGGGCCTCTTGCCCATCCGCTCGACCGCGAGCAACGAAGAGCGCAGCGCCCCCGGCGTCGGCACCGTCGCCGCCGGCCGGGGCGGCGTCTTCGTGTTCAGCGACAACCTGAGCGCCCCCGACATTTACCCCGCCACCGCCTCGCTCAACGTCTGGAACGCCGCCCTCGCCGGCCCGCCCCAGCAGCTCGAGGCCAAGGTCATCGACCGCCGCAACGTTTTCGTCGCCCCGGGCGGGCGGGCCGTGCTCTATTCGCGCCCCGCCGCCCCTCAGCATGAGAACGTCGCGGGCATCTGGGTCGCGGCTCTGCCCTGAATGCCGCGCCGACGATCGCTCGATACGCCTTGCGCAATCGTCCGAGCGTTTCATACTGTCTTAGTATGAAAGCTGTACGTTTTGCCGAGGGGCTCGGCTACATCACTGGTGCGCTCACTTCGCCCGCCTTCGCGCTCGGCAGTTGCCTGCGGCGCGCGCGCGTGTTTCACCCCGACGGGGTCGTCTTCGCCGCCACGTGCGAGCCAGCGACCGACGAGGCCGCGCTCGGCCCGCTCGCCGCACGGCTCGCGGGCTCGGCCGTCGTACGCCTGTCCGAAGGGCTCTTTCGGCGCGGGCGCGAGCTGCCCGACGTGCTCGGCTGCGCGATACGCTTGCGCGGCCCGAGGTCGGCCGCGGCCGAGCTCGCGCCGGACGACCAAGACCTTTTGTTCGGCACGTTTCGTTCGATCGTCACGCTGCCCTTCGCCTTCGTCACTACCGACACCCGCAACTATCTACTTAACACCTACTTCTCCGCCGTGCCCTACGAGATCGCGGGCGTGGGCGTGGTGCTGCTACGCCTGGTTCCGACCGTGCGCGGCGCCGGCGTGGGCGTGAACCGCGAGGCGCGGCTCGAAAACGCGCGGCAGCGCGGCCTCGCGGGCTTTCTCCTCGAGCTACGGCCGAGGTTTCTCCCGATCGTGCCCTGGCGCCCGCTCGTCTCGCTGCGCCTCGGCGAGCCGCTGGCCCTCGGGTCGGGCGCGCTGGGCTTCTCGCCCTGGCAGAGCGGCATGGGGTTGCGCCCCTATGGGTTCGTGCAGGCCACCAGGGCCGTGCCCTACCGACTCAGCCAGGCCGCGCGCGCGGCGGTCGAGTCTGAACTACCAGAGGGCGGCATGAGGCGCGGAGACGGGCGCAGCCGCCGGGACAACGCGTCCGCCCCGGCCCGAGTGCCCTTAGTACTACCCAGCCCCGCCTTCGAAGGGCCCCTTCGGGCCAAGGTTTCGTCGCGATGCGGGCGGCCGCTGCGGGACCGCGTTTTCTCGCCGACACGTTGGGCAACAGGGCCAGGCGTACCAGGCGAGGACGGCCGCGAGCCGGGCGGCGAGAGCGAACGTCGTTTCCGTCGGCGCGCGGGGGCCGGGCGCCCCCGACGCGTGCGGTTCAGGGGGGAAAGCCGCGGGCGGGGTCGCGGCGCCGGGTACCGGGGCGGGTGCCGATCGTCCGTTGCGCCAACGCGCTCGGCGGTGAGGAACTGGTGGGCCACGATGGCCAGCGCGACGTGGTGATGCAGCCCCGGCCACGTGCGCCCTTCGTCGTGGTCGAGGCCGAGGGTGCCCTTGCCTTCCTGATCATCGCGCTCGACGCGCCAGCGCAGGCGCGCGTCGCCGATGAGCCGCACGAGCGGCGTGTCGGCCGGCACGTTCGAACGCCACGCCTTGGTCGGCGCCGGCTCGCCCTCGGGCCAATGCATCACGAGCCGTCGCGCAAGAGCGTCGCGACGGCCTCGACATCGTCGGCCCGCAGGCCCCGGGTCGGGCTCGTGCGGTAGTGTCGTGGCTCGAGCCGGCCGAGGCTCAGCGCGTCGTCGACGATGACATAGGCCTCAACGCCCGCGCCCTCGGCCCGCAACCACGCCTCGATCTCGTCGTCGCGCCCGAGGCGCGCGGCGCGCAAGTCGGGCGTGACGCCCGCCACGCGGCCGCGAAAGCCGCGCGCCGCGAGCGCCGCGGCGAGCTCGTCGCGCGTTCGCCCGATCCGCCACGAGCTCGTCACGACCACGGCCGCGCCGGTGGCCGCGACGATGGCATCGAGGGCGGTGACGCAGGCGGGTTCGAGCCAGTCGACCAGGCTCTGGGGGTCGGCGGGGCGCGTGCGCGTGCTGTTCAGTACGCCGTCGATGTCGAGGAACAGAACGCGCATTCGCCCCACCTCTTCCCCCTAGTATGTCGGCTTCTTGATGTCGATCGGGGTGGTGGTGGCCCTCGCGAAACCGTCACCATGGGGGGCGGCGTTCCCCCCCGGCCCTCCGAACGACCTCCGCCCTGCCCCCCGCCCTACCCAGCGCGACGGAGGGCGCCGCGAGCTGTCCGGCCAAGCGGCGCGGGCACGGCGCGGGCAGCGGCTTCGTAAGGTTTCTGCTGCTCCGCAAGGACATGGCGTCCTCCTCACCCAAGCTTATCCTCATGGGTTCCTCCTCACCCAAGCTTCTCTGGGCGCACCGAAACTCGACCTGAGCCGGCGGTCTTTGAGGCGCTTGTGGCGCCGTTCGTCGCGAGCCACCGGGGCGACGCCCGCCGCCCTCGCTCAAGCGCGGCGTCAAAGCGATGGTTCGTTGGGTAGCCGAGCGCCGAGCGCTTTAGTAGGTTTGACGAGTTCGAATCGCCGTTGTTGCAATCAAGCAATCGCGCGGACTATGATAACGTCGTGACCGAGTCGGGGTAGAAAGCGCATCGCGCCCTGCGGGCGGCGCAACGGGGGGCAGAGAGCGGCGCCGAGCCGACTTTTTCGCCCTCGTTCGAAGCGCGGCGGGGCGGCGAGGGGGGCGGGCGACGCCGTCCGTCGTGGTCACGAATGTCGCGACGCGGGCGAAATTGGCAGCGAGAAAGGCTTTGAACCATGTTGAAAAAAGGAACTATGCTCGTGGCGTGCGGCGCGTTCGCGCTCGGCTGTGCCGAGCACGCGTCAGAGACGCGAGCGCCGGAGGAGGCGCGAGAGGTCGTCGCCAACCTGAGGCGGGCGGGGTTCCCCGCCGACGACATCACGGTGGTCGAGGGCGTCGTCTACGTCGGGCGAGACGCCGCCGTGTCGCTCGCGGCGTCGCGCGAGATGTTGCAGGCCGGCGGCTCGAGCGAAGAGCAGTACCGCACGAACAACACCGTCAACACCTTGCTGCGGAAGATCTGCATCGACGGCCCGACGTTCACGGGCGTCTTCAGCACGGCGCTCGACCTCGCGATTCAGAACTACGACGAGCGGCCGCTCTCGTTCGCCATGGCGCGCGCCCAGCGCCGCCTGCGGCTTTACCATCCGAGCCTCCGTCGAGCCCGAGTTGCCGGGCGGCGTGAGCGGCATGGCCGGGTTCCCCTCGGACGGGGTGCCCTTCCCGACGATCCTCATCAGTAGCACGCTCGCCGCGTACGGCGTCGACACGATCGAGCACGTCATTACGCACGAAATCGGCCACACGCTCGGCTTTCGCCACGCCGACTTCTTCAATCGCGCCATCAGCTGCGGCACGGGCGGCGACGAGGGCGCGGGCGCCACCGGCGCCGTCTTGATCCCGGGCACGCCGAGCACCGCGGTCGTCGGCGGCTCGGTCATGAACTCGTGCCATCGCGCCAACGAGACCGGCGAGTTCACCAGCACCGATCTGACCGCGCTGAACGCCCTCTACGGCGTCGCCCGCAAGCCCCTCGAGTTCGATCTGAACGGCGATGGGTTCGCGGACGTGTGCGGGCGGGGCGTCGACGGCGTCAATTGTGCCCTCAGCTGGGGCGTGAGCTTCGACCCCGTGGGCCTCTGGTCGCCGACCTTTTCGGACGCCGGCGGCTGGAGCGTGGGCCCCCAGTACTACGCGACGATTGAGTTCATCGATCTGAACGGCGACGGCCGCGCGGACGTGTGCGGGCGGGGCATCGCGGGCGTCCAGTGCGCGCTCAGCTCGGGCACCGGCCGTGTGCGGGCGGGGCGTCGACGGCATTCGTTGTGCGCTCAGTTCGGGCTCGGGCTTCGGCCCCCAGACCGTCTGGTCAGCGACCTTCTCGAACGCCAGCAATTGGAACGCCGGCGCCCAGTATTATTCGACGATTCGCTACCCCGACCTGAACGGCGACGGCCGCGCGGACGTGTGCGGGCGGGGCGCCGCGGGCATTCAATGCGCGCTCAGCTCGGGCACCGACTTCGGCCCGATCGGCCTCTGGTCAGCGACCTTCTCGGACGCCGGCGGGTGGGGCGCGGGCCCCCAGTATTATTCGACAATTCGCTACCCTGATGTCAACGGCGACGGCCGCGCGGACGTGTGCGGGCGAGGCCCGACGGGCATTGTGTGCGCGCTCAACTCGGGCACCGACTTCGGCACCGCGACGGTCTGGTCGTCGACCTTCTCGGACGCCGGCAGCTGGAACGCCGGCCCCCAGTATTATTCGACGATTCGTATCCCCTAGCCTTACCTGCCACGGTGACGAGAGGCAGCCACCCCGTGAAAATGTAGGAACGCAGGGCGGAGGCCGGAGCCTCGCGTCATGCCCAAGCCGTCGTCCGCCCCCTCGCCCTCGTGAACGCCTCGGCCGCCGGGCCGACACCCCGGCGCCGCGCCTTCACGGCCGCGTACGAGCTGTCCATCGTCGAGCAGGCCGACCGGTGCACCGAGCCCGGCCAGCTCGAGGCGCTGCTCCGGCCTGATACGAGCGGCGGGTGACCTTGCACGCCCGGAGGGCGGGTGCCCTGCTGTCGGAGCCGGAGGCGAGCTCAGGGTGCCCGCAGGGCGTGCAAGGTCACCCGCCGCTCGTATCAGGGGCTGTATTCGTCGCACCTGTCGAAGTGGCGCGAGCAGCTGCGCCTGCGCGGCCGCGAGGGGCTCGCGACGCGACGCTCGGGGTGACGCAGAGCTTTTCGCGGCCGCGCGTCAGCGACGACAACCCCTTCAGCGAAGCGCAGCTCAAGACGCTCACGTACCAGCCCGACTACCCCGATCGTTTCGACTCGCCGCCCGACGCGCGCAGCGACCTCGTGGCGTTCTTCGGCAGGCACGACGACGAGCACCACCACGAGGGCTTGGCGCTCTTCACGCCGGCCGACGTCGACTTCGGCCGCGTCGCCGAGGTCGCCAGGAGCAGGGCGCGCTTCTTGAGCTCGACGAAGCGCGAATACCGGACGAGGCCTGGGAAGGCGTCCGGGGGGCTGCGTGAGCACGGGGCGCGCAGCAGGCTCGGCCCGGGCTCGAGGCGGGCGCATCCGCTGCGCGCTCGACAAGAGAGTCAAGTACCCCCCCACGAGGGTGGACGGCCTCCCACGGACTACTCAGTAACCCCCGCAGGGGGCGGTGGCACAAGAAAAGGTTACGGAGTAACCCTTCCGGGGTGCGTGGCACATGAAAACCAATACTCAGTAACCCTTTTGTGCCGCGTGGCACATGGAAACCAATACTTAGTAACCCTTCCGGGGTCCGTGGCACATGGAAACCAATACTTAGTAACCCTTTTGTGCCACTGGCACACCCGGGGGGGGTACTCCGTACCCTTTCTGTGCCATCGGCCAGCTCGCGGGGGGTGCCGAGAACCCCGCCGCGGGCCGATCAAGCCCTGGACAGCGCGCCGCGGCCCCGGGCGCGAGCCCCCGAAGCCGCGGGCGTACCCCCCGCAGCTTCGGAGCCCTCAACTTCGGTAATTCGCGGCTTTTTTTTTCAGCGACAACGGAATGGAGCGCCGCCCCGCCGCCCCGCCTCGCCGGGCCACGCGCGCCCCGCCGCGGGGGCACAGGGCCAGCAGGCGGTTGGGTTGCCGAATACCCTCAGCGTCTTGACCTGCTTCGGGGCGTCTTCGAAGCGTTCGTCGAGCGTGGCCATGGGCGTCACATTTTGCCCGACCGTAGTCGAACGTCTCGACTGCAACCAGGGCCGCACGATCGCCGACGGGCCCGACGGCGGCCGGCGTGAGCGAGGCGAGGCGAGGCAAGGCGAGGCGAGGCGGACAGGCTATAACGTCAGCGCCGCCGCCGAACCACTCGGCCACGTCGATCGGGTACGGCGCGTTGCAAGGCCGCCGATATGCCTGGCCGCCGCCTGGCCCCAACCTCTATCATGCATGCGCCCATGAGATGGGTCGCCCTCTGCCAACGCGTGGGGCTGGCCGGCGCCTTGGCCGCCTGCGCCTCGCCGCCAAAGCCGCCCGAGCCGTCGTCGATTTTCGTGCCACTCGATCTCGACGATCTTTCGTGCGACGACGCCCTCGTCGCTACCAAGCGCCGGCCCGCTCGGGTCGGCCCGGGCCCCGCCCCCCCGCGGGAACTTTCGTCGCGCGCCCCATGTCGGTCGGGGGTCAACCACGCGGGAGGTTCGTTCATGTTCTACCAAGCAATCGCCGCAGGCGGCCCGGGCATGATTCCGACGATGGTCTTCGGCCTGATTCTCGTCGGCGTGGCCGTGCGCTACGCGACCCGGCCCGAGCCGCGCCTCGTGCCGCTGCTCGTCAGCACGGGCCTGATGACGCTCTTCTCGGGGGCGCTCGGGTTCACCGCGGGCGTGATCAAGTCGTGCGCGGCCATCGGCCAAGTCGGCCCCGACGAGCGATTCGTGACCGTCATCGGCCTCGGCGAGTCGCTCCACAACGTCGCGCTCGCGCTCACCATGTGCCTGCTCGCCGCCGCGGCGGCCGCCGTCGGCGCGGCGCGCGTTCGGTCGGTGCGAGAAGCGTAGCGACCTTCGTCGCGGGGCCGCCCGGCGCCCGCGGCCCGCGGTCGCGCCCTCAGCCCCCGGCGCGCGACGCGGCGTTGACGCGCGCCCCAACGTCGGGCCGCCACGGCACCCATTCAATGACGACGCCGTCGGCGTGCCCTACTGGGCGGCCGTCGCCGGGGCCCGACGCGAGGTGCGTCGCGCCGTGTCGGCGACCGCAGCCCAGCCCGTCGCGAGCAGCAGCGCCTCTGATTCGCTCGGCGGCGGCGGCCCCCCCCTCGAACACGACGAGCCCGTGCCGGTCGTGACGGCCGACGGGACGCCGCTGGCGGGCGCGACGGCACTGGGCGTCGGCGCCCGCCACGCCTGCGCCGCGGTCGCCGGCGGCGAGGTCTACTGCTGGGGCGAACGACGAGGGTGAGCTCGGCGACGCCCTCGACGGAAACCGGGTTTATCCGAACTTGGTCGAACGCTCGCCCGGCCTGCCCGCCTTCGGCGCGACGGCGATCGAACTCGGCGGCGACCATAGCTGCATGCTCGAAGCCGATGGCAAGGTCTCGTGCTGGGGCCGCAACACGAGGGGGCAGTGCGGCGTCGAGCTCACGTTCTCGGCCCCCTCCCCGGCGCCGTTCGGGCTTTCGAGCGGTTCCCAAGCGAGGGCTCGTCCCTAAATCTGGAGCCCGATCTTCGACCTCGTCGTGCTCGACGCGCGGGGCCGAACGAAGCCGGCCGTACGTTTTCGGCCGCGGTCGCCCGACGTACGTCGCAAGATGGGACAAGAATGTCCCATCTTGCCGCCGTGGGCGCGTTTTCGCGCACCCATCGCGCGCCGCCGTCGGTCGCGGGCGGCTTCGACGTTCGCGAAGAAAGCGCATTTTTTTTCTTCGCCCGCCGCGCCGGGGCTGGCATCGCCCTTGCTTGGATCGCCGCTCGGTCGGGTTGCGTCCACCCTCCGGGCACCCTGAACTCACCTGCCGGCTCCGACCGCAGGGAGCCCGCCCGCCGGGTAGACACGACTCGACCGAGCGGCGATCTAGGCCTGGGTCGTCGCTTCGCGGTCGCCCGGCGCGCGCCGCGCGCCACGTCTTACTTCTTTTTTCATTGCTTGAGGTATTCGACAATGGGCATTTCTTATTGCATTCGTTCTACGAGAAAATTCTTTGCGCTCGGGGTGGTGGTTTCCGGCCTGCTCGCCGGCGGTTGTGGCGAGAACGATGACAACGGCGAAGGCGGCGGCGGCTCGGCCGGCGCCGGCCGCGGCGGCGCCGGGGGGCAAGGTGGCGTGAACGCCGCCGGCCAGGGCGGGGCCGTGGGCGGGGCCGGCGGTCAGGGCGCCGGGGCGAACGGTCAAGGTAGCGCGAGCGGCGGAGGGCTCGACCCGGCCTTCGGCGAAAGAGGGCTTCTTTTCGTCGAGGGCTTCCCCCTGCCGAGCGACCCGGAAGAGCTCTCGGCCGACCCCCAAGATGTCACCGTCGGCCCGGACGGGGCCATTTACGCGCTCGGAGGGTTTCCTGACGCGGTCGTCGTTCGGCTCTCGGCCGACGGCATCGCCGACCCGGCCTTCGGCCGCCAGGGCGTCGCCAAGCTCGAGGTCGCTCAACTGTCGGCCCTGGCCGTTCAGCTGCAACCCGACGGCAAGATCGTCGTCGCCGGCAGCACGCCCGACGCCGGCTTCGCCTCGCGCCCGACCTTCGTTCGCCTCAACCCCGACGGCTCGAGGGACGGCACGTTCGGCGACGGCGGCGTCGCCGTCGTCGAGGGCCTGCCCTTTCGGGCGAGCCCCTTTAGCCTCGCGCTGCAAGGCGATCGCATCATCGCCGCCGGCCCCAGCGGGCCCCGCGACGGCGACTCGCTCGAGGTCGACGGTTTCGTCCTGCGCTTGGGGCCGGACGGCGCGCTCGACCCGACGTTCGCCGCGCCCAAGGGCTACCACGTTTACCATTCGTCGGACGGCTCCGAAGACGTCATCGAAGATTGGTTCGTCGAAGTCTCGGTCCGAGCCGACGGCGCGATCGTCGTCGGCGGCTACGGGGGCGACCCCACGCGCGCGGCGGCGGAACGCGACAGCGATCTGTTGGTGGCGCTCTACGGGGCCGACGGCACCCCCGCGGCGAGCTTCGGTCGAAGCGGCGTGGTCTATCTCGACCATGCGCCGGCGGCCCACCCTGACTACCGCGACAATGTCTTGACCGCGATGGCCGTAGAGCCGGGCGGCAAGGTCGTCCTCGTCGGAAGCTCGGCCAACGGCGTAGACTCCGACGCGTCGGTCGTCCGCCTCTCGCCCGACGGAAGCCTCGACCCGAGCTTCGGTCAAAACGGTACGCTCGACCTCGACCTCGACGGCGGTGATCTGCCCGTCGATCTGGTGACGCTGGCCGACGGTTCGCTCGTCCTCGCGACCTCCGTCGATGGCCCCGAGCCCGAGCGGCTCAAGCGACCGGCCCTCGTCGCGCTGGGGCCCGGGGGGGCGCTCGAGCCCAGCTTCGGCGAGAACGGCGTGCTGCGCATCGACGCCGGCGGGGCCGACGTGGCCGGCTTCTACGCGAGAACGCTCGACCGCCAACCCGACGGCAAGCTCATCGTCGGTTGTTACTCGGCGCTGGCCGGCACGAACCGCCCCATGTTGGCGCGGGTCAACCCGCGCTAACGCGGCCGTCACGCCCGGCGTCGTCACGCCCTCGAGCTCGTCGCTTCGCGGAGCTGCTCGGCGCTCGGCTCGTCAAGGCGGCGGGCCGCGGGGCGGGGCGGCGGGCGGCGGGGTCGCCTGGCCGCGCGCGAACAGCCGGGCGAGCTCGCGCGGCGCCCCGCGCCAGCCGCGCGCCTTGATGGCGCTCCAGGTGGGCTTGCCGGCGAGGGCGAGGCCGAGCCAGAAGGCGACCTCGGCGGCGGCGACCAGGGCGCCGGCGACGACGGCGGCGCGCGCGGCTCGGCCGTCAACGAGCGGCACGAAGGGCAGCGCGACCCAGAGCAGGCACGAGAGCGCGACGAGGGCGAGGCCGGCGCGCAGCGGCAGGGCGGCGGGCGGCTTCACGGCGCCCCGGCGGGTGAGGGGGGCGGCGGGCCCGGGGCGCGGGCGGCCGGACGCTCGTCGCAAGGCGGCGGCGGCACGCCTTCGCCGGCGGCGCCCGGGGGCCGGCGGCGGGCGGGCGCGGTGCGATCGTTGTAGGCGTTGACGGCGTCGAGCTCGCGGTCGGACGCGCGCACGTGCAGCACGGGGCCGAGGACGGCGAGGGCGATGCTGGCGTTGAGGAGCACCTGCGCGGCGGTGGCGTTCTGCCCCGCGTCGTCGCGCAACGCGACGACGAAGCCGGCGACGCCCGCGAGGCCCGAGGCGACGTCGGCGCCGAGGGCCCAGAGCTGGTAGTCGCGCGCGGCGCGGGCGTACTTCGTGGCGACCGGGTCGCCCTCGACGAGCGGCAGGAGGTTGCTGCCGAGCAGGTCGCGGGCGTAGGGGGCGCCGCACTTGACGTAGCTTTCGCCCGTGAGCACGAGCGGCGGCGCGTTCGCCGGCACGTACGAGGGC
>DASTPP010000245.1:0-15978 GCA_035762175.1 Polyangiaceae bacterium | reverse complement strand
ACCGGCTCGCCGCTGGCGCGCCAGGCGCGCACGCGCTCCGCCCAAAGAGACTCGGTCGTCATCGCTGTCGAGGTCGTCCTGCCCGCAAGGATGCCCACCGCCGGACGGCCGCGGAAGAACGCGGGTTTATGCAGCGGTTACAGCGCATTCGCCACCTCGAGCGCGAGCTGCAGCGCAAGGACAAGGCGCTGGCCGAGGCGGCCGCGCTCTTGGTGCTCCAAAGAGAAGCCCGATCCTTGTGGGGTGACGAGGGCGACGACACGCCGGAGACGAACGAGCCATGATCCTCGGCCTGGTGGCGGTCGGGGCATTGCGCCCGGACGCGGCCCTGCACGCGCCGCCCGAGCCCGGCGGGCGCCTGCGCCGGCTGCCCTCGCCCGGCGAACTCGCCCGCGACGAGGCGGTCGCGTGGCAGGCGACCGAGGCCGAGCTGTACGGGCGCGCGCAGCGCGTGGCGTTCAAGGCGTGCGTAGCGCGCTGGCGCCGCGGCACCGGCGAGCGGCGGCTGCGCGTGGTGGCCATGCGGTGCGCGCGCGGGTCGGTGCCCGTGCGCGTCTTCTTCGCCACCGACCCGGGCTGGGACGCGCGCGCGGTGCTCGAGGGCTACGCCGATGGGCGCTGGTCCATCGAACCGTGCTTCCGCGATGGCAAACAGCTGCTGGGCCTGGACGAACCCTCGGCGCGGGCGGAGGCGGCGGTTGCCCGCCGGGGCGGCCGCCGAAAGGCCCGTGCCGGCCGCGCCGCCGAGCGCGGCGCCGATCAAGAGCGAGGGCGTGAACACGCCGCCCGGGCTGCCCGACGCGACCGAGGCGGCGGTGGCGAGCGGCGCACTCGGAGGTCGTCATGGACGTCATCCATCCCCGCTGTGCAGGCCTGAACGTGCAGAAGAAGACCGTCGTGGGCTGTCTTCGTTTGGCCGAGGGCACTCACGTGCGCTACGGACGTTGCACCGTCCCGACGGGGACCTTGGGGCGAGGCCTTCAGTCGCCCTGTTCGGCGGGCCCCGGGCAGTCGTCGCGCGTGCGGCCGAAGGCCGCCAGAAACGCATCGGCCGGCGAGCTGCCCTCGGCGGAGGGGGCCCAGAAGCGGGCGGAGCCGGCCTGGGCGTTGGGCATCGAGAAGCTACCGCAGACCGACCCGAGCGGGGCGAGAGAGAGAAAGCCGTCGTAGGACGCAAAGCCCGCGTAGAAGGACTTCTCGTCGCCGTCGTTGTCGAGCCACTCGGCGTCGTGGCACGACGCGCAGAAAGGCAAGACGACGCGCTTGTAGAGGGCTTCGTGCTCGGGGTCGCCGCGCCAACCTTCGGGGATGACTTCGTGGTAGACGCGCCCGGCCTGGCTCGGGTCGCCCTGGTAGGCGTCTTCGAGCGCCGTCCGCTGCCGGGGCGTGAGGGGCGTCCGGGCGACGAGCACGTTGAGGGCGCGCAAGGCCTCTTCTTGGCCCTCGCGGCTGTCGTGGGGCGCCTGGTCGGCGTACGCAAAGTCGAGGTTGTCGACGTGCAGGGGCAGAAAGCGAGCGAAGCGCGCCAGGTGCCGCCCTTCGTCGTACCAGCCGCCGTGGCACCCGAGGCAGACCTGGGGCACGGGCCGCGGCCCCAGCGTATCGAGCTGAGCCCAGTCGAGGCGACGGCCGTCGGCGCCGTAGGCGTAAAACTGCACTTCGTACCCGTCTTGCCCGTCGGGCTTGAAGCCCGGGCGGTAGGTGATACCGAACGAGCTGATGCGCTCGTCGCCGTTACGGGCGCGTGGCAGCGAGAGCTCTCGGTCGTTTGCTTTTCCGTAGTTGAGCAAGAAGCAGGCGACCCCTGCGGACGGCGTGCCCTCGCCCGAGGGGGCGGGAAATTGTTGGCACCCGAGCTCGTGGCCGAGCGCGGTCTCGTTCTGGTTGTAGAAGACGGCGGTGCCGGTTCGGGCACGATACGCCGGGCGCGCCTCGCCCGGCGCGGCGTCGGGCACGCCGAAGGCCGTGAGCCAGTCGCCCCACGAGGCCGGCGCCGGCGTGCCCGGGCGCGTCTCGAGCGTGCCGACGCTCGCGTAGTACGCCCGCGCTTCGACGATGGCCGGGTCGTCGGGGGCCGGGGCGCCCCCTTGGGCGGGGTCGACGAGCAACCCGTCGCCACGGGGGCCCGACCATTTTCGGTTGAGGTAACGTGACCCGACAGGCGAGCCGTCTGGGGAGGCCGGACGGCGGGGGGCCGGCGGCTCGTCGCTCATGACCTCGTAGCAGGCGCCGGCGAACAGACTAGTCAAGAGAAGGACGGAACGGGCTGCGAGCGACATAAATGCTTTCCTGGTACTGGAAATCGCGGTCAATTACCGGTGCGCGTGCGAGCTAGCGCGGCTCGAGCGCCCGCGTCAGAGCAACCGGAGATAGGCGAGCAGGTCCGCCTTGTCGCCCGCCGTCATGACGAGCGGCGGGTCGCCGTCGATGTTGCAGTCGGTGATGCGCTGAAAGAACACCGCGTAGTGCTCGATCATCTCCTCGAGCGTCTTCGAGGAGTTGTTGTGGAAGTAGGGGGCGGTCTTCTTGATTCCCCACAAGGTCGGGATCTTGAAGTGGAAGAGGTCCCCGTTCAGCGACGGGAACGACTGGAAGTTGCCCGTGATGAGCGCCCGGCCCGGGTCCGCGATGGGGGGCAGCGCCACGGTCGACCCGTTCGGCATCTTCACGAGGAAGCTGAACTTCGGCTCGTTCCCGATGTTGAGCTCCGAGATCAACGCCGTGTCGAAGCGCCTGCCCGCCGGCACCGGGGTCCCCGCCGTCGCGGGCTGATCGCATTTCGTCGCCTCGGGCGCCGTGGGGAAGGGGGGCAGCGGAAAGAACCCGAAGCCGTTGGTCTGGTTGAGCATCGGCCCCGAGTGGCAGAGCGCGCACAGCCCCTTCCGCGACGTCTGCGAGTTGATCGCCGGCGGGACGGGCGCGTCCTCCAGCCACTGCCGCCCGCGCTTCTCCGCGGGGGTCCAGCCCTTCGGCAGCTTGGGAGGCGGCCCCCCGTTGGCGAAGAACCTCAGGGCCGCCGACGAGAAGAACGTGGGCGTCTTCTGGTGCTGAGCGATGAGCTTGAGCTGATTGTTCGTCGGCTCGATCGTATTCTGATAGTGGGAATGGATCGCGTCGCGCGCCTGCTCCGAGAGGTTCGGGGCGCGGCCGTCGTACATGAGCACCGGGTCGAGGGCCGGCGTGTTGAGGGTCGTGGGGATGCCGCGCCGCAGGACGATCGAGGTGGCGGTCGGATCGTTCGCCAGCTTGACGTTGCTCGGCAGCGGGATCCTGACCAGGATCGTGGCGTCCTCGAGGATGCGCGTGACGCCGTGGCCCTGGAAGTCGTCGCTCCCGTCGTGCGAAAAGAGCGGGTCGTCGGGGTCCGCCGCGAAGCGCGCCTGGACGTCCTCGGGCGAGAGCGTGCCGGTGCCCTTCTTATGGCACGTGAGGCACGTGCGGCCGTTTCCGCCGAACGTCTCCTTCTCGAACAGGCGCCGGGCCTCGCCCGGCGTGTTCAGGGGGGGGAGGCAGAGGTCCAGGGACTGCTCGGCCGCGCCGACCTCCTCCTCCTCCGCGTCCTCGACCGCGTCCTCGGGCTCACCTTGGCATCCCGCGAGCGCGGCCGCAGCACAGATGGCCGCAGCGTGGAGGCTAGATCGGCGCGAGCGTTGCGATGATTTCGGTCGTTCCGCGACCGCCTCGTGCGACCGCCCGCCGAGCGTCGAGCCGGGCCTCACGGGCGCACCGCCGAACGGGCGAAATCGAAGCTTATGATTCATCATTATTCGGCCTCCAAGTCGAGAGGGGCTGTTTCAATGCCTGGGGTCAAGAGTGCCCGCGGTTGATTTTCGCGATTTCGTGCGGCCATGCTGGTTTGCCGGCGGGCACTTTCTCGGGTCTGCGCCGGGTTTTGCGAGGTCGTGAAACCATCAAGACCTCACAGGACCCGGCGCGAAAGGGCGGAGGCCCCGAGGATCCGGATACTCTCTATCGAGATGAAATCGCGAACCTCGACCCGAGCGGCGTCGTCGAAGGAGGGGCAGGTGCCCCCGGCGGGCTCACCGGGCGCGGGGCTACGCCGCGTCGGCGCCCGCCGAAGCGAGCTTGAACGTCTCGTGCAGGACGCGAACGGTCTGGTCCGCGACGGCCTCGTCGACGAGGCAGCTCACGCGGAGCTCGCTGACCGCGAGCCCCTGCACGGCGATCCCCCGGCGGAGCAGGCTGTGGCACAGCGCGGCCGCCACCGCCGGGTCGGAGCGCACGCCGATCCCGACGAGCGACACCTTGGCCAGAGGCCCCGACACGCGCAGCTCGCCCGTCCCCATGGCCGTCAGGACCGTCTCCAGGGGCTGCCGGACGGCGGGAAGGTCCGACTCGGCGAGCGTGAACGTGACGTTGGCCTGCGCGTCGTTGGGCGGACAGCCCGTGTGCGCGAGCATGTCCGTGCAGACGCCGAGCTCGGCGAGGAGCGACGTCAAGCGCGCGACCAGATCGGGGTGCCAGGGCACGCCGAGCAGCTCGACGCACACCTGCGCGCGCGCGCACGCGAGCCCGGTCAGCGCCCTCGCCTCCATCGCGCTGTCTCGGTTCACCACCCACGTCCCTTCCTGGTCCGTGAACGAGCTGCGCACGTGAACTGGGACTCCGCATTTCATGGCGATCTCCACGCTGCGCACTTGCAGCACCTTCGCGCCCAGGGACGAGAGCTCCAGCATCTCCTCGTAGGAGATCGACTTGAGCTTCCGGCCCGAAGGACAGACCCGGGGGTCGGCCGTATAGACCCCGTCGACATCGGTGTAGATTTCGCAGACGTCCGCCTTCAGCGCGGCGGCGACGGCCACCGCGGTGGTGTCGGAGCCGCCGCGGCCGAGCGTGGTGATGTTGTTCGCGTCGTCCACCCCCTGGAACCCGGCGATCACCGGGATCTGCCCGCGCGCGAGCGCGCGGCGGAGGGCGCTTTGATCGATGCGCTCGATGCGCGCCCTGGTGAAGGCGCTGTCGGTGCAGAGGGGGAGCTGGTGCCCCAGGAGGGAGTACGCCTTCTCGCCCTCGGCCTCGATCGCCATGGCCACCATCGCGGCGGACACCTGCTCTCCGGTCGCCACCATCGTGTCCAGCTCGCGGCCGTTCGGCGCCTCCCCGAGCTCGCGCGCCAGCGAGAGGAGGCGGTTGGTCTCGCCGCTCATGGCGCTCACGATCACCACGACGTCGTTGCCGGCGCGCCGGCTCTCCGCCGAGAGCCGTGCCACCTTGCGCATGCGCTCGATGCTGCCCACGGAAGTGCCGCCGAACTTCTTCACCACGAGCGGGCGTTCTCGGCCTTGGGCAGCCGCGTCCGCGGCACCGTCCCTCATCGGAGCACCTCCCGGCGCGAGCCCAGCACGACCTCCTCCAGCTGGGTGAGGGTGGCCGTCGCGGACGGGCGCTGAAAGATGTTGCGTCCCATGCAAAGCCCGGCGGCGCCGGCGGCCACGGCCGCCCGCGCGAGGCCCAGGGTCTCCTCCTCCGAGCAGAGCGCCCCGCCCGCGAAGAACACCGAGGTGTGCTCCTGGACGCCGCCGAGGAGCGCGGGGAGGTGCGACAGCGCCGGGGGGGCGCTGAGCTTGAGCGCGTCCGTCCCGAGCTCCACGCAGGCGCGGATCAGGTGCCGGAGCCGGCCGAGGCACGGCGCGCTTTGCCCGTCGCGAGGGGCCTTGTCGTAGAGCATCGTCAGCACGGGGAGGCCGTAGCGCTGGGCCTCGTCCACCACCTCGCCGAGCTGAGTCAGGTTGTGCGCGTCGTTCACCCCGTCGAAGTTGAGCTGGAGCGACACCGCGTCCGCCCCGAGGCGGACGGCCGCCGCCACGGACGTCAGCCGCTCTTTCCGATCGGGGTGAGGCGACAGCGACGTCATGCCGTTGAGGTGGACCATGACGCCCGCGCGCCGCAGAAGACCCCGGCTCGCGAGCCGCTCCACCATGCCTTTATGGGCGATGACGCCCGTGATCCCCGGGTGGGTGATGAAGCGGGCGATCTGCTCGATGCTCTCCAGCCCCTCGAGCGGGCCCGCGGTGAGCCCGTGGTCGATCGGCACGAGGAGGCCCCGGCCCGACCGCGCGTCCACGAAGCGTGACCAGCGGATCTTCTTTGCGACTCCCTCCATGGCCCCTCCCTTTCACGTCTCGGAAATGTTCTCGTCGACCTTGATCCCCACGTGCCGCCCCGGGGCGGCCCGGTGGCCGAGCACCTTGTCGCCCGGGCGGAGCTCGGTGATGTTGAGCGGCTTCGCGTCCGCCGAGAAGATGCGAACGTGCCAGTCGTCCTGGAGGATGACGTTGATGTGCTCGCCGCTCTCGAACGCCGCCTCGATGAAGCGCAGCGGGCGAACCTCTGTCTTCATCCGCCCGACGCTCGCCCGGCGCGTGGCCCCGGTGCGGTCGACGATCATGACGTGCGAGCCGGCCTTGAGCTCGCTCATGTAATCGGTGCGGTTGCCGAAGTTGTACACGTAGCTGTGGACGGCCCCGGCGTTCACCCGGAAGGGGCGCAGCTCCATGTAGGGCAGGAAGAACACCTCCGGGCAGCACAGGATGCCGCCTTGCGACGTGGACCCCACGACGAGGCCCTCCGTGGGCGAGAAGATCGTGGTCGTGTCGATGCAGCTCCGCGTGCCCATGCCGATGGGCACGCTCCGGACGACGGTCGCCACGCCGAGCTCCAGCGCCGAGTTCGAGAGGCGCCCGAGCCGCGCGACGAAGTCGCTCAGCACGGCGTGGGAGCGCGGCGAGAACAGGACCCCCTCGGCCCCGACCTCCATGACGCCGAGCGTGACGATGGCGTCGTCGACGTCGGTGGGGGTGCTGATCTCCTTGATGAGGATGGTGCGCGTCGCCTGGAGCGTGGCGATCACCAGCTCGAGCGGGATGTTCGTCGGGTCGCGGAAGCGGATCATCAGGTAGGCGTGGTGATGGCCCTCCCGGATGGATCCGTGCAGGCTGGCGCCGTCATCCACGTAGGCGCGGAAGCACGTCGGGTGGCCCGCCTCTTTGGCCTTCGCCAGCACCGCGGGGTCCGGGCTGGCCACCACGACGCCGCTCCCGTGCCCCGGCAGGGAGGCGAGGCAGGCGAGGTCTTCCGGTTTCTCCGCGTGGAAGACCTGGAGAAAGCGGGCCGGCACGACGGGCGACAGCTTCGCCAGGTTGTCGGGATAGAGCACGACGCCCGTGTAAGCCAGGTTGACGACGCGCTCGAGGATCCGGTCGCCGTCGGCCGGCGACGACATGCCTGCGGTATCGAACCAGACGACCGGGGCGTCTTGCTCCTTCGTTCGGTTCCGGTCGCCCTCGATGCGCTCCAGGCGGACGTGCGCACGCTTTTCGGTGAGCCTGACGTTGTTCATACCATGGTCGTTGGGCTGCGGTGTGATGTTCGTCATCGATGTCCCCTCCTCTCCGTGACGGGCGCGGCGGCCTTCGCCGCGGCGGCGTCGATATAGACTGGCTTACCCTTCATCCCGAAGGAGATGGGCTCGGTCCGGTCGTACAGTGTCCCTTTCGGTACGAGCTCCACGCGGAGCGGGACGCCGTGGGTCCGCGCGAGCTCGGCGAGCAGCGCGGGCTCGACGCGGTCGTCCTCCCGCTCCCTCTCCACCACGAACGAGAGGCCGGTGGGCGAGGGCGTGACCCGCCAGAACCGGCGGGCGGGGAGCCTCCCCGCGATCGCCGACAGCTCCCGCAGGTCGAAGCGCCGCCCGCCGACGACGGGCGCATCCTCCAGGCGGCCTCGGACCTGGAGGGTTGTTTTCTGACCGCATTCGCAGGGCTCCTCGACGCGGGTCACCCGGTCGCCCGTGACGTACCGCACGAGCGGCGTCGCCCTTCGCCCGAGCGTGGTGACGACGAGCTGCCCGGTCTCGCCGGGCGCCACCTCCCGCTCGAGCCGGTCGTCGAGGAGCTCCAACAAGGCCTGATCGGGCAGCGGGTGCAGGCGCTGATGCGCGCAATCGAGCGCGATTGGCCCCATCTCGGTCATCCCGTAGTTGTCGAACACCGGGACGCCGAAGAGCTCGCGGAGGAACTCCCGCCGCTCCGGGCACAAGGGCTCTCCGGCGCACGCGATCGCCCGGAGGTGCGGGAAGTCGCGGCGAGGGTCGAGCCCGGCCATCTCCGCGCTCTCGGCGATCATCACGGCCGACTGCGAGTTCGCGCAGAGCACCGTGACCTCCAGCCAGCGCAGCCGGTCGACGATCGTCGCAAGGGGCGTGATGTGGGTCTGGCTGTCCGCCGGGATCACGCACGCCCCGGCGCGCTGCGCCGCGGCGTGGACGAAATGCCCGATGGTGGAGAGCGCGTACGGGAACCGCACGAGCACGCGGTCGCCGGGCGCGAAGCCCACGCCCCACGCCGCGAGCCTCGCGTGGATCTCCGAAAGATCTCTGGCCGTATACCACACGGAGACCGGGACGCCGGTGGTGCCGGAAGACTCGTGGTATTGCAGGAGCTCCCGGCGCGGAGCGCACACGAGGCCGAAGGGCGCCTGCTCTCGCAGATGGGCTCTGGTCGTGAGCGGGAGCGTGGCCAGATCGGCCAGCGACGAGAGCGGCGCGCGGGGCAGGCGGGCCGCATGAAAGGCCGAAGCCCTCGCGTGAGCGATCGCTTCGTTCAGGGCCGACAATAGCTCTCTGGCTTCCATCGTGGTGGCCCCGCTCAGCTCCGAGGCCCGTCCGCCAGGTCGGGCGAGGCGGCTTCGGGTCGCGCCAACGCGCCCTCCGCCCCGGCCCCCAGGCGGAAGAGCGCCCGCGCGTTCTCGCCCAGGATCAGGTCGCGCTCCCGCTCGGTGATCGGGAGGAAACGGAGCTTGGCGAGCTCCACGCCGGGGTGAGATAGCGGGTATTCTGACCCGAAGATCACCTTGCTCGGGCCGGCCGCTTTCACGGTCTCGACGATGTGGAGGAAGCTGGCGAGGGAGGTCTCCAGGTAGAAGTTGGAAAGCTCCGTCGCGGCCGTCCGGGCCTCCACGTCGACGGGGTGGGCGCCCATGTGCTCGAGGATGAAGCGGGCGCGGGGCACCTTCTTCGCGAGCCGAACGTAGTCTTCCGTGTTCGCGCCCGGCCGCCACCCGTTGTGGGAGATGACCGGGAGCTCGCGCTCGGCGCAGAGCGTGGCGAGCTCGACCATCGAATCGTCCGTGAACGAGAAGGGGTGAACGAGGGGGGACACGAAGAGCCCGCGGAACCCTTCGGAGAGGTATCGTGACAGCTCGCCGGCCGCCCCCCGATCGCAAGGGTTTACGCAAGCCACGCCGTGGAGACGCGGCCCTTGCCGGGTCGCGCGCTCCACGTAGTCGTTTCGCGGGGTCGTGCTCGGCTTGCGCACGCCGAGCACGAAGTCGTTCATGTTCCGGACGTCGAGCATGCCGCCCGCGCAGACGACGCCTCCGTCGATGTCGCTCTGCGCGAGCAACTCCAGGTAACGCTCGAAGGAACCGTAGCTCGTCGGAGACAGGTGGGCGTGTGCGTCGATGATCATGAAGTACCTCCCTCGATGGAAACACGTGCAGACGCTTACTCCTTCACGACCCGTGCGACCTTGCCCGTCGGGCGCGGCAGGCGGTCGACGATCTCGATCTCGAACGGGAGGCCGGCCGCCGCCGACATCGCCGCCGCGAGCCTCGCGGCGAGCCCGCGCTCGGGCGCGACCCCCGCCGCGAGCTCACAGCGGATCTTCATGACCGCGGCGTCCGGGGACGGCACGACGAGCTGGAACCAGTTCCCGACCTCGGGCATCCGCATCAGGAGCTCTTCCAGATACACGGGCGATAGCGCTCTGCCGCGGTACCGGATCTGGTCCACCGCGCGGCCCCGCATGTGGTACCGCGTCATCGCGACCCCGCAGCGGCAAGGCTTCTCGTCGAGGGCCCCCACGTCGCCGGTCCGGAAGCGGAGAATCGGGGTGTCGTAGCGGAGGAGCGCCGTCACGACGATCTCGCCGGCCTCCCCCGCGGGGAGCACCTTGCCAGAGGCAGGGTCCACCACCTCCATGAGCACGTGCGCCTCCGGCAGGTGATACCCGTCGTGCGCGTCGCACTCGATGCCGAGGGCGCCGCACTCCAGCGATCCGTAGAAGAAGGCCGCCGTCGTGCCCCAGAGTCGCTCCACGCGGCCCCGGAACGCGGGAGAGCAGCCCTCACCCGTGAGCCACATCCGCTTGAGACGGAGCGCGGGCAGATCGAGCCCGGCCGCCGCGGCCTCCTCGGCCAGCGTGATGGCCCACGAGGGGCTCGTGACCATCAGGGTGGGGCGCAGGTCGCGGATCATCTTCACCGTCTTGCCGGGGGTCGAATAGGCCCCCCCCTTGCCCGCGGGGATCACGGTGGCCTGGCAGCCTTCCAGGAACGTCTTGTGGAACGAGAGCCCCGCGGTGCTCATCTCGTAGGGGAGCGCGTTCAGGCACACGTCGCCGGGCCCGGCGGGGAACAGCCTCGAATACCGCGGCGCGAGATCGTGGAGGACGTAGTCTCTCCACGTGTGGGCCATGTAGATCTCCTCGCCCCCCGTGGTGCCGGTGGAGACCTGGATGAGCGCGACGTCGCGCCGTTCGCACGCGAGCAGGCGCCACGGATCGCCGCGCAGCTCGTCCTTCGTGAGCAGCGGCAGCCTCGCGAGGTCCGCCGGGCCCGCGATGTCGTCGGGCCGGACGCCGGCGCGGTCCATCTTCTCGCGGTAGAGCGACGAGCCCTCGTAGGCTCGCCGCACGATCGCGCGCAGCGATTCGGCGCGGTACGCCGCGAGCGCGTCTTTGGACAAGGTGTCGGCGCTCTCCACGCCGGAGAGGTGGTGTGTGACCACCGGATGAGGGCGCAAGGCGTCGCGGGTCGGTTGAAATAGAGAGCTCATTGGGACTTCGATCCTCCGAAGTGGTGTGCGTGCGCCGGGCGTGGAGCCGTCCGAGCGTCCCCGCTCGTCCAATGAGCCCCTCTCCGGACCACCCCTGACTCGAAACTCGCCCACCTGTTCGGGGCGGGTGTAGCTCTTGACGTGGAGAATTCCCCCGTCAAGCTCGGCGGACTTGCGCACCTGGCGGAGCAGCGTCGAGCGAGACTTGCTCGAAACTGTTGAGGTACGACTCGAACGAACCACTCATGCGACGAACCACGGCGTGGTCGGTTTCTCTAATAGCAAAGCCTCAGAAGTCGCGCCAAGAAAAAAATCAAGCGACGCGCGAGTTTGCCCACAGTGCGACATGCGTACAACGAATGGCTGGGCTCGACCTGTTCGTGGTCGCGAGATTATAATGAAACCAGTAGGTATCCCAGCTTGCGGCCCGAACCCGCGGCGGGCTCAGCCATTGGGGCCCGAGCCCGCAGCGCGCGTTCAGGCAATGGTGATCTGAACCCGGTGTTCTTTTCGGGCGGAGCAGAGCATTCCGTCACGACCTAGGGGTCGCCGCCGCGCCCGCCACGTCGCCCGAAGCGTACGCGCAAAACGAGGCGCTTTGGGCCCCCTGTGTCAGGGTAGTTGTCGCCTCGATGGGCGGGCTTGGGGATTCGGCAATCCGACCGTCTGCTGGCCCCGTGCCCTCGCGGCGGGGCGCGCGTTTGCCCGGCGAGGCCGGGTGGTGGGCCCGAGCCGCGTCCCGACGTCCCTGGAAGACGCCGCGGCCGCGCCTTGGTCACGTCGCTCGGCACCCAGGTGAACTCGAGCTTGAAGTAGACGGCCCTCGGCGCGTGGTTGATGTTCATCAGGTGGTCGGATATCGCCCGTTGAGCCTTGGACCGGACCTGGTAGCCGTACCCCTCCGGCATGATCATCTGGGTGCGCTCGTTGCCTGTGGCGAAGAACCGCTGGTCGCCGCCGGCCACTAGCCCGATCGGGTTGATTTGCCTGCCGAGCCCAGGCGGGCAGGTGACGTCGGACCTCTTCAGGTTCACGATGCCCGTGTGGTGCATCATGCTCATGTTGTCGAGATTGGCGGTGGTGGTCATGGCGTCGAGCACCAGGCTCGGCTTGACTCGGTTATGTAGCAGCCCGAGCAGGGCTGATTGACCGGGTAGTCTGCCGTGTCGACGGAGAAGCTAGCGAGGAACTCGACGACGCCGGTCAGCCCCGCGACCTCGCTCACGTGCCCCGCGCCATGCTGATTCGGGCCGGGCGCTGGGATCGCGACCGGCCCCCAGTAGCGAACCGTCGTCTCCGCGGACGCCTTGCCCGCCGAGAGGCTCAAGGGCGCGAGAGCCACCCCGATAGGCATCGTTCGCGCATATGTCCCCCTCATCATGTCCCCCCCCCTCTTCTTCCGTGCGTGAAGGGCGGCTTGCCAATCGCCCTTCAGAGCTGACCGCGGGCGGTCGCCGCTCTCGGCGGCCCCCGCCGAGAGTATGGATGACACAAGATGGCTCGCAAGCGTGTAGGGGGAGAAAAGCGTTCTGAAGGTCAGGACGTTTCTGCCCCCGCCGGTCGGGGGCAGGAGCGTGCCACATGCCCACGTGGCCGCAGCTACCGGCTGCGGCTCAGTACGTGCCGGGCACCCCTAGCGGGCACCCCTGCCGCGAGCGGATGCTTACCGTCCACCAGGGTGTCCTGCGCGAACGCGAAGGCGTTCGAGAGGTTCCAAACCCCGACCGGTGGAGCAAGTCTCTACCGTTGGCGGCGGCGTCGCTGTGCGGCGCCCCCCTCTGACCGCCCATTGCCCCCTCCTCGTTGTAACAGCGAAAGAACGCTAGCCCGATCAATGATCAAGTCAAGGCGGCCTCGTGCTTAATGGGCCCATTAACCATGAATAATTCGGACGTCTCATGCGCTGTCCCATGCGTAATTGGCAGCGTAATTTTACGAACGAACCAGTTGTGGACAATCGCCACTAGAATATCAAATCTAACTAGCTTTGTGAGCTTGGCTGGCCGAACTGGCGCACCGCCTTTCGTGTCGCACTGGAAGGCTAGGCCGCGCCAGAGATTGCGCTCGCGCGCTTCGAAGCAGCGCGGGTGTAGATCTTGCTCTCGCGCGCCGAGCCGCGGCCGACGACGTGCGGGCGTTGGGCACAACACAATGGACATGGCACCTCCCTTCTCTCAGCTCAGCCGCGGCCTATTCCTTCAGCTCAACCATTGGCGGTGAAGGGCAGGGCGAGCGCATCGAACAGCTGAGCGGACGTTTGGGCGTCCTCCTTGGACGGATGCTCCGTCGTGCCTCGCGCGCTTCGGGCACGACGCTCGGGGCGCAGGACGCGTTTCGAAGAGTATTTCGCCGACCTGCCCGACCCGCGCGTCGAACGCACGCGCCTGCACGACCTGCTCGACCTGCTCGACCTGCTCGCGATCGCGCGGTGCGCCGTGCTCGCCGGCGCCGACGGCTGGGACGGCATGGCCGACTTCGGCCGCGCCAAGGAGGGCTGGTTCCGCCGCTTCTTGCGGCGGCCGAACGGCATCCCGTGCGCTGACCCTTCCGACGGGGCCTCGCGCGCCTCGAGCCGGAGGCCTTCGGCCGCTGCTTCACCGCCTGGATGTGAGCGCTGCCCGGTTCGACCGGAGGCAGGCTCGTGGCCCTCGACGGCACGACGATGCGCCACTCCTTCGATGCGGCGACCGGGGCGCCCGCACTGCACGCGGTCAGCGCGTGGGCCGCCGAGAACCGCCTGGTGCTCGGGCAGATCGCCGTCGACGACGACTCCAACGAGACCCCGGCGCGGCCGAAGTTGATCGGGATGCTGGAGCTGCGAGGGGCGGTCGTCACGGTCGACGCGATGCGCTGCCACGTGGCCGTCGCCGAGGCGGAACCGATTACGTCATGACGTGCAAGGGCAGCCCGCCGACGACGCACGACGAGCTCGTCGCGTCCTTCGAACACGCCGGCCGCCTGCCGTTCGCGTTCGTCCCGCACACCGACGACGAGGCGAAGACGAGTGCCGAATCCGAAAGGACCACGGGCCTGCCAATATGGGCTTGCTGCGAAAGCTCGCCCTCAACCTGCTCGAGCGAGAGACGTCCGTGAAGCGGGGCATCACTCTCAAGCGACCGTCGAGGATTTCTTCGAAGGTGCACGTGGCCACGTAGGCGAGCACGCGCCCACCGACGCCGGAAGCGGCGGAAGGCGAACTCGACCTCGGTGACGATCGCCTCGAGCACGAGCACCTGGGGCCAGACGACGAGGACCTGGACGACCGGGGGCCGCTCGGGGCCGGCGGCGCCCGGGGCGGGGCTCGGCGGGGCCGGGGCGGCCTGCGCCCGGCCGACGGCCTCGGCGACCGCGGGGGCGGCGGCCAGCGCCGTCAGGCGGGCGCCTGTGGGCGCCGCGGGCGCCACCGGCAGGGGCGTCGCCCCCCGGGCGCCCCCGCCTGCTCGAGGGTCAGGAGCGGCCCGGGGAGGAGCGCGGGCGGCGCCAGCCTCGCCTCGGCCGCCACCAGCGCCTTGACCGCGTCGCACGTCACCGGCCGGCCCTCGGCGAGCAGCAGGGCGAGCGCCGCCTGCGGCCCGCCAGCCCGGCCCCTGACACCGGCGCCCTGTGCCACATGGCACATTACCTCTCCGGGTCGGTCGGCTGGCACCGCCGCGCGTGCGAACGGCGTGCTTGGTCGACGCGCCAAACGCGCATCGGCGGCGAGGCCGAGCTCGCGTTGACGCGGCCGGCCGAGCGCGCAGCTCTGGTCGGCATGGAAGTGGCAGTACATCGTACTTGTCAGGCTCGATGACCGAGCGCGGAGGCACCGCCGACCCGGGCCGTGGGGGCTCGGCGGGCCGACGTCGCCGGGGCCGGCGAGAGGCAATGTATGTGGATAGGTAAACCAACGAGCCGGCCCGCGTCGCGGTCGTCCTGAACGGCGGCGCGCCCGTCGTGGCCGCGGCCCCGGCTGCTTCTGAGCGGCGCGGGCCGCCGCCCGGGGCCCCCTACCCCGAGGCGGCGGCGCGCAGCTCGGCGGCGACGAGCTCGGCGATCTGCGCGGTGTTGAGGGCGGCGCCCTTGCGCAGGTTGTCGCCGCAGACAAACATCTCGAGCGTCTGGGGGAAGTCGAGCGCCTGGCGCAGCCGCCCGACGTAGGTCGGGTCGGTGTCGACGGCGTCCGCCGGCGTGGGGAACTTCATCGCCGCCGGGTCGTCGACGACGACCACGTCGGGCGAGCCCTGCAGCACCTCGCGCGCCTCGGCCACGCTGACCGGCGCGCGGAAGGTGGCATGCACCGCGAGCGAGTGCGTGGTCGCGACGGGCACGCGCACGCACGTCGCCGAGACCTTCAGGTCGGGGATCCCGAGGATCTTGCGCGACTCGTTGCGGACCTTCATCTCCTCGCTCGTCCAGCCGTCGGCCTTGAGCGAGCCCGCCCAGGGGATGACGTTGAGCGCGAGCGGCGCCGGGAAGGGCGAGCGGGCGGTCCCGAGCTTGGCCCCGAGCGCGCGCCGCACGTCGCCCGGGCGCTGGCCGAGGGCGCGGTCGCCGGCGACGGCGGCGAGCTCGTCGTAGAGCCGGTCGAGGCCGGGCTGGCCGGCGCCGGAGGCCGCCTGGTAGGAGGCGACGACCAGCTCGGCGAGGGTGAAGCGCCGGTGCAGCGCCCCGAGCGCGCTCATCATGGTGAGCGTCGTGCAGTTGGGGTTGGCGATGATGCCCTTGGGCCGCACGCGCGCGGCCTCGCCGTTCACCTCGGGCACGACGAGGGGCACGTCCGGGTCCATCCGGAAGGCGCCCGAGTTGTCGACGACGACGGCGCCGCGGGCGGCGGCGACCGGGCCCCACTCGGCCGAGACCTCGTCGGGCACGTCGAACATGGCGACGTCGACCCCGTCGAAGACCTCGGGCGCGAGCGCCCGCACCTCGACCTCGCGCCCGCGCACCGTCAGCCGCTTGCCGGCCGAGCGCGCCGAGGC
This sequence comes from Polyangiaceae bacterium, assembly GCA_035762175.1. Taxonomy (GTDB): domain Bacteria; phylum Myxococcota_A; class Polyangia; order Polyangiales; family Polyangiaceae; genus DASTPP01. The sequence goes on along the minus strand of DASTPP010000245.1, from coordinate 165 downwards.
CACCAGGCGAATCTCGCCCCAGACGTCGTCGCGCGTCGAAAGCAGGCGCAGCATCACGCTGCCGACGGCGCCCGTCGCGCCGACGACCGCGACGGTCGGTTTCGTGGTGGCTTGCTGGCTCATCGCTGGTTGACGCAGGGTGCCCGCGCCCCGGCGGCGCGTCAA
>DASTPP010000244.1:0-40213 GCA_035762175.1 Polyangiaceae bacterium | reverse complement strand
GGGGCCGGGGCGAGGGCGGGGGCATCGGGCGGCGGGCCGCGGGGGGCCGCGGGGGCGGCGGGGGCCGCGGGGGCGGCGGAGGGCCGCCGGGGCCCGTCGCGGGGGGCCGCGGGGGGCCGCGGGGGCCCGCGGGGCGGGGCGGCGGGGCCGGGCGGGGGCGGGCTTGTGTGCCGTACGACACCTGCGCTAGGGTCGTGCGGGCGGCGCCTGCCGCGAATCATCGCGAGGGAGCGACACCGTGTCCGGAAAGAGCTTCGGCAAGACCGTTCTTGGCTGGTTCGTGGTCCAAGAAGACGAGCCCGCGGCGCCGGCCCCCACGGCCGACGAGCTCATCGCCAAGTACAGCCAAGAAGAGGCGCCGCCGGCCGACGAGCCCGCGCCGCCCTCGGTCGAGCTGCGGGGCGAGCTGCCGCGCGTGGCGGCGGCGGCGGGCGGCGGGGGGGGGGTCGACTTCAAGGCGGTCTACCGGGCGGCCTCGATCAGCGACGACGAGCAGGCGCGGCTCGAGAAGGCGTCGGGGCTCTTGCAGACCTTGCCGGCCGAGACCCCGAAGGAGGTCAAGCGGCAGATCGTCGAGGCCTCGCTCAAGGCCTTCGGCGTGCCGATCGACGCCATCATCGAGGCGGGGGCCCAAGAGATTCAGGCGCTCGACGCGTACATCAAGCACGGCGAGCGCGAGACGCAGGCGACGCTGGCGCAGGGCGCGGCGCGCATTCAAGACCTCGAGCGGCAGATCGCCGACGTGCGCCGCGTGATGGAAGACCAGGTGGCGAGCCAGCAGGCGCTGACGCGGGCGTCGAACGAAGAGAAGCTGCGCGTGCAGGCGGTGCTCGAGTTCTTCGGGCAGGAGGCCGTCGCGCGGGTGGTCAGGGCGTCGCCGAAGCTCATCGAGCCGGCGTGAGGGCGTGGGCCGGGGCCCCCGGGGGCCGGCGAGGCGGCGCGCGCCCGGGGGGGCGGCGGCGCGGCGGACGACGAGGAGAGTGAGCGATGGCGAGCGGCATTTTTGCGCGACTGGGCAACCTCTGGAAGGGCTTCGTGAGCCTGTGGATCTCGGACATCGAGAAAGAGCACCCCGAGATCGCGTACGAGAACGCGATCAGCTCGATGGTCGAGAAGTACTCGAAGCTCAAGCGGGCGACGGCCGCGGTGATTCGCCGGCGCGAAGACGTCTCGGCCCGCCTCGCGGCGAAGAGCAAAGACCTGGCGCAGGTCGAGGGCGAGCTCGCCGTCGCGGTCGAGACGGGGCAAGACGACCTCGGGCTCATCTTGGTGCAGAAGAAGAACCAGCTGACGGCCGAGGTCGACGAGCTGAAGGCCGAGTCGGCGGTCGCCCAGAAAGACGCCGACGGGGCGAAGAACGCGCTCTTGATGGTGCAGTCGGAGATCAGAAAGCTGCAGGGCGAGAAAGAGTCGATGCTGGCGAAGATGCAGAGCGCGCAGGTGCGCACGCGCATCAACGAGCAGCTCGACGGCCTGAGCGTCGACGCCGAGATCAAGGCGCTCGACAACGTGCGCACGCACATCAAGAACGTCATCGCCGAGGCGAACCTGAACGACGAGCTGCGCTCGAACGACCTCGACACGCGGCTCGCGGCGCTGCGCCAGCAGGCGGGCGACGTGACGGCGAAGCAGCAGCTCGCGCAGCTCAAGGCGGCGGCGGCGGCCAAGAAGGCCGGCGCCAAGACGATGTGAGCCGCGCGTGACGCCTCCGAAGGGCGCCCCGGCGGGGGGCGGTGTGGCGGGCGAGGCCGTGCCGCCCTGGGCCGAAGAGCTCCGGCGGCGCTACCTCCGGGGCGAGTCGTCGCAGTTCGTGCTGCACGGCAACGTGCACGACGTGGTGCTCGCGGGGGGCGAGCTCTCCGGCGTCACCGAGTACCTGTCGCGCGTGCTCTTCGCCCGCAGCAAAGACTCGGTCTTGCTCTACAACGTGTCGACGGGGGTGCGCTTCGTCAAGCGCGCGGCCGAGCTCGCGGGGCTCGACGAGCTCTTGCTGCACCGCGAGCCCGCGAAGGTGCTGCCGCTGCTCGAGCGCGCGCTCGTCACGAGCGACCGGGTGGCCGTGGTGCTCGAGTACGCCGACACGATCGCGCCGGCGGGCGAGACCTCGTTCTCGACCCTCGACGACCGCGCGGCCGTGGTCACGCTGCACCGCTGGTCGCTGCTGCGCTCGCTCGAGCGGGGCGACTCGGTGGTGGTGGCGGTGGTCGAGAACCTCGCCGACCTGCACCCGGCGCTCGTGTCGAACCCGCGCGTGGCGACGGTGCGGGTGGCGATGCCGGGGCCCGACGAGCGGCGCCGGGTCATCAATTACGCCGACCCCTCGCTCGCGCCGGCCGACGTCGAGCGGCTGACCGAGCTGACGGCGGGGCTCAAGGCGACGCAGATCGCGAGCATCTTGACGCCGGCCTCGGCGGGCGACGACGACGCCGAGCGCGCGCGCTTCATCGCCCAGCTCATCGCCCGCGGGGCGCCCGCCTCGCCCGCCCAGCGCGAGCGGGCCGAGAAGCTCGCCGCCCTGACCAAGGGCATGGCCAAAGACGAGGTGCGCAGGCTCCTCGCCCCCGAGGGGCCGCCCGCGCCCGAGCCGGCGGCCGGGGGGGCGCGCGCCGAGGTCGACCGGCTCGTCGCCGCGAGAAAGCGCGAGATCATCGAGCGCGAGTGCTTCGGGCTCATCGAGTTCGTCGAGCCGAAGCACGGCTTCGACGTGGTCGGCGGCCTCGACGAGGTGAAGCGCGAGCTCGCGCTCGTCGCCGAGAACATGCGCGAGGGGCGCAAGAACCGCTGCCCGATGGGCCTGCTCTTCACCGGGCCGATGGGCACGGGCAAGACCTTCGTCGCCGAGGCCTTCGCCAAAGAGAGCGGGCTGACGGCGATCAAGCTCAAGAACTTCCGGTCGAAGTGGGTCGGCGCCACCGAGGGCAACCTCGAGCGCATCTTGAACGTGGTGCAGGCCATCGGGCAGATCGTGGTCATCATCGACGAGGGCGACCGGGCCTTCGGCGGCGGCGGCGACGGCGACGGCGACGGGGGCACCTCGTCGCGCGTCATCGGGCGCATCAAAGAGTTCATGAGCGACACGCAGAACCGCGGTCGCGTGCTCTTCATCGTGATGACCAACCGGCCCGACAAGCTCGACGTCGACCTGAAGCGCGCCGGCCGGCTCGACCGCAAAATACCCTTTCTCTACCCGCAGACGACCGACGAGGTCGCGCACGTCTTGCGCGCCCAGTTTCGCAAGGCGAAGGTGGCCTTCGAGGCCGCGCCGCCCGCGGGGGCCGACGCCTCGCTGGCCGACACGGCCCCGCACCTCGAGGCCGCCGCGCGCGCCGCGACGGCGCGGGCGTCCGGCGCGCCCGCGGGGGCCGGCGCCGAGCCCCCGCTCGACCCGGCGCTGCTCGCGCCGCTGGTCGGCTACTCGAACGCCGACCTCGAGTCGGTGGTGCTGCTCGCGGCCGACCACGCCGCCCTCGAGCGGGGGCACGACGCGCCCCTGCGCCCCGCCGACCTCGCGCGGGGCATCGCCGACTACCTGCCCTCGCGCGACGTGCGCATGATCGAATACATGGAGCTTTTGGCCGTCTTCGAGGCCTCGAACCGGCGCATGCTGCCGAAGAAGTACGCCGACCTGTCGGTCGACGAGCTGCAGGCGCGCCTCGCCGTCCTGCGCGCCGAGTGCGGCGGCCGGCGCTGAGGCGCCCCCCGGCCGGCGCCGGGCCGGCCGACCCCCCGACGACCCCCCGACGACCCCGGGCGACGCGCCCCGGGGCCCGCGACCAGAAGGGACCCGAGACCATGAGCTTCTTCCCCCCGACGACCCTCGACACGTCCGAGGCCGAGGCGATCGCCCGCGGCCTCTATGCGGTCTCCCGGCGCGACGGCGTCCACGAGCGCGAGGCGGCGCTCATCGCCTCGTTCTGGGCCGACTGCGGCGGGGGCGCGGTCGCGCTCGCCGAGCTCGCGCGCCAGCCCGACATCGGGGCCGAGCAGCTCGCGGGCCTCTTGCGGGGCGAAGACAAGCAGAAGCTCTTTTTGAAGACGGCGATCTTGCTCGCCTGGGCCGACGGCCACGCCTCCGACCGCGAGATGGCCCTCATCAACGACTTCGCCGGGGCCTTCGGCCTGGGCGAGGCCGAGGTGCAGGCGCTCGCGGGCGAGGTCAAAGAGTACTTGCTCTCGCACCTGACGCACCTGCAGAACTCGGCGGCGGCGGCCGACGTGGCGAAGAAGCTCGGCGTGTAGGCGGCCCCGGTGGCGTCGGGCGAGGCGAGAGGGCGGGCGGCGTGAGCTGGGGCCTGCGCGAGGGCCCGCAGCCCCGGCGGGTCGGCAAGTACCGGCTGCTGATGCCGCTCGGCTCGGGCGGCATGGCCACGGTCTACCTCGCGCTCGCCCTCGGCCCCCGCGACGTCAAGCAGCTCGTCGTCATCAAGGTGCCGCGGGGCGACTTCGCGTTCGACCCCGAGCACCGCGCGCGCTTCCTCGACGAGGCCCGCCTCGCCGCGCGCCTCGTGCACCCGCATTTGGTACAGGCGAGCGACGTCTTCGAGCACGAGGGCGTGCCGCACCTCGTGATGGAGCACCTCGAGGGCCAGCCCCTGCGCCGGCTGACCCGCTGGGCCTTCGAGGGCGTCCCCGAGCGCTCGCTGCCGCACCGGCTGCGGGCGCTCGCCGACGCGCTCGCGGGGCTGCACCACGCGCACGAGCTCTGCGACTTCGACGGCACGCCGCTGAACGTCGTGCACCGCGACGTGGCGCCCGAGAACGTCTTCGTCACCTACGAGGGGCGGGCCAAGGTCGTCGACTTCGGCGTCGCCAAGGCCGTCGGCGCGCGCCACCGGACCGACGCCGGCGAGGTCAACGGCCGCATCGCGTACATGGCGCCCGAGCAGCTCGCCGGCGGCGCGATCGACCGCCGCGCCGACGTCTTCTCGGCCGGCGCCATGCTCTGGGAAGAGCTCACCGGCCGCCCCCTCTGGGGCGACCTCGCGCTCGGCGAGATCGCCGGGCGCCTGGCCCTGCACGAGGTGCCCCGGCCGCGCGACGAGCGCGCCATCGCCCGTACGCCCCTGCTCCGCATTTGCGAGCGCGCCCTCGCCCCGCTGCCCGGCGACCGCTACGAGACCGCCGACCAGATGCGCCGCGACCTCGAGGCGGTCTTGCGGGCCTGGGGGCAGCCCGTCTCGTACGCCGAGCTCGGCGCCCTGCTCGGCAAGGCGTTCGAGCGCGAGCGGGCGACCCGGCGGCGCCGCATCGAGTCGTTGCTCGCCCACATCGAGAGCGCGCCCGAGTGGCCGAAGCCTCCGGCGTCCCCGCCCGCCCCGCCGCGCCGGCTCGCCGCGACGAGGTCGAACCCCGCCTACGCGGCGCCCCCGCCCGCCCCGCCGCGCCGGCCCGCCGCGACCGCATCGAACCCCGCCTACGAGGCGCCCCCGCCTGCCCTGCCGCGTCGGCTCGCCGCGACGAGGTCGAACCCCGCCTACGCGGCACCCCCGCCCGCCCCGCCCGACGTAGCGCCCCCGCCGCGCGCGCCGATCGAAGAGGGCGTGCCGACGCGCGTGCTCGTGCCGGCACGCGCGCCCGCGGCAGACGAAGAGATCGCCCCGACCCGCGTCCTCGCGCCGCCCGCCGGGCCCGCGGCCGACGACGAGCTCGTGCCGACGCGCCCGCACGTGCCGGCCCCGCCGGACACGCCGAGCGACGAGCCCACGCCGACCCCGCCGCTGCCCACGCCCCCTCGTGGGCTCGCCCCCGACGAGGCCAGCCCGAAGACCGAGCGGTCCGAAGGCCTCGCCGCGGGCGCCGCGCCCGAAGGCCGCGCGTCGGCGCCGCCGAGCGCGCGCCGGGGGCAGCTCGCCCCGACCACGACCTCGGCCGCGCCCCCGCGGCCCTCGCATGACGTGCAGGCGAAGGCCCCGCCGCTCGAGGCGCCCGCAGGGCCGCGCCGCACGCCTCCGCCCGACGCGCGGGTGAGGGCTCCGCACGCCGAGGCGCCCGCGGGGCCGCGCCGCGCGCCTCCGCCCGACGTGCAGGCGAAGGCCCCGCCGCTCGAGGCGCCCGCGGGGGTGCGCCGCTCGCCCCCGATGCTCACCCTCAGCGCCACCACCCTCGCGTCGCTGCTGGTCGTCGCGCTGCTGGCCGGCGCGCTGCTCTCGCGCTGCCTCGCGCCGACGCAAGCGGGCGAGAACGCCGGCCCCGCCGCGACGGCCACCGCCCCGCCCTTGCCCGACGCGCTCGGTGGCGGCGCCTTGCCACGGGCGGCCTCATCTTCGCCCGAGGGCCCCGCGCCCCGTGGCGCCGCCGACGCGGGGTCGCGGGGCAAGGCCCCTCCGCTCGTGCACCCGCACTCGCTGCCCCCGGCGCCGGCCGCGCCCGCGCGCACCGTCCATGTGCCTGGCCGGTTTGCGCGCCCGACGACGACCCACAGCCGCCGGCATTGAGGAGCCCCCGCCGGGCGCCCGGCCCCGCCCGCACGCGCCGTTTCCCCGCCGGTGGGGGCGCCCGCCCCTCGAGCAGTGGCCCCCCGAATCGGGGCGACCGCCCCTCGAGCGGCGGCCCCCCCCGAATCGGGGCGCCCGCCCCTCGAGCGGCGGCCCCCCCCAAATCGGGGCGCCCGGCCCGCGAGGGCGGGTACACCCCCCGAGAATGGGGGTGTCAGCGCCGAAAATCGGGGTGTTCGCCCCCCGAATCGGGGTGCCGGCCTCAACAAATGGGGGGGCCTGCCCCGAGAACGGGGGTGTCGGCCCCAAGAATCGGGGTGCCGGCTCGGCGCCCCCCGATTCGCCCCCGAAAAACGCGATCGCCGGCGCGAGAGCCAGGCCGGTGGCGATACCGGAGGCGGCCGCGCGGCGGAAGGCGGGCGCCCCGGGGCGGGGGGGGAGCCGGCTCAGGCCGGCTCGGGCTCGCCGTCGGCGGCCTTCAAGATCACGCAGGCGGTGATGCCGCCGATGCCGAGCATCGTCTTGATGCCGTAGCCGCGGCGCACGGGCCGGCCCGAGGTCACCACGGTGTCGCCGCGCGCCTCGCGCACGCGGCGGTTGAGGGCACCCTCGGGGATGCCCGTGGGGAAGGCGAAGCCCTCGCGCAGGCTCAGGGCGAGGGCCGTGAGCTCCCAGCCGCCGCAGTTGGCCATGCCGTGGCCGAAGACGCCCTTGCGCGCGGTGACGAGCGTCTGCGGGCCGAGGTAGCTCTCGAGCAGGGCGAGCTCGTTGATGTCGCCCGGGGTGCCCGTCGCGTGCAGGTCGGCGATGGCGACGTCGCCGGGGCCGATGCCCGCCTCGGCGAACGCGTGGTCGATGGCGCGCTTGGGGCCGGTCTTCGAGGGCGTGATGATGTGCTCGGCGTCCGACGAGACGGTCGCCGCGGCGACGTAGCCGCCGACCGGGCGCAGGCCCCGGGCCTCGAAGTAGTCGGCGTCGCCGATGATCCACAGGCAGGCGCCGCCCGAGACGTGCGTGCCGCGCAGCGAGGTCAGCGGGAAGTTCACCTCGCCCGTGCCCGGCATCACGCGCGCCTGGTGGAAGGCGCCGACCAGCGCCGGGTCGGGCCGCGGGTCGGTCGTGCCGACGATGACCGCGCTCGCCTCGCCCCGGCGGATGGCGTCGATGCCGCACTTGAGCGAGACGCCGAAGGCCGAGCAGGCGCCCACCGTCGCCCACGCGGGCCCGTGCACGCCGAGCAGCATCGAGAGCTGCGACGAGGGGACGTTCTGGATGTTCCAAATGAGGTCGGAGTCGACCGCGGCCCAGGGCGGCTTGGGGCAGCCGACCTCGTCGATCAGCTTGCGGTGGGCCCGCTGCCGCTTGTGGATCGCGCTGGTCGGCGCCCCGCCCGGCCCCTCGGCCTCGTCGAAGTCGAGCCGCTCGATCTCGGCGTAGCGCGCGGTGAAGGCGGCGAGCGCGTCCGAGTGCGAGGCCCAGAAGGCGTCCCAGGCCCCGAGCGCCTGCCAGCGCTCGTCGCTGTCGACCGGCAGCGCCGCGGGGTCGGGCGGCGCCTCGGCGCCGCCGGGCGCGACCCCCTCGGCGGCGTAGCGGCGGCGCGCCTCGCAGCGCGCGGGCTCGGCCCAGAAGTGGTTCCACACGCGCAGGGCGCGGGCGAGGTCGGTCGCGGCGCGGTAGCTCTCGGGCAGGTCGCCGACGCCGGAGCCGACGTAGATGTGGCAGCGCCCGTCGAGCTCGCGCAGGAGGCCCTCGAGCCGCTCGTCGCAGCCGAGCGCCTGCACCATCGCGCCGACCGAGAAGAGCACGTTCTCGCCCATCTTCGAGCGCATGCGCGCGACGTAGCCCTCGCCGTGGCGCGAGGCGACCCACGGGGCGTACTCTTCGAAACGAAAGTCGGGGTCGCCGACCGCGAAGAGCCCGTAGCCGAGCTCGGCCCGGGGGCTCGGGCGCAGGGCGGTCTCGCCGCGCTCGAGCAGCGCGCGGAAGGCCGCCATGTCTTTCGCCCCGGGCGCCACGACGCCCCAGCCGAAGATGCCAATGCGCGCGGGCTTGCCGCCACGATGTGAAGAAGGGCTTTGCGTCACGAGGGGGCCTCACTGCCGGTTGGGCGGCCCTTATACTCTGACCGAAGTCGGGGGCAACGCCCACCCCGGGCGGCCGGCCGCGGGCCGCCGGGGCCCCGAGGCGCCGCCCCGCGCGGCGCGGCCGCGGGCGGGGGCCGACTCACCCCGCCGCGGCCGCGGGCCCGCTCACTCGGCCGCGGCGACGGCCGACGCCGGGGCGCCTTCGGCGCGGGCGGCGCGGGGGGCCGAGGGGCCCACGGTCGACTCGGCCTGGCGGGCCGAGCGCGCGAGCAGTTCGGACGCGAGCGGCAGCATCTCGTCGAACTTGCCGCGGGCGAGATCGCGCACGAGCTCGGCGTCGGCCTTGAGGCGCTCGGCGATCTCGGGCGCGCGCTCGTAGAGGCCCTTGGCCCCGGCGACGAGCTTGGGCCCGCCCTCGCGCACCGCCTTGGCGAGGCCGCGGGCGCGATCGAGCTGGCGCTCGGCGAACGACTTGGTGAGGTAGGGCGCGACGTGGTGCACGAGATCGGCGGCCGAGCCGGCGTCGACGTGGTCGGGCTTGAAGAGCGGCGAGGCGAGGCGGGGGTGTTTGGCGAGGTAGGCCTCGACCTGCTCTTTGGTGAGGCCGTACTGGGCGAGCGCGGCGTCGAATTCGGCCTCGGCCGCGGCGCGCGCCTTGAAGAGGTACATTTGAATGCGCGAGTAGAAGTTGACGCGCCCGTCGCCGCTCGTCTCGACCGCGCAGAAGATCGACCCGGGGAAGCGCTCGGTGATGAGCGACTGCACCCCGTCGGACACCGACGCGCTCGGCATGCAGCCGAAGGGCTTGACCGACACGGTGACGTGGGCCTTGCGCTTCAGGCTGTTCAAGATGAGCTTGCCGACCTCCATGTGGCCTTCGCCGCCGCGCAGATCGTTCGAATAGAACTCGTGCGCGACCGCGGCGACCTCGTCCATGTCGGGCAGGTGGTAGTTGTAAAGGCCGCCCGCGACCGCGTAGGCCCCGAAGACGGTGCGCGCGGCCGCCTCGGCGAAGCGCAGGGTGGCCAGGCGCTTGGCGATGCCGTAGGTGCCGAGCCCGTCGAGGCCGTAGAGCGAGCCGTCGGCGCCGCGCAGGTTCTGGCGCTCTTTGGTGTCGCGCCGGCCCTCCCAGAGCATGTAGAGCAGCCAGGCCGTGACCAGCTGAATGTCGACCTCGGCGCCCTCGCTCTCGAGGAAGCGCTGCAGCTGGTAGTTGCCGTCGCCCTCGGTCGTCATGGCCCAGAACTCGCCGATGATGCTCGCCTTCGGCTTGGGCCGCAGGCGGTCGACCTGGACGGCGGCGAACTCGCGCCGGGCCCGGTGCATCGCGACGAGCGTGTTCGAGCGCGCGGCGAGCGCCGCGTAGATGATCTTCTTCGCGGCCTCCATCGCCCGGTCGGTCGCGCCCGGCTCGACCTCATAAGGGCGGATGCGGTAGGCGACCGCGTTGACGACGTCGCCCATCAAGATGGCCTTGGTGAGCGTGACGAAGAAGGCGGGGTTCATCTCGAGCCCGACGCCCTCGCCGGTCGCCTGCTTGAAGCCGCCGGTCTGCTGGAAGAGCAGCACGCGGAAGCCGTCGAAGCCCGCGTCGCGCAGGGCCTTGCGGTACTCGGTGACGTACATGCCGAAGCGGCAGGGCCCGCAGGCGCCGGCGGTGACGAAGACGTAGCGGTCGATGACCTCTTGCGTGGTCAGCCCGCCCTTGTCGCGCAGGTCGCTGAGGTACTTCACGAGGTTGCCGACCGTGTAGTAGGTCGGGTTGCACTGGCCGCGGTTGCCGAACTCTTTGCCGTACTGCAGGGCGGCGTTGTCGGGCGCGTCGATGTGCTTGACGTTGTAGCCGAGGCCCTTCAGGCCCGCCTCGACGAAGAGGTCGTGGGCCATCGTCAGGCCGCAGACGAGCAGCGTCGTGGTCGCCCGCTGGCTCTTGGTGAAGCTCGGGTCGACCATCTCGTCGCGCCACTGCGCGCGCTCTTGGCCGAGCCCGAGCCGCGCGCGCTCTTGCTGCTCGAAGGCCGCGAGCTCGGCGTCGATGTCGAGCGCCTCGCCCTTCGGCCCCCCGTTCACGAGCGGCAAGCTGCGCCGGCCGCCCGGCTGTTCGCTCCGCGTCACGTCAACCTCGTCTCTGGCCGCCATCGCGTTCCTCCTTCCCTCTCTGTCACCTTCCGCCGCCCGTCACTCGGCCGCCGCCGGCGCGCCTGCCTTGCCCTTGGCGGCGACGAGCGAGCCGTTCTCGGCCTTCTTCTTCAGTTGCACGAGCCCCTTGACGTCGTCGGCCGCGGCCGCCGGCTCGGCCGGCGCCCGGTAGGCCGCGAGCTTCTGCGACAGCTCGGCGATCTGCCGCTCGAGCTCGGGGTCTTGCCGGCGCAGCGAGGCCAGCTGGTCTTGCTTGAGCTTCAAGAGCTCGAGCCGCTTCTCGTCGATCGCCACCTGCAGCCGGTCGCGCAGCTTCGCCTGGTCTTCGAGCCGCTCTTGGTAGAGCCCGAGCGAGTGCGCGTACGTCTTGACGCGGATCTTGATCGACCCGCCCGGCTTGTTCGCGTCGAGATCGTGCAGCGCCGCGTAGGGCGTCTGCGACGTGCCGATGATGCCGTCGATGATGCCGTAGGTCGGCGCGTCGTGGCCGCACTTGAAGCTCGACAGGTCGAGCACCACCACGTTCGGGTGCCGCGCCGCGAACTTCGCCGCCCACACCTTCTGCGCGCTGTTGGCCGAGTAGTTCTCGGGCCACACGTCGTTGATGTCGAACACCGACTGGCCGCGCTTGACCTCTTCGCGGAAGTAGCGCTTCAAGTATTCTTCGTCTTTGGGGATGCTGCGAATCGACAGAATCGGGTACCCCAGCACCTGAAATTCGACCGGAATGCTGTGGTTGAGCCCCGGGTCGCTGTGGTAGGGCCGCCCGAGGACGAGAATGGCGATGCGGTTCTCGGCCTCGACGGTCTCGAGGATGGCCCGCCCCTTCTCTTGGACGTCGCGGTCGAAGGCGTCGAGCGCCCGCATCGCCTCGCGGCAGGCGAAGTCGTTCTCGTCTTCGCTGATGCCGAGCCGCGGCCCCCAGATCTCGAACATGCGCCGCGCCGTCAGCACCGGCTCGGAGAACGAGAGCGCCGGGTCGACGTACTCGATGCCCCGCTGCGCGAAGAAGTCGACCTCCTTGGTGAAGGCCGCCTTCATCACGTCGGGCGTGCCGGCCACGATCGGGCACGAGGCGTTATCCATCGATTTGACGAGGAAGTTCGGCACGTGCGTCAAGATCGGGAAGAAGATGTAGCTGAGCGGCTTCTTCTCGCTGTGCTGGTGAAACAGCAGGTTGTGAATGTGCGCCTGCGCCACCTTCGAGGGGAAGCACGGGTCGATCGAGCCGTACTTGCCGCCCTCGACCCACATCTCTTCGGTCGTCTCGTCGCTGAAGACGACGTTGGCCTTCGGCACCCCGAGCGCCTCGAAGTACGCCCGGAAGTAGGGCGCCGTCGAGTAGAGGTTCAAGACGCGGGGTATGCCGATGCGGATCTTGCGCAACTTGTCGCGGTTCGCGTTGCCCGACGATTGGAAGGGCCGCGTCACCGGCACGCGCTTCAGCCCGAAGAGGCCGCGCTTGACGACCACGTCGTCGACCGGGGCGCCGGCCTCGGGCAGCGTCGCCGCCTTGTAGAACGACCGGAAGGCGAGGCCCTGCTCGTAGTCGACGCAGTTCGGGTACTGCTTGGCGATCTGCTTGCGCTCTTCGACGAGCGAGAGCATCGCCTCTTTCGACTCGACCGTGCCCTTCTCGCACGAAAAGCCCGAGATGTACCGCGAGGTCGTGCCGTCGGGCCGCTTCGTGTCGATGAACGTGCGCTTGCACTCGTTCGGGCAGAAGTGGCAGACGGTCTCTTCGTCGTTCTTCGTCGTGTACTCGAGCGCGATCGCGCCCTCGATGCCGATGAAGGTCGACGCGCCGCGGCGCTTGACGACGCGCAGGGTCTCCATCGCGGCGCCGATCGCGCCGGCCTCGCCCGTGTGCGGGTGCACGTACACCTCGGCGTCGGGCACCCGCTCTTTGATGTAGTCGACCTGCGCCTTGACGGCCGCCAGGTTGTACTGCGTGCCGCCCTGCAGGACGAACTTGCGCCCGAGCGCCGCGAGCCGGGGAATTTGCACCACGTACTGCCAGACGTTCTTCGGCAAGACCTGGGCGAGCCCCGAGAGCAGCTCTTCTTTCGAGTAGCCCTCTTTCTGAAAGTTCACCCGGTCGGTGTCGAGGAAGACGGCGCAGCCGTAGCTGAACTTCGGGCTCAGCTCGGCCTGGAACGCCGTCTCGGCGTACTGCGTGACGGGGATGCCGAACTGGTCGGCCATCGCCTGCAAGAGCATGCCGTTGCCGGCCGAGCACGAGTTCGAGAGCCGGAAGTTGGCGATGTCGCCGTTCTTCATGAACAAGACTTTGATGTCTTGCCCGCCGATGTCGCAGATGACGTCGACGTCGCCGAAGAAGTGCACCGCGCTCATCATGTGCGCGACGGTCTCGACGATGTTCACGTCGGCCCGCATGCACTCTTGCAAGACGTCGGCCGCGTAGCCCGTCGCCCCGAAGCCCAAGACCTCGAGCTCGGCGCCCTGCGCGGTGACGTAGTCGCGCAGCTTCGCCAGGAGCTCTTTCGTGTCGGCGATGGGGTTGCCCTTCGAGAGCTGGTACGCCTTGCAGACGATGCGCTGCTCTTCGTCGACCAGCACCGCCTTCGACGAGGTCGAGCCGCCGTCGAGCCCGATGACCGCCCGCAGGCGCTGGCCGGGCGCGAGCCGCATCGGCTCGAACTTGGGGATCTGGTAGAGGTCGCGGAACGCGTCGGCCTCGCCGTTCGTCTTGACGAGCGGCGGCCCCGCCGTCTCGCCGAGCCGCGCCTTGCGCCCGTTGGTCATGTACTCGCGCAGGCCCTCGAGCCCCGCGTACTGCCCCACCTCGGCCGGCTCGCCCAGGCCGAAGAGCGCCGCCCCGAAGGCCGCGTAGTACTCGGCGTTCTCGGGCACGAAGACGAGCTCTTCGACCGGCACGTCCTTCGGGTAGTCGTAGCCGCGCTCGCGCCACGTCTCGGGGATGCGCAGCCGCCAGCAGTCTTGCAGGAAGGGCAGGTAGGTGTTCGGCCCGCCGAGCAGGAGCACGCGGTGGCGCAGGGTGTTGCCGCGGGTGAGCACCGACAGGTTCTGCAGCACGATCGCGTCGGCGAGCGAGCACAAGATCTCGTCGGACGGGATGCCGCTCTTGACCAGGTTGACGATGTCGGTCTCGGCGAACACGCCGCACTTGGCCGCGACGTGGTGCAGCTTGTCGCCGTTGAAGCGCAGCGCGTTCGAGTAGGCCTGCTCGACGCCGACCTTGATCATGCACTTGTCGATGGTGGCGCCGGTGCCCGAGGCGCACTTGTCGTTCATCGACGCGATGGGCTGCTTGTCGCCCGTCTGCTTGTCTTCTTTGAAGATGATGATCTTGGCGTCTTGCCCGCCGAGCTCGATGACCGAGCCGACGTCGGGGTGCAGGTGCTCGACCGCGAGCGTGACCGAGTTGACCTCTTGCACGAACTTGGCGCCGAGCGGCCCCGCGAGCGGCCCCGCCCCCGAGCCCGTCACGAAGACGCGCCAGGTGTTCTTCGGCGCCGCGCCCGCGAAGTCGGCCTCGATGCGCTCGAGGAACTCGAACACCTTCTCGGGCTGCTTGGTCTGGTGGCGCTGGTAGTCGCGCCACAAAATGGTCTTCGTCTCGGGGTCGATGACGACCGCCTTGACCGTCGTCGAGCCGACGTCGACGCCGAGAACGACCGAGCCCGCATACCCGTTGGCCATGCCAGAACCTCCCGAAAACGACGGCGACGCGCGTGTCAGTTCGCCGCCCGAGGACGCGTGGGAACTGCGAGAAACTACGTCGAACGCAAGAGCACGAGCAACTAGACGGACGTGTCAGTTCGCGAGGAGAGGTCGTATCCGCCCGGTTTGGGCCGCGCAAGCCGAAACGCAAACGTTACGAAACGTTAGGCGGGCCCCTCGCCCCGCGTCGTGGCCCCCGAACCCGCCCCGCCTAGGCGGGCCCTTCACCCCACATCGTGGCCCCCGGCACCGCCCCGCTTTCGGGCGCCCGCGCCGCATGGCTCTCGCGCCCGATGGAACGCCGCCTGCTTCCGCCGGGCCCTCGCCCGCGCCGGGTGCGAGCGCGAACGACAGGGCCGCCGCGGCCGTGAGGGTTGTCGGCCGGGGCTCGCCCGTTTATGCCTTGGGCATCGCGACCCGAGCCTCGTCCCCCCGCCCCAAGCGTGCCCCCGACGAGGGCAAGCACGCCCGGGCTCCGCGGCCCGCCCCCCCCGCCGAGGTGCGCGCAGGCGCCGCCGGGCGGGGCAAGGTCGACCGGCGGCAGCAAATTCTCGCGCGCGGCCGCGACGTCTTCGCCCGCCACGGCTACCACGCCACGACGGTCGACGACATCGTGGCCGCCGCCGGCGTCGCGCGCGGCACCTTCTACCTTTACTTCGCCGACAAGCGTACGCTCTTCGAAGAGCTCGTCGACCGCTTCTTCACCCGGCTCGCGATGGCCATTCACCGGGTCGACCCGCGCGACCCCGCGCGCCCGGTCGAGGCGCAGACGCGCGACAACATTCGCCGCATCTTGCTCGTCTTGCTCGACGACCGGCCGATGAGCAAAATTCTCATCGCCGACGCCGTCGGGGTCGACCCCTCGTTCGACGGCAAGCTGCTCAGCTTCTACGACGAGATCGCCAAGCTCTTCATCGAGAGCATCACCGAGGGCCAGTCGCTCGGCATCGTGCGCGGGGGCGACGCGCGCCTGCTCGCCTACTTCACGATGGGCGGCCTCAAAGAGGTGCTCTTGCAGATCGTGTCGCGCGGCTGGCAGGTCGAGGTCGAGGCCCTCGTCGACACCATCTACGGCCTCGTGCGCCACGGCTACCTGCTCGCGCCGGCCGACGGCTGAGCGCGCTCGTACGCGCCGCGCGGGCGGCGCCTTCCCCCGCGCCCCTCGCGGCGGCGGGCGGCCCGCGGCGTCGTGGCGGCCAGCCCGTCGGAAGAGCGACGGCGGGCGCCCCCCGGCGTGGCGGCGGCCAGCCCGCCGGAGGAGCGACGGCGGGCGGCCCGCGGCGTGGCGGCGGGCCGCCCGTCGGAGGAGCGACGGCGGGCGGCCCGCGGCGTGGCGGCGGGCGGCCCGCGGAGGAGCGGGCGCGGGCGGCCCATCCGAGGAGCGAGATGGCGGCCGGCCCCGCCATCTTGGTCGCGGCGGCGGGCCCGCCATCTCGGTCGCGGCGGACGGGCCCGCCATCTCGATCAGGGTTCGGCTGTGAACGGCCGGCGCCTCGCCGCGCGAATCGCCGCGCAATCGCGCGCCGCCGGCGCTGGCACGCGAGTTTCGCCTGGGCGATCACCTCGGGGCGGCGGTCATCGGGGGCATCGGCAGCATTCGCTCGGGCGATTCGATCGACGGCGAGCGGCCGCGCTTTTCGGTGTTCGAGCTCGGCGGGCAGGTCGTCGGCTACCCCACGAGCACCTTCGACAAGGGCCTGCAGCTCGGCGCCGAGATCTTGTACGTCGGGGTGAAGACCCAAGACAGCGTCGGGTCGGTGCGCGCGACCGGCGCGGCCGATGGCCTCGCGGTCGGCCCCTTCGTCGGCTACAAGTTCGTGATGCGCGAGGGCCTGACCTTGGCCGTGCAGGGCGGCGTGCAGTACCTGGTCGCGCAGGCCGAGGCCGAAGACGCGAGCGGCGACCGGGCGACGGCCGAGCGGTCGGCGTTCTTGCCGCTGCTCAACGTGAACCTCGGCTGGTCGTTCTGAACGCGTCCGCCGCTCGGGCCTGGCCGAACGCCTCGAAGGCGGCCCCAAACTTGCTTACCGAGGTGTAAAGTGGGTCACGAGAGCATTCGCCCGCCCCCCCACCCGGAGCCCGACGACCGCCTACGCGCGTCGATGCCGAACGCGGGCGCGTGGAGGGGGCAAGACGGCCGGAATCGGGACGCAGCAGGGTAAGGCACCCTAGACGTCGCAAGGGGCCGTCTCGGGCCCGCCGCGCGCCCGGACGCGCCCGCCCCGCGCGCACGTGGAGCCGGTGTGTTGGCGCGATCAGGTTAGTTGAATTCGCAAATGTTAGCCCAAGGAGACTAGTTGAGTTCGGGCGAGCGCGCAGGGAAGAGGCGCTGAAACCCGACGCCGAGGATCGACCCGTCGTCGCGCGCGACGAGCGCGCCGAAGCGGCACTTCTCGAAGAGCAGGCCCTGCTCGAGGCGGCCGTCGGGGGCGACGAACGAGACGCGCTCGCCCTCGCGCAGGTCGGCGAAGCGGCGGGCGGCCTGCGCGGCGGGGGCGAGCTCGGAGGGCGGCGGCCCGGGCAGGACGAACGCGGAGGGGCCGGCGGCGCGCTTGACGCGGTTGTCGCCGAGCCAGACGTCGCAGCCGCGCTCGTCGCGCGAGAGCAGGACGCCGACCTCGCCGCCGACGGTGACGGGCCGGCCGGCGTCGGCCGACGCCGGGCCCTCGAGCCGCCCGCCGAGGCGCGCGCGCAGGGCGGCCATGGTCGGCGGCGCGGCCCCTTCGGGCGCGCCGAGCAGGGGCAGCTTGCGCCTCGCCAAGGCCCGGGGCCTCAGGCCGCGACGGCGTCGCGGGGCACGACGATCTGCTCGACGGTGATGCCCTCGGCGCTCGCTTCGATAAAGGTAGCGTGGGCGTGGCGCCCGCCGGGCGCCTCGCCGACCGAGCCGACGTTGACGACGCGCACGCCCTGCACCCAGCGGTCGAAGGGCACGTGCGTCGAGCCGCACACGACGACGTCGGCCGGGTCGTCGCGGATGAGCGCCAGCAGCTCGGCGTCGGACATGGTCTCGTCCATGCCCTCGGTGGGGTCGGCGGGCGAGCCGTGCACGACGAGCAGCTCGTCGCCGCTCGGCAGCGGGATGCGCACGCTCGTCGGCAGCTTGGCCAGGCGCGCGACGATGAGCTCGCCGAGCTCGGTGCGCGCCTCGCACAGGCGCCGCAGCCGCTCGCGCTCGTGGTCGTTGCGCGCCTGCAGCTTGGCGACGTCGAGGGTGGCGAGGGCGCGGTCGCCGATGCCCTGCACGCAGGTGGCGCCGGCGGCCATGAGGAGCTTCCAGGTGCCGAGCGGGTCGGGCCCCGGAAAGCAGAGGTCGCCGGCGACGAGCAGCCGCGCGTACCCGCGCGCCTCGGCCGCGCGCAGCACGGCGCGCAGCGCGTCGGCGTGCCCGTGCAGGTCGGAGATGCAGAGAAACCTCATGTGCAGGGGGCGGAACGTACCACGGAAGGGCCGGCGGGTGCGCCCCGCGCGCCCGGGCGGCGGGGGTCGGCCAGCACGTGGCGGAAGGGCGCGCACTCGTGCGCCCCGCGCGCCCGGGCGGCGGGGCCGGCGCGTGGCCCCCGTCCGCCGGGAAGCGCGAGGGCGGCGGGAGAAGCAAAGATGATGCTCGCGCGGGGGGCGGGGTGGCGGGCGCCGCGCGCGGGGCCGCGCCGGCGTCGGCGCGCGGGGGCGAGGCGGCGGGCACGGCGCGCGGGGGGTAAGGCGACGTGCCAACCCGCGGGGCCGTGCCGGCCGGGCTGGCACGCCGGGGGCTCGCCCGCGCGGTCAGCGGCCGGAGGTCGGCGGGCGCGGCGGCGAGGTCGGCGGGGCGGGCTCGCCCGCGCGGTCAACGGTCGGGGCAGGGCCTCGGGGCCGCGCCCCCCGCGCCGGGACTCGGGGCCGCGCCCCCCGCGCCGGGAACTTGGCCCGAGCCCCGGGTTCCGTGCAGAACCACCGGTCATAACCGTGGCGACTGACTTCGTATCGGGGACGACCCGCCGGGCCGAGGCCGTCGGCGCCTACCTCGAGGCGCTACTCTCGCGCTTCGGCTTGAGCGCGGCGGCGCTCTCGGACGGGCTCGGGCTGGTCGTCGGGCGGGGGGGCGCCGACGGACTGGCGCTCGGCACGCTGGGCGAGCGGTGCGCCCGCGGGCTGGCCCGCGAGGACGAGTTCGAGCAAACGACCGGCGGCGCCGACCTGTACGTGCACGCGCTTTCCGTCGCCGGCAGAACGGTTTACCTGGCGACCCTCGGGGCGCGCGTGCGGGGCCTGCGCCGCATCAGCGACGAGCTCGCGGCCCTGGTCGCTTGAGCGCCGGCGCGGCGCCGGGGCGGCGCTGGGGCGGGCGCTCGGCCCCCGGGGGCGCGCCCGGCCCCGCCCTGGGCGCGAATTTTTCCGCCCGGGGGGGGGCGGCGGGCGCGGCCGCGCGGGCGGCCCCGAGCGGGGCGCCGCCCCGCCGCCCGCCGCCGCCGGAGCGTTGCCCGAAGGAGGCGAAAATTCGGTCGAATTCCCGCCCTTCGTCGGGACGAGAATCTTCCTATGACGTTGTTCGCCTTACACGGAATTTTCCCGCGCGTTTTGGTTGGTTACCGGCGCGCTCTGTGCCATCGTCTCGCCGTGGCTTCCACGTCTCTGCCAGCAAACGCCCCCCGTTATTTCACGCCAGGTCAAGTCGCAGCGTGGGCGGGTGTCACGTCCATGACGGTCATCCGTTGGTGTGACGCGGGCTTGTTGAAGGCGGTCACAACGCCCGGGGGGCATCGGCGCATCTTCGAGTCCTCGGTCCGTGACTACCTTCTGTCGCGCGGCTTGCCCATCCCGCCCGAGATGGCCGGCGCGGCGCCGGGCGCCGCCGTCTCGCGCGTGCAGCTCGTCGACGCGACGGTCGCCGGCGACCTCGGCCGGCACCTGCAAGACGTCGCCGAGGTCGCCTCGTACGGCGACCCCTACCGCGCGCTCGTCGCCGCCTGTAGCAGCGTGCCGGCGGTGTTCGTGCTCGACATCAGCGCGCCGGGGGTCGACGGCGAGCGGCTCGTGCGCGCGCTGCGGCAAGAGCCGCGCACCTCGTCGATGGCCATCGTCGCCTTCGGGGCCGACGCCGCCGAGCTCGATGCGGCGCGGCGCGCGGGCGTGACGCACGCGCTCGCGCGCGGCGCCCTCGACGAGCTCGAGCGCATCGTGCGCGCGATCGCCTCGCCGCCCTCGTCGCGCCGCTAGGCTCTGTCCGACGAAGGCTCCTGGCGCCCGGCGCCCGATTCGCGGCGCCGTCGGCCGGGGCCGGCGGCTTGAACTCCAGGCGGATTCCTGCGCCCCCCGCCCCGGCCGACGGCGTGCGCCTCGGGCGCCGAGCTCGGTCCGCCTTCGTCGGACAGAGCCTAGCGCCGAGCGCAAACGGCCCGAGTTCGGGCGGTTTGCGCTCGAGCGGCGCTCGCTTCGAGCCCGTTCGCGAGCACCGACCCGATCGGGCGGTCGCCGCCCTCGGCCCGCCCCCTTCGGTCGGGCGGCGGGGTGCCGCGGCGGCCGGGCGCGGGCGCCCCCGAGACCCGGGCGCCCCGAGACCCGGGGGCGCCGCGCGAGCCTTTGGGCCAGCGCGGCGCGGGCGCCCGAGGTTCGACCGGCTCGAATCGACGGCATCGAGACGGTCGAAGGGCGAGTGTGGTGGCGGAGGAGGGAATCGAACCCCCGACCCGGCGCGTATGAAACGCCTGCTCTAGCCGACTGAGCTACTCCGCCGCGTACGGTGCCCGAGCATCTATCGGCCCGACCGGCGATCGTCAAGCGAAAGCGTGCCCCGCCCCCGCCCGGGGGCGCGGCCGGCGGCGCGCGGGGGCGAGAAAAGGGCGGGGCCGGCCGGGCCTCGGCCCGCGCTCGAACACCCCGCCACCCCTGCCCGGGGCTTGTAAGGGCGGGCGGGCCGGCCTATGGCCAACGCGCGCGGCCGCCGCGTCGCCGGACTCCATGAACTTCTTCGGCCCCTTTCGCACTACGGCCCGGCCCCGGGCCCTCGGCGCCCTTGCCGCCTTCGCCGCCACCGCCGCCTCGGCCGCCCCGGCGCGGGCCGACGTCAGCAGCTGGCTCTCGCTGGGCTTCGGGGCCGCGTCGCTCGAGGGCGGGGGGCGCGAGCAGCAGCCGCTGCGCTTCACCCTGCCGGTCGACCTCGGCATGGGCTCGCCGCCCTCGGGCGCGGTCATGGTCGGCGTGGGCACGCGCGTCATCCCCTACTTCGGCGACGGCACGGCGGCGGCGGCGTACGCCCGCGCGGCCACGCAGGGCTACGTCGTCGGGTCGTGGGGCGCCGCGGTCGACGCCGGCGGCTTCACCCGGCTGAGCGGCGAGGGGGGCCCGGGCTTCATCGCCTCGGTCAACCTCGGGGTGCCCTGGGGCGTCATCGTCACCGGCTCGTACGCCCTCGGCGACGGGGGCGAGCGCGTCGCGAGTTGCACGGTCGGCGTCGATCTGCTCCGCTTGACCGTGTACCGGCTGAGCGGCGAGGCTGCTTGGCTGAACCCCAAGCCCGCCTGGCGCCCCGAGCCGGCGGCCGAGAGCGCGCCGCCACGCTGACGGGCCGAAAGGGCCCCGCCCATGCCCCTCCGCCCGCTCCTCGCCCGCCCGGGCGCGCGCTTCGCGTGCGCGGGCGACGGCCTTTGCTGCACCGACGTGCACGCGCTCGGCCCGCTCGGGCGCGACGAACAGAAGGCGTTCCGGCTGCTCTTGCCGGGCGCGCTCATTCGCTACACCGACCCGACCTTCACCGCCATCCGGCCGAGCGAGAAGCGGCAGTGCCCGCTGCTCGCGCCGACGGGCTGCGCGCTGCACGCGAGCGGGGGGCCGCTCGCCAAGCCGAACACCTGCCGGCGCTTCCCCTACGGGCTCGCGAGCACGCCGCGGGGCGGCCGGGTGAGCACCAACCACCGCTGCCCCTGCCGCACCCTCGGCGAGCGCCCCCCCGTGCGCCTCGACGAGGCCGAGCGCTCGCTCGGCGACCGGGCGGGGCGGCTCTGGGCCGACGTCGTCGTCGGCCCCCGCGTCGCGCTCACGGCCCGCCGGCGCGTCGCCTTCTCGACCTACGAGGCCGTCGAGGCCGATCTCTTCGCCCGCCTCGCGGCCTCGGGCGACCCCTTCGACGCGCTCGAGGCGCGCCCGCTGCCGCCGCTCGCGGACACGAGCTGGGACGCGATCGGGCACGCGCTGCGGGCCGAGGTCGACGGCAGCGCCGCGGGCGAGGCGTTCGGCTGGTTCGGCGACGCGCTCTTGCAGCTCTCGGGCGCGCTGCGCCCCTCGCGCCGCGCGCGGCCCTGGGCGCCGGCCTTCGACCGCGCCGAGCGCCGCTCGCCCTCGCCCGAGGGGCCGAGCGAGGTGTTCGCCGACTGGGTCGCCGACGAGATCTGGAGCCTCCGCTGGACGCTCTGCGGCCCCTTCGACGTCGCGCGCGCCGAGCTCGTCACCCGCTACGCCGTCGGCCGCCGCATCGCGCAGACGCTCGACGCGCGCGGCGCCCGCCCCGACCGCGCGGCCGCCGAGGCCGTGATGGTGGCCGAGCTCGTCGGCTCGTCGTCGCTCTGGGCCGACGTCACGAAGTCGCTGCGCGCGGCGGCGGCGCGCGAGGCGCGAGCCAAGAAGCGGCCCGCCCGGGCGCCGGCCTCGGCTCGGCCCGGCGAAAGCGGGCCGAGCCGAGGGCCGTTACCAGGGCGGGCGCGGGCCGGGCTCAGGCGGCGTGGGGCCGGACGTTCTCGCGCACCCAGTCGACGATCTGGGCGAGCGAGGCGCCCGGGGTGAAGATGCCCCGGACCCCGGCGGCCTCGAGCCGAACCCTGTCTTCGTCGGGGATGATGCCCCCCCCGAAGACGACGATGTCGTCGGCGCCGCGCGCCCGCAGCGCCTCGATGACGGCGGGGAAGAGCGTGTTGTGGGCGCCCGACATGATCGAGAGGCCGACCGCGTCGACGTCTTCTTGGATCGCGGCGGCCGCGATCATGTCGGGCGTCTGGTGCAAGCCCGTGTAAACGACTTCGAAGCCGGCGTCGCGCAGGGCGCGCGCCACCACCTTCGCCCCGCGGTCGTGGCCGTCGAGCCCGGGCTTGGCCACGAGAATGCGAACGTTCTGGCCCATGCCCAACCCTTAGCGGCGCTCTTGCTCATCTGCAACGGGGGCGCCGCCGACGGCAGGCCCCTCGGCCGGGGGGCCGCCACGGGCGGGCCCCTCGCCGGCGGCGGGCGCGTCGCCCTTTTCGGCGGCCGGGGCGCCGCGGGCGGCCTCGACCTCGGACCAGCGCACGCACACGCCGATGGCGTGGGCGGCGGTCTGGCCGAGCTCGACGCCGACGCGCACGACGGCGTCACAGCCCATGCGCTGCGCCCGCAGGCGCAGGGCGTGCAGCACCGAGGCCTCGTCGGCGCCCGTGCCGGTGCCGACGGCCTGCACGAGGCCGACTTCGTAATAGGCCCGCTCGGGCACCTTGCCGACGTAAAGGTCGGCCCGGCCCGTGGGCGCGCCCGGGGCGCGGAAGGCCACGGTGCGCGCCTCGACGCTGCCGCAGCCGACGCCCGCGAGCGCGAGCACGAGGGCCCAGCAGGCCGGCGACCGGCGGGCGCTCACGGCGCCCCCCGCTCGACCCGCGCCAGCTCGTCGGGCGAGACCAGGAGGGCGCGCCCCCGCAGCTCGACCGTCATGACCTCGAGCGGAGGCTGCGGCGCCCCCCAGCGCGTACACGACAGGCCGCAGCCGTAGGGCGCGTAGGCCGTGGTGGCCCAGGGCGACACCAGGTCGAAGCGCGCGCCCATCGAGTCGATGACGAGCGCGTTGCCGCCGAGCTCTTGCACCTTTCGCACCAGCTCGGGGAAGAGCTCACGCACGTCGTCGTCGCTGCCGCCCCGGGCGACCACGGCGCCCAGCTCTCGGCCGACGCGCGGGTCGTACGAGGCGAACACGGCGACCGGGCCCTGCCGCGGCGAGCGCCGGGCGGCGTCGTGCGGGACCGAGTACGACGACAGGTCGCTGCAGCCCGCGAGGGCGTTCAGCGCGACCGCGGCGATCGAGAGCTTTCGAAGAACGCGCCGGGCCATGCCCTCCTAGCAAAGCGCGGCGGCGAGGGGGCGGCAACCGCGAACGCACAAGTCGCGCGCGGGCGCCCCGCCCGGCGCCTCGAGCTCAGCCCGGGCCCTTCGGGCGGCGACGCGGCGCGTTCAGCCCGGGGCGCGACGGAGCGCCGCTCAACGCCGGAGGACGGCGGCCAGGTGCGCGACGAGCAGCAGGGCCGCGAGGGCGCTCGCGATGAGGTGCAGGGGCAGCCCCCAGCGCAGGGGCGCCATGAGCAGGCGCCGCGCGCCGAGCGCGCGCAGATCGACGACGGGGCGCACCAGATCGTCGAGCCCCTCGAGCCGCTGGCCGCCGCGCCCTTGCAGGCGCGCCTCGACGAGCGCGCGCAGCCGCGCCTGCTCGTCGCGCAGCGAGCGCCGCGACGCGAGCAGGGCGAGCGGCCCGAGCGGGTGGCGGGCATAAGGCAGCAGGAGCGCCTCGGTGATCTTGCGCAAGAGCGGGTTCTGCCCCGCCATGCGCAGCGCGAGCACGTCGAGCAGGCCCTGCCGCTCTTGCGCGTAGTCTTCGTGCGGCACGACGTGGCGCTCGACGCGGCCGAGGGCGCGGGGCAGGCCGGCGTAGGCGAGGGCGAGCAGGGAGCCGAACGCGCACGCGAGCAGGTACGCGAGCGCGACGCGCCCGCCCGACGTGTCGCCGAGGCGCAAGCCCCCGTGCGCGAGGGCGGCGCCGACGGCGAGGGCGCCGAGGGCGAGGTGCGCGAGGTAGTGAGGGCGCACGACGGAGCCTCCCTCGGGCGCCGCGCCCGGCAGCCGGGCCCGCAGCCTCGGCCAGAGGCGGGGCGTCCGCTTGACGAGGGCGTACGAGGCGAGGGCGACGAAGGCGAGCGCGGCGACCCAGCCGGCCGCGTAGCCGACCCCCCGCGCGGGGTGCCAGAGCCCCCGCCCGTGCGCGAAGACCCCGGCCGCCGCCCACGCCGCGCCGCCGAGCCCGGCCGAAAGGGCGGCCAGGGCGCGAGGGCGCTGCCCCGGCGAAGGCGGGCGCCCGGGCTCGTGCCCCGGCGAAGGCGCGCGCGCGCCCCCCGGCGAAGGCGCGAGCGCCGGGGCGGCGGGCGGCGCCTTCTCGGGGCGCGCGGGGGCCGGGGGCTTCGCCTTGCCGAAGGCCTCGACGACCGGGGCGAGCGCCTCGTCGGGCCGCACGCGCACGATGGCCTCGGTGGGGCAGGCGCTAACGCAGGCGGGCCCGCCGAGCCCGTGGCACAGGTCGCACTTGACGGCGACGCGCGCGGCGGCCTCGTCGCCGCGGCGCGGGGCGAGCTGAATGTTGTCCCAGGGGCAGGCCGTGACGCAGGCGCCGCAGCCCGTGCAAAGGTCGGCCCGGATCAGCACCTCGCCGCCCGCGTCGCGCGCGATGGCGCCGGTGGGGCAGACGGGCATGCAGGCGGGGTTGTCGCAGTGCTGGCAAGAGTTCGGCAAGAGGTAGGGCTTGACCGACTGGCCCCCGCCCCACGCCCCCTCGAGCACGTCGCCGCGGCGCAAGAGGCGCGTCGTGCCCTCGTGCACCTCGGCGCAGCTCCATGAACAGTGGCCGCAGCGCACGCACGCGTCTTGATCGATGACGAGCAGCGAGCTCGCGACCTTCAGGCGGTAGGGGTCGCGCAGCAGGTGGCGGGTGACGTTGGTGGCGCCCGCGAGCAAGAGCGCCCGCTGCCGCGGCGCCTCGCCGGCCCCCTCGGCGCGCGCCGCGCCGCCCGCGCCGCCGAGCCGGGCGACGAGCGCCCGGCCCTCGCGCGCGGGCAGCGCGAGCACGAGCGCCTCGCCGCTGGCGACGGCGGTGTAGCGCGCGTGCCCCGCGGCGAGATCGTCGCGGCCCCACCAGTCGCCGGGCGTCAGGTAGGCGTGCACCCGCGCCTTGCCCTCGTCTTCGGCCTGCAGCTGCACCATGCCGTCGGCGACCACCCAGAGCCTCGCCGGCGCGTCGCCCCGCCGCACGATCGCCTCGCCCCGCCCGCACGCCCGCTCTTCGAGGGCGCCGAGCAGCGCCTCGCGCTCGGGCTCGCCGAGCCCGCGCGTCAGCGCGCACGAGGCGAGCACGTCGCGGGCGAGCGCGCGCCGGGCCCGCCGCTCGAGCAGGCGGGCCCCCGCGTCGCGGCCGGCGCGCGCGAGGGCGCGGGCGACGAGCGCCGCGGGCACCGCCGCCACCACGCTCTCGGCCTCGGCGACCGCTGTCGCCCGCCGCCTTAGCCCCCCCGCCCACGCCTCCTCGCCGACGAGCGCCCCCGGGGCGGCGCGCCGGAGCGTGCTCGGCCGCGCGTCGCCCCGCCGCGTCGCCCGCAGCGCGAGCGCGCCCCGCGCCACGACGTAGAGCTCGTCGGCCGGGTCGCCCTCGCGGAAGAGCTCGTCGCCCGCCCGGAGCGCCACCGCGCGCCCGGCGGCGGCGACCTCGGCGCGGCCCCGCTCGTCGAGCTCGCGCAAGACCTCCGCCCCGAACGCCGCGGCCGGGAACGCCGGGGCCGCCCCCGTCACGGCACCTCGGCCTCGGCGCGCGCGAGCTCGACGACGTCGAGCCGCGAGAGCAGCGCGTCGGTCACGAGCGGCCCCGAGGGCCGCAGCCCCCTTCGCGCCTGCTCGCGCTCGTAGGCGGCAAACGCCCGGATCAAATACGGCGGGAAGGCGCGGAAGAGCAGCCGCGCGCTCACCCGCAGCGGCCCCTCGCCGGCGGGCGCGCCGACCTCGTACGTGTACCGGACGGGCGCCTTCGGCGCGAGCGAGCGCGTGTCGACGATCGCGTCCGGGCCCCGGAAGCCCCCGCGCGCCGCGTCGAGCGCGCCGACCGGGAAGTACGTCTCGAAGAGCGCCTGCTCGCCCGACAGGTTCGAGCGGCACGCGCCCGTGTCGGCGTCGTAGTCGCCGTCGTCGAAGCGGGCCGAGCGCGTGCCCTCCTGCCCCGGCAGCGGCAGGCACTCGCCGCCCGGGCCGATCGTGCCCGCGCAGCGCACGCAGCGCAAAAACCCGTTCTGGAAGTTCACGAGCCCCCGCCCCCGGAACGCCGCCGAGACGCCCCCCGTCGCCGCCGCCCGCTGCCACGCGGGCGCGTCGCGCCCGTCGCGCACGTCGGCGCCGAAGAGCCCGACGGGGCGGCCCTTCGCGTCGAGCGACGAGGGGTCGGTGTTGACGCGCAA
This sequence comes from Polyangiaceae bacterium, assembly GCA_035762175.1. Taxonomy (GTDB): domain Bacteria; phylum Myxococcota_A; class Polyangia; order Polyangiales; family Polyangiaceae; genus DASTPP01. Next base: position 13,657 of record DASTPP010000244.1, on the reverse strand, counting down.
AAACTCTTTGTCGTGCAGATCTTCGTCGGGCCGGTCGATGCGCCCCGCCTCGTAGACGACCCGCCCGCGGCGATCTTTCACGGTCAGGTGCACCCAGATCTCGCGCTCTTGACTGAAGCCGGCCGGCACCCGGTGCCCGGCGCCGACGTTCTCGATGACCACCGGCACGCGCACGAGCCCGCCCTGCCGCTCGGCCCGCTCGAGCTTGAACGCGAGCGCCGAGCGCAGCAGAAGGTTGCGCCGGTAGCGCGCCCCCGTCGGCAGCCCCGCGGGGTCGACGCCCGTCTCGCTCGCCATCGCCTCGCTGAACTCGGCGGCGAAGGGCACGTCGACGCCCGTGAAGTAGTGCACCGCCCCGCCGCGCGGGTCGCCCGGCGCCCGCGGCGAGGCGTGCGTGCCCGGCGGGCACGAGGGCGAGCCGCCGAAGTCGCCCTCGCCGCCCTCGCCCGGCTCGCAGACCGCGGGGAAGGTGCTCATGTGGCAGCCCTGGCAGCTCGCCGCCTTGCGGCCCGCGCGCGCCTCGCCCTGCGCCCAGTCGGCCCACTCGGAGTAGGCGTTGCGCAGCCGCTTGAAGTGCTCGCCCTTGGCCACGCCGAGCACGTCGGTGCCGAAGAGGCGCACGTCGTGGCAGCCGCCGCAGAAGTTGCTGTCGCGCAGGTAGTCGCGCCCCTCGGCCGAGGGGCGCGCGTGCACGAAGGGCGGGTCGGCGAGCCCGCGGCCGCTCAAGAACTCGTCGGGCCGCGTCAGCACGCCGCTGTTGCCGATGCCGAAGCGCCCCGACGCGTCTTCGGGCCGGAAGGCGTAGGTCGCGCCGGTGAAGGGCGACGTCCAGCTCGCGTTGCCCTGGTAGGCGCCCCCGCGCGGCGAGACCGGCCCGTGCGCCTGGTGGCAGAAGCCGCACGAGATGCCCTCGAGCCCGCGCGGCCCGAGCAGATCGCGCAGCGGCCGGCGCGACTCGGCCCCGCCGCCGCCGAAGGCCGCGCCCTGCCAGGCCGGCATCGCCCGCTCGGACACCTCGGCCGGGCTGTGGCAGTTGACGCACCAGTGCTCGCCGCCCGCGCCCGTGACGACGAGGCCCGTGCCCGCGTCGCGGCAGGCGCGCGAGGGGTCGGCGCGCCGGAGCACGCCGGCGCCCTGGGGGCAGGACGCGTCGCGGCCGAACTGCTCTTCGATGAGGCTCTCGAGCGAGCCGAAGAGCGGGCTCTTCGCCGCGTACGCCATCACCGAGCGCTGCCACTCGGACGCCTGCCGCGGGTGGCACGACGAGCAGGTCGCCGCGTCGGTCTGCGCCGGCCCGAGCGCCGCGCGCGCGCCGACGGCCGGCCCCGGCTTCGCCTCCGGCCGCCCCCCCGCGGCGAGCGCCGCGAGCGCCGCCGCCACCACCAGCAGGCCCCCCGCCGCCGGTATGATCGCCCCCCACGAGGGCCCGCGCGCGCCGCTCACGGCGCCCGCCCCACCGGCCGCTCGAGCGCGTCGTCGGCCGGCGGGCCCGAGCTCGCGCGCAGCCAGTAGCCGACCCCGCCCGCGAGCAGCGTCAGCACCACGATGATGGCGACGCCGAGCCCCCGCGGCGCCTCGCGCATGCGCCCCTTCGCCGGCTCGAGCAGCGCGAGCGTGTCGTTCGAAGGCGCCCGCTGCCCGCCCGCCCCCGCCGCGCCCGAGGCCGCCGGCGAGGGCGCCGCGTGGCGCGCGGGCAGCGGCGCGCCCGTGGCGTGCCCCGCCCCTTGCGCCCCCGTGACGTGCCCCGCCCCTTGCGCCCCCGCCGCGAAGGGCGCGCCCGGCGTCGCCCCCGTCGCGAAGGGCGCGCCCGGCGTCGCCCCCTCGGGCCGCGGGCTCGGCAAGGTGGGGTCGTAGGGCGGGCTCGTCATCACCGCCGCGCTCGGCAGCGCCGAGGCCGCGGCGGGCGGGGCCAGCGCCGAGGAGACCGCCGGCAAGAAGGGCTCGAGGCGACCGAGCACCTCGTTCGCCGAGGCCGGGCGCGCCTGGGGCGACTTCTCGAGCAATTGAAACAAGAGCGCCTCGAGCCCCTTCGGCAGGCCCCGCCGCACCTCGTCGCGCAAGGGCGGCGGCGGCGCGGTGCAGTGCAGGTTCAAGAGCTCGCGCGGCGAGGGCGACCGGAAGGGCGGCTCGCCCGCCAGGAGCTCGTAGAAGATGAGGCCCAAGCAATAGAGATCGCTGCGCCCGTCGAGGCCGCGGGCGTCGATCTGCTCGGGGCTCATGTACTGCAGCGTGCCGACGCTGTGCGTGTGCGTCCGCTGCAGGGCCTCGAGCACCTTGGCGATGCCGAAGTCCATCACCTTGACCGCGCCGCCCGGCAGCACCATCACGTTCTCGGGCTTCAGATCGCGGTGCACCACCGGCGGCGACTGCGCGTGAATGGCCGCGAGCGCCGAGGCGATGCCCGCGACGAGCAGCGCCGCCTCGCCCCAGGGCATGCGCCCTGCGCTCACCACGTCGCGCAGCGTGCGGCCCTCGAGGTACTCGAGCACCAAGACGAGCTGCCCGTCGGCCTCGAAGCTCGCCAGGCTGCGCACCAAATTGGGGTGCTCGAGCCGCGCGAGCACGCGCATCTCGTTCAAGAAGAGGCGCCGCCCCTCGTCGCTCGCCGCGAGCTCGGGCAAGAGCACCTTCAGGGCCACGCGCCGGCCCGAGAGGCGCTCTTCGCCCTCGTAGACCCGGCCCATGCCCCCTTGGCCGAGGAGCCGCCGCACCAGGTAATCGCCGATTTGGTCCATGGGCCGCCGATCGTACGGCCGAGCGACCGCGCAGATCTCTCGGCGCGCGCGGGGCGCTCCATTTCGAGGCCCCGGGGCGTTTTCAGCGACACGGTTCTTTGCCGCCCAGGGCGCACGCCGGAAAGGCCCGCCAGGCCCCCCCGCGGGCCTCTGGGGGGCTCACCAGACGTCGCAGCGACGCTTGGGGCTCAGGGCCTTGCCCTCGGCGCACGAGAAGGCGCGGGCGAACTCGGGCGAGTTGGTGAGCGTGCCATTGACGCGGAACTTCGCGGGCGAGTGCGGATCGACCTGCGCGAGCAGGCGGGCGACCTCTTCGCGATCTTTGCTGCACCACGACTGGCCGAACGACAGAAAGAACTGCTGGTCTTCGTCGAAGCCGTCGGCGACGAGGCGCTCTCGGGCGTCTTTGCGCAGGGCGCGGTACGCGCGAAAGGCGAGCTTGAGGCCGCCGATGTCGGCGATGTTCTCGCCGAGCACGAGCTTGCCGTTGAGCTTGACGCCCGGCAGCGGCTCGTAGGCCGAATACTGGTCGACCACGCACTGGGTCTTGCCCTCGAAGCGCTTGCGGGTCTCGGGCTCCCACCACGACTCGAGGTTGCCCTTGGCGTCGTACTGCGAGCCCTCGTCGTCGAAGCCGTGCGTCAGCTCGTGGCCGACGACCATGCCGATGGCGCCGAGGTTGACGGCGACGGCCGAGCGGGCCGAATAGAAGGGCGGCTGCAGAATGCCCGCGGGGAAGGCCATGTGGTTGAGCTGCGGGTCGTAGTAGGCGTTCACCGTGGGCGGGCTCATCTGCCAGTCTTCGCGGTCGACGGGCTTGCCGACCTTGGCGAGCTGGCGCTTCATCTCGAAGGCCTGGCCGGCGAGCACGTTGGCCGCGTGCACCTTCTTGTCGAGGGCGAAGTCGTAGACGCGCCACTTCGACGGGTAGCCGATGAGGTAGGCCATCTGCTGGCGCTTGAAGCGGGCGCGCTCTTTGGTCTTCTCGTCCATCCAGTCGAGCTCGCCGAGGCGCTCGCCGAAGGCCTGGCTGATGGCGAGCACCATCTGGCGGGCGGCGTCGCGGCTCTCGCCGGCGAAGCGGCGGGCGACGAAGGGCTGGCCGAGGTACTCGCCGAGGGCCTGGTCGGTGGCCTCGACGCAGCGCTTCCAGCGCTCGCGCTGCTGCTTCTGGCCGGTCAAGACCTGCTGCAGCGCGAACCCTTCGTCGACGAACTTCTTCGGTAGCGCCTCGGCGGAGGCGTTCAAGACGTGCCACTCGAGGTAGCTCTGCCAGGCGGCGGGCTTGGTCGCGGCGAGCAGGCGGTCGAGGCCCTGCACGAAGGCGGGCGCGGTCACGTTGATGTCGCGCAGGTCGGCGAAGCCGAGGCCCTTGAAGTAGGCGTCCCAGCCCCATTTCGGGGCGAGCTTGGCGACGCCCGCGCGGTCGAGCTTGTTGTACATGCCGGACGGGTCGCGCCGCTCGACGCGCGTCTTCGACACCTTGGCGAGCTCGGTCTCGAGCGCCATCACGTCGTCGGCCGCCTTCTTCGCCTCGGCGGGCTTCTTGCCCGCGAGGGCGAAGACGCGCGCGACGTGCTCGGCGTACTTCGCGCGAATGTCCTTCGACTTCGCGTCGTCGTTCACGTAGTAGTCGCGGTCGGGCAGGCCGAGGCCGCCCTGGTCGAGGCGGGCGATGACGCGCGTCGCGTCCTTCGAGTCTTGCTCGCTGCCGAGGCGGAACAGGGGGAAGATGCCGTGCCGGTGCAGCTCGGCGACGGCGGCGACGAGCGAGGGCACGTCGCGCGCCGCGCGGGCCCTCTTCAAGAGGGGCTCGACGCCCTTGGTGCCGGCGGCCTCGACCGCGCCTTCATCCATGCAGGCGCCGTAGAAGGTGCCGATGGCCTGCGTCGCCGGGTCGCTGCTCGGCTGCGACGAGGCCCCCTCAAGGATGCGCCGCAGCTCGATCTCGTTGCGCTCGGCGATCTCGCTGAAGCTGCGGCCCCAGCGCGAGCGGTCGGCGGGAATTTCGATCTTCTGCAGCCAGCCCCCGCAGGCGTACTGAAAGAAGTCTTGGCAGGGGTCGGCCGAGCGGTCGAGCGCGGTCGGGTCGAGGCCGACGTCGCCGAGCGTGACGCTCTTTTCGGGCGGGCCCGGCGGCGGGGCCGCGGGGGGGGGCGGCGGCTGGTTTTTGGGGGGGGCGGGCGGAGCCGAGGGCTCGCACCCGCCGATCAAGAGCCACGCCCCCGCCCATGTCCACGACGCCCGCGCGTATCGCCTCATGGGCGCCGCTTTACCCCAGGCGCCGCCCGGGGCCGACGCGTTTTGTCCTACCGGGGGTCCCGGGGCCCTGAGAAAGTAGAGCGTTCGGCCCTTCCGTGCGTCTAGACGGGCCGGCCCCCGCCCTTCCGGGGCAGGCTGGCCTTGGCGCCGGCGGTGTTGAGCGAAATTATCGGGGCACGGGCGGCGCCCGGGGCCCCGGGGCGGGAGCAGGTTCGGCCCCTCCCCTCCGTAAGAATGAGGCCGGCCCGAGGCCGGCGCCGGGCCGAGGCGGCGATGACGTCCCCCCCCTCCCCTCCCCCCTTCGATCTGACGCGCTTCCGGCCGGCACCCTTCGCCGTGGCGGCGGCGACCTTCGCGCTCGGGGTGGGCCTGGCCCTCGTGCCGCGCTCGCCGGGGCCCTCGGCGCTCACGCTGCCGCACCGCCGGGCCGAGGTCGAGTGCGCCTCGTGCCACCGGGGCGAGTTCTCGGCGCCGGTCGCCGACGCGGCGTGCGCGCGCTGCCACGGCCCGCACCCGTCGGCGCGCCCGGCGCACCAGCGCCTGGCCGAGCGGGGGGCGCTCGCGTGCGCGAGCTGCCACGACCCCCACCACGAAGAGGGCTTCGCCTTCGGGGCGGCGGCGCCCGGGCGCGCGCTGCGCTACGGCCGCGGCGAGGGGGTGCGCGAGGCGGAGACCCTGTTCCAGCCCGCGCACGAGGCGATCGTGCCGCTCGTCGACCCGGGGCGCTGTTCGGCCTCGTGCCACCGGGCGGGCGATCCGCGCGATCCGCTCGCCGCGTGCCTGCTCGCCGGCGCCGAGCCGGGCGTGCCGACGCTGGGCTGCCTCGACGAGCACCGCACGACGTTCGGCGCGTCCGCGGCGCCCCCGCCGAGGGCGGGGCGCGAGCCGGTCTGCGCGCGGCAGCACGGCGGCGACCGGCCGCTGGCGTGGGCGGCCGTGCGCGAGCTCGCGCCGGGCACGCCGCCCGCGCCCGAGAGCACGGCGCCGGGGGGGCCCTGGGCGCTCGTCGGCTCGGGGCTCGGCGCGGGGGTGCTCGCGTGGGCGGGGGCGGGGCGGCTCTTGCGGCGGCGCCGGGGCAAGGCGGGCGGGGGAGCGCCGGCGCCGCGGGCCTCGGAGCAGCGGCGCCTGCCGGTCATCGACGCGACGCGCTGCCTCGGGTGCAACGCCTGCGTCGACGCCTGCCCCTTCGACGTGCTCGAGGTGCGGCGCTACGTGGCCGCGGTCGTGCGCCCCGAGGTCTGCTGCGGGCTGACGCTCTGCGCGCAGGTCTGCCCGAACGGCTCGCTCAGCATGGTCGACGCGGGCGCGGGGGCGGGGCTGCCGCCGCTCGACGACGCGCTCGAGAGCCGGGTCGCGCCGGGGGTCTTTCTGGCGGGCGACATCACGGGCCTCTCGCTGATCAAGAACGCGATCGCGCAGGGCCGGCGCGCGGTCGAGGGGCTGGGGCGGCGGCCGGCGGCGCCGCCGGGCGGCGTCGACGTGGTCATCGCGGGGGCGGGGCCGGCGGGGCTGAGCGCGGCGCTCGCGGCGAAAGAGAAGGGCCTGCGCTACGTGGTGCTCGAGCAGGCGAGCGTGGCCGAGAGCATTCGCAGCTTCCCGCGGGGCAAGCTCGTCTACGACCAGCCGCTCGATCTGCCGCTCGCCGGGCCGCTCTGGCTCGAGCAGTGCACGAAAGAAGAGCTCTTGACGCGCTGGCTGCGCCTCGTGCACCGCGAGGGCATCGAGGTGCGCGAGCGCACGCGGCTCGTCGGCCTGCGCCCGGGCGAGGCGCCGGGCACCTGGCTGGTCGAGGCCGAAGAGGCGGGCGAAGGGGGGGCGAAGGCGTCGCGACGCTTCGTCGCCTCCTCGGTCTTGCTGGCGATCGGGCGGCGGGGCACGCCGCGGCCGCTGCCCGCGCCGGTCGACCCGGCCGCGCTCGGCAAGGTGCACTACCACCTCGCCGACGCCGCGAGCCACGCGGGCAAGCGCGTCGTCATCGCGGGCCTCGGCGACGTGGCGATGGAGGCCGCGAGCGCCCTCGCGCACCAGCCCGGCACGTCGGTGACGCTGGTCGCGCGCGGCGAGGGCTTCAAGCGCGGGCAGGCGGGCACCATCGAGCGCGTGCGGCGGCTCGTGGCCGAGGGCCGCGTCTCGCTGCTCGGCCGCACCGAGATCGAGCGCGTGGGCGAGGCCGAGATCACCCTGCGGGGGCCCTCGGGCGCGCGCGGCCTGCCCTACGACGCGCTCTTCGTCTTCATCGGCAACCTGGGCCCCGACGAGATCTTGCGTCGGCTCGGCCTTTCGACCGGCGCGACGCGGGGGCCCGGGCCCTCGGGCGCGCCCGCGCAACCCGGAGCCCGGCCCGGCGCCGGGCCGCGACCCTGACCGCGAGAGGGTGACATGAAGTGGACGAGCGTCGTTTTGCTATCGCTGACGGGCATGGTGCTGAGCGGCACGGGGGCGTACGTGCTGACGCCGCCGGGCGGCGCCGTCGCCGCGGGTGACCCCGACCCCGAGCGGCCCTCGCGCGAGACGCTGCCCGAGGGGCCCTTCGCGGGGGCGCACTTCGCGGCCGGCTCGACGCTGCGGGTCGAGGGGCGGGTCGGGCACGAGCGCGTGACCCCGGGACAATCGACCTTCTTGCTGCTCGAGCTCAAGGGCGACGAGGCGGCCCCCTCGGCGCGCGCGCCGGTCGACCTCTCGCTCGTCATCGACAAGTCGGGCTCGATGCGCGGCGAGCGCCTGCGCCACGCGCTCGACGCGGCGTCGGGCTCGGTGCAGCGCCTCTCGGACGGCGACTCGGTCTCGGTGCTGGCCTTCGACGAGCGGGTGCAGACCGTGGTGCCGCCGACGGTCATCGACGCGGCGAGCCGGGCGCGGGTGCTCGCGTCGCTGCGCACGATCGCGGTGGGGGGCAACACCTGCCTCTCGTGCGGCGTCGAGCTCGGCCTCGGCCTCGCCGGCGGCGCCCCCGGGCGCGTGGCGAAGATGGTCGTCTTGAGCGACGGCGAGGCGAACCGGGGCGTGCGCGACGTGCCGGGCTTCCGCACGCTGGCCGCGCGGGCGCGCGAACGCAACGTCGCCATCACGACGGTGGGCGTCGACGTCTCGTACAACGAGAAGGTGCTCTCGGCGCTCGCCCTCGAGTCGAACGGGCGGCACTACTTCGTCGAGAACGACGCGGCGCTGCCGCGCGTGTTCGAGGGCGAGGCGCTCGCGGCCACCTCGGCGCTGGCGAGCGGGGCCGAGGCGGCGATCGAGCTCGGGCCCGGCGTCGAGCTCGAGCGCGTCTTCGACCGGGCCTTCACCCGCGCGGGCCGCCGCGTGACGGTGCCGCTCGGCGCCTTCACGCGCGGCGAGACCAAGACGGTGCTGGTGCAGGTGCGCGCGCCGGCGGGCGGGGCGACGGGGCCGACGGCGCTGGCGAACGTCGAGGTCAGCTACCACGACCAGACGACGCGCGCGCCGGGCACCTGCCGCGGCTCGCTGGCGGCGCTTTCGGTGCGCGACGCGCGCGAAGCGGGCGAGGCCGACCCGGTGGTGGTGGGGCGGGTCGAGCGCAGCGAGACGGGCGCCTCGCTCGCCCGCGCCAACGAGCTCTTCGCCAGCGGGCGCGTCGAGGAGGCGAACAAGCTGCTCGCGGGCCGGGCGGCGAAGCTGCAGGCCGAAAAGGCGCGCGCCTCGGCGGCGCCGGCGCGCCGGGCGGCCCCCGGCGCCTTCGACCGGGCGAAGAGCGATCTCGAGCGCCAAGAGCGGGCGCTCGCCGAAGCCTCGCGCGACTTCGACACCGCGGCGACGACGCCCGCCAAGCCGAGCCCCGCCGCCGAACCGGCCCCGGCCACCGGCGCAGCGCCCGCCGGCGGCGCGCGCCCGCCCGCGCCGGTGGTCGCCGCCTCCCCGCCCCCGCCCGCCAACAAGACGCGCGAGGGCCAGGCCGCCGTCAAGCGCAACGTCGAGCGTGCCAGCGACATGGGCTACTGAAGCGGCGAGGCCCGCAGGGGCGGGGCGGCGCCGGGCGCGGGGCTCGCCGCGGCCCGCGCCCGGGGTGAGGGGCCCGCGGCTCGCCGCGTGCAGGGTGGTTCGGGCGGGGTATAAAGGCGGCGTGCCCACCCCCTCCGATCTGCTCGCAGCCTCGGCGCTCGAACAGGCCCGGCTCGTGCGCGAGCGGCAGGTGTCCTGCCGCGAGCTCGCCGAGCTCTACCTCCGGCGCATCGAGGCGCTCGACCCCACCCTCTCGGCCTTCGTCGAGGTGTCGGCCGACGCGGCGCTCGCCCAGGCGCGCCGCTACGACCGGCTCGGCCGCTCGGCCGCCCGGCCGCTCTTCTTCGGCGTGCCCGTCGGCGTCAAAGATCTGAACATGCTGCGGGGCTGTCGCACGCGCTTCGGCACCCGGGCGCTGCCGCCCCTCGTCGCCCCGGTCGACGACGCGGTCGTCGGGCTCATGCGCCGCGCGGGCTTCGTCTTCCTCGGCAAGACCTCGACCTCCGAGCTCGGCGCCATGCCCGTCACCGAGCCGGACATTCACCCGCCCACGCGCAACCCCTGGGCCCTCGGCCACAGCGCGGGCGGCTCGTCGGGCGGCTCGGCCGCCGCCGTCGCCGCGGGCCTCTTGCCCATCGCCCAGGCGGGCGACGGCGCGGGCTCGGTGCGCATCCCCGCGTCGTTCAACCACCTCTACGGCTTCAAGCCCTCGCGCGGGCGCGTGCCCGAGCCCTTTCATCAAGACGATCGCGACATTCTCTATACGATGGGCCCGCTCGCCCGCACCGTCGCAGACGCCGCCGCCCTGCTCGACGTGCTCTCCGGGCTCGAGGCCGGCGCCCCGCACTGGGCGCCGCCGCCGCCGCAGCGCTTCGTCGAGCGCATGAGGCGCCCCCCGCCCCGGCTGCGCGTGCGCTTCGCGGCCCGCACCCCGCTCTGCGAGGTCGACCCCGAGGTGCGCGAGGCCGTGCTGCGCGTCGCCCGCCTGCTCGAGTCGCTGGGCCACGCCGTCGAAGAGGGCGAGATGGTCGCGGGGTCGGTCGACGAGTTTCTCGAGATCTGGCCCGCGATCGTGCGCCTCTTCCCGATCCGCGACTGGTCGCTCGTGCAGCCGGTGACGCGCTGGCTCGCCGAGCTCGGCGCCGGGGCGACGCCCGAGGGGGTGCGGGCGCGGCAGCGCGAGTTCGAGCGGCGCGTGCTCGCGTGGTTCGAGGGCGCCGACGTCTGGCTGACGCCGACGGTGCCGGTGCCGCCGCCCGCGATCGGGGCGTGGTCGGGGCTCGAGCCGGCCGAGGCCTTCGCCCGCGCCTCGGTCATCGGCCCCTTCACCGCGGCCTTCAACGTGAGCGGGCAGCCCGCGGCGAGCCTGCCCGCGGGCGTCAACCGCGCGGGGCTGCCGATCGGCGTGCAGCTCGTCGGCAAGCCCCTCGCCGACGCGCTGCTCTTGGCCCTGAGCCGCCAGCTCGAAGAGGCGATGCCCTGGGCCGGCCGCCACCCGCCGCTCTGGTCGGCGCGGCCGCCCCGCCGGGCCGCTTCGAATTAACTAGCAGGGCGGCCCGATCGCTCGGGCCGCCCCGCCCGCGCCTTCAGCCCCGGCGGCGCCGGCGGCGCGCGAAGGCGAGGCCCGCGGCCAGGGCGCTCAGCCAGGCGCCGCGCGTCGCGTTCGAGCCCGCGGTCGAGCAGCCGCACCCGTCGTCGTCGCCGCCGCCGCCGCCCGAGCCGGCGGTGCCGGGGTTCGAGCCGCCGGCGCCCGAGCCGCCGGGGCCGCCCGCGGCGCCGCCGCTGCCGGCGGCGGGGTTGCACTGGCCGACCGAGCCGACGGGGTCGTTCGTGACGACGGTCGGGTCGCCCGCCACCCGGACGGTGACCGTGTCGCCCGCGAAGCCGCGGCCGCCGTTCGACGCCTTCACGCGGAAGACGAGGGTCGAGGGCCGGTAGTTCCTGGGCGCGGTGAAGGCGGGCGCGGCGCCGTCGCCGCCTTGCAGCGTGACCTCGGGCCCCTCGAGCTGCTCCCACGCGTACGTGAGGGCCTTGCCGCCCGGGTCGGTGCCCGTCGCGCCGAGCGCGACCGCGGCGCCCGCGGCGACGTCCTGGTCGGCGCCGGCGTCGACCGCGGGCAGGCCCGCGCAGTCGCCCGCGTCGGGCACGATGAGCGGGAAGGGCAGGTTCGTGGCGCCGGTGACGGCGATGTTGTCGATGTCCCAGCCGTAGTCGCCCGCGGCCTCGTCGGTGCCGAGGCGGAAGCGGAAGCGCACGGTCTTGCCCGCGAGCGTCGTGCCGAAGTTGACCGCCCGCGCCTGCAGCGCCGGGAAGTCGGCGCTCTTGCCGGCGTACCCGTCGCGGTCGAGCAGGGGGTTGCCCGCCTCGGGGAAGCCGATCTTGCCGGTGTAGCCGGGGTTGACGCCGGCGAGCTTGGTGACGTCCTGCCAGGCGAGCTCGCCGCCCGCGCCGGTGACCTCGGCGTACTCGAGCACGCCGCCGTCCCAGAAGACGTCGGGGCCCTCGGGCTCGGCCGGCCCGGTCTCGAACGAGAAGCGGTGGTTGAAGGTCAGCGTGAAGGCGCCGGCCGCGGCGACGACGATGTCGGGCGTCACGATCGACGCGTCGGACTGGAAGCCGGAGTCGTCGGCGTGCCAGACGGTGTTGATCTTGGCGCCGGCGTTGAGGTCGGGCGCGCGCCCCCAGATCGGCTCGCCGCCGCTGCCGCTCACCTCGTTCGCGCCGCCCGTCCAGGGCGTGAGCTCGGTCTCGACGGTGTCGAGCTTCGACTTCGCCTCGGCCTCGTCGTAGTTGGTGCGGCGCAGGAGCGAGGCGTCGATGGCGGCGGTGAACGAGCTGCCGCTCTCGGCCTTGACCGTGAAGGCGATCTCGGCCTGCGCGCCGACGTCGGCCGCGAGCGTCGCGTCGACGCGCACCGTGAGGGTGCCGTAGGGGTCGATCGCGGCGCTCGTGGCGGCGCCGCCGTTGGCGAAGGTGACCCCGGGGGTGGTCGTGGTCACGGTGACGGCGGCCGCGTCGACCTCCGCCATGCCGGTGTTGTCGATGCGGATGGCGAGCTGGCCGGTCTCGTCGGCGTCGACGACGCCGTCGCCGTCGCACGAGCGCACGCCCTCTTCGAGCTCGACGGCCCCGAACGCGATCTCGCCCTCGTCCGACGAGTCCTCGACCGCCTCGTCCCACGACGCGTCGCTCGACGGGTCGGCGGGGTCGACGAGCGCGCCGCCGGAGAGCGGCGGCGAGACGGCGCCGGCGCCCATGCCGCGGCCGGCGAAGGCCTGGACGAAGCGCCGGAAGTCGACGTCGTCGGCGTTGTAGACGTACGCGAGGATGGCGTCGCGCTGCTGGGTGAAGGTCGGCTCGACGGGCGCGAGCTTCATGCCGCCGACCACGTAGTCGGCCATGCGGCGCTGGGCCACCTCGAAGGGGTGCGCGGCGAGCAGCCTGGCGTACGCGTCGAACAAGATCGACGCCCAGACCTCGCCCGCGTTGTGCGTCTCGGAGTTGTTGTTGACGAGCACGGCCTCGCCGGCCGCGTTCTCGGTCACGAAGTCGTCGTTGATGGGCGGCCCGCCGACGATGGGCACCTCGTTCTTCGTGGCGACGTGCCGGAAGGAGAGCGGGTTCTTGTTCCGGTCGGTCGAGTACGGGTAGCGCCGGATGCCGAAGTAGGACGCGTTCTTGGTCGCCGAGGTGGCGTAGTTGGCGGCCGCGAAGGCGCCGCTCAGGTCGTCGCCGTCGCGCACCGCCATGTGCAGCGCGACGAAGTCGGCCCAGCCCTCGCTCATGGCGCTGCACTGCTGGCCGCCGCAGTTGACCAGGCGGTGGTGCCAGTAGTGGCCCCACTCGTGGCCGACGATGGTGTTGTCGTGCGTGCCGTCGAGCTCCGGGCCCGAGTTCTGGAAGCGCCCCCAGGCGAACATCTGCATGCGGGGCTTGGCGCCGTCGGCCGGCGTCGACATGTTCGCGTTGTTGCGGGCGCCGGCGAAGAACTTGTCTTGCGCCTGCGCCTCCATCGCGTCGCCGTCGCCGTCGGGGGCGCGGCCGTAGTTGTCGGCCTGCGCGACGCCCGCGTTCTCGTCGAAGCCCGAGTCGTAGTAGTAATCGTGCAGCCAGTTGACGGTGTAAAAGAGCTGCGCGACCGACGCCTTGATCTGCGCCGGGCTCGAGGTCGGCTCGGCGTTCGGGTTCGACGTGTAGTCGAAGGTGCCCGGCGCGGTCGGCTCGGCCGTCGGGTCGCCGGCGGGGTTGGCGTTGTCCTGCTCGCCGCCCGGCTGGCCCTCGTCGTGGTCGGCGTAGGCGTCGGCGTTGTTGCCCGAGGTGAAGGGGGCGTTCGGCGGCAGCCAGGGGTCGCCGAACAGGTTGAAGCCCTCTTGCGCCACCAGAATCGGCGCGGCGTAGACCGGCGGCCCGCCCCCGTCGCCCGGCGCCGCCTGCGGCGTGATGTCGGCGAGCGGGCTGTCGGTCGGCGGGTAGTGCCGCGCCGGCTCGTCGTCGGCGAACACGCGGTAGTTGTAGCTGTCGTAGGCGACCAGGTCAGACCGGTACAGAATCGACCCGTCGACCGCCGACACCACGTACGCGTACGCCTCGTTGTCGCCGCCGCTCGTCGCCTCGAGCTCGAGGTAGTAGGCGGGCACCAGCCGGTCGGGCAGGGCGAAGTAGACCTGCTTGGCGCGCGGCTCGGCGCGCATGGTGACGCC
>DASTPP010000243.1:0-10984 GCA_035762175.1 Polyangiaceae bacterium | reverse complement strand
GGCGGGGAGAGGCCGGTCGGGGCGTTGGGCCCGCCGGGGCCGAGGGCGGTGCGGGCGCCGGGCGGGCCGCCGGGGCCGCCGCCGCCCGGGCCGCCGGCGAGCGCCCCGGCGCCCGGGCCGGCGCCGGCGGGCCGGGTGCGCTCGGCGACCTCGCGGGCGGAGGCCTCGCGCTCGGGCCAGGGGAAGGGGTCGGGCGGGGGCCGGTGGGCGATGCGGTCGGCCTGCGGCGTCGTGTCTTGGAAAGCGGCGGCGGCGCCGCCGAGGTCGATGCGGTGCCAGAGCGAGCCGTCGTGCACCTCGACCCAGGCGTGCGCCTCGTTGGTGACGAGGCGCGAGGGGATGCCGAGCGCGAGGGCGGAGACGACGAAGGCGAAGGCGCGGTGGCGGCAGACGCCCTTCTTGGACTTCGCGAGGTCGACGTAGATGTCGCCCGAGGCCGGCGGCGGCTCGGACGACTCTTCGAAGGACCGGTAGTAGTTGACGAGGCGCGAGAGCGCGTCGCGGAACGAGGCCTGGCGCGAGGCGCCGACGAGGGCGTTGACCGACTCGGCGGCCTTCTGCACGGGCGGGGGCAGCGCGGGGGCGGCGGCGAGGTCGGCCCAGCGGGGGTTGCCGACGACGGCGCCGAAGGAGGCGCGCGGCACGGCGAGCTCGACGAGCAGGCGGATGCGGGCGCGCGCCGCCGAGCGGACGAACCAGTTGTCGGCCCCGTCGCGCACGAGCTCGACGGGCACGGCCGGCACGGTGTGCACGCGCAGCGCCTTCGCCCCGGGGCCCGGGGTGGGCACGCGCACGCCCTCGCCGGGCACGAGGTCGACGGTCATCTCGCCGAAGAAGGGCTCTTCGGTCGCGGCGAGCGCGCCGCCGACCGGCACCTTGGCGAGGGCGGGCCGGGCGACGCGCAGCGCGTAGTCGGGGCCGACGGCGTCGTAGACCTGCAGCCGCTTGTAGGGCGTGACGGCGGGCGAGAACGGGTCTTCGTAGGGCACGGGCGGCGGCTGGCTCGTGTCGCGGTCGGGCCGGAAGAGCGAGTCTTCGGGGCGGCGCGTGCTCGCGTAGGCCTGCGCCTCGGCCGAGGGCGGGCGCACCATGTCGGGGGCGACGGCGAGGCCGCTCGGCGTGTCGAGCGTCGCCGGAAAGCCCCCGGCCGCGGTGAGCGCGCCGAGCGTCAGATCTTCGCGCGGGTCGGGCGCGAGAAACTCGTGCAGCACCGGCGCCGCCCCGCCGACCGCCGCCGCGAGCGTGAGTGCCGCCCCGAGCCCCGCTGCCACGCGCCGCCGCATCGCCACGAGCTTAAAGGGCCCCACCGGATTCGCAACCCCAGCCGCCGGCGTCGTGGCGATACCCCCCGCCCTCCTGCCGGGTCTCGGCCGGCAGCCAGCGGCGGCCCGGCGGCGGGGTCTCCCAGTGGCCGGGCACCCAGACGTAGCGGATGGCGTCCCAGTGCCAGTAGCCGGGCACCCAGACCATGCCGGGGGTCGGCCGCGCCGAGGGGGTCTCGGGCAGGGGGCGGGGCGGCGGCGAGGAGACGGCGTAGGTCAGGCGCGGCTCGCAGGGCGCGGTGCCGACGGCGCAGCCGCCGAGGCCGAGCGCGCCGACGAAGGCGAGCGCGACGCGGGCGGGGACGCCGGCGAGGGCGGCGCGCGCGGGGGCGCCGGGGCGGGCGAGCGCGGCGCGGGCGAGGGCGAGGGCGGCGCGCCCGGGGACGCCGACGCGGGCGGCGCGGGCGGGGGCGCCGGGGCGGGCGAGCGCGACGCGAGCGGGGACGCCGGCGAGCGGAAGGGCGGAGGCCCCGGGCCGAGCGTAGGCCCCGGGCCCGGCGGGGGCGCCGAGGGGCCCGGGCCCGGCGGTCGCGGGGCGCGGGCGCCGCGCTCGGGACCGCCCGGGGGGCTCGGAAGGGGCGCGCATGGCGCAACCCTAGCGCAACGCGCCGCGCGCCGGGCGGCAAAGCGGGCGGCCCGCCCTCCGTTTGCCGCCCGCGCTCCGGCTATGCTCTAACGTCAGCCCATGCGCGCCTGGCGTCTTGCCATCCTGCTGCCCTGGCTCGCCGCCTGCCCCCCCGCCTCCGAGCGCCCCCGGGCCGGGGGCCCGCCCCGCGGGTCGGCGGCGGGGGCCGACGGCGCGCTGCCCTCGGCGCTCGCGCACGCCGCCGTCGCCGCGGCCGCCGGCGCGCCCTCGGGCTCGGCGGCGCCCGCGGCCGCGGCGCCGCCGCGGGTCGACAACGTCGTGCTCTTGACGATCGACTCGCTGCGGGCCGACCAGCCCTGGGTGGGCTACCCGCACGTCAAGACGCCGCACCTGAGCGCGCTCGCCGCCCGCTCGACCGTGTACACGCACGCCTACGCGGTCTCGAACATGACGACCTCGAGCCTGTCGGGGCTGCTCTCGGGGCGCTACCCGTCCGAGCTCAAGCGCGACGACTGCGCGCTCGCCGCCTACGCGGGCGACGGCCAGGGGCTCGTCCCGGCGCTGCGCGGGGCCGGCGTGCGCACGCTCGCCGCGCTCGGGCACACCGTGTTCGTCGCCAAGCTGGTGCCGCCCGAGGGCTTCGACGAGTGGCGGCTGACGGCCAACGCGTCGGCGAGGGCGAGCGAGGGGGCGGTGACGGGCGAGCAGATCGCGCAGCTCGCGGTGCGCACGCTGCAAGAGTTCGGCGACAAGGGGCGCTTCTTCGCCTGGGCGCACTTCGTCGACCCCCACGACAAGTACGTGCAGCACCCCGAGTTCCCCGTCACCTCGCCGCCCAACCGCGCCGCCTACGACACCGAGGTCGCCTTCACCGACCGGGTCGTCGGGCGCGTGCTCGACGCCATCGCCGCGGCGCCCTACGCCGACCGCACCGCCATCATCGTCACGAGCGACCACGGCGAGATGCTGGGCGAGCACGGCGCCATGCGCCACGGCTTCTCGACGTACGAAGAAGAGCTCCGGGTGCCGCTCTTCCTGTACCTGCCGGGCCGGCCCCCGGGCCGCGTCGAGGTGCCCCGCAGCGCCATCGACCTCGCGCCGACCATCGCCGAGCTCTTCGGCGTGCCGGTGCCCGCCGCCTGGCGCGGGCGCTCGCTGCTGTCCGACGTCGGCGCCCCGGCGCCCGAAGAGCGCCCGGTGTTCGTCGACATCCCCGAGCTCGAGCAGCGCCCCGCCGGGCAGGTGTTCGTGCACAAGGGGCAGAAGGTCGTGCTCAGCGGCATCGGCGGCCCGCGCTTCGTCGACCTCGAGCGCGATCCGGGCGAGCGCGAGTCGGTCTCGGGGCGCGCCGCGCTCGGGCCGCTCGAGGCCGCGCGCGCCTGGGCGACGCCGCCGCCGGCGCAGCCGGCCCGGCACTGCGGCCGCGCCCCCAAGTAGGGCCGGGGCCCGTCGCGGCCCCCCCGGCAGGCGTCGGGGGGCCCGTCGCCGCCCCCCGCCGGCCGTGCAGCCGCCGTGCCGAGAGCGGCCCGGGCCCGGTCGGGGATGACGAAGTGCCCCCACCTGCGCTATGCCCCAAGCGTGTCGGCCCCCAACCCTACCCTGCGCGAAGAGCTCGAACGACTCCCCGACGATCTGCGCGAGAGGCTTTCGCGATCGGGCTTCGACGCCGAGCGCCTCGTGCGCTGGGCGTCGGAGGTCGGGCGCGACCGCGAGGCGCGCAACCGCCTGCCGAGCGTCGAGCCGCTCGGGCCGGGCGATCTCGCGAGCCTGCCCGAGCCCGGCTCGGCCGAGTACGAGGCGCTCGTCGCCCGGGGCGAGGGGCCCTTGCGGCGGGGCGAGGTGGCGCTCGTGGTGCTGGCGGGCGGCATGGCGACGCGCATGGGCGGGGTCGTCAAGGCGCTGGTGCCGGCGCTGGGCGGGCGCACCTTTCTCGACCTGCGCCTGGAGGCCAAGCGCGCCCTCGAGGCGCGCTACGGCGCCGCGGTGCCGCTCTGGCTGATGACGAGCGAGGCGACCGAGGGGCCGATTCAAGAGGCGCTCGGCCCGGCGCTCGACGGCCGCTCGATCGCGACCTTTCCGCAGTCGGTCTCGCTGCGGCTGACGCCCGAGGGCGGGCTCTTCCGCGACGAGTCGGGCGCGCCGAGCCCCTACCCGACGGGCCACGGCGACGTGCCCGAGGCGCTCGGGGCGAGCGGGCTGCTCGGGCGCTTCGTCGAGGGCGGCGGCCGCTACGTCTGGATCGCCAACCTCGACAACCTGGGCGCCACGGTCGACCCGGCGCTGCTCGGCTGGCACCTGGGGCAGGGCGCCGAGCTCACGGTCGAGGTGGCCGACCGCGCGGGCGACAAGGGGGGCACGCCCGTGCGTTACCAGGGCAAGCCGGTGGTGTGCGAAGACTTCCGGCTGCCGCCGGGCTTCGACCCGATGTCGGTGCCCGTCGCCAACACCAACAACTTCCTGGTCGGCGCGGGCGCGCTCGCGACCTACTCGGCCCCCTGGACGTACGTCGAGGTCGAGAAGAAGGTCGGCGGGCGCACCGCGATCCAGCGCGAGCGGCTGCTCGGCGAGATGACCTTCCACCTGCCGACGCGCTTCGTGCGGGTGCCGCGCACGGGCCCGTACGCGCGCTTTCTGCCCGTCAAAGACAACGACGAGCTCGCGCGGCGCCGGCCGGACATCGAGGCGGTGGTGAGGCGGCTCGGGCTGCCCGGCGAGGGCCCCTCGGGGGGCGCGTGAGGGCGCCCCGGCCCGGGGCGCTCGCGCTCGCGCTGGGGGCGTCGCTCGCGGCCGCGCCCGCCCCCGCGGCCGCCCAGCTCGTGCTGACGCCGCCCTCGACCCCGCACGTGCTCGCGCCGGGCCGCAGCCTGGCCGGCAACGCCGACGCGACCGCGCTCGTCACCAACCCCGCCAACCTCGCGCTGCTGCCGGCGCACGAGCTGCGCTGGACGCTGGTGGCCGCCTCGTCGTCGTCGTCGCTCGTGCAGCGCGGGCACGCCTTCGATTTCGCGACGCCGCTGCTCTTCGGCCTGAGCGCGGGGCTGCGCTTCGAGTTCGTCAAGCCGGGCAACGGCCACCCGCTGGCGCTCGGCGACTACCGCTGGCTGACCGGGGGCCTCGCCTACGGCGACGAGCGCCGCGGCGGCCTCGGGCTCTCGCTCGGGCGCTCGTACTCGGACGACGCGCGGCTCGCGGGGCACTGGCACGCGACCGCGGGCCTGACGGCCTGGCCGTGGCGGCACGCGGGCCTCTCGGTCGTCGCCCGCAACTGGAACGCCGCGGTCAACCGCTCGGGCGCGCGCTTCGACCGCATCGTCGACGCGGGCGTGGCGGTGCGGCCCTTCGGCACGCGCTCGCTCGAGGTCGGCCTCGAGGGCCGCTACGGCGACCGCTTCGCCGACGCGGCGGCCGCGAAGAGCCGCGTCTCGCCCCGGGCGGTGCTCGGCCTCGACCTGCCCTCGCTCGGGCGGCTGCGCGCCGACGTGCAGGTCGACCGGCCCTTCGACAACGACGACCGGTCCTTCGTCGCCACGGCCGGGCTCGACGTCGTCGCCGGGCGCCTGCTCGCCGGCGGGGGCGTCGTCGGCGGCAGCGACACCGGCGCGCTCGGCGGCTACGCGAACGTGGCGCTGCGGGGCTTCCTCGAGCCGGGGCTGCCGCGGGCGGCGTACGCGGTGCGCGTCCGGCTCGAGTCGACGCCGGGGGCGCGGGGGCACACGCGCCTCTTGCGCTCGCTCTGGCACCTGGCCGAGACGAAAGAGGTCGCCGCCGTCGCGCTCTCGCTCAAAGCTAGCCCCGCCGACTCGACCGCCCACACCGAAGAGCTCGCCGACGCGCTCGCGCACCTGCGGGCGCGGGGCAAGAAGGTCGTCTGCCACCTCGAGGACGCCGGCAGCCGCGCGCTGCACGCCTGCGCCCGCGCCGACCGCGTCGTCATCAACCCCGCGGGCTCGGTGCGCTTCGCGGGGCTGCAGATGACCTACTTCTACCTCGGCGACCTGGCCCGCAAGCTCGGCGTGCGCGCCGAGTTCGTGCGCATCGGCGAGCACAAGAGCGCGCCCGAGATGTTCACCGAGTCGGGCCCGACGCCGGCGGCCGACCGCGACCACCGGGACGCGCTCGCGCAGGTCGAGGGCATCGTGCTCGGCGCCATCGCCTCGGGCCGCCGCATCGCCCTCGACGACCTCAAGGCGCGCGTCGCGCGCGGGCCCTTCTCGGCCCGCGAGGCGAAGGCGGCGGGGCTCGTCGACGGCTTCGCCTACGACGACGAGCTCGGCGGGGTCGTCGCCGAGGCCGTGGGCGCGCCCGTGCCGCTCGTCAAGGCCGAAGACTCGCCCGCCTTCGAAGACGAGGCGCCCCGCGCGCTCGGCCCGCGCCGCCGCGTCGCCGTCGTCTACATCGAGGGCGACATGGTCGACGGGCGCAGCCGGGTCGTGCCCGTCGTCGGCTCGAAGTTCGCCGGCAGCTACACCATCGTCGAGGCCCTGCAGGCCGCGCGCGAAGACCCGCTGACGCGCGCCGTCGTGCTGCGGGTCGAGACGCCGGGCGGCTCGGCCCTCGCGTCCGAGCTGATCTGGCGCGAGGCCTCGCGGCTCGCCAAGGTCAAGCCCCTCATCGTGTCGATGGGCTCGACGGCCGCGAGCGGCGGCTACTACGCCGCGTCGGCCGGCGCCTACATCTTCGCCAACCGCGCGACCGTGACCGGCAGCATCGGCATCTTCTACGGCAAGGCCGACGTCGAGGCGCTGCTCGACCGGCTCGGCGTGCGCGCCGTCACCTACCGCAGCGCGCCGCGCGCCGACGCCCAGTCGCTCTTCCGGCCCTTCACCGACGACGAGCGGCAGAAGGCGGGCGAAGAGATGAAGCAGGCGTACGACCAGTTCGTCGACCGCGTCGCCCGCGGCCGGCGCCTGAGCCCCGCCGAGGTCGACGCCGTCGCGCGGGGCCGCGTCTGGACGGGGCAGCAGGCCGCCGAGCGCCGGCTCGTCGACCGGGTGGGGGGCCTGCGCCAGGCCGTCGACGAGGCCCGCCGGCGCGCCGAGCTGCCCCCCGACGCGCCCCTCGTCGAGCTGCCCTCGCTCAGCCGCACCCTCTTCGAGCAGGCCCTCGCGATCGCCGGCGTGCCGGGGCTGCGCGCGGCCGAGGGCGACGCCGCGGCCGAGGGCGACGCCGCGGCCGCGGCCCTGCCCCCGGCGCTGCTCGAGGCGGCGCGCGCCCTCGCGCCCCTCGCCTACCTCGGCCAAGGGGGGCCCATGATGCGCCTCGACCTGCTCACGGTGGGCCCGTGAGCGCGCTGTCCGAGCCCGCCCCGTCGCCGCACCCCTCGTCCGCGCCGCTCGAGGCCGCCGCCGCGCGCGTCGAGGCCGGCGGGCGCGTGCTCGCCGAGGCGCTCAGCCTGCGCCTGCGGGGGCCGCGCGTCGTGCTCGTCGGCGACGCGTCGGCCGTGCTCGGGCCCCTGCTGCGGCGCGCGCAGGTGGCCCGCGGCATCTTCCGCGTGCTTGGCGAAGACATCGCCACCGCGCGCGCCGCGCTCGCCCTCGTGCCGCTCGACCCGCCGCTGCCGCCCGATCTGAGCCCCCTCGCCTTCGTCGCCTGGGGCGCCCGCCTCGGCCGCGGCCTGCCCCGGCGCCAGGCGGCCGACCGGGCGGCCGAGGCCTGCGACCGGGTGGGCCTCGGCCCCGGCGCCCGCGTGCCGCTGGGCCGCAGCCCCCTGCTCGCCCGGCGCCTGACCCTGCTCGCGCACGCCGCCGCCCTCGAGCCGCGCCTCGTCGTGGTCGAAGATCCGCTCGAAGGCCTCGGCGGCGACGATCTGGGCGCGCTGCTCCGCGCGCTCGACCGCGCCGTCGGAAAGACCCCCACGCTCGTGTCGACCCCACGCGCCGACGCCGCCTCGCCCGGCCAAGCCCTCGCGCGCGGCGCCGACGAGGTGGTCCTGCTCGACGGCGGCCGCGTGCTCGGCCAAGGCCGCCCCGACGAGGTCTTCCCGGCCTTCGCCCGGCCCTCCCCCGCGACCCCGGCCCCGATGCCGGTTGGTAGCGCCGCGCCCCCCATCACCCCGAGCCCCGCGCCGCCCGCCGCATCGGCCGCGCCGCCCGCCGCATCGGCCGCGCCGCCTGCCGCGCCGCCCGCCCCATCGGCCGCGCCCCCCGCGCCCGCGGCCCCGGCCACGGCGCCCGGCGCCGCCCCGGCGACGGCCGCGGCCCCGGCGCCCGGTGCCGCCCCGGCGACGGCCCCGGCGCCCTCCGCTGCCCCAGCGACGGCCGCCGGCCCGCCCTCCGCCCCGCCGCCCTCGCAACGCATGACGCGCCTCGCGTCCGAGCCGCCCGTGCCGCTCTCGACGGGCGTCGTGCCGCCCTCGCAACGCACGACGCGCCTCCCCGACCCGGCGAGGCCCATTCCCGCGGCTTACCTCGAGGCTTTGCGGCCCCCAGCGCAGCCCGCCCGGCAGCCCGCCGAGCCCGGCCGTGCAGAGACGCGGCCCGCCGAAGCCGCTCCCCCCACGAGGCGCGCGACGGACGCCGAAGCCCTGCCGCCCCGAGAGCCGAACGACGAGGGCAGCACCCCTGCGGCGAGGGCGCCGGACGCAGCCGGCGAGCTCGCCCCGGGGGCGCCCTCGCCGGCCGCCCCGGCGCGCGCCGAGCCAGCGTCTGGCTCGGGCTTCCAGGCCGCTTCGGCGGCCAAGCTCAAGGCGAGCTCGGCGCCCCACCTGCAGACCGCCCCTGCGACGAGCATCGAGGCGACCCCCGCTCCGGGTGTCGAGGCCGGGCCGACCTCGGGCTCGAGCCCCGAGGCCCCGCGTTCGGGTCGCCACGCGCTCGCTGGCGCCAATCTGCCGCCCGAAGCCGGGCCTGCTCCGAGTTCGAGGGGCGAGGCCGTCGCCGCTGCGAGCCGCGGGGTCGAAGACGCCGTCGCGGCGAGCCCGAAGCCCGAAGCCCTCGCCGCCCCCGCTCCCGAGGCCGCCCCGCCGCAGCGTTCGGGCCGCGAAGCAGAGCCCGCGCCGAGCGAAGCAGAGCCCGCGCCGAGCCTCGAGTTCGACCTGGTGACCGTGCCGAGCCTCGGTCTCGACGCGGCGGCCGCTCGCAGCCGGCTCGAAGCGGGCGACGCCGCGCGCTCGGGGCCCGAGGCCTCGCCGCCGGGGCCCGGTGCCGGGGTCGATCACCCGCCCGCCGAAGATGCGTCGATGCTGCTCTCGAGCGCCGACCTGAGGTCGGTCGTCCACCTTCGGCCCCCGCCGCTGCGAAAAGCGGCCGCGGGGCCCGCGCCAGAAGGGGCTGCCGACCGCTCGCCCGCCGGGCAGCCCGAGCCCGACGCGAGCCCGCGCCCGGGGCCGCCCGGGGCCGCCGCCGCAGCGGGCTCGTCGGTCGCGCCCGAGGGCCCGCGGGCTGAGAGCGGAGCGCCCCTCTCGTCGCCCCCGTCCGAGCCCTCGCGCCATGGCGAGGCGGGGCCCGGCCCCGAAAAACAGAGCCCCTAGGTCGCCCCGACCCCGCCCGTCGGTCACGATACGTGCGGGGGGTTGGGCTCCCGGGCCCGGCCCTACCCCTTCGCAATCCTCACGACCGGCGAGCTATTCATGAACCACCCTGCTCCTCCGTCTTTCGGCTTTCGGTGGCTGACTCCTGGCGTCTTTCTCGTGCCCGCGCTCGTGCTGGGGAGCGCCGTGCTGCGGGGCGGGCTCTTGCTGACGCCGCACTTCACGGGGCGGGCGCTGCCTCCCGCGCAGTGGGCCTCGCCTCAGGTCTGGGGCAGCGAGCTCGTGGCGATCGTCGCCGGGGCGCTGCTCGCGGTCTGGGCGATGCAGGGGGCGACGCGCCTGTGGGTGGCGCTGCGGGCGGTGGCGGGGGGCGTGGTGGCGGGGCTGCTCGAGGCCTTCGCGGTGACGGCCTGGCGCTCGTCGCTGCCGAAGCTGGGCGACGAGGCCTGGTGGCAGGTCGCGCCGAGCCTGTCGCTGGCCGAGGCCGGGGCGCAGCTCGCGTACTGGTCGGTGCCGCTGAGCGCCGCGCTCGGGCTCAGCTCGATCGCGCTGGTGCTGCCGGCGTCCGAGGCGGCCAAGCGCGGCTCGCTCGACGGGGTCGACAACGCGGCGGCGCCGGCGGGCGCGTGGCTGCTCTCGTCGGGCGCGCTCGGCCTCTGGCTGCTGCGCGAGACGCCGCTCGCGCCGCTCGCGGGGGCCGCGGTCGCGCTCGGGGCCGTTTCCCTGCTCGCGGCCCAGGTGCGCGCCGAAGAGCGCGTGGGCTGGTTGCGCCGCGTGCAGGCGGGGCTCGAGCCGAACGTGCACGTCGACGAGCGCGCGCCCTCGCTGGCGGGCGTGCAGCCGCTCGTGGCCGAGCTGGACGCGAGCGGCGTCGGCCGCTCGGGCGTCGCGGTGCACCGCGCGCCGTCCCGCGGCAAGGGCTACCGCGCGGGCGAAGGCGCGGGCACGCCGCTCGCGCGGGTGCCGCTCGACGAGCGGCCGCTGCGCACCGCGTGGGGCGCGCGCCTCGACGCCAAGGGGCACGCCTCGCTCGGGCAGCTCGCCCTCGGGCTCGGCGCGACCCTCGGCCTCGGCCTCGCGGCGGCCCTCGTGCCCTTCGCGATCGCCGTCGCCCTGCGGGTGCTGCCCCACTGAGCGAAGCGCCGGGCCGCCCTCGCGCGGCGCCCCCGGCGCGGGGGCCGGCGGCGCCGGGCGCGGGCCGCGGGGGGCCGGGCGCCGCGCCGGCGGGGGCGGCCGCGCGAAGCCGCGCCCCCCGGCCCCGCGCAAAGTCTGGTAAAGCAGCGCCATGGACGACGACGCGATCGTCGCCCATGTAGCACGCGATGCGTGCGCCGTCGGCCGCCCGGATGCCGACGTTCTCGTGCCGGAAGCGGCCGAGCGCCGTGTGCTTGCGGGGCATGAACGACGGGTCGTAGGGGTCGTGCTCGCAGACCCAGCCGTACTTGCGGCTCTCGAACGTCGCCCCCGTGCGCGCCGCGTACTCGGCCTGGCCGCTCAGGACGAAGGAGCCGTCCTGCTGCTCGTCGGCGGGCCGGGACGGGTCCAGCGACTCCCAGCCGTAGGTGAAGTCCGCCGTCGAGTTGCGGAAGGTGATGCCGTAGCCGTCGT
>DASTPP010000242.1:0-45970 GCA_035762175.1 Polyangiaceae bacterium | reverse complement strand
CTACGCGCGGCCGGTCGCCGGGATCTGGCAGCGGTTTCGCTCACCTGAGCATCCGCCATCACACATACGTGGCGCGCGCACATGGTAGGAGTGTTGCGTGGCGCATGCCCTCGACATCCCGGCGCGGGTCGCCGCCGACCTCGGGCTGGCGCCGGCCGGCGTCGCCGCCGCGTGTGCGCTCCTGGCCGACGGCGCCACCGTCCCGTTCATCGCGCGCTACCGCAAGGAGGCGACCGGCGGCCTCGACGAGGTGCAGGTGCGCGCCATCGAAGAGAAGCGCGCCTACCACCTCGAGCTCGACGAGCGGCGCCGCACGGTGCTCGCCGAGATCGGCCGGCAGGGCAAGCTGACGCCCGAGCTCGAGGCGAAGGTGCGCGCCTGCGTCAACAAGGCCGAGCTCGAAGACCTCTACCTGCCCTACAAGCCGAAGCGGCGCACGCGGGCCACCATCGCGCGCGAGCGCGGCCTCGGCCCGCTCGCCGACCGCATGTGGTCGCAGCCGCGCGACGGCCGCCCCGAGGCCGAGGCGGCCGCCTACGTCGACCCGGCCAAAGACGTGCCCGACGCGGCCGCCGCGCTCGCCGGCGCCCGCGACATCTGCGCCGAGCGCATCGCCGAAGACGCCGCCATGCGCAAGCTCGTGCGCGAGTCCTTCGCCGACGAGGGCGTCTTGCGCGTCGGCAAGGAGGCCGAGTTCGAGGGCAAGGCGACCAAGTTCGACATGTACGCCTCGTTCGAAGAACCCATCAAGGCGATCCCCTCGCACCGGTATTTGGCCGTGCGCCGGGGCGAGGCCGAGGGGGTGTTGCGGGCGAAGATCGAGCTCGATCAAGAGCGCGTCTTGCCGCGCTTCGTCGCCGCCCTGCGCCTCGACCCGGCCTCGCCCTACCGGCCCGAGCTCGAGCGCGCGGCCCAGGACGCCTACAAGCGCCTGGTCGTGCCGGGCGTCGAGAGCGACGTGCGCATCGACCTCAAGATGGCCGCCGACCGCGCCGCCGTCGACGTCTTCGCCCAGAACCTGCGCCAGCTCTTGCTCGCCGCCCCCTACGGCGGGCGCACCGTCGTCGGCATCGACCCGGGCCAGCGCACCGGCTGCAAGGTGGCCGTCGTCGACGGCACGGGCAAGCTGCTCGCGCACACCGTGCTGCACCTCGTGCAGGGCGAGGGCGCGCTCGCCCGGGCGCGCCAGGCGCTCGTCGAGCTCTGCCGCCGCCACGGCGCGGCGGCCGTCGCGGTCGGCAACGGCACCCACGGCCGCGAGACCGAAGACTTCGCGCGCGAGACGCTCGAGCAGGCGGGCCTGCCCGAGGTGCTCTGCGTGCTCGTGAGCGAGGCGGGCGCGAGCGTCTACTCGGCGAGCGACGTGGCGCGCGAAGAGTTCCCCGATCTCGACCTGACGGTGCGCGGCGCCGTCAGCATCGCCCGCCGCCTGCAAGACCCGCTCGCCGAGCTCGTCAAGATCGACCCGAAGAGCATCGGCGTCGGCCAGTACCAGCACGACGTGCACCAGCCGCTGCTCGGCAAGAAGCTCGACGAGGTCGTCGAGAGCTGCGTCAACTCGGTCGGCGTCGAGGTCAACACCGCGAGCGCCCCGCTGCTCGCCCGCGTCGCCGGCGTCGGCCCATCGCTCGCCAAGAAGATCGTCGCGCACCGCAACCAACACGGGCCCTTCCCGGGCCGGCGCGCGCTGCTCGACGTCTCGGGCCTCGGCCCCCGCGCCTTCGAGCAGGCCGCGGGCTTCTTGCGCGTGCGCGGCGGCGCCCACCCGCTCGACGCGAGCGCGGTGCACCCCGAGCGCTACCCGCTCGTCGAGGCGATGGCGCGCGACCTCGGCGTCGAGGTCGCCCGCCTCGTCGGCAACGACGACGTCGTCCGGCGCATCGACGCCGCGCGCTACCGGGGCGGCGACGTCGGCTCGTTCACCCTCGACGACATCTTGGCCGAGCTGAAGAAGCCCGGCCGCGACCCGCGCGCCGTCTTCGAGGCGCCGCAGTTCCGCAAGGACGTGCGCTCGCTCGAAGACCTCGCCCCCGGCATGGACCTCGAGGGCGTCGTCACCAACGTGACCGCCTTCGGCGCCTTCGTCGACGTCGGCGTGCACCAAGACGGCCTCGTGCACGTCTCGAAGCTCGCCGACCGCTTCGTCAAGGACCCGAACGAGGTGGTCAAGGTCGGCGACAAGATCCGCGTCAAGGTGCTCGAGGTCGACCTCGAGCGGAAGCGCATCTCGCTCTCGGCGCGCAAGGGCGACGCCCCGGCCCAGGGTGGCGGCGCCCAGGCCCGCGCGCCCGGCGGCCCCCCCCGCGAGGGCGGCCGCCCGCCGGGCCGCGGCGACCGCCGACCCGCCGGCCCGCGCGGCGATCAGCGCGGCGGCGGGGGCAAGCCCGGGCCCACCTTCAGCAACAACCCCTTCGCCGACCTGCTGCGCAACAAGACCTGAGGGGCGCCCCGAACGCGCGGCCCTCGCCCCGCGGCGCGCACGGCGCGGGCGGCGGGCGAGCGCCCCGCCCGCTCACGGCGAGGGCCCCGCGGGGCGGGCGCTCGCGCCGGGCGGGGCCGACGAGCTCGCGCCGGCCGGGGGCGCGCCGGGCGGGGCTGACGAGCTCGCGCCGGCCGGGGGCGCGCCGGACGGTGCGGCGTCGTGGCCCGCGTGCCCCCCGCCCGCGTCCTCGGGGGGCGCCTTCGCGTCGACGCTGAACTCGCGCGTCGTGTCGTTCCACGCGCCGGGCACCGGCTTGCCATCTTTGTCGAGCAGCGCGAGCCGCAGCGTGTACTTGCCATCGCGCGGGTTCTTGATGCGGTAGGGGCGCCACTCTTTGATGACGACCTTCTTGCCCTCGCCGCCGAGGCCCGGGCCCTTCAGCGTCGCCTCGACCGCGTGCTTGCCCTCGCCGAGCTCGGCGTTGACGAGGTAGAAGTCGACGAGCAACCCCTCGGCCGGCGGCGGGCCCTTGTTCTCGCCCTTCGGCCGGCTGTAGACGAGCGTCGGGTCGCCGGGCTTCCACTTCGACTCGCCCCGGCCGACGGTGAACGCGACGGCCGCGACCGGCGCCTTGCCCCCCACGGGCTTGACCGACTCGTGCGTCGGCCGGCTCGGGAAGGCGACGAGCACGTGCTGGCCCTCGCCGACGGCGTAGTCGGGGTCGACATCTTTGAGCTTGATGGGCTCTTTGACGTTATCGACCCGCTTGTAGGGCCGATTGTCGAGAATCAAGTGCACGTGGTTGCCGCCCCCGGGCACGTCCCAGCCTCTCAGCTCGAGCTTGACCGCGAAGTCGCCGCCCTTGTCGGGCAAGATCTTCTGCTGATTCACCGGCGCCTTGATGGCCATGACGGGCGCCTTGTCGGGCGCGGGCGCGGGCGCGCCCGGCACGAACTCGACCGGCGGCAGCGGCGCCGCGGGGGGGCCGGGCGGCTCGGCCGGGGGGGCCGAGGCCAGCGGGGGCTCGGCCGAGGGCGGCGGGGGCGGGGGCGAGGCCTTGGGGTCGCCGCCGCAGCCGAGCGCGAGCGGAAGGGCGCAGGCGAGCGAGAGCAGGGCCGGACGGAAGGCGATCGACATGGCGAGGGCGGCGTCTCCTTTGGGCTTCGCGAGGCGGCGTTCATTGCGCCATTGCCCGCCCAGGGCAAGGTCAAACTCAACGCCGGCCGAGGCCGCCCGCCCGGCGTCGCGGCCCGGGCAACGGCGGACGCTCCGCGCGGCCCCAGCCCGAAGCGTTGCCCCGCCGCGCGATCGCCCCCGGCCCTGACTTTGCACAGCCGGGCCCCGGCCGCCGCGCGGACCGACGCTCTTCGCGCGCTACCGGGCCATCAGAGCGGGCGATGGGCCCGGCCGCCGCGCGGGCCGACGCCCCATCGGCGCGCCCGCCCGCGCGCGAACGCCGAGGCGGTTCGTGGGCCCGAATTCGGTCTGAAAAAGAAACCTAAGCGAAATCGCCTCTGCCGGGTGTGTGGGCGCGGGCCGGGCGGGCGCCACCGCCGTAGGACGCGCGGCGACAACGTCGCCCTGCGCCCCGCCCTGTGCGCCTCATCGTCGGGCTCGGCCGGCGCTCACGGACGGCGAGAAAGGGTTTCGGCGGGGCGTCGCTCGGGGGCGCGCTCGGCAAAGAAGTTGCTCTTCCGCGCGCGCCGTACCAATGGTCGTTCGAGCGCGAAGCGGAGTGCGCGTGATCGCGCGATCATATTCGGCGCGCGTGATCGTACGATCATAGAGTTCGAAGGAGCGCGCTCGCCGCCAAAATTTTGAATGCGCGCCCCCGCGCGCGCGACTAGCAGTCGAACGGGCTTCGGGCCATCGGGCCGGGCGGCGCGAGCCCAATGCGTGGCAAGCTACCACACCGGCCCGCACGCCGGCCGCCGCACGCGGCAGAGTGGACAGACCACAGGCCCTTGACCATACTCGTGTCTCCCTTTCGCCTTCGCGTTGAAGGCGGCGTAGTTTTTCGAGTTCCACCGCGGGCGAGTCTTGAATAGATGGGCCCCAGTGACCGTCTCCGTGGTCCGACCACGAGACCGTGCTGCCGAAGGAGAGCTTTCGATGACCAACCTATCGTTGCGTCGTACGTTCGTGCCCGTTGCCCTCGCCGCTCTGGGTCTGTCGACCTTCGCCGCCGGCTGCGACGAAGACAACCCGCTCGCCGAGGCGCAGGCCGACCTGTGCTGTACCGAGTTCCAGGTGGGGGCGCAGTTCACGCCCGCCACGTTCAAGGCCGAGGGCCAGGCGGGCATCAAGTTCACCGCGGCGATGCAGTCGGTCGTCGACCTGCAGGGCGCGCTGACCGCGACGCTCGAAGACATCGCCACCTCGTGCGAGCGCATGGCCGTCGACCTCGGCGTCGACCCGGGCGCGGTCACCGAGGTCAAGTCCAGCGCGCGCGCGACCGCGTGGTGCGGCCAGTTCGTCACCAAGCTCAGCGAGCTCAAGGCCCAGGGCACGCTCACGGTCGCGCTGCAGCCGGCCCAGTGCTCGGTCAACATCTCGGCGCAGGCGAACTGCAACGCGAGCTGTTCGGCCGACGTCAACTGTCAGATCACGCCGGCCGAGATCCAGGCGAATTGCACCGGGGGCGAGGTCGTCGTCAAGTGCGAGGGCTCGTGCCAGGGCTCGTGCCGCGGGTCGGCGAACCTGGCGGTCAGCTGCCAGGGCACCTGCGACGGCACCTGCGAGGGCACCTGCCAGGGCGGCTGCGAGGGCGGCACCCAGACCGGCGCCCAGTGCTCGGGCCGCTGCACCGGCACCTGCACCGGCCAGTGCCGCGGCAGCTGCGAGGTCGCCGCCAACGCCAACGTTCAGTGCGAGGGCGAGTGCTCGGGCGGGTGCATGGGCACGGCGACGGCGCCCAAGTGCACCGGCAAGTTCACCCCGCCGATGGGCACGTGCAACGCCGACGTCGACTGCAGCGCCTCGTGCGAGGCGAGCGCCCAGGCGAAGGCCGAGTGCACGCCGCCCGCCATCGTCATCACCGCGAGCGGCGGCCTCAACGCGCGCGCCGTCGCCTCGCTCGAGGCGAACCTGCCCAACTTCTTCGCCGCCGTCGAGGGCCGCCTCAAGATCGTGCAGAACCTCTCCACCCAGATCGTCGGCAACGTCTCGGGCGCCCTCAGCGCCTCGGGCCCCGGCCTCAGCGTCAAGGCCGGCGCGTGCATCGTGCCCGCGGTCGCTTACCTGACGAGCGAGTTCCCCGCGCAGCTGCAAGCCGCCGTGCAGGCGAGCGGCTCGGTCTCGGGCGCCATCAGCATCGACCGCATGTGAGAAGGCGCGCCCGGCCCCCGCGGCCGGCCGCCCCCCCGAGGCCGCCCGGCCCCCGCGGCCGGGCGGCCTTTTTACTTCCGCCCCCCCCTTCCCTTCCCTCACCACCCATGCCCTCGCCCCACCGCCCGCCCGCCCTCGGCCGCCGCCGCGCCCTCGCCGCCCTCGGCGCCCTCGCCTCGCCCGCCGGCCTCGCCGCCCTCGCCTCGCCCGCCGCCCTCGCGGGCTGCGGCGACGACGGGCCCGCGCCGAACGAGCCCGGCGCCCCCGCCCCCCAGTGGTCGCTCGTCGACTTCCAGCCCCAGAGCGAAGGCTTCGGCCAGTCGTACGGCCTCGACCGCTTCCGCGGCAAGGTGCTGCTCGTCACGCTCTACGCGGGCTGGTGCAACACCTGCGTCGGCCACGCCCTGAAGATGGCCGAGGTCGAGAAGCAGCTCGCCGCCGAGGGGCTCGATCTGCGCGTCGTCAGCATCAACGCCGAGACCGCCGACTCGACCGTCGACCAGCAGCGGCTCATCGACGTCGCCCACTACCCCCTCTTCCAAGACACCCCCGCCGTCCGCGCCTGGGAGACCCTGCGCGGCACCCGCGGCGACCTCTTCGTCTACGGCCCCGACGGCGTCCTGCGGGCGTACTACCCGGTCCCCGGCCCCGTCCAGGTCGACCCCTATGTGCCCGAGGGCCTCGCCAACCTGCGCCAGGCCCTCTTCGACGCGCGCTGAGGCGCCCCCTCGCGCCGCCCCCGCCGCGGGCCCGCCGCCCCGGGCGGGCGCGCCGCGGAGGCGGCGTTATCGCTACGGCGTTCGAAGCACCGACGCCGGGGGGCGCGGCGGTAGCGCTACGACGTTCGGAGCGTCGATGCGAGGGGCCGCGTTCGCGCTACGATTTTCGAAGCACCGACGCGAGCAGGCCGGGCGCCAAGATGTACCCGAGCCCCGCGTTCTGCAGGCGCCGCGCCAGCTCGTCGCGCGTCGAGCCGAGCCGCTCGGCCGCCTCGTCGAAGCGCCAGCCCGACGCGGCCAGCGCCTCGAGCAAGAAACCCCGGCGCACCTGGGCGGCCGAGAGCCGGTAGCTCTTCAGGTACTCGAGCGCGCCGTCGGCCCGCACGATGCGCTCGCCGATGTGGCACTCTTCGTCGGGGTGCAGCTTGGTCGAGAAGCGCTCGAGCCGGAAGGGCCCCGCCTCGCGCACCCGCTCGGCCCGCACCTCGCGGCCGGCGAGCCCGCCGGCGGCGAGCGCGGCGAAGTCGGCCCACTGCCGCCGCGCCCGCGCGAGCTCGGCCCGCAGATCGTCGAGGCTCGCCACGCGCGCGCCGTCGATCGGCTCGGCCTCGGCGCGCGCCGTCTCGGGGTGCAAGATCGCGTAGCGGTAGATGAGCTCGCCGTAGAAGTCTTCGAGCAGCGAGCGGTGCAGCCGCCGGTAGTCGTCCGGGTGCGAGACGACGAAGGCGGCAGCGAGCGCGTCGGCGACGAGCACGATCGAGCCGACCTGCGAAGGCGCGATCTCGAAGACCCGCAGCGCCTCGTCGAAGCCGTCGAGCCCGTGGCCCGAGACGCCGCGCTCGGAGCGGGGGCTCAGGCCGAAGCGGGCGGCGTGGCGCGAGTACTCGCCCCACAGGACGTCGGGGCCGCCGAAGTGCAGGGCGAGGAAGCCCTCCAGCGCGAGGTGCAGGGGCAGCATGCGAAACTGCCCGCCCGCGGCCGACGAGCCCTCGCCCTTGACCATGCGGTGCAGGAGGTTGACGCCCCGGCACGAGCCGGCTTCGCGGCCGAGCTTCGCGCCGAAGGCCGCCTCGCTGCCGTCGCTCGTGGACGCGACGACGAGGCCGTGCGGCACGTACGAGACGTACTTGATGCCGGGCTCGAGGGGGCGGCTGTCGACCCCGACGACGGCCGGGGCGCGCCCGTAGTGGCGCGGGGCGATGCGCAGATCGCCCGGCGCGCCCTCGCGCAAGAGGGGCACCAGGCGGAAGGCCCCCATCGCCTGGGGCACGCCCAGGGCGAGGCCCTCGAACGACAGCGTGGCGGGGTGGTAAGTCATGGCTCAGTCGGCGGCGCGGCCGCCCTCGAGAAAGGCGCGGGCGCGCGCCTCGAAGTGGCGCTCGAGCTCGGCGAGGCTCGCCCCGCCGGACGCGAACAGGCAAAGGGTCAAGAGCATGGGCACCTCGTCGACGTCGCGCACGCCCACCGTGGGCACCGCGGCGCCGAGTCCCCGCGGCGCGAACGAGCGGGCCTCGAAGACCGGGTTCAGGTGCACCACGGGCGGGGCGCCGAGCTTCTCGCGGGCGACGCGCACGACGTCGCCCGCCGCGCCCGGGGGGTCGTTCTCGTAGCCGTCGGAGACGACGACCACGAGCTCGGGCCCCCACGCGAGCGCGTCGAGGAGCGGCGTCGCGAGGTCGGTCGCGCCGAGGGGCGTGACGCAGAGCTCGTCGTCGGTCTGCGCCGTCCAGAACGCCGCGTAGGCCGACGAGGCCTCGCGCAGGAAGCGGCTGACCGCCAGGGCGAGCGCGAGCGGGCGCTTGCGCTTGTCCGACGAGCCCGACGACGAGTAGCTGCGGTCGAGCACGCAGGCCACCCGCCCGAACGAGGCCCCCGCGCGCCGCGCCGCCCGCTTCGCCGCGGCCGCGAGCCAGGCGTCGAGCTCGGCCGCGCGCTTCTGGCGTTCGCCCGGCGGCAGCGAGAGCGCGTAGCTCGCGAGCTTCGTCAGCGGCAGAGAGCGGGGGTCGATCGCGTAGGCGCGGCCGAGGGCCTCGGCGCTCGCGCCCTGCAGGCGCAGGCGCTCGCCGGCCGTCAGCCGCGGCTCGATGCGGCGCAGGAAGACCTCGCGCGGCACGCCGAACTTGTGCGCGAGCCCCTCGGCCACCGAGAAGGGCAGCTCGTAGAGCGCGTCGCGCGCGTAGTGCGCGCGGCGGAAGGTCTCGAAGAGCTCGGCCTTGTACGCGCGCGCGCGGGCGCCGTAGCGCAAGAACGACGCGCGCTCGGCCGGCAGCGGCGCGTGCGCGTGCGAGACCGCGCGGCGCATCGAGCGGCGGTACTTGACGGCCAAGAAGTCGGGGTCGCGGGCCCGGGCGAGGTAGTCGCGCACCACGGCGCGGGCGCGGCGGTTGTTGACGCGGCGGCGGGCGAGCTCTTCGAAGAGGTGCATCGCGCGCTGGGTCGGCAGCCGCTCGAGGGCGCGCGCGATGAGCCGCCCCTCCTCGCGCCGCTGCTCGGGCGTCGCGCGGCGGCCCGTGGCGAGCAGGTTCGCCACGATGAGCGCCTGGTTGAAGTGGTTGACCCCGCAGGCGAGCGCCCGCGCGTAGAGCGAGCGGTAGTTGCCGAGCACGTACTCGTGCAAAAACTCGATGCCGAGCCGCTGCTCGGCCCCCGCCTCGTAAAACTCGCGCTGGCCCGTGCAGGCGTGGCACGCGTTCAAGAAGGTGACGAGATCTTCGCGCGCGACGCGCTCGCTGGCGGAGGACATGGCACAAGAGGGCCGCCCGGGGAGAAGGGACGCGACTGGCTACTGGACAGCTCCCAAGGCTGGGGTCGGAAGTCGCGTCGGAGTCCCGCGGGCGGCTCCGCGATGGTAGAGCAACGCGCGCGCCAGCGCCCGGCCTCACGCCCCCCGCGGCCGCCCGCCGCCGAGGGGCGGCCCGGCGCGGCCCGCCCGGCGCGCGCGGCCCCGCGAGGGGCGCCTCGGGCGCAGGAGCCCGGCGGCGGTCACCTTAGACGGCAGGATACGTTCTTATACGCGCGGCGGGTGACCTTGCGCGGCCTCGGGGCACCCTGAACTCGCCTTCGGCTCAGACAGCAGGGCACCCGCCCTCCGGCCGCGCAAGGTCACCCGCCGCGCGTATTAGAACCCTCGGGCCCATGCGCCACGGCGCCCGCGCCGCGGCGCGGGCCTCGGGGGGCGAGGGCGGGCGGCGAAGGGCCGGCGCGGGGCGCACCAAAAACCGCCGCCCGGGGAGAAGAAACGCGACCATCTACTTTCAGCTTAGCGGGCTGCGTCCGGAAGTCGCGTCGGAGTCCCGCGGGCGGCGTCGGCGGGGGAAGCAAGGGCCGGGCCGGCCGGCGGGCGCCGTCGCGTCGGTCGGC
Organism: Polyangiaceae bacterium; assembly: GCA_035762175.1. GTDB lineage: Bacteria > Myxococcota_A > Polyangia > Polyangiales > Polyangiaceae > DASTPP01. The sequence goes on along the minus strand of DASTPP010000242.1, from coordinate 36,142 downwards.
GGCGCCGTCTTCTTTCGCCGACAGGCGGCCCGGGGGGCGCTCGCCGATTCCGACGCGTTCGGGCGTCCGGAACTGGTGAAGTCGCGCGGGCGATGATAGATACCGCATTCGCATTGCGCTCGGCTCGACGTCCGAAGCGGCGCGATCGGAGGTAGAAATGAGCGGGGTGTCGAATACCGACCGGCGCTTGGCGCCGGACATGTCGTGGAATGCCCTTCTGAACCGGCTCAAGGCGGCGGTGCCCGACGCCTTCGACGGGGGCGGGCGGGCGCAGAACCTGATCGGGGGGCGGTGGGTGCCGGGCGAAGGGGCCCGCGCCTACCGCTCGCCGGTCGACGAGAGCGATCTCGGCGCCCTGCCCTTCGCGAGCCCGGCGAGCGCCGAGGCGGCCGTGCGCCACGCCCGCGACGAGTTCGAGGCCTGGTCGAAGGTGCCGCTCGACGAGCGGCAGCGCAAGGTCTCGGCCTGCCTCGACGCGCTGCGGGCGAACCGCGATCTGCTCGTGCGCCTGCTCACGTGGGAGATCGGCAAGACGCCCAAGGCGGCCGCCGCCGACGTCGACCGCTGCATCTCGGGGGTGGCCTGGTACGTCGAGCAGGTCGGGCCCATGCTCGACGGGCGCTCGCCGCTGGGGGTCGTGTCGAACGTCGCCTCGTGGAACTACCCGATGTCGGTGATGGGGCACGCGCTGCTCGTGCAGGCGCTCTGCGGCAACGCGGTCCTCGCGAAGACGCCGACCGACGGCGGCCTGTACACCCTGACGCTCTTCGCGGCGCTGGCGCGCGAGGCGGGCCTGCCGATCTCGCTGCTGTCGGGGTCGGGCGCCGAGCTCGCCGGGGCCATCTTGCGCACCCCGCTCGTCGCCTGCATCGCCTTCGTGGGCGGCAAGACCGGGGGCCGCGACGTCGTGGCGAAGATGGCCCGCGACGACCAGCGCCACATGGTCGAGATGGAGGGGGTCAACGCCTACGGCGTGTGGAACTTCTCCGACTGGCCCGCGCTGGCGGCGCAGGTGCGCCAGGGCTACGAGTACGGCAAGCAGCGCTGCACGGCCTACCCGCGCTTCGTCGTCCAGCGCCGGCTCTTCCCGGCGTTCCTCGACATGTACCTGCCGGTGGTGAAGTCGCTGCGGGTCGGCAACCCCGCGCTCGAGCCGCCCGCGGGCGGGCCGGGCCTCGACTTCGGGCCGCTCATCAACGCGAAGAAGGTGGCCGAGTTGCGGGGGCAGATCGCCGACGCGCTCGCGGCGGGGGCGGTGCCGCTGCACGTCGGCCGGCTCGATCCGGGCGACTTCGCCCCGGGGCAGTCGACGGCGACGTACCTCGAGCCGCACGTGCTGCTCTCGCCGCCCCGCAGCTCGGCGCTCTACCACCACGAGCCGTTCGGGCCGGTCGACACGATCGTGCCGGTCGACACGGTCGAAGAGCTCGTGGCCGAGATGAACGTGTCGAACGGCTCGCTGGTGGCCTCGGTGGCGTGCGACGATCCGCGCGAGGCGGCGCTGATCGCGGGCGAGCTGCGCGCGTTCAAGGTCGGCGTGAACCGGGTGCGGTCGCGCGGCGACCGCGACGAGGTGTTCGGCGGCGTCGGCGCGTCCTGGAAGGGCTGCTTCGTCGGCGGCAAGTACCTGGCCGAGGCGGTGACGGCGGGCGCGCCGGGCGAGCAGCTCTACGGCAATTTTCCGACGTACCAGAGGCTGCCCGAGCCCCGCTGAGCGCGGGCCGGGCGGGCCCCGGGCCGGGGCCTCATTTCGTAGGCGGGTGCCCCGCGCGCTCTTGGGGCACCCGAAACTCGCCGCCGGCTCAGACCACCGGGCGCCCGCCTGTCGCGCGCGCGGGGCACCCGCCGCCTGGGTCAGGTCGGGTCGAACTCGGGCAGCCCGTGCCGCCGCAGCTTCGAGTAGAGCCCCTGGCGGCTCAGCCCGAGCAATTGGGCGGCCGACGCGCGGTTGTTGCCGCTGACGTCGAGGGCGGCCTCGATGCAGAGCTTTTCGATGAGGTCGGCCGACTCGCGCACGAGGTCTTTGAGCGGGACGCGCCCGACGAGCTCGCGCAGCTGCTCGACCGAGCGCGGCGAGGCCGGCTTCGACTGGGCGGCCCAGAGCCGCGACGAGACGGCGCGGATGGTGAACCCGAGGCAGGGCGTCATGCCGTCGAGCGCCGCCACGGCCGTGACGAGCCCCTCTTGGGAGGGGCCGAAGTCGCTGCGGATGATGGTGGCGAAGTTGCGGACGCTGCGGTGCTCGCGGAGCGTGGCGAGCAAGATGGGCAGGTCGACCCCGGGCCGGCCGAGCCAGCGGTCGAGGGGCTGGCCGATGACCTGGTTCTCGTTGGCCTGCTGGACGAGCTCGCAGAAGGCGGCGTTGGCGCAGAGGATGCGCTGGTCTTCGTCGGTGACGACGAAGCCCTCGGGCATGACGTCGAGCGTCGCGAGCATGCGCGAGCCCCGCGCCGCGCCGGCCGTCGCCGCGTCGCCGCCGGGCCAGAAGCGCAGCAGCGTCAGCGCCGAGCCCGTCTGCCGGAAGAGCGTGGCGGCGACGGTCACCTCGCCCTCTTTCTGGCCGCGGAGCTGGGCCCGGACGTCGGCGGGGCGCGCACCGGCCTCGAGCGCGGTGAGCAAGGCCTGCACGGCCGGGCGGCTCTTCGGCTCGAAGAGCTCGAGCAGCGTCTTGCCTTGCAGGCCCTTGGGGGCCTCGCCCAGCATCGAGGCGGCCGCGGGGTTCGCCTCGAGCACCTTGCCGCTGGCCGCGTCGGCCACCACGGCGCCCTCGGACGAGACCTGGAAGAGGACGCGGTAGCGGGTATCGATCTGGCGCAGGCGAACGTACTCGCGGTCCATCGCCTGCTGCGAGCTGACCATGCGCTGTTGCAGGTCGGCCAGCGGGCGCAGGTCGCGGCCGAGGGCCATCACGCGCGGCTGATCGTCGAGCTGCACGGCGCTAAATCGGAAAGGGACTTCGCCGAGCCCCTCGACTCTCTGGTTAAGCTCGCGCGGCCGCCCCGGGCGGCCGCCGCTGGCCTCTTTGAGCAAGGGCTCGACCTTGTCTTGGCTGTCGGGCGCGAGCGTCTCGCGCCAGCGCCGGCCGACGAGCGCAGGCCAGCCCGGGTGCGGCTCGATGAGCTCGCCGGGCCAGACTTCGAGGATCACGCCCTCGCGGTCCAAGATGAGGGCGAGGTCGGCGGCGGACGTGAGCACACGCGATGCGACCTCAGCGTTCATGAGGGACCGGAGGGGCTGCGCCCGTAGTGCTGTCTTCATGCCCCGACGGCTTATCTTACGTTCGGACCCCACCGCCTTAGCCTACCCTCGCGCGATCGTCAAGCCAGCGCACGACGTCGCGCGGGTCAGGAAAGCAAACCGCACCGAGCCGCTCGGCCTCTTCGGAAAGGTCAAGCGCGCCGCCCAGCGCGACGGCGATTTGTGGGTTGCGCGAGGCCCGCCGGATCGCGGCCACGAGCGCGTCGAGCGACGGGACGAGATCGGTATTGCTCACCGAAATGCCGATCAGCTCGACGTGCGTGGATTCGACGAGCGCGATCAAATCGGCGTCGGAGATGGCGGGGTCGACCTGCACGTCCCAGCCGGCCCGGCGCAAGAACTCGGCGAGCACGTAGAGGCCGAGCGTGTGCTGCTCGCGCGGCGCCGCCGCCAGGACCACGAGCCCGCGGTCGGGGGCCTCGGGCGAGAAGCGGGGGCCGAAGACGTGCACGACCTGTTGCAGCGTGCCCAGGCCGATCGTAACCTCGCCCCAGCTCGTCTGGTCGGCGAGCCACTCGTCGCCGAGCAGGCGCGCGGCGGGGGCGATGAGGTGCAGGAGCACCACCTCGAGCGGGACGCCTTGGCGGACGAGCGTCTCGATGAAGGCGAGGGCGCCGGACAGGTCTTGGCGGCGCGCGATCCGGGCCAACTCGGACACCTCGCCCTCGGTCGGTGGGCCGCGGGTGTCGGAGCAGGGGTCGAGCGTCTGCAGCTCTTGCCAGTGGGCGACGATCAGTTCGGGGACGAGCTGTTCGTGGACCGTCGCGAGCAACTCGGCCCGCTTCTCGGCAGGCACGGCCGAGGGGCCGCGCAGCAGTTGCAGCGTGAGGGGCTGCGGAGAATTGCCCCAATCTTCGGCCGAGACTTTTGCCATTCGCCACACCTCCTGCGCTCGAGAGGTCATAGCGTAACCTCGTGCAGGTCCGCAGCCGCGAACTCCGGCGGCCAGGTTTTTGTGAGATGACACAGCGCGTCGTTCCGTCCGGGCTGGCGACGGCAGGTCGAACATGGGCTCAGCGCGCCTCCGCCCGCAACGCGCCGAGCGGCTTCGACGGGGCAGGCGTGGGCAGCGCCCAACGCCAGAGCAAGGCATCGGGCAGGGGCAAGGCGAGGAAGACGTGCTCGAGCACCGCCAAGACCAGCAGCGTCGTGACGAGCGCGCCGCCGACGGCGGTGAGGGGCGAGGCGTCGGCCGCGAGCGACAACGCGCCGAGATGAATCGCGGCGGCGCTGGCGGCCGCCAGCGAGGCGGGCATGAGGGGGTTGAGGCGCGCGCGGCGGGCGTAGCTGAGCAGGTAGCGCAGGTGGGCGGGCAAGAACCCTTCGGCGAGGTTGCGCACCCCGAGGAAGACGTTGAGCTTGGCCGACAGGCGCATGACCCACAAGACGAGGAAGGTCTCGAGGCCGACCCGATTGGGGCCGCCGCGGGTGAGCGCGATCAGGATCGGGATCGTGAGGGCCAGGGCGAGCTCGTGGTAGAGGAGCGCGGCGGTGGCGAGGCCGAAGCGCCGCCAGCCGGCGGCCTGGGGGGGGCAGGGCCGCGTGCGCGGGCCGGTGACGGCGCCGAACAGGAAGGTGAGCTCGTGCCAGGCCCAGACCGCGAGCGCGGAGGCGAAGGCGAGGTAGGCGGCGCCGGCCGAGGCGAGGGGGGCGCTCCACCACAGGCCGTAGAGGCCGGCGGCGGCGAGCAGGGTGGCGCCCGCGGCGCTGCGGCGGAAGGTGTCGCGGCCGAGCCAGACCAGCCGCAGCACGACGCCGGTGCTGAGCCACCAGAGCGCGAGGACGAACAGCGCGGCGAGCAGGCGGGCGGTCATGGCGGCACCGTCACCAGGCGGGCGAGAGGCGCGCTCGCTCGGGCGGCGTGTTCGGGCGGGTGGGCAGCAGGAAGAGGGCGAGGAAGGTGGCGGCGATGCGGGCGACCAGGCCGAGGCCGCGCAGCGCGCCGACGAGGCCGCCGCGCGCGCGGGCCTCGCCGAGGCGCCCGGCGAGGTCGCGCAGGCGGCGCAGCCCGGCCAGGAAGGCGGGGTGCTCGACGTCGAGCAGGACGGGGAAGACCTGCTTCGAGATCTCGGCGGTCAGGCGGAAGACTTCCATGCCGTAGGCCTCGGGGTCGAGGCCGAGCGCGCGGTGCATCTCGGGGCGCGCGTGGTCGCGCACGAACATGGTGGCGAACACCGAGAGCTGGAAGAAGCGGATCCAAAGGAGGTTGCGGCCGGCGAGCAGCGCGGGGTCGGAGCGCATCAGCAGCGCGAGCGCCTCGCCGTGGCGGAACTCGTCGTTGCACCACTCTTTGAACCACTTGAAGATCGGGTGGAAGCGGCGCTCGGGGTGCCGCTCGAGGTGGCGGTAGATCTGGATGTACCGCGCGTAGCCGATCTTCTCGGACAGGTAGGTCGCGTACAGGATGAACTTGGGGCTGAAGAAGGTGTACTTCTTCGACTTGACGAGGAAGCTCATGTCGACCTCGAGGCCGAAGTCGCGCAGGCTGTCGTTGATGAAGCCGGCGTGGCGGGCCTCGTCGCGGCTCATGTGCTTGAAGAGCGCGCGCAGGTCGGGGTTCTTGCCGCGCTTTCGCATCTCGGCGTACAGGATGCAGCCCGAGAATTCGGCCGTCAGCGAGCTGACGAGGAAGTCGACGAACTCGGCGCGCAGGGCCGGGTCGAGCTTGTCCGGGTCGAAGTCCCAGGCGATGGCGCGGTCGCGGACGAAGTGGTGGCGGTTCGCGTCGGCGGCCAGCTCGGCCATGAGCGCGTCCCACTCGGCGCGCACGGGCTCGACCGAGAGGCGGTCGAGCTTGTCGAAATCGGTGGTGTAAAAGCGCGGGCTGAGCGTGGTCGTCGCCTGCGCCTTTCGGGTCGTGTCGTTGGGGGCGGGGCCGGGGGCGGGCGCGTCTACACGGGGCGGGGGGGCGGGTGCGCTCATGGCGGTCTCCGGTCGCGGAAGTCGACGTCGAGCAGCGAGAGGCAGTCGAGGTCGCCGGTCAGGCGGACCCAGGCGCGCTCGAGCCAGGCGGCGCGGGTGACGGTGGCGCGGCGGCGCTCGACGCGCTCTTCGCCGTAGGGCGGGCGGAGGGCCGGGCCGTGCACGAGCACGCGGTCGCCCGGGCCGAGCTCGACGTCGCCCTCGAGCTCGACGTGGGCCGAGAGGTCTTCGAAGGTGTGCGAGACCCGCACGGAGCAGAAGACGTCGAAGGAGCGCGCGGGCCTCACGGCGCCCCCTTGGCGGCGGCCAGCAGGCCGTCGAAGGCGGCGGCGTTGGCGGGGCCGAACGAGCGCAGGTCGACGACGCGGCCGGTGGCGGGGTCTTCGAGCGTCAGGCGCCCGCCCTCGTCGCGGGCGAGCCGGAAGCGCCCGTCGCGGCCGATCGACTCGAGCTTGCGCCCGCGGAACATGCCGCGCAGCACGCCGCGCACGAAGCCGTTGGTGCCGGGCGCGAGCGCGCCCACCTCGCGCCCGGTCGCGGCGTCGAGCACGGCGACGGCGCCGCCGGGGCGGTCCTCGAAGCGCACGTCGGCGAACTCGGCCGGGGGCGGGGCGGCGGGCGGGTCGGGGCGGGCGTGGCGGGCGCCGGCGGCGAGGGCGATGGTGGCGGCGATGAGGGCGGCGGCGCCGAGGAGGGCGGCGCGGGGCACCACTTGCTCGTGGGGGTGGTCGTGCACGGCGTGCCTCCCCTGCCCCGCTAGGGGCCGACCCCGGCCGGCAGGCCCGCCCCGAGCCCGATCGGCGCGGGCGCCGCGCCCGGGAGCGTCGCGGCGATGCCGGGGGCGACGCGGGTGGGCTCGGCCTCGGCCTCGGCCCAGGCCTGCACGGCCCCGGCGAGCAGCGACGCGACGCGGGCCGGCTCGGCGATGGCGCGCAGGGCGGGGCGCGCGGGCGCGACGTGCCAGGGCTGGGCGTGCGGCCAGAGCAGGGCCCAGCCGATGCGGTTGGGCGGGGTCAGCCGCAGCACGATGTCGCCGTCGCCCTCGGCGCGGACCTTGAGGTCGGCGGCGGCCAGGCGCTTGAAGGGGAGGTTCCAGGTGGTGGGCACGGCGACGCCGACGTGCAAGACGACGCGGCGGGTCGTGATGGTGTAGACGGCGGCGCGGGCGTTGAGCCAGGCGAGCAGCGTCAGCAGCCCGAGGCAGCCGGCGGCGGCGAGCGCGGGCGGGGCGAGGTGGCCCGGGGCCGGCACGGCGGCGGCGCGGGCGGCGAGCAGCACGGCGAAGTAGGCGGCGACCCAGCGGACCTTGAAGGCCTGCCGGGCGAGCGCCCGCCACTCGGGCCGGCCCTGCCAGACGATGCGCTCGCCGGCGGGCAGCGGGCCGGGCAGCCCCGGCACCGGCGGCACCTCGTGGTCGGCGCTCACAGCACGGGCCCCAGGCGCTTCGGCTCGGCGTAGAGGCGGCCGCCGGCGTAGAAGGCGCCGATCTGGTCTTCTTCGGCCAGCGTGATGCGGTCGGGCTCTTTCGTGCGGGGGACGCGCGCGAAGTGCTCGGCGCGCACCGCCGTCACCTTGACGTGGCGCGCCTCGTCGAGCACGCGCATCATCGTCACCGGCAGCAGGCGCGTCTCGGCGGCGCCGGCCTCGGCCGGCAGCTCGACCTCGAGGTAGCGCGCCATGGCGTCGGCGCGGTCGACCCAGATCTCTTTGACCGTGCCGGCGACCTTGCCGTCGGTCGCGACGACGGGCCAGCCGCGCGGGTCGGGCCCGGCGCAGACGGCGAACCCGGGCAGCACGCGCATCGGCGCGACGAGGTCGTGGCCCTCGTGGGTGCGCTCGGGCTCGTCGGCGCGCGCGGCGAACGAGGCCGGCCCGACGTTCGAGGTCAGCGGGTCGCCGGTGGGCTCGAGGGTCGCCCCGCCGGCGGCCGCGGTGCGCGCGGCGGCGATGGGGCGGGCGTCGCGCGCGAAGTTCGGCGCCCGCGCCTCGCCGCCGCCCGGCAGCAGGAAGGTCTTCGGCGCCGGGATGAGGATGCGCCCGATCGTGGCGATCTTGCGCGGGTTGTCGGACTCGAGCGGGTAACCCTCGCGCCGGTCTTCGCGGCGGAGCCAGAAGATGAGCCCGAAGAAGAAGGCCCAGAACGCGTAGAGGACCACCTGGGCGACGTCGATCGATTCGGTGAGTGCGGTGGACATGGGGGACCGCTCCGGGGGCTTCAGTCAGTGGGGCAGCTCGGCGAGGCCGAACCGGGAGGGGGCGTCGCGCCGCCCGCCGGCCCGCACGAGCGGGCCGATGGCGACGAGGGTGCCGAAGAGCAGCGCGATCTCGAGGTGGTAGACGGCGCTGTAGCCGACCGCGGGCGAGCGCAGGCCGGGGCCGAGGGCGCCGCGGGCGGCGAGGCCGGAGATGACGTCGCGCAGCGCGCCGCCGAGGGCGATGCCGGCGCCGGTCACGGTCGCCTGCACGGCGCCCCAGGCGCCGATCGCCAGCCCGCTCTTCGGGCCCGCGGCGAGGGCCATCGAGGCGGTCAGGGTGCCGACCGCGAACCAGCCGCCGCCGAAGCCGACGCAAAGGATGCCGGCGCAGAAGAGCGGGGCCGACCCGAGCGGGGCGGCGAAGATGACGGCGGAGAAGCCGGCGATGCCGGCGAGCGAGCCGAGGGCGGCGAGCTTGTGCGCGTCGCCGCCGCGCGACAGGCCGCGGGCGGCGAAGAAGAGCCCCGCGAGGGTGCCGCCGGCCATCAGGGCGGTGAGCGAGGTGGTGGCCGAGACCGAGAGGCGCAAGAGCTCGCCGCCGTAGGGCTCGAGCAGGACGTCTTGCATGTTGAAGCCCGCGCCGCCGAGGCCGACGGCGACGAGCAGCCGGCCCGCCGGGCCGCCGGCGAGCAGCCCGCGTACCGACGCGAGGAACGAGGCCTCGGGCGCCGCCTCGGGCGCGGGCCCGGCCGGCCCGGCGCCGCGGGGCTCTTGCTTCCACAGGGCGAAGAGGTTCAAGGCCATGGTGACCATCGCCGCGCCCTGGATCACCTTGATGAGCCGGACGTACTCGAACGAGCGCAGCAGCGCGCCGAGGCAGAGCGAGGCGGCGACCATGCCCGCGAGCAGCATCACGTAGAGCAGGGCGACGACGCGGGGGCGCGTCTCTTCGGGGGCGAGGTCGGTGGCGAGGGCGACGCCGGCGGTCTGGCTGGTGTGCATGCCGACGCCGATCATCAGGAACGCGAGGGCGGCGGCGAGCTCGCCGACGAGCGGGGGCGAGTAGGTGCCGCGCCCGGAGAGCACGAGCAGGGCGAAGGGCAGGACGGCGAGGCCGCCGAACTGGATGAGCGTGCCCATCCAGAGGTAGGGCACGCGGCGCCAGCCGAGCACCGAGCGGTGGTGGTCGGAGCGGTGCCCGACGAGCGCGCGGAAGGGCGCGAACAGGATGGGCAGCGCGACCATCGCGGCGACGAGCCAGGCGGGGATGCCGAGCTCGACGATCATGACGCGGTTGAGCGTGCCGTTGAGCAGCACGAGCTCGATGCCGACCGAGACCTGGAAGAGCGCGAGGCGCAGCAGGCGCGGCAGGGGCAGCGCCGCGCTGGCGGCGTCGGCGAAGGGCAGCAGGCGGGGCCCGAGGGCCTGCCAGAGCGGCGGCCGGGCGCGCGCCTTGGGGGCCGCGTCGCGGCTCATCGGCGCACCAGCTCGAGGGTCTGCGACTTGTAGAACCCGACGTCGACGCGCTCGCTGCGCGCGAGGTCGAAGGCGGCGAGGTCGGCGCGCGCGCCGAGCGTCTGCCGCAGCGCGCGCTCGGCGATCGGCACGAGGTCGGGCGAGCGGTTGGCGCGCGGGAAGGCCTGGCCGGCGAGGTGCATGAGGGTCAGGAGGGGGGTGCGCGGCGCGAACGTGACGGCCGCGCCGCGCTCGGCCCGGGCGGCGAGGCGCGCGATCATGTCGGCCATGTCGGCGGGCTGGTAGTGGATGATCGAGTCCATCGCGACGACCCAGTCGAAGCGGCCGAGCGCGGGGTCGAGCATGTCGCCGGTGCGGAAGTCGACCCGGCCGCGCGCGGCGGCGGGGGCGCGCTCGCGCGCCAGCGCGACGAGGGTCGGCGAGTGGTCGACGGCCACCACCTCGGCGCCGCGGCGGGCGGCCTCGACGGCGAGCGCGCCGGTGCCGCAGCCGGCGTCGAGCACGCGCTGGCCGCCGAGGTCGTCGGGCAGGTAGCTGAGCAGCAGGGCGCGCATCCGGTCGCGGCCGGCGCGGACGGTGGCGCGGATGCTGCCGACGGGCGCGTCGGAGGTCAGGCGCGCCCAGGCGTCGGCGGCGGTGCGGTCGAAGTACTCTTCGAGCTGGCGGCGGCGGCGGTCGTACGAGGCGGTGGCGGGGGCGGTCGTCATGTCAGTCGAACCCGAGGAAGTCGAAGATCTCGCGGTCCTTCATCGAGCGGGTCTCGAGCGGCTCGGTGCCCGCCCAGAGCCGGGCGGCCAGGCGCAGGTACTCTTGCTGGACGGCCTCGAGCTCGGGGGTGGGGTCCATCTCGAAGAGCGTCGACTTCTTCAGGCGGCTGCGCCGGACGGCGTCGAGGTCGGCGAAGTGGGCGAGGCGGGTGAGGCCGGTGCGGGCGTTGAAGCGGTCGATCTCGTCGGTCGCGGCGCTGCGGTTGGCGATCACGCCGCCGAGGCGGACGGCGTAGTTCTTCGCCTTCGCCTCGATCGCGGCGACGATGCGGTTCATCGCGAAGATCGAGTCGAAGTCGTTGGCCGCGACGACGAGGGCGCGCTGGGCGTGCTGCAGGGGGGCGGCGAAGCCGCCGCAGACGACGTCGCCGAGCACGTCGAAGACGACGACGTCGGTGTCCTCGAGCAGGCGGTGCTCCTTCAGGAGCTTGACGGTCTGGCCGACGACGTAGCCGCCGCAGCCGGTGCCCGCGGGCGGCCCGCCGGCCTCGACGCAGCGCACGCCGGCGAAGCCCTCGACGACGTAGTCTTCGGGGCGCAGCTCTTCGGCGTGGAAGTCGACCGACTCGAGCACGTCGATCACCGTGGGCTGCAGCCGCTTGGTGAGGGTGAAGGTCGAGTCGTGCTTGGGGTCGCAGCCGATCTGCAGCACCCGCTTGCCGAGCTTGGCGAAGGCGACCGACAGGTTCGACGAGGTCGTGCTCTTGCCGATGCCGCCCTTGCCGTAGATGGCGAACACCTTCGCGCCCCCGATGGCCGTCGGCCGCGCGGGGTGAAATTGCACGCTGCCGTCGCCGTCGCCGTCGCGCCGGCGGGAGATCTGGACGAGGTCGCTCATGGGGGTCGTTGCGCCTTTCGTGGGGGCGTCAGCCGGCGCCGGGGCTCAGGCCCTCGAGGCGGTCTTCGAGCTCGTCGCCGGCGGCCCGCAGCGCCTCGAGCGTCGCGTCGTCGGGCCGCCAGTAGCGGCGCTCGCTCGCCTCGAGCAGGCGGTTGGCGAGCCGGAGCGAGGCCTTCGGGTTGAGCTCGGCGAGCCGGCCGCGCATGGCGGGGTCGAGCACGTACGTCCGGGTCAGCTCGCGGTAGACCCAGGGCTCGACCTGGCCGGTGGTGGCCGACCAGCCGAGCGTGTTGGTGACCTGGGCCTCGATCTGGCGCACGCCCTCGGCGCCGTGCTCGAGCATCTGCTCGGCCCACTTCGGGTTGAGCGAGCGGGTGCGGCTCTCGAGCGACACCTGCTCTTGGAGCGTGCGCACCTTGCCCTCGCCGCGGGTCTGGTCGCCGACGTAGACCGGCGGGGCGTCGCCGCCGCGCGCCTTCTGGGCCGCCCGGCCGATGCCGCCGAGGGTGTCGAAGTAGTGGTCGAGGGTGGTGACGCCGAGCTCGACCGACTCGAGGTTCTGGTAGGCGAGCTCGACGCCCGAGAGCACGCTCTGGAGCAGGGCCTCCTGGCGCACGGGGGCGCCGGCGCGGCCGTAGGCGAAGCACTTTCGCTTGGCGTACAGGTCGCCGAGCTCGCCCTCGTCTTGCCAGGCGCCGCTGTCGACCAGAAGGTTGACGTTGGCGCCGTAGGCGCCCTCGGCGTTGCTGAAGACGCGCAGGGCGGCGGTCTCGAGGTCGCAGCCGTGCGCGCGCTGGTGCGCGAGCGCGTGCCGCCGCACGAAGTTCTGCTCGAGCGGCTCGTCGGCGCCGGCGGCGAGGAAGGCGGCCTCGGCGAGCAGGCGGGTCTGCAGCGGCAAGAGGTCGCGGAAGATGCCCGACAGGGTGATGAGCACGTCGATGCGCGGCCGGCCGAGCTCGGCGAGCGGCACGAGTTCGGCGCCGCAGAGCCGGCCGTAGCTGTCGAGCCGGGGCCGCGCGCCGAGCAGGGCCAGGGCCTGGGCGATCGGGCCGCCGCCCGACTTGAGGTTGTCGGCGCCCCAGAGCACGAGCGCCACCGACTCGGGCAGCGGGTTGCCCTCGGCGACGTGGCGGGCGAGCAGCCGGGCCGCCTGCTGCTCGCCGTCGAGCAGGGCGAACGCGCTCGGGATGGCGAAGGGGTCGAAGCCGTGCAGGTTGCGCCCGGTCGGCAGCACGGCCGGGTTGCGCAACAGATCGCCGCCCGGCGCCGGCCGGGTGTAGCGGCCGTCGAGCGCGCGCAGGAGCGCGGGCAGCTCGTGATCTTCGGCGAGCAGGCGGTTGGTGCGGGCGAGCTCGGCGAAGAGCGCGAGCGCCCGGTCGTCGGCCGGCAGCCCGCCCGCCCGCATCGCCTCGGCCGGCCCGCGCCCGGCGACGAGGGCCTCGAGGGCGGCCCGCGGCGGCTTCGCGATCGGCGTGCCCTCGGCGATCGCCGCGAGGTAGTCGGCGCGCGCCGCGGGCGGCATCGGCTCGCCGACGACGTGCAACCCGCAGGGGATGAGGGTATCTTCGAGCTCGCGCATCTTCTGCCCGAGCTCGAGGGCCTCGCGGCCGCCGGCGTCGGCCCAGGGGGGCGCCCCGGGCGCGAGGTCGAGCTCGGCGGCCTGCGCCTGCACGAGGGGCAGGAGCCGCCCGGCCTCGGGGTCGCCGGGCGGCAGCGCGCGCAGCCGGTCGAGCGACTCGCGCAGGGCGAGCAGGCCGCGGTAGAGGCCCGCCTGGGTCACCGGCGGCGTGAGGTAGCTGACGAGCGTGGCGGCGGCCCGGCGGCGCGCCAGCGCGCCCTCGGAGGGGTTGTTGGACGCGTAGAGGTAGACGTTCGGCAGGTCGCCGATCAGCCGGTCGGGCCAGCAGTCTTCGGACAGGCCCGCCTGCTTGCCCGGCATGAACTCGAGCGCGCCGTGGGTGCCGAAGTGCAGCACGACGTCGGCGCCGAAGCCGTCGCGCAGGTAGCGGTAGAAGGCGGCGAAGGCGTGCGTGGGGGCGAAGCCCGACTCGAAGAGCAGGCGCATCGGGTCGCCCTCGTAGCCGAAGGCGGGCTGCAGCCCGACGAACGCCCGCCCGAACTGCGCGCCGAGCACGAAGATCGACGCGCCGTCGGTCTGCCGCTTGCCCGGCGCCGGGCCCCAGACCCGCTCGATCTCGGCGAGGTGGCGCTCGCCGAGCGCGTGCTCGTCGGCCCCGATCTTGGCGTGCACGTTGGCGTCGGTCCCGTGGCGCGCGGCGTTGCCGCCGAGCACGCGCTCGGTCAATTCGGCGACCGTGGCGGGCACCTCGACGTCGTAGCCGTCGGCCTTCAGCGCCCCGAGCGTCCGGTGCAGCGACGCGAACACCGACAGGTGCGCCGCGGTGCCGGCGGCCCCCGCGTTGGGCGGGAAGTTGAAGAGCACGATGGCGACCTTGCGCTCGGCCTTGGGCGTGCGCCGGTTGCGCACGAGCCGCTCGACCCGCGCCGCCAGCGTCGCGACCCGCTCGCCGATGCCCGCCATCGGCGCCGCCCGCCCGGCCGACGCGCTGCGCCCGCCGAAGACGATCGGGCCGGTCGCGCCGTCGAGCTCGGGGATGGCCAGCATGATGGCCGCCTCGAAGGGCGACAGGCCCTGCGGCGAGGCCCGCCACTGCTCGACGGTCTGGAACTCGAGCGGCTGCGCGGCGAGGTAGGGCACGTCGAGGCGCGCGAGCGCCTCCTCGGCGGCCTTCGCGTCGTTGAACGCCGGGCCCCCGACGAGCGAGAAGCCCGTCAGCGAGACGACCGCGTCGACCGCGACCGCGCCGCGCTCGTCGTAAAAGAAGCGGTCGATCGCGGGCCGCGCGTCGAGGCCGCCCGCGAAGGCGGGCACGACCCGCAGCCCGCGCGCCTCGAGCGCCCCGATGACGTCGTCGTAGTGGCCCGCGTCGCCCGACACCACGTACGAGCGCAGCAGCAAGAGCCCCACCGTGCCCCGGGCCCCGGGGGGCGCCGGCAGGCCGCGCGCCGAGGCCGACAGCCGGCCCGGCAGCCGCGGGTGGTACACGCCCACCTCGGGGTACTCGCGCGGCGGCCGCGCGCTCAGCCCGCCCCGCAGGCCCCGCCGCGGCCCGTCGGCGTAGCGGCCCACCAGCGTGCGCACGAGGTCGGCGAGGTTCTCGCCCGAGCCCGAGAGCCAGTACGAGAGCGCGAGGAAGTACGTGCGCAAGTCCTGGGCCTTGCCGGGCACGAAGCGCAGCAGCCGGGGCAAAAGGCGCAGCATCGCCATCTGCCCCGACCCCCCGTCGCTCGCGCCCTTCGCCCGCCCCGCCCCCCGCAGCTTCTTCAGCAGCGAGAGCGGGCCCTTGGACGAGCCGTCCATGCGGAAGTCGCCCATGCGCGTCTGGCGCATCACCTCGCCGGCCGACATGGCGCAGACCATCGCGTCGCACGCTTCGCGCCGCGCCTCGAGCGCGGGCAGCACCGCCTTGATGTGCTCGTCGAGGAAGAGCATCGTCGCGAAGACGATGTCGCCGCGGGCGACGTCGGCCCGGCACGCCTCGGCCGCCCGGGGGTCGCCGAAGTCGGTCGCCACGTGCAGGCGCAGGTCGAGCCCCGGCAGCTCGGCCGCGAGCTCGGCGCGGGCCCGGTCGAGCGCCCCCGCGGCGTGGCGGTCGAGCGTCACGAACACGACGCGGACGGGCGTGGCGTCAGCTTCGGAAGTGCGCTTTGGCGTCATACAAGGTCTCCAAGGTGATGCGGTCGAGGCCGCGCTCGTGCGCGTAGCGCTCGGTGTTCCGGCGCGCCTTGGCGCGGACGAAAAAGGGGACCTTCTTCAGCTCTTGCTCGGCGTCGGGCGCCCACGCGGGCGGCCCCGCGGCCGGCGCCGGAGCGGAGGTTGGGGCGGAGGTCGGCGCCGCGGGGCCGCCGACGGGCGCGCCGCCGGCCCCGGGTGCGGCGGCCGCGGGGGGCGCGGCGACGTGGGGCGGCGAGGCGGCTTCGGAGGGCGAGGCGGCGTCGAGGAGCGCGGCGGGCGCGCCGTCGCGGGCGCGCGGCGGGGCGCCGAGGTGCGAAGGGCCGGCGCCCTCGGCGAACTCGAAGTCGTCGCGGAACATCGCGAGCAGGTGCTCTTCGAGGCCCATCATCAGCGGGTGCACCCAGGTGTCGAAGAGGACGTTGGCCCCCTCGAAGCCCATCTGCGGCGAGTAGCGCGCCGGGAAGTCTTGCACGTGCACCGGCGCCGAAATGACGGCGCAGGGCAGGCCGAGGCGCTTGGCGACGTGGCGCTCCATCTGGGTGCCGAGCACGAGGTCGGGCTGCAGCGCCGTGATCTGCTCTTCGACGAGCAGGTGGTCGTCGGTGACGAGCGCCTCGACGCCGTGGCCGGCGGCCGCGGCGCGCACCTCGCGGGCGAACTCGCGGCTGTACGAGCCGAGCCCGACCACGTGCAGGCCGAGCTCGGACGCGGCGACGCGGGCCGCGGCGACCGCGTGCGTGGCGTCGCCGAAGACGAAGACCCGCTTGCCCGTCAGGTAGGTCGAGTCGACCGAGCGGCTGTACCAGGGCAGCCGCGACGCGCCGTCGTCGAGGGCCGGCCGCGCGTCGACGCCGGCGAGCTCGGCCACCCGCCGCACGAACTCGCGGGTCGCCCCGACCCCGAGCGGCGGCGCGCCGACGGCGGGCTGGCCGAACGCCTTCTCGAGCCAGCGCGCGGCGACGCCGGCGATCTCGGGGTAGAGCACGACGTTGAAGTCGGCCTCGCCCAGCCGCGCGAGGTCGGACGGGTCGGCGCCGAGCGGCGCGGTCACGTTGACCGCGACGCCGAGCCGCGCGAGCAGCCGCGTCACCTCGACCACGTCGTCGCGGTGGCGGAAGCCGAGCGCCGTCGGCCCGAGCAGGTTGCACGACTTCGGGCCGCCGGGCCGGGGGCGCGCGTCGGGGCGGGCGCAGGCGCGCGCGAGGCGGTAGAAGGTCTCGGCCGCGCCCCAGTTCTCTTTGTGCTGGTAGGCCGAGAGCTCGAGCGGCACGACCGGCACCGGCAGCCCGAGCGCCGCGGCGAGGCCAGCCGGGTCGTCTTGAATGAGCTCGGCCGTGCACGACGCGCCCACCAGCAGCAGCTGCGGCGCGAACCGCTCGTAGGCCTCGCGCGCGGCCGTCTTGAAGAGCTCGGCGGTGTCGCGGCCGAGGTCCCGCGCCTGGAACGTGGTGTACGTGACGGGCGGGCGCGCGGCCTGCCGCTCGATCATCGTGAAGAGCAGGTCGGCGTAGGTGTCGCCCTGCGGCGCGTGCAGCACGAAGTGCACGCCCCGCATCGCCGTCGCGACGCGCATGGCGCCGACGTGCGGGGGGCCTTCGTACGTCCAAACGGCGAGCCGCACGGCCTAGACCTCGAGCGCCGCCCGGCGGCGCAGCGGGCGGGCGAACAGGTCGGCGAGGTCGCCGGCCTGCTCGTAGCCGTGGACGGGGCTGAAGACGAGCTCGATCGACCACTTGGTGGCGAGCCCCTCGGCCTCGAGCGGGTTGGCGAGGCCGAGGCCGCAGACCACGAGATCGGGGCGCGCGGCGCGGCAGCGGTCGAGCTGCCGCTCGACGTCCTGCCCTTCGCTCAGCCGCGCGCCCGGCGGCAGCATCGCGAGCTCGTCGGCGAGGTGCTCTTGGTGCAGGTAGGGCGTGCCAACCTCGACGATCTCCATCGAAAGCTCGCGGGCGAGGAAGCGGGCGAGCGGCACCTCGAGCTGCGAGTCGGGGAAGAAGAAGACGCGCCGCCCCGCCAGCCGCTCGCGCGCCCGCCCGAGCGCGGCCCGCGCCCGCCGCTCGGCCGGCGCGACGGCCGCCTCGAGCCGCGCGGGGGCGACGCCGAACGCGCGCGCCGCCGCCTCGAGCCAGCCCCGCGTGCCCTCGACCCCGAACGGAAAGGGCGCCGCGAGCCGCCGCGCCCCCCGCTCGTCGAGCGCCTGCCCCGTCGCCCCGAGGAAGGGCTGCGCGAGCAGGTACGACGTGCGCGGCCCGACCGCCGGCAGCGCCCGCGCGCGGCGCGGCGGCAGGAAGGCCGCCGGCACGCCGAGCTCGTCGAACAGGCGCCGGAACTGGTCTTCGACCACGTCGGGCAGCGCCCCCACCACCAGCAGCGAGGGGCCCGCCCCCGCGGCCTCGGTCGGCAGCTCGGGCACGAGCGCGGCGAGGCAGGCGTCTTCGCCCTGGGTGAACGTCGTCTCGATGCCGCTGCCCGAGTAGCTGAGCACCCGCACCGAAGGGCCGTAGGCGCGCCCGAGCCGCTCGGCCGCGCGCGCGAGGTCGAGCTTGATGACCTCCGACGGGCACGAGCCGACCAGGAAGAGCAGCTTGATGTCGGGCCGCCGCGCCAAGAGCCGCGCCACCGCGCGGTCGAGCTCTTCGCCGGCGTCGGCCAGGCCGGCCAGATCTTTCTCTTCGAGCACCGCCGTCGCGAAGCGCGGCTCGGCGAAGATCATCACGCCCGCCGCCGACTGCAGCAGGTGCGCGCACGTCCGCGAGCCGACGACGAGGAAGAAGGCGTCTTGGATCTTACGGTGCAGCCAGACGATGCCGGTCAGCCCGCAGAACACCTCGCGCTGGCCGCGCTCGCGCAGCACCGTCAGCCGCGGGGCGCCGGCGCGCGCCGCCTCGGCCCCCCCCGCCGCGCTCACGGCGCCCCCCCGAGCGCCGCCGCCCCGAGCGCGCCCGCCTCGCCCCGCCGCGCCGCGCGCAGCTTGAGCACGAACTGCGCCGCGTTGATCACGTAGGCGGCGAACGCCGCGAGCGCCAGCCAGAGCTGCCCGCGCGTGCCCAGCCACCCCGTGCCGAGCGCGACGAGGTAGGCGCTGTGCAGCGCGATGACCAGCATGCTGAAGACGTCCTCCCAGTAGAACGCCGGGGCGAAGAGGTAGACGCCGAAGACGCGCTTCTCCCAGAGCGCGCCCGTCACCATGATGGCGTACAGAAAGAGCGTCTTGACCACCACCGAGGCGGCCGCCGCCGCCGCGCCCTCGCCCGTGGCGAGCGTGCGCAGCACCAGCGCCAGGCTCACCAGGAAGGCGAAGAACTGCGCCGGCGCCAGCACGCCCTGCACGAGCGTCCACCGCGTCGCGTCGCGGCGACGGCGCTGCTCGGGGGTGTAGAGCGGCCCCGCCCGTCGGTTCTGGGAGCTCACGCGTGCCTTCCTCGTCTCGCTCGCCGCCGGGCGCGGCGGGCGTCACTTCCGACCACCTGGCAGACCCTACCCGAGGCGCCTCCGAAGTGTCAATCTAGATTGACGTCAATTTGGTTTTACACTCGACCCCGGCCCGTGATAGCCCCTGGAGCGAAGGTCGTGAGGGCTGCATGGCGTCACTTGTCCCGAGTCCGGTCTCTCTCCCGCCCCCCGGCCGTGCCGCGGCCGCGAGCGCGGCGCGCGCCCGGCCGGCCGGCCGGTGGCCATCGGCGTCGGCCGCGCTCGAGCTGCTCAAGCCGGTGACGTGGTTCGCGCCCATGTGGGCGCTCGGCTGCGGGGTCGTCTCCGCGGGCGTGCCGATCGCGGCGAACTGGGCCTCGATCGCGGGGGCGGTGCTGCTCGCCGGGCCGCTCGTGTGCGGCACCAGCCAGGCCGCCAACGACTGGTTCGACCGGCACGTCGACGCGATCAACGAGCCGGGCCGGCCCATCCCGTCGGGGCGCATGCCGGGCCGCTCGGCCCTCTACGTCGCCCTCGCGTGGACGGCGCTCTCGCTCGGGGTCGGCGCGGCGCTGGGGCGCTGGGTGCTGCTCGCCGCGGTCGTCGGCCTGGCGCTCGCCTGGGCGTACAGCGCGCCGCCGCCGCGCTTGAAGCTCAACGGCTGGTGGGGCAACGCCGCGGTCGGCCTCTGCTACGAGGGCCTGCCCTGGTTCACCGGGGCGGCCGCGCTGGTGCGGCGGCTGCCCGACGGGCGCATCGCGGCGCTCGCGCTGCTCTACAGCGCGGGCGCGTTCGGCATCATGGTGCTGAACGACTTCAAGTCGGTCGAGGGCGATCGCGCGCTCGGCGTCCGCTCGCTGCCGGTGCAGCTCGGGGTGCGCCGCGCGGCGCTGCTCGCGTGCGCGGTGATGGCCGCGCCCCAGGCCGCCGTCGTCGCCCTGCTCGCGGGCGAGGGCCGGCCCTTCGAGGCGCGCGTCGTCGCGGCGCTGCTCGGCGCGCAGCTCGCGCTGATGCCCTTCTTCGTGCGCGAGCCGCGGCGGCGCGCGCCGCTCTACAACGCGACCGGCACGTCTTGCTACGTCGCCGGCATGATGGTCAGCGCCTTCGCGATGAGGGCGCTTTCGGCCGGCGGGCCCTGAGGCCGCCGGGGGTTTCGGTTTTCGGCCGGCGCCGCCCCGCGGGCCGGCCCGGAGGGAGACGCCATGAGCGAACGAGACGAGCGCTTCGACGCGGTGGTCGTCGGCGGGGGGCCGGCGGGCGCGACGGCGGCCGACGAGCTCGCGCGCGCCGGCCGGTCGGTGCTGCTGCTCGACAAGGCCGGCCGGGTCAAGCCGTGCGGCGGCGCCATCCCGCCGCGGCTCGTGCGCGACTTCGACGTCCCCGCGCGGCTGCTCTGCGCGCACATCCGCTCGGCGCGCATGGTCGCGCCGAGCCGGCGCGAGGTCGACATGCCCATCGACGGCGGCTACGTCGGCATGGTCGACCGGGGCGAGTTCGACGAGTTCCTGCGCGCGCGCGCCGCCGGCCGCGGCGCCGTGCGGCGCGCGGGCCTGTTCGAGCGCGTCGACCGCGACGCGGACGGCGGCGCGATCGTGCGCTACCGCACCGCGCGCGGCGAGGCCTCGGCCGCCGCCCGCCTGGTGATCGGCGCCGACGGGGCGCTCTCGCAGGTGGCGCGCCAAGAGGTCGCGCCCGAGGGGCCCCCCTTCGTGTTCGCCTACCACGAGATCGTCCGCGCCCCGGCGGCCGGCGCGAGCCCCGCCTACGACGGCGCCCGCTGCGACGTCGTCTACGACGGCGCCACCTCGCCTGATTTTTACGGCTGGGTGTTCCCCCACGGCGGCACGGTCAGCGTCGGCTCGGGCAGCGCCCGCAAGGGCTTCAACCTGCGCCGCTCGGTCGCCGAGCTGCGGGCGCGGGCGGGGCTCGATGGCGTGGCGACCGTGCGCCGCGAGGGCGCGCCCATCCCGATGAAGCCGCTGGCGCGCTGGGACAACGGCCGCGACGTCCTGCTGGCGGGCGACGCGGCGGGCGTCGTGGCGCCCGCGTCCGGCGAGGGCATCTACTACGCGATGGTCGGGGGCCAGCTCGCGGCCGCGGCGGGCCTCGAGTTCCTCGAGACGGGCGACGCGCGCGCCCTGCGGCAGGCGCGCAAGCGCTTCATGAAGGCGCACGGCCGCGTCTTCTGGGTGCTCGGCGTCATGCAGTATTTTTGGTACGCGAACGACAAGCGCCGCGAGCGCTTCGTCAGCATCTGCCGCGACCCCGACGTGCAAGAGCTGACCTGGCAGGCGTACATGAACAAAGAGCTGGTGCGCGCGAAGCCGGGGGCCCACGTGCGCATCTTCTTCAAAGATCTGGCCCACCTGCTCGGGCTCGCCTCCCCGTCGTGAGCCGCGAGCCGCCCGCCGCGGTCGGGCCGGCCGGCGCGCCGCCGCTGCCGCCGCCCGGCGGGGGGCCCCCCGCGTGAAAGAGCTCTTCGCCAGCGGCGCCCCCGTCGACCTCGCCCTCGCGGTCGTGGGGGTCGAGATCGTCGTGCTCCTCGCCTGGCGCCGGCGCGGCGGGCCCGGGCTCCGCCCGCTCGACCTGCTCGGGCAGCTGCTCGCGGGGGCGATGCTCATGCTCGCGCTGCGCTGCGCGCTCACCGGCGCCGACTACCGCTGGACGGCGACGTTCTTCGGCGCGTCGTTCCCCGCGCATTTGTTCGACCTGGCGCGGCGCACGCGCCGGCCCTCGGGCCCATAGCGAGGGTAGCCCCTGGCGCGCGCGGGCACCGGGCGCGCCCATCATGCCCCAGGCGCCCCCGTCGATGCCCCCTGGCCCGCGGAGCGCCGAGCGCGCGCCTGGCCGGGGGGCCCCAGGCGAGCTGTCGGCCCCGCTGGCCGCCCCGCAGGCGCGGGGGTCGTAGCTGTTCAGCCCGGGCTCGTCGCAGGGGGCGCGACTGTTCAGCCCGGGCTCGCCGCGGGGGGGCTGCTCAGCCCGGGCTCGCCGCGGGGGCGGCGGTTTTGGGCGCGAACGCGAGGCAGCCGCCTTCGGGCTTGACCGGCCCGGGCAGCACTTTGCAGCCGCCGCAGGGGGCGTACTGGGCATCGACGAACTGCGCGCAGTCGATACACTTTTTCTGGGGGTCGACGGCCTTGTCGACGTACTGCAAGGTGCGGCGCTGCGTCTTGGCGGCGTCGTCGACGGGGGTGTTGCAGCCCGCGCCCTTCGCGCTCGCCCCTTGGCTGCTGCCGCCCGAAGAGCCGCCCTGGTCTTTGTTGCAGCCGCCGGCGCCGAAGAGGCCGCCGACGGCCAGCCCCGCGCCCAGCAGTTGCAGGGTGTGCCGCCGCCCCAGGGGCCTGGATACGCTCTGGTCGTCTTTCACGTGGTCGCTCCTTCTGCCTTCGATGATTCTCGAGCTCGGGGTGTTGCTCTCCACGAACGTTACCTCAACGGCGCACGACATGCCGGCGGCGACCGCTTCGGTCGCCGCCGGGGGGCTCAACGTGGGCCGGAGGGCGGGATGGCTTCGCGGAACGCGGGCGCCGAGGCCGAAGGTAGCACCGAGGGTAGTGGCTTGGGAGGCTCGACCTCGCCCGGGGGCTCGAAGCGGGGCGGGGCGCCGCCCGCGCCGGCGTCACGGCCGCCGAGGGGCGCGCCCCCGGCGCCGCCGAAGCCGCCGACGAAGGCCGAGTTGACGGCCGGGGCGGACGTCTTGGGGGGCTGGGGCTTGGCCTCGGCCAGGGCTTGGTAGTCTTTGAGCATGCTGGCGCCGAGCAGCGGCTTGAAGGCGCCGGCGTGGCACGTGGCGCAGTTGACCTTCGGCCCGTCGCCCGCGGGCCCCAGCCGCTCTTCGGGGAAGAGCGGGGTGAGCGGCTCGAGGTACTCGCGGTTCAGCTCGCGCACCATGCGAATGCCGAACCAGGCCGAGGTGCGGGTGGTCGGGCTCGCGCTCCACGCGCCCATCGAGCGGGTGTTGTGGCAGTAGGTGCAGTTGACCCCGAGCGCCTTCGACATGTGCATCATGAGGCCGTACGTCCACTCGGCCTCTTTGATCGAGGTGCGGCTCTCGCTGCCGATGGCCTCGGTCGAGATGACGCGAATGTTGTCGTCGCCCCCGAGGAAGGGCCGCAGCGACGAGCCCGGCAGCGAGCTCTGGCCGGCGATGGCCGAGGGGGCGTTCTGGCCGGCCTTGCGGCCGAGGGCGCCGTCTTCGGACGGGGGCTCGACCGTGTCGAACCAGATGTTGAGCGGCACGGGGTTGCCGTGGTGGCAGGTGTAGCAGGTGACCCCGGTGTTCTGGACGTGGGGCTTCCAGTCGGCGTTGATGCGCATCGTCATCTGCAACATGCGGCGGGCCACCACCTTGGTGTAGAGCTCGTCCGAGTGCATGTTGTTGAGATCGGCGATCGGGTAGCCCTCTTCGTTCTTGACGATGTTGCCGGTGGCGTCGCGCTGGGGCGCGTGGCAGTAGGCGCAGCCCTGGTTGGGCGAGACCCAGAGCGTCATGGCGGTCATCAGCCGGGTGAACTCGGCCGACGAGACGTGGCCGAGCACGCGCACGTTCTTGTACGCGTTGACGGCGAGCACGCCACCCGGCGCGGCGGCGGGCAGCGAGGGCGGCAGCTCGTTGGCGGCGACCCGCTCGGCGAGCCGATCGTTGGTCTCGACCTGCTCCATGCCCGCGCCGGGGTGGCCGAGCTGAAAGGTCTGCGACGGCTTGAAGGTGGCGACGGTGGCGGCCGAGAAGAGCGCCGTGCCGAGCCAGAGGGTGGCCTTGGTCAGGAGGTTCACGGTCGCACCTAGGGCCGCCCGGTCGGCGGCGCGCTGACGGCGGGGGGGGAGGAGGGCACGGCGGAGCCGAGGGGGGGCCGCTGCGACCCCTGCGGGACGGGCGGCCCGGCGGCCGGCCCGGTGGGGGGTGGGGCCGAGCCGGCCGGCGGCCGCGCGGGCAGCGACGAGCCGGCCCCGCCGGCCGACGCGGAGGTGACGGGCAGCGCCTGGTTGGTCTCTTCTTGCGGCGGCTGGACCGGCACGCCGCTCGGCGAGGGCTGCACCAGCGGGCCGGTGCCCTGGTCGCGCGTCGGGTCGATGGCGGCCGGCGGCCGCGTGCGCAGCCGCTCGGGCAGCCCCTGCAGCGCCGGGTCGGGCACGACGGGGTAGGCGAGCTCGTACTCGGGGGCGAAGTTGTGCTTGACCGCCCAGAGGTACCAGTTGTCGACCGCGGTGCCGGTGAGCAGAATGCCGATGCCGCCGGTGAGGGTGGTGAGCACCGCGAACCACCAGGCCCAGCGGTGAATCGACTCGAACGTGGCGTTGAAGCCCATCGTCCAGCGCCAGAAGAGCATGCCGCGCTCGCCGGCGGTGCCGCGGTCGACCACCTGGCTGGCCTCGCGCTCGCCGCCGAGGTGCGTCAGCGCCAGCACCGTGGCGCCGTGCATGGCGAAGAGCAGCGTCGAGCCGTAGAGGAAGGCGATCGAGAGGGCGTGGAAGGGGTTGTAGAACAGGTTGCCGTAGCGAATCGAGAACGCGGCCGTCCAGTCGAGGTGCGGGAAGATGCCGAAGGGCACCGCCTCGCCCCAGCTGCCCATCAAGATGGGGCGAATGAACCCGAGCGACAGGTAGAGAAAGATCGCCGAGCTGAAGGCCCAGGCGACGTGGGTGCCGAGCCCGAGCGCCTTGGCCCGGCGGTAGGTGCGCACCCACCAGAGCAAGATCGAAGCGGTCAAGAAGAACCCGGCCATCAGCCACCAGCCGCCGCGGTTGAGCGGCGGCAGCGCCAGGCCGAGCGAGGGCGGCGGCGGCTCGAGGGCGAGCCAGGGCAGCTGGCGCACGAACTGGATCGGGTCCCAGCCGACCGAGGCCCACATGTTGAGCCCGATGATCTCGATGGCGATGAACCCGCAGATGAGCGAGGCGATGCCGAGGTAGCCGAGGTAGATCGGGCCGATCTGGGCGGCGGCGAACCAGCCGATCAGCCGGGACCGGGTCACGCCGCGGGTGCGGAAGTCTTCGTCGGCGAGCGCCGGCCCGAGCTCGGGCGGGGCGCTGATCTGAATCTGCGTGAAGATGTTCTGGTACTGGAATTGGGACATCGCGGTCTCGCCTCCGGGCCGGTTCGGGGCTAATTCCACACGGGGAGGCTGAGCCACCAGTTCCACCACTCGGGCCAGCCGCGCGTCCAGAAGGGGCCGCTGATGATGATGCAGACGGCGCTCCAGAAGCCGGCGTTCAGGGCCAGAAAGAGCCCGAGCCGGTGGATGCCGAGCGGGCCGATCGAGTAGCCGATGAGGTCGCGGAAGAAGGCGTCCTCGTGCTCGGCGGTCTTGATCGTCTGGCCGGGCTGCGGGTTGACGGCCGACAGGATGAGGCCGCCGTGCAGCGAGAGCGCCAACGTCGTGGTGAAGAAGAAGGTCACCGCGATCATGTGCGCCGGGTTGTAGTGAAAGTGCAGGTACTGGTACCCGACGTTCGAGACCCAGTCGAGGTGGCTGAAGATGCCGTAGGGGAAGCCGTGCCCCCAGGCGCCGAGCAGCACGGGGCGTATCACCACCAGCGAGAAGTACGCGAAGATGGCGACGCCGTAGGCGACGGGGATGTGATACCCCATGCCGAGCTTGCGGCTGATCTCGGCCTGGCGCAGGGCCCACGAGACGAACGCCCCGAGGGCGCAGACCGTGACGAGCTGCCAGATGCCGCCCTGGGCGAGCGGGGCGAAGCCGAGGCCGTATTCGATGGGCGGCGGGGCGATGTTGATCTTCCAGAGGTTCCACGTCGGCCCGAGCGAGGCGCCCCAGACGAGCAGGGCGGTGCCGACGACGGAGAAGAAGATGGTCGTGACCCCGAAGAAGCCGACGTAGAACGGGCCGACCCAAAAGTCGAACAGGTCGCCGCCGACGATCGTCCCGCCGCGGACGCGGTACCGTCTTTCAAAACTGAGCAAGGCCATGCAGCCTCCCGACACAATCTCCCGGGGCGAGCTCGGGGCGACGTAAAACGTGGTGGGGCGGGCCCGGGCGGTTGCCCGGGCCCGTCCCGGTTGGGGTGGGGCGCTTCGCTAACCGGGAGGGCAGGCCGCTACGGTCGGCCGCCGGGGCCGCCTTGCGGGGGCCTTCCAGCCAGTTGAAGCGGTTGGTGCTGAGGAGCACGAAGTGGATGACCAGCGCCAGCGCGAAGAGGAACGTGAACAGGCCCACCAGGGCCTGGCGCGGGTCGAAGAGCTGCCATAGACGCCACATGATGATACCTTCCGTTCAGCCCAGCATCGACTGGGCGGCCGACTGCGCGGTTTCGAGCATCGAGTAGCCGTTCACCCCGGGCAGCCAGGGCCGCCACATCCAGGCGAGGACGTGGGCGACGACGGCGATCGCGGTGAAGATCAGAAAGCTCGAGACGAAGATGCGGTGAAACTCCTTCGCCTCGGCCTCCGACAGGCCCGAATAACTACTGCCCTTCTCGTCTACCTGTGCCATGACTCATTCCCTCCGGGTGAACGCCGCGCGCGGGGCGCGCGGCCGTGGCTGCCCGGCGCGAGCCTGGGCAGGGGGTCCGTCCGACCGCGCGCGGGCGCGGCCGGGCCGTAGGCGACGCCTTCGCGGGCCCGGCGCCGGCCGCCCGCGGCGGGCCGCGCCGTTCACGTCGGCCCCCCGTGCGCGGCGGCGGCGACGCGCGCGGCGCTCACCCGGCCCTCGCCGGCGCGGCGGGCGGCGAGCTCGGCGTCGTCGCGCAGGCGCTTGGCCGCCGAGATGCGCGTCAGCACGGGCGTCGCCTCGAGCGCGGCCGCGAGGGCGCGCTCGGCGGCCTCGTCCCACGGCAGCTCGCCGGGCAGGCGCGCGGGCGTCGGGTCGACCCGGTCGAGCTCGGTGCCCAGCGGCAAGATGTTGAACAGCGCGTCGAAGAGCGCGTTGCACACCTCTTGCAGCAGGTACGAAGCGCCCGAGTAGCCCATGAAGGGGGTGCCGAGGTGGCGCCGGATGGCGGTGCCGGGGAACGACGCGGGCACGTAGACCGCCCGCGCGCCCGCCTCGGCCAGGTACATGCGCTCGTTGTACGAGCCGAAGACGATGAGCGGCGTGCGCTGCTGCACCGCTGCGCGCACCGCCGCGTTGTCGGTCTTCGCGCCCGGCCGCCGCTCGAAGGCGAAGTGGCAGGGCAGCCCGAGCTCGCCCTCGAGGAAGGCGCGCACGCCGCGCGCGTACGTCTCGTTGGCGACGATGCCGAAGGAGGCGGTGCCGAAGAAGTCTTGGGTCACCGAGCGCCAGAGGTCCCACAGGGGCTTGAGCGTGGTGTGCTTCTCGCGCTCGATGAAGGGCTCGGGGTCGAGGCCGAGCAGCTCGCCGAGCGTGCGCAGAAAGCGCGTGGTGCTGTGCAGCCCGACCGGGGCCTGCAGGTAGGGCCGGTCGAGCGCCTCGCAGAGCGAGCGGCCGTACTCGCGGTACATCACCACGTTGGCCTCGGCGTCGGCGAGCCGCGGCACCTCGGCGAGGTGGCAGCCGAGGGGGAAGGTCAGGTTCACCTCGGCGCCGATGCCCTCGACGAGCCGCCGCACCTCGGCCAGGTCGGACCACGTGTTGAAGTAGCCGTAGCCCGGCCCGATGATGTTCACGCGCGGCTTCGCCCCCTCCTTGCGGGGGCGCGGGGCGCGCGGCGCCTTCGGGCCGTAGTGCCGGTAGAGCCAGAGCATCGCCCGGTCGGCGCTCTGCCACTGGTCTTCGTCGATGGTGCGGGGCAGAAACCGCTGAATGTTGGTGCCCTCGGGGGTGACGCCGCCGCCGATCATCTCGGCGATCGAGCCGGTCACCACGACGCTGGGCAGGGCCGGGTCGAGCG
Organism: Polyangiaceae bacterium; assembly: GCA_035762175.1. Lineage (GTDB taxonomy): Bacteria > Myxococcota_A > Polyangia > Polyangiales > Polyangiaceae > DASTPP01. The sequence goes on along the minus strand of DASTPP010000242.1, from coordinate 8,707 downwards.
CCCGGTGCGCGCGCCGCATCGCCCCCTCGGTGCCCTTCTGCCCGAGCTCTTCTTCGGCCAGGCCGGTGACCACGACGGGCAGCTCGTGCGGCGGCAGCCCGTCGGTGTAGTGCAGCACCGAGGTGATCGGCAGGTTCTCGCAGCCGACCGGGCCGTCGATGATGACCTGCAGCCCCTGCACGGCCGTGAACACGTAGACGGCGCCCCAGTAGCCGCCGGCGCGGTCATGATCGAGGATCAACATCCGACCGGCTCCTCGGCCTTGGGCCGGCGCGAGAGCTGGACCAGGCGCTGCGCCCGGAACTCGGGCCGCGCGCGGGGGACGTCCTGCCACACGCCCGCCGCGTGCCCCGCCCCGACGCCCTCGAAGAAGGCGCGCATCTCTTCAAAGCGGCCCCGGTTGGCGAGCGCCGCGTTGACGACCTGGGCGAGCGAGCCGGCCCCCGCCGGGCCCATCAGCGGGCGGGCGGAGATGAGGTTGGTGAAGTAGAGCGCGGGCGTGCCGCGCTCTTTCGCCGCCTGCACGACGGGCGTCGTGCCGATCGCGAGGTCGGGCCCGAACTCGCGCACCGCGGCGAGGTCTTGCTCGAGCGAGGCGCGGAACTGCACCCGCGCCCCGCGCGCCTCGAGCCACGCGCGGTCGGCCTCGGCCCAGGGCGTGCGCGGGCAGGCGGTGCCGACGTAGGGCACGTCGGCGCCGCTCTCGACGAGCAGCCGCGCCACGACGAGCTCGGAGCCCTCGTAGCCCGAGAGGGTGATGCGCCCGCGGACGGGGTTGGCCGCGAGCGCGCCCCGGACGGCGGGCAGGGCGGCGTTCTTGGCCGCGTCGATCTGCGCGCGCGGCACGCCGCAGGCCTGGCCGACGGCCTCGAGCCAGGCCTCGGTGCCCTCGCACCCGACGGGCGCCGAGCCGACGGCGGGGCGCCCCGCGGCGGCGAACTCGCGCAGCGAGGCGACGTAAAATGGGTGCAGGGCGGCGACGACGGCGCCGTCGAGCGCGGCGTAGAGCTCGCGCCACTCGCGCGTCGGCACGACGGGGCCGGCGGCGAGGCCCATCGGCTCGAGCAGGCGCCCGATCGTGACCGGGTCGGCGGGGAACACCTCGCCGAGCAGCGCCACCGTGGGCCGCGACGAGCGGCCCGCGCGGGGCGCCTGCACGGGCCCCTGCTCGGCCTCGAGCCGGGCGTAGTTGAGCATGGCGCCCGCGAGCACGTCCTTCGCCTCGGCGTGGGTGGGCACCCCGAAGCCGGGCACGTCGATGCCGATGATGCGCACGCCGTCGATCGCCCGGGGCAGCAGCCGCAGCGGCACGCCCGACGCGGTCGGCACGCAGAGGTTGATGACGACGACCGCGTCGTAGGCCTCGGGGCGGGCGAGCGCGCGCACCGCGTCGCGCAGGTCTTCGAAGAGCTTGCCCGTGACGAGCGTCTCGGAGTTGAACGGCACGTAGCCGACCGTGCGGCGCGCCCCGTAAAAGTGCGACGTGAACGTCAGGCCGTAGACGCAGCAGGCCGAGCCCGAGAGCACGGTGGCGGTGCGCCGCATGCGCAGGCCGACGCGCAGCGAGCCGAAGGCCGGGCACATGCTCTGCGGCTGGTCGTGCGGCCCGAGCGGGTAGTCGGCGGCGTAGCGGGCGAGCGCCTCGCCCGCGCCCGCGGCCGCCGCGGCCGCGCGCACCCCCGCGCGGTCGCCGTGGCAGCTGGCGGCCGCCTCGGCGGGGGCGGCGTCGTTCGGGGTGGTCTGCATCGGTGCCACCGCGTCAGGCCGCCGGCCCGTCGTAAAGGACTTCGAGCGACCGCTTCTTCTGCGCCCGCGGCCCGCACAGGTCTTCGGTCGTCGCCGACTCGAGCACGACGTCGCGGCCGACCGCGTCGGCCTTGAAGAGGCCGAGCAGCGCGTCCTGGTCGAGCGGCTCGGGCGCGAGCGGCGGCGCCTCGGCCACGTTCTTCGCGAGCTCTTCGAAGAGCGGCCCCCAGGCGCCGCCCGGGCGGCCGATGATCTCGTACTTCGCGCTCTTGCGCCGGATGTCTTCGTCGGCCGGGATCGCCGCCAGCACCGGGATGCCCGCCCGCGCGGCGAAGGCCCGCGCCTCGCCCGTCCCGTCGTCCTTGTTGATGACGATGCCCGCCACCCCGACGTGCCCGCCGAGCTTGCGGAAGTACTGCGTCGCCGAGCAGACGTTGTTGGCGACGTAGAGCGACTGCAGATCGTTCGAGCCGACGACGATGACCTTCTGGCACAGGTCGCGCGCGATCGGCAGGCCGAAGCCGCCGCAGACCACGTCGCCGAGGAAGTCGAGCAGCACGTAGTCGAACCCCCAGTCGTGGAAGCCGAGCTTCTCGAGCGTCTCGAAGCCGTGGATGATGCCCCGGCCGCCGCAGCCGCGGCCGACCTCGGGCCCCCCGAGCTCCATCGCGAAGACGCCGTCGCGCTTGAAGCAGACGTCGCCGATCGCGACCTCCTCGCCCGCCTCTTTCTTCTTCGCCGAGGTGTTGATGATGGTCGGGCAGGCGCGGCCGCCGAAGAGCAGCGACGTCGTGTCGCTCTTCGGGTCGCAGCCGATGAGCAGCACCTTGCGGCCCTGCTGCGCCATCATGTACGAGAGGTTCGCGAGCGTGAAGCTCTTGCCGATGCCGCCCTTGCCGTAGATCGCGATGATCTGCGTCGGCTGGCGCGGCGCGGCGGCGGCGGTCGGCCCGGGCGCGGCGGCGGCGGGCGGCCCGGGCTCGGCGGCGGCCTCGGCCCGCAAACGGTCGTGCATCGCGGCGAGGGGGTCGGCGGCAAGGGTCATGGGTGGTCCCTCCAGTCGAGGAGCATCTTCAGGCAGGCGGGGTCTTCGAACGCGGTCGCGTACGCCGCGGGGGCGTCGCCGCAGGGCCGGCGGTGGGTGATGAGGCCGCCGAGGTCGAGGCGCCCCGAGGCGGCCAGCGCGAGCACCGCCGCGAGGTCGTCGGGCCGCCACTCGGCCGCCACGCGCAGGCGCGCCTCGGCCGCGAACGCGCGCGGGAAGGCGAAGCTCAGCCGCTCGGCGTAAAAGCCCGCCAGCACGATCTCGCCGCCGCGGCCGAGGCGGCCGAGCAGCGACTCGAGCAGCGAGGCGTCGCCGCTGGCGTCGTAGATCGAGCGGTAGTCATGGCGCGGATCGTCGGCCGGGTCGACCACCCGGTAGCCGAGCGCGCCGGCCGCGCGCGCGGGGTTCTTCTCCCAGACGACGGGCGCGCCGCCCGCGCAGACCGCGAGCCGGGCGAGCAGCCGCCCGAGCACGCCGTGGCCGACGATGAGCTCGGCGGGCCGGCCGTCGCCGTCGGCCAGCGCGTGGCGGGCCGTCGCAGCCAGCGCCAAGAGCACGCCCTCTTCGGCGAGCCCCTCGCCGAGCCGCGCGACCCGCGCCGCCGGCACGTTCAGCCGCGAGGCCGCCCCGCCGAAGAGCCCGCGCACCGCCCCGAAGCAGTTCGCCCCGGGCACGAACACCCGCTCGCCGACCCGCACGGGCGACGACGCGTCGGCCTCGACCACGCGCCCCACCGACTCGTAGCCCGGCACCAACGGGTAGCCCATGCCCGGAAAGGGCGGCATCTGCCCGGACCAGAGCAGCCGCTCGGTGCCGGCGCTGATCGCCGTCCACTCGACGTCGACCGTCACCTGCCCGGGCGCGCGCGGCGCGAGCTCGAGGTGCCGAAGCTCGAGGCGCTTCGGGCCCTGCAGGACGACGGCGAGACTCAGCATCACGTGTCAATCTACATAGACAGAATTATGTGTCAATCTTATTTGACAGTTCGCGCGCCGGCCGCCCGGCCGCGTGCGCGACCAGCAGCCGCGTGAGCATCGGCCGCCGCGTGGGGCGGCTGCTGACGCGGTCGAAGCCCGCGCTCCGCAGCAGCCCCCCGAGCTGCTCGGCCGTCCGCGGCCGGCCCTGGCCCATCGCCAGCAGGTAGAAGCCGAAGTACGCGTCGCCCACGGGCTCGGCGCCGGCGGTGCCGGCCATGGGCTCGGCGAGCAGGAGCACGCCGCCCGGCCGCAAGGCCCGCCGCACGGCGCGCAAGATGTGCAGCGCCTGCGGGTCGTCGTGATCGTGGACGACCCGCACGAGCGACGCGAGGTCGGCGCCCTCGGGCAGCGGGTCGCGGAACAGGTCGCCGCCGACGGCCCGGACGCGCGCGGCGAGGCCGGCGCGCGCGAGCCGCGCGCGCGCGCGCTCGGCGACGGGGGGCAGGTCGAAGAGCACGAGCTCGAGGCCGGGCGCGCGGGCCGCGACCGCCTCGACGAAGGCGCCTTCGCCCCCGCCCACGTCGAGCAGGCGGCGGTGGCGCCCGAGCGGGTACGCCTCGAGGACGTCTTCGGCGAGCAGCGATAGCGAGCGCGCCATCAGCGTCGAGTAGCCGGCGACGTCGGCCCCCGAGGGCTCGGCGCCCTCGGCCCCGTAGCGCCAGAAGCGGCGCAGCTCGGTGCCGCCGCGCTCGCCGCGCAAGAGCGCGATCGGGTCGGCGAGGTCGCGGTAGAGCAGGGCGTGGTGCTCGACCATCGCGGCGACCGCCGGGTTGCCGACGAACGAGGCGCCGTGAATGCCGAGGCCGTAGCCGGCCCGCCCGCAGCGCTCGACCAGCTTGAGCGAGGCGGCCGCGTCGAGCAGGCGCTGGGCGGCCTCGGCCGGCAGGGCGAGCCGGGCCGAGAGCTCGTCCGCGGTGCGCGGCCCCGCGGCGAGCGCGTCGAAGAGCCCGATCCGCACCGAGGCGTAGAGGATCTGCGAGTAGACGAAGCCCGCGCAGAGGTCGAACAGCGCCGCCGCGCGCCGCCGCGCGACGAAGCGGGTGAGCGGGAAGCGGGCCGCCCAGCGCTGAAAGCGCGGGTCGCCGAGGACGCGGTTGCGCAGGTTCAGCCAGCGCTCGGCGAGCGAGCGCCGGGGGCGCACGCCCAGGGCGAGCCGCGGGGCCGGGCCGGCGGTCATGCCGCGCTCTGCTTCAGCCCCGCGGGCACGAGCCGCTCGGCCATCTGCAGCGCGAGCGCCCGCAGCGCGCCGGCGCCGGGACAGGCCGGCACCGACTCGGCCGCCTGGGCGACGAGCTCGCGCAGCCGCGCGACCGCGCCGTCGACGCCCAGGAGCGCCACCGCGTTCGGCCGGCCGAAGGCCGCGTCCTGGCGGGTGGGCTTGCCGGCCTCGTCGGGCGGGCCCAGCGCGTCGAGCAGGTCGTCGGCCACCTGGTAGGCGGCGCCGAGCCGCTCGCCCATCGTCCGCCACGGCGCCGGATCGCGGCCGGCCGCCAGCGCGCCCGACATCACGGCGGCCGTGAAGAGCGAGCAGGTCTTCGCCTGGTGGTACGCCTCGAGCTGGACCGACGGCTCGCCCTCCCAGGCCTGGCCCGCGACGAGCCCGCGCGGCGAGCCGGCGGCGCGCGCCAGGGCCGCGACGAGCGCCACGCTACGCTCGGGCGACGAGGCGCCCGCCCGCGCGAGCGTCTCGAACGCGAGGACGATCAGCGCGTCGCCGACCAGCACCGCCAGCGGCTCGCCGAAGGCCCGGTGGAGCGAAGGCTTGCCCCGGCGCAGGTCGGCGTCGTCGAAGCAGGGCAGGTCGTCGTGCGCCAGCGAGGCGCAGTGCAAAAGCTCGATCGAACAGGCGGCCGCCTCGGCGAGCGCGGGCGTCTCGTCGCCGCACGCCTCGGCGACCGCCAGGCAGAGGCGCGGCCGGATGCGGGCGCCCCCGGGGAACACCGCGTACCGGAGGGCGGCGGCGAGGCGGGGGGGGGCGCCATCTTCGGCGCGCGCGAGTGCCGCCGCGAGCGCGGCATCGATCTTGGTCTTCATTGGCTAACCTCCGTCTCGTCCGGATGCCTGGGGACGGGGCCGCGTCGCTCCGACGGCTCATTCGGCTCCGGCCCAGCCGCGCCCCCAAAGACGAGCCGGAGCTCCGGGGGGCCCCGCCTCGGGCCGCCCCTGCGGCGGCTTCTCGTGCGCGAGCGCGTCGGCCTCGTCCAGGATGAGCCGCGCCACCGCGGCCGGGCGCTCTTCGTGCAGCAGGTGCCCCGCCCCGCCGACGACCTCGAGCCGCGCCCGGGGGGCGCGCCCGGCGACCAGGCGCTGGTGCGCGAGTGGGACGGCGCGATCGCGCGCGCCGGCGAGCAGCAAGAGGGGCGTCGCCAGGGCGGGCAGATCGTCGAAGAGGGGGGTCAAGTCCCAGTGGGCCATCATCGAGAGCGTCGCGGTGACGTGGCCCGGGCGCTCGAGCAGGCGCCGGTAGTGCTCGACCCCCGGCCCCTCGAGCGCCGAGCCGGTGCTGCGAATCAGCCGATCGACGCGCCCGGCCGACCACGCGCGCGGGGCGACGCGGGCGGAGGCGAAGGCGAGCAGCCGCGCCGCCGACGGCAACACGGCGTAGGCGAGCGGCCGCAGGGGCACGAGCGCGGGGGCGAGCGCGACCACCAGGCGCGGGTCGATGGCGCGATCGATCGCCAGGCGGATGAGCAGCGCCGCCCCCGCCGAGTGGCCGACCGCGACGGCGGGCTCGATGCCGCGCGTCGCGAGCAGCTCGCCCAGCGCCGCCGCGCTCTCGGGCAGCGTGGGCCGGAACCAGGGCGGCGCCTCCGACCCGGCGTGGCCGGGCAGGTCGGGCGCGACGACCGTGAAGCGCTCGGCGAGCAGCGGCGTCAGCGCGCGGAACGACTCGCTCGACGAGCCCGTGCCGTGCACGAGCAGCAGCGCCGGCCCGCTGCCGGCGGTCTGCACGTGCCAGCGGATCGCGTCGCGCCGAGGGGCCGGCGGCCCCGCCGGCTCGCCCCGCCCCCGCGCTTCGCCGTGCGGCGGCGGCGTCAAGGCGCGCCCCCCGCGAGCGCCCGCACCTCGCGCGAGACGCCGGCGGCGTCGAGGTAGGGCAGCGGCAGGTAGCGGGCCCCCATCTCGGCGGCCAGGGCGCGGGCGGCCGGACGCGGGCGGGGCGAGGTGTCGAGGAAGATGGCGCGCACGGCCGCCGCCCGCACCGCCCGCGCGCTCTCGGCCGCGTCCGCCGCCGCGGCCGCGGCCCCCCCGCGGCCGTCGCGGGCGACGTTCGCGCGCCCGTCGGTCAGCACCACGACGACCGGGGTCCGGCCGAGCTTGCGCGCCGCGAGCGCGAGCGCGAGCGCGGCGTCGATGCCGGCGGCCAGCGGCGTGGCGCCGCCCCCGGCCAGGCCCGCGAGGCAGCGGCGCACCCGCGTGAGCGACCGCGTGGGCGGCAGCAAGAGCGTCGCGCCCGCGCCGCGGAAGGCGACGACCGCGACCTGGTCGCGGCGCACGTAGCAGTCGCCGAGCACCTGCTCGGCCGCGCCCTTGGCCTCGGCCAGCCGCTGCAGCGCGGCCGAGCCCGAGGCGTCGACGCAGAAGATCACGCTCGTCTCGGCCCGCTGCCGGAACCGCGCGACGCGGAAGTCTTCTTTGCGAACCTCGACGCGGCCCGGCGAGGGCGCGCCGCCCCGCTCGCGCCGCCGCAAGGGCTGCCAGGGCGCCGCGGCGCGCAGCGTCGCGACGACGGCCAGCCGCTCGCCGTCGCGCGGACGTCCGGGCCGCGTGCCGGCGGGCCTGCCGCCCCGGGCCGAGGCGCGCGCGGCGCCGGCCCGGCCCGCGCTCGGCGGCGCGGCGCGCGGCAGGCGCCCGTGCTCGATCTGGTCGAGCAGCCCCGCGGGCAGGGCGCTGCGCGCCGCCTGCAGCACGATCTCGTCGAGCGGCAGCTCGGGCCGCGCCTCGGCGCCCGCGCCCCCGTCGGCCGCCGCGGGCGCCACGCCCTCGGCGGCCCCGGGCGGGTCGGACGGGTCGTCGGGGGGCGCGTCGGCGGGTTCGGGCTCGTCGGCGGGCGGCTCGGGCGCGCGCGTCGCGCGCGGGCCGAGCACCAGGCGAGCGGCCGCGACGACGTCGGCCTCCGCCACGCGGGCGCGCCCCTCGAGCGCGGCGTGCGTCCGCGCCGCCCGGGCCGCGAGCAGCGGCCCGCGCGTGCCGCCGGCCCCGAGCGCGTGGGCCGCGCGGCAGAGCGCCTCGACCGCGCGCGCGTCGATCGCGACCCGCGGCAGCAGCGCGCGCGCCCGCTCGACCCGGCGCGGGTCGGGGTCGCCGCCCCCGGCCTCGCGCGGGGCGAGCGCCGTGAGGTCGCAGCGCAGCGCGAGCCGGTCGCTCAGCCCGGGCGGGACGCGCTCGTCGCCGACGCCCTCGTCGAGCGCGACGACGCCCAGCCGGCAGGCGAACCCGGCGTCGACCCCGTCGCGCGCGAGCGAGAGCTCGCCGCGGTCGAGGGCCGCGCAGAGGTGCGACGCCACGCCGGCCCCGAGCCGCTCGGCCATCGCCGCCACGACCGCGCCGCCGTCGGCCCGCGCGAGCAGGCCTTGCTCGACCACCACCCGCCCCGTCCGCAGCGTCGCCGCGAGCGACAGGCCGCCGAGCAGCCGGTCTTCGGTGACGTGCGAGGGCAGCGGCACGAGCGGCGCCCCCGGCGGCAAGAGCGCCCGCACCCAGGCGCAGACCCGATCGCGCAGCGGGCCCGGCCCCGCGCGCAAGACGATGCCGCCGAGCCCGGCTGGGTTCGCCGCGAAGAGCTCGGCCGCGAGCGCCGCGTCGGCCCACGCGCCGGCGCCCCCGCCGCTCATGCGCCGAACACCCGCGCGACGGCCCCTTCGACCCGGGCCGCCGAGCCCACCTCGTCGAGCGGGTCGCGCCGCAGCCGGTGGCGCAGCGCGAGCGCCGCCACGCG
>DASTPP010000241.1:0-24396 GCA_035762175.1 Polyangiaceae bacterium | reverse complement strand
CAAGTTCGCGGGGCAAATACCCCTCATCTTGAAGCTGAACAACAGCGACACGCTCGCCAAGGTCGAGCAGCCCGGCTCGGCCATCACCGGCAGCGTCGAAGACGCCCTGCGCCTCGGCTGCGTCGGCATCGGCTACACCATCTACCCGGGCTCGGGCCTGCGCAACCGCATGTACGAAGACCTGCGCGAGCTCACCCTCGAGGCCAAGCGCAAGGGCCTCGTCGTCGTCGTCTGGGCGTACCCGCGCGGCGCCGGCCTCAGCAAGCCGGGCGAGACCGCCGTCGACGTCACCGGCTACGCCGCCCAGATCACCGCCCAGCTCGGCGCCCACATCATCAAGGTCAAGCCCCCGACCGAGCACATCGAGCAGGCCGAGGCGAAGAAGGCCTTCGAGAAGGCCGCCATCCCCGTCTCGACCCTCGCCGAACGCGTCCGGCACGTCGTGCAGAGCGCCTTCAACGGCAAGCGCATCGTCATCTTCTCGGGCGGCGAGTCCAAGGGCACCGACGACGTGCTCAACGAGGTGCGCGAGCTCGCCCGCGGCGGCTCCTACGGCTCCATCATGGGGCGCAACGCCTTCCAGCGCCCGCGGGCCGAGGCCCTCAAGCTCTTGCAGGACGTGATGGCCATCTACAAGGGCGCCTGAGCCCGCCCGGCCGCCGGAGGCGACGTCACGCCATGACCCAGCGAGTCACCATCTCTTCGCCCGGCCACGCCGACGTGCAGGGCGAACTCGCGCTGCCCCCGCCCGGCCTGCGCGCCCCCGCGCTCGTGCTCGTGCACGAGTGGTGGGGCGTCAACGATCACGTCCGCGCCGTCGCCGGCCGGCTGAGCCGCGAGGGCTTCATCGTCTACGCCCCCGACCTCTTCCACGGCAAGACCACCAAAGACCCCAACGAGGCCGGCGCCCTCCTGGCCGCCCTCGACTGGAAGCGCGCCCTCGCCGAGATCGCGTCGTCGGTCGCCTTCCTCGGCGACCACGTCTACTCGAACGGCAAGGTCGGCGTCCTCGGCTTCGGCCTGGGCGCCGGCCTCACCTTCGCCGCCGCCGCGCTCGCCGAGGTGTCCGCCGCCGTGCCCTTCTACGGCCTGCCCAAGCCCGAGTTCGCCCGCAAAGAGGCGATGCGCGCGCCCATCCAGGCGCACTTCGCCGCCCGCGACCAGTGGGCCAAGCCCAGCATCGCCCGCGAGCTGCAGGCCGAGCTCGAGGCCGCCGGCCGCTCGATGGAGCTCCACGTCTACGACGCCGACCACGCCTTCCTGAACGACACCCGGCCCGAGGTCTACAACGCCCAGGCCGCCGAGACCGCCTGGCAGCGCGCCGTCGCGTTCTTGAAGAAGCAGCTCGGCTGAGGGCGCGCCGACGGGCGCTGGCGCCGGCTGGGGGCGAAGGCGGCGTGCCACACGTCGCCCCCCGGCGGCCTCCGTGGGCTACCGTGGGGCGCCCCACCCGAGGGGCGACGGGCTCGAGAGAGAACCGCCTCCTACGAGCGGTCGCTCGTACGCGCCCTCCGGGCGCCCTGGCCTCGCCTTCAGGCTGCGAGGGACGTCGACCCCGGGAAGCAGAAAAAGGTCGACGTCCATGCGCAGGGGCGCCCCCCAGGGGCATGAGGTCTCAGGCCGCAGGGGCCCCGCCCTCCGGGCGCACACGAGCCGCCGCCACTCGGATCAGTGAATTCGGATCTCGTCGAAGTCGACGATCGCGAGCTCGATGAGGCGAAGCAAGGTACGCCCACCGGGGGCTCGGAGTAGCGATAGGTTCGAAAAGTCGAACTCGCAGGGGGTGATCACGCGCCCGCCTTGCTCCCAAGGGTACTCGGCGTTCGACGGGGACGTCTCAGGGTCGACGGCGGGCGCGAGCCGCTCGATCTCGCGCGCCAACGCCCTTGCGGTCTTGCGGATCTGGCGGAGCTGTTCGTCGCGCCCGCGGTAGCGCTGCTTGATGGCGGCAGAGCTGAGAAAGCTCATGATGAACTGAGAGAAGGCCACGTGCTCGGTCGTGAGTCGCTTGTCGAGCGTCGCCGTGTCTCGGAACCGATACGCCTTCGCGATCTTCTCGCAGGCCATCTGAAGGTAGTGCAGCGGGTGGCACGCCGCGACCTGGCCCTTCGCCGCGAGGAGTCGGTAGATCGCGAAGTCACTGCGGCTCTGCTTGGCGTAGGCCCGAGACCATTCGTCTCGGTCAGGCGGCATCGGCGCTCTTGGGCCGAACGTGCTCTTGCGCCCTCTCGAGCGACCAGCCCGCGGGGAGCGCCAGGCCGCCTTGTCGGACCCGCTCCATCTCGGCCGGGCTGATCTCGGCGATGACGCTCGGGTAGCTGATGTCGCCGGCCGGGCCGAAGGCGAAGGGCTCGACGCGCCCCGTTTCGACCGTCGCGCCGCTGACTTCGAGCAACTTGATCGGCTCTTCGGTGGCGTCTTCGTTCGGCGAGACGATGCGATAGATCACCTGCAATTCGGGCTCGATGCGAAAGTGCCAGTCAATCAGGCGCCTGGCCACTTCGTCTTTGTCGCTCATGATTGGCTCGCCTTCGGCGCCGCGGCGCGTCTGAGTGCGCGAGCTTAGCATGCCCGCCGGGCCCTACCATCGAGCCGGGCCCCCACGAACTCCGGCTCCGTCGCGTCGTCCGCGATGCCGCCCACTCTCCGCGCCGTCGCGCGCCCGGTGCCCGCAGCCATCGGCGCGACGCCGCTCGCCCCGAAAGGTCCGCTCGACGAGCGGGCACGCGTCTCTGCCCCCGCGAAGGGCCTCTCGGCGGGCCCATGGGGCCTCGGGGCCACCCGGCGTCGCTGGGCGACGCGTCGAGCTCCCCGGGCAACGCGTCGAGCTTGTCGGGCCGATGGCCGAGCTTGTCGGGCCGCCCGGGGGGCTTGTCGAACGGACGAGCCTACCTCGTCCCTCGCAACCCTGGGCTTTGGGGCTGCGCCCCGAGGCCCGCCCTCCGGGGCCAAGAGCGCCCGGGCGGCGCGACGGGCCCTCGGTTTCGCGCGACAAGCCGCTGGGGCGGGCGGACAAGCCCTCGGGGCCGGCAAGGAAGCCCTCGGGGCCGTTCGACAAGCTCTCGGCCTCGCCCAAGGCTGCAGAAAACTGCCGACGTCTCCGCCCGGGGGCACCGCGCACGGCCGCTGGACGACGCCGCCTCAGCCCGCGGCGGGGGTGAGCACGCGCCGGAAGAAGTGCGTGTCGACGTGCACCCGGGGGAAGGTGGCGGGCAGCGCCTCGGGCGCGACGGGCTCGAAGCCGTTCTTCTCGTAGAAGCGGTGGGCCGCCTGCATGCGGGCGGTCGACCCCAGGTAGAGCGCGCGCAGGCCGCGCTCGCGCGCCCGCTCGAGCAGCGCGTCGAAGAGCCGCTGGGCGAGGCCGCTGCCCCGCCCGCGGTAGGGCGCCGCGACGAACATCTTGCGCACGACGCCGAGCCCCTCGCCGGCGTCGAGCAGGCCGATCGCGCCGACCACCGTCGCGCCGTCGAGCGCCACCCAGAAGCGGCTCGCGCCCCGGCCGAAGAAGTCTTCGACGGCGACGAGATCGGGCTGCTCTTCGGGCGTGATGGGCACGCCGAACTCTTCGCGCTGAATCGGCGAGACGAGCGCGATGAGGCCCGCGCGGTCTTCGGGGCGGTAGGGGCGAATCTCGATCATGGGCTCGTCCGGGTCGCGGGGCGGGAAGAGGGGTCGAGGGCGGGGGCGCGCCGGCGCCCGCGCTCAGGGCGCGCGGGGGCCGTCGAAGAGCTTGACCAGGAGCTCGGCGCCCACGCCCGTCGTCACGAGGCGCTCGCGGCGGTCCGAGTGGAGGGCTTGCAGCCAGGTCGTCGCCCCGCCGTCGCCGGCGCCGAGCTCGAGGCCGTCGTCGCGGCGCAGGACGAGCCGCACGAAGGGGCCCGCGTAGTACGAGAGGCCCTGCAGGCGTCCGAGATCGAAGGCGACCTCGACGTCGGGCCGGCGGGCGCGCAGGGGCTCGGCGACGTCGCGGGCGAGCGCGGCGGCGAGCGCGAGCTCGCGCGCCCCGAGGCCGAGCGCGCGGGCGGCCTCGACCGGGTCGGGGGCGGCGCGGGCGATGCGCCCCCCGGCGGGGTGCAAGAGCCCGTCGGCCGCGTCGGGGCGGGTCGCCGAGGCGAGGCGCGAGGCGCCCTCGGGGTCGATGCCGCAGGCGAGCAGGCACGCGCGCACGAGCCGCGTATCGGAGAGCAGGACGCGCAGGCCCGACGTGCGGAAGCCCGCGGCCGCCGCCCGGTCGAAGGCGTCGGCCCAGACGAGCAGGTGCTCGAGCAGCGCCCGGCGCTCGCAGCCGTCGTCGTCGCGGGGCCCGGTCGAGCGCGCGGCCGAGGCGAGGGCGGCGAGGCGAAAGTGCGGGCGGAAGGCGGGGTCGTCGAGCGGCTGCAGGCGCAGGACGCGCAGGCTCGCGCAAAGGCGCACGGGCCCGCGATCGCCCGCCAGGCGCCGGCGGGCGGCGTGCAGCGCGAGCGCGGTCGCCGGGTCGGAGCTCGCCTCGACCGCGCGGTGGGTCGCGAGCACGTGGTTCGGGTCGACGCCGGCGCAGGCCGAGGCGCCGAGCGGCTGCACGGGCGCGAGCTCGATCGCCTCGAAGCCCGCGGCCGCCGCGAAGAAGGCGCCGTCGAAGGCGTGCAGCCGGCGGGCGTCGGCCTCGGAGGCGTGCGCCATCGCGAGCCGCCCGAGCTCGGCCCGCAGATCGGCGAACGAGCGGCGCCGCGCCCGCCGCCGCAGCGCGTGCATGACGAGCGTCTTCAGATCGTTGCCGCCGAGATCGTCGGCGAGCAGCGCGTCGAGGGGCCGGCCCGGGTGCGCGGCGGCGGCGCGGCGGGCGGCGAGGGCGGCGAGGCGCGCGGTGGCGTCGCCCGTCGCGGCGCCTCGAGCGGCGCCGCCGGGCGGGGTGCCGTGAGCGGCGCCGCCGGGCGGGGGGTTGTGAGTGACGTCGCCAACGTCAGCGCCGCCGGTCGACGCTTGGCGCGGGGCGGTGGGCGGGCCCATGAGAGTGCCGCGGGTGCCTCGCCGGCGGCCGGGTGAGGGAGAGAAAAGCGGGAGAGTGGTCGGGGCGAGAGGATTTGAACCTCCGACCCCCTGGTCCCGAACCAGGTGCGCTACCAGGCTGCGCTACGCCCCGAGTCGTTTCGGTAAAAACGACGGGCGGACTATTGAAGCTTCGGAGCCGCCCGGTCAACAACAAAATGCCGCGCCCGGGCCCCTCGGGTGGCGGCGGCCCGGGCGCGGGGCCGAAAGCTCAGCCTTTGTTGGCCCGAACGGCCTGGGTGAGCTCGGGCACGATCTGGAAGAGGTCGCCGACCAGGCCGTAGTCGGCCACCTGGAAGATGGGCGCGTCGGGGTCTTTGTTGATGGCGACGATGACCTTCGAGCCCTTCATGCCGGCAAGATGCTGGATGGCGCCCGAGATGCCCGCGGCGACGTAGAGGCGGGGGGCGACGATCTTGCCGGTCTGGCCGACCTGGTAGTCGCTCGGGGCGTAGCCGGCGTCGCAGGCGGCGCGGCTGGCGCCGATGGCGGCGCCGAGCGAGTCGGCGAGCGGCTCGATGATCTCGTTGAAGCGCTCTTTGAGGGCGCGGCCGCCGGAGACGACGACCTTGGCCTCGCCGAGGCTGGGGCGCGACGACTTGACCTGGTCGAAGGAGACGAACTCGACGCGCTCGGCGCCGGGGGAGGGGGGCGCGAGGGGGAAGTCTTGCGCGGGCGACGAGCCGCCGCTCGGCTCGGCGGGGGCGAACTCGCTCTGGCGCACGGTGACGACCTGCACGCTCGTCGTGAGGGTGCAGTAGCCGTAGGCGTTGCCGGCGAACATGGGGCGCTTGTAGACGAGCTTGCCGCCCTCGGCCTTGACCGCGGCGATGTCGCTGGCGAAGCCGGCGTCGAGGGCGACGGCGACGCGGGGCATCAGATCTTTGCCGAACGACGAGGCCGTCGCGACGACGACGGCGTAGCCGCCCTGCTTGGCCGCCTCGATGACGGTGTTCTCGAAGCGCTCGGCGACGTAGTTGGCGAGCGAGGCGTCGTCGGTGACGAGCACCGACTTGGCGCCGAAGCCGGCGAGCTCTTGGGCGGCCGCGCGGGCGCCCTGGCCGAGGGCGAGGATGGAGAAGCCGCCGCCCAGGCCCTTGGCCGCCTCGCGGGCGAAGGCGATGGCCGAGTGGGTGGTCTTCTTGAGCGAGCCGTCCGAAATTTCTGCGACGACGAGGATGTCTGCCATGGTCTGCGTTCTCCCTCTCGAGCGGGGCCCCGATCAGAGGACCTTGGCCTCGTTCTTGAGGCGGTTGACGAGGTCGGGCACGTCCTTCACCTTGATGCCGGCCTTGCGCGCGGGCGGCGGCTCGAAGGTCGAGTACTGAATGCGCAGCGCGGCGTCGGCCGACAGCTCGGCGAGCTTGACCTCGGCGAGCGGCTTCTTCTTCGCCTGCATGATGGCGGGCAGGGCCGCGAAGCGGACGCCCTCGTTGTACTTGAAGGTCGGGGCGGTCTGCTTCGAGTAGACGCTGGTCGGCGCGACGATGCGCAGGTCGACCGTGACGACGGCCGGCAATTTCACGCGCAGCGAGAGGACGCCGCCGTCGACCTCGCGGCCGACGAGCAGCGCGCCGCCCTCCTCTTTGATCGTGGCGGCGAAGGTCGCCTGGGGCCAGCCGAGCAGGCGGGCGAGCATCTGGCCGACCTGGTTCGAGTCGCCGTCGACGGCCTGCTTGCCCATCAGGACGAGGTCGGGCTTCTCGCGCTCGACCAGGGTCTTGAGCGCGCGGGCGACGAGGGCGCCGTCGAGCTCGCCGTCTTTCGCGTCGACGCGGACGGCCTTGTCGGCGCCGGTCGCCAGGGCCTGGCGCAGCGTCGCCTCGGTCTCTTTGGGTCCGAAGGTGACGACGACGACCTCGCCCGCGCGCGTCTTCGGCGTGGCCCCGTTCTCGGTGAGGCGCAGGGCCGTCTCGACCGCGTACTCGTCGAAGGGGTTGGGCTTCCATTCGAGGCCGGTCGTGTCGATGGCGGCCCCGCCGGCAGGGATCTTGATCTTGTTCGCGTTGTCGGGGTCGGCGACGCGCTTGAGCGGGACGAGGATTTTCACGGGGCGTTTCCCTCCATCACAGGCTGACGCGGGCGGGGCGCGGCGCCGCGGGCCCTTGGCCGCGACCGGCGGCCCCCGACGGCACCTTGCTTACCTTGGGTCACGGGTGGTACCGCCCGCCGCCCGGCGCGTCAATCGGGCCGTCTCGGCGGCACCATTTCACCCCCGGCGCCACAAGGTTCGCCGCCCCGGGGCGGCGCGGGCTAGCATTGGTCCCCGAACGGGCGGGCCCGGACGCCCCTGGCCCCCCGGGCCCGCAACCCCATACCTCTCGAGGTCGAGGCGCCCCTCATGACGGAAGCAGTGCGGTGTGACGTGTTGATCATCGGCAGCGGCATCGCGGGGCTGACCTGCGCGATCGAGGCCGCCGCCCACGGCGAGGTCGTGCTCATCACCAAGCGCGCGCCCGAAGAGTCGAACACGCGCTACGCCCAGGGCGGCATCGCCGCCGTGCTCGGGGCCGGCGACTCGTTCGAGTCGCACGTGAAAGACACGCTCGTCGCCGGCGCCGGGCTCTGCCGGCAGGAGGCGGTCGAGGTGTGCGTGCGCGAGGGCCCCGAGCGCATCGCCGACCTCGTGCGCCGGGGCGTGCGCTTCGACAGCCACCCGCCGGCCGAGGGCGGCCCCGACGAGCTCGACCTGACGCTCGAGGGCGGGCACTCGGCCCGCCGGGTCGTGCACGCGAGCGACATGACGGGCCGCGAGGTCTCGCGCGCGCTCATCGAGGCCGCCAAGGCCCTGCCGAACGTGCGCATCTACGAGGACCACACCGCGGTCGACCTCATCGTGGCCCCCAAGTTCGGCGGCCCCGACCGCTGCGCCGGCGCCTACGTGCTCGACGAGACGACCGGGCAGGTCGTGACCTTCTTGGCCCGCGAGACGGTGCTCGCCTCGGGCGGCGCGGGCAAGGTCTACCTCTACACGACCAACCCCGACGTCGCGACCGGCGACGGCATCGCGATGGCCTTCCGGGCGGGGGCCGAGATCGCGAACATGGAGTTTTACCAGTTCCACCCGACCTGCCTCTACCACCCGCAGGCGAAGAACTTTCTCGTCAGCGAGGCCCTGCGGGGCGAGGGCGCCACCCTGCACCTCGCCGACGGCACGCCCTTCATGGCCAAGCACGACCCGCGCGGCGACCTCGCGCCCCGCGACGTGGTCGCGCGCACCATCGACCTCGAGATGAAGCGCACGGGCTCGGACTACGTGCTGCTCGACATCTCGCACCGGCCGGCCTCGTACGTGCGCGAGCGCTTCCCCAACATTTACCGCGAGTGCCTGCGCTTCGGCCTCGACATCACGACCTCGCCCATCCCCGTCGTGCCGGCGGCGCACTACCTCTGCGGCGGCGTCAGCACCGACCTGCACGGCCGCTCGTCGGTGCCGGGGCTCTGGGCGATCGGCGAGTGCGCCTGCACGGGGCTGCACGGGGCGAACCGCCTGGCGTCCAACTCGCTGCTCGAGGGGCTCGTCTTCGGCCACCGGGCGGCGCGCCAGATCGGGGCGAGGCTGCCCGACGAGCGGCAAGAGCCCTTCCCGCAGGTGCCCGCGTGGCACACCGGCAACGCCAGCCCCAGCGACGAGGCCGTCATCGTCTCGCACAACTGGGAGGAGGTGCGGCGCCTGATGTGGAACTACGTCGGCATCGTCCGCTCGAACAAGCGCCTGATGCGCGCCGCCCGGCGCATCGCCGTCTTGCAAGAAGAGATACGCGAATACTACTGGGACCACCTCGTGACCCGCGACGTGCTCGAGCTGCGCAACATCGCCACCATCGCCGACCTCATCGTGCAGTCGGCGATGAGCCGGCGCGAGAGCCGGGGGCTGCACCGCACGCTCGACTACCCCGAGACGCGGGCCGAGTGGGTCGACGACACCGTGGTCAAGCGGGGCGTCTCGGCGCACCTGCGCGGCCAGCGGTAGGGCGGGGGCTGCGCCGGGCAACTCGGGGGCCGCGAGCCGCCTGGCGCGGCGCCCCCGCCGAGGGGATACCCCGCGGGGGCGCGCGATTCGCGTTCGGGGGGTTGAAACGCGGGGGGCGCGCCGCGCGCCGCGGGGGGTGAAGCGCGGGGGGCGCGATTCGTGCTTCGGGGGGTAAAGCGCGGGGTGCGCAATGCGCGCCGCGGGGCTTATGGGGTGGGCTTTTCGGCCCCGGCAAGCGTCGATGGTGGTCGGGCGTGGGGGCTTAAGGGTTTGCCCGGGGCGCGTCGCACCAAAAATTTCAAAAATATACGAAAGCTTCGAAGCCCGTCAAGGCGCTCGAAAAAGCGCGAAGGGCGAAAAAGAAGCCCTAGATTTTTCGTGCGCGAGGTGGTTTTTTTGAATGTTGAGAAGCCATGCCGAAAAAACACTCAGCGTTTGCGAGCGCCCGAGAGAGACCCCGGGCCATCGTTCTCTTCATTAGCGACGAGCCCGAGGGGGGGCGCGAAAGCGGGCAGCAACGTGAGGCGTTCGCCAAGTGGGCGTCGCGCCAGCGGGTCGAGGTGGCGCAGTGGGTCGTCGAGGCGCCGGGGTCGGTGGGCCAGCCCCTGCCGACGCGCGAGGCGCTGGTCGAGGCGCTGGCGGCGCTGCAGCTGCAGGTGGCGAGCGACCTAGTGGTCGGGTCGCTGCGGCAGCTGGCGCGCGACGCGGCCGACTTCACCATCATCGAGCGGATGGTGGCGCAGGCCGGGGCGCGCCTGCGGGCGGCGTTCGGGCGCGAGGGCGAGCAAGAGTTCCCGGCGAAGTCGGTGCCGCTCGCGCGGTTCAACGCGGCGCTCGACGAGTACGAGCGCCTCTCCTGGAAGGTGCGGGTGCGCGTGGCGCAGGCGGCCCCGAAGCCGGGCAACCGGCCCTGGGGCTACAAGAAGGGGCGCACCGGCCACGCGCTCGAGCCCGACGACTACGAGCAGAACGTGGTGGCGGTGGTGCGGCACATGCGGGCGCAGGGCTACAAGCTGCGCGAGATCGTCGACTACCTGCACGACATGGGCGCGACGACGCGCACGGGCCGGCCCATCGGCATGACGCGCGTGTTCGAAATCGTGCACGGCGGGCGCAAGAAGACGCGCGAAGACGAAGACGAGCGCGGCTATGACATCCCGGCCAAGCGCGAGACGAGCCGCGCGCCCACGCCGCCGCGGCGCCTGGTCGAGAAGCTGAAGCAGGGCCGGCGGGTGCGCTGACGCGCCCCGGCCCGCGCAACCCCCCCCGGAACGGAGCGCCGGGGGGGGCACGCGGCGGGCCGGGCGCGGCCCTCGGGCCGGCCCGGGGGCGTTTCGGGCAAAAAAAAGACTCGCGGGGGGCGCGGGCGCGCTATTAGGTCCGGGCTCCTCTCTCTTTGCCCCTTCCCCGGCCCGTGGCACGCCCGAGCGACCCCCCCCCTTCGCAGCCCGAGGGCCTGCCCGACAGCGACCGGCCGCTCTCGCTGCCGGCCGCGATCACCTGGTGGCTGTTCTCGACCCTGCTGGTCTGGGGCGTGCTCGGGCTCTCGCAGGCGCTGCGCCCGGGCGCCGCCTTCGACCTGGTCAACGCCAACGCCTGCGCGGCGCTCGCCTTCTCGCTGGCGACCTACGCGCTCGTGCGGCTGCACTCGCCCTCGCGCCCCACGGCCGAGGCGGTGTCGGTGCGGCGCACGCACCCGCTCTTTTACCTGCTCGCCGCGGCCGTCGGGGTGCTGACGCTCGTCGCCGCCTCGTGGGCGAGCGGCTGGGTCGAGCGGCGCTTTCCGCTCTCGCCCGCCGAGATCGAGGCGATGCGCTCGCTGATACCCCCGCCGCAGCTCGGCTACCGGGTGGCGTTCGCGGCGCTCACGGTGGCGGTGGTGCCGCTGGCCGAAGAGATGCTCTTCCGGGGCGCGCTCTTCCGGTTGCTCGCGCGGGGCGGGCTCGCCCCGGGCTGGGTGGTGGTGGTGACGGCGCTGCTCTTCACCTTCTCGCACATGAACCCGCGGGCCTTCGTGCACGTCTTGCCGAGCGGGCTGGTGCTGGGCGCGCTGCGGGCGAGCTCGGGCTCGCTCGTGCCCTCGCTCATCGCGCACGCGGCCTTCAACGGCGTCACCACCTTCGAGCTCCTGCGGGGCGACGTGCGCTTCGACGAGCCCGAGCCGCTCTTGCCGCTCTGGGAGGGGCTCGGGGCGACGGCGCTGACGCTGATGGGCCTGCTGCTCGCGCACCTGCTCGGCCGGCGCAGCGGGCTCGCGCGCGAGGCGCAGGAGGGCGACCGCCCGTGAGCCGGCCGACCTTGGCGCTCTGCCTGACCGGTGGGGGGGTGACCGGGGCGATGTACCAGGTCGGCGCGCTCGCCGCGCTCGGCGACGTGGTCGAGGGGCTCGACCCCTCGGCCTTCGACCTGTACGTCGGCGTCGCCTCGGGCGCGTCGGTGGCGGCGGCGCTCGCGGGCGGGGCGAACGCGCGGCGGCTCTACCGCTCGCTGCTCGACCCGGCGGACCCGTACTTCCCGCTGCAGCGTAACCACCTGTTGCGCACCGACCTCGACGAGTGGCGGCGCACGCTGGTCAGCGCCTGGGGGGCGCTGCGCCACGGCTCGGCGAGCCTCTGGTCGCGCACGCCGGCGCCGCTGCCGAACGACCTGTGGGAGCAGCTCGACCGCTTCGTCGACTCGCTGCCCGCCGGCCTCTTCACGCTCGACGCCTACGAGCGGCTGCTCGCCGAGACCTTCCTGCGGCGGGGCATCCCGAACAGCTTTCGGGCGATGCCCCGGCCCTTGCGCATCCCGGCGTATGACCTCGACGCGGCGCGCCGGGTCGTGTTCGGCGCCGAAGGCGAGCAAGACGTACCCGTCAGCCTGGCGTGCACGGCGAGCATGGCGCTGCCCTTGCTTTACTCGCCGGTGCGCATCGGCGAGCGGCACTTTCTCGACGGGGGGCTCGCGTCGGTGGCGCACCTCGATCTGGCGCTCGACGCGGGGGCCGAGGTCGTGGTGGTGGTGCACCCGCTGGTGCCGGTCGACACGCACGGCTCGAGCGTGCCGACGGGCCACGGGCGGGGGCGCAGCCTGCGCGACAAGGGGGCGCTCTGGGTCTACAGCCAGGCCTTCCGGCTCGGGGCGGCGGCGCGGCTCGACGACCAGATCGCGCGGCTCGGCCGGCGGGGCGAGCGGGTGCTGGTCTTGCGGCCGCAGGCGACCGACACGACGCTCTTTCTCTCGAACCCCGCGAGCTTTGCCAACCGGCGAACGATCCTCGAGTATGCGTATCGCACGACCCGCGAGCGGGTCGAGCGTTGGCTCTCCGAGCGGCCCGAGGTCGCCGAGCGCGCCGGCTTCCGCCTCGCGCGCTGAGCCGGCGCCCGCCGCCCCGGCCCGGGCCCCGCGCCTCGCCATGAACGGCCCCCCGCCCCGACCGATCTGGCGCCTCGCGCCCCTCCTGCTCGCGCTCGCGCTCGCCGGCTGCTCGCGGCCCTACCGCGTGGGCGACCGGGTGCTGGTCGACTGGGAGGGGGCCGAGTACCCGGCCTCGGTGCTGGTGGTCGAGTCGCCGGGGCGCTTTCGGGTGCACTACGAGGGCTACGACTCGGTCTGGGACGAGAGCGTGCCGGCGACGCGCATCAAGGGCCGGGTCAGCGGCACCCCGCGCCACCCCCCGCCGCCGCCGAAGGTGCGCGCCCGGGTGGCGGGCAGCGCGCAGGGGGCGCCGCCGAGCCTTTACAAGGTGGGCGACCGGGTCAAAATCGATTGGAAGGGCGCCTACTACCCCGGTACGATCGTGGCCGTGCTCGGGGGCGAGCGCTACCGCGTTCATTACGACGGCTACGACGCCAACTGGGAAGAGAACGTCGACTTGAACCGGCTGCAGCGCAAGTGACCGACGCGCCCGCGCGCCCCGAGCGCCGCGCCTTCTTGGGCGGCATGGTGGGCGCGTGCGCGGCCGAGCTCGCGTGCGGGCGGCCCTTCCGGGCGCCGCCGGGGGCGCTGCTCGGGCCGCCGGCGGCGCTCGGGCACCGGCTGCGCGACGCCGGGCCCCCCTACGGCGAGCCGACGCGGAGCGAGCGGCGGCGCGTGGTCGTCGTGGGCGCGGGGCCGAGCGGCCTCGCGGCGGCCTGGCAGCTCGTGCGGCGGGGCGAGCGCGACGTTCTGGTGCTCGAGCTCGACGGGCGCGAGGGGGGCACCTCGCGCTCCGGCGAGGGGCCCGTGACGCCCTACCCCTGGGGGGCGCACTACCTGCCGCTGCCCCGCGGCGACAACGCGGCGCTCGTCGCGCTCTTGCGCGAGATGGGGGCGCTCGAGGGCGGGGGGGGCGAGCCCGTCGGGCGCGAAGAGCAGCTCGTGCGCGACCCCGAAGAGCGGGTGTTCTACGCGGGGCGCTGGCACGAGGGGCTGCCGCCGCGCGCGGCGCTAGCGCCCGAAGACGCGGGCGAGCTCGAGCGCTTCCGGCGCGAGGTCGACGCGCTCGCGGGCCTGCGCGACGGGCGGGGGCGGCGCGCCTTCGACTCGCCGCTCGACCGCAGCTCGGACGACGCCGACCTGCGCGCGCTCGACCGCATGACGATGGCCGACTGGCTCGCGTCGAAGGGGCTCGGGCGCGGGCGCTGGCTGCGCTGGTGGGTCGACTACGCCTGCCGCGACGACTACGGCCTGCGGCTCGACGACACGAGCGCCTGGGCGGGGCTCTTCTACTTCGCCTCGCGCGTCGCCGAGCCCGGGGAGGGGGCGGCGCCGCTGCTCGCCTGGCCCGAGGGCAACGGGCGGCTCGTGCGCCACCTCGCCGCGGCGCTGCCCGCGGGGGCGCTGCGCACGGGCGCGCTCGTGCTCGACGTCGCCTCGGTGCCCGAGCGGGCCGAGGTGCTCGCGCTCGACGCCGGGCGCAACGAGCTCGTGCGCTACGAGGCCGAGCGCGTCGTCTTCGCGCTGCCCAAGTTCCTCGCCCCGCGCGTCTTGCGCCACGTGCGCGAGGCGCGCCCCGCCTGGCCCGCGGCCTTCCGCTACGGCGCCTGGATGGTCGCCAACCTGCACCTCAAGGCCCACCCCGAGGGCCCCGGCGCGCACCTCGCGTGGGACAACGTCCTTTATGATAGCCCCTCGCTCGGCTACGTGGTCGCGACCCACCAGGCCCACGTCGACGCGGGCCCGACGGTGCTCACGTACTATTACCCCTACGTCGACGCCGACCCGGGCGTCGGCCGGCGCCGTCTCTTCGAGGCCGACCACGCCTCGCTCAGCGACGCGGTGCTCGCCGACCTGCGCCCCGCGCACCGGGGGCTCGACCGGCTGGTCGAGCGCGTCGACGTCTGGCGCTGGGGCCACGCGATGGTGCAGCCGCGCCCGGGGCTCGTCTGGGGGCCCGAGCGGGCCGAGGCCCGCCGGCCCTACGGGCGCGTGCACATGGCCCACAGCGATCTGTCGGGCATGGCGCTCTTCGAAGAGGCCTTCGCGCACGGGGTGCGGGCCGCCGACGAGGCGCTCGCCGCCCTGCGTCCGGGCGAGGCGGGGCCGGGCGAGGCGGGGCCGTGAGCGCGGCGGGCGGGGCCGTGAGCGCGACGGGCGAGGTGGGGCCGTGAGCGCGACGGTCGGGGCCGTGAGCGCGGCGGGCGGGGCGGGGCCGTGAGCGCGGCGGGCGGGGCGGCGGGGCCCTCCCCCCTGGCGCCCCTCCCGCGGGAGGGGGGTGGCGCGGGCGGCGCGGCGGCCCGCGGCGGCGCGGCGCAAGGTGGGACGTCGGGCGCCGCGGCGGGGCCCTGGGGCGGCCCATGGGTCTGGTCGCCCGCGCTCGACCTCGCCGTCTTCGCCCTGCCCGCCTTCGCGGCCTGCGCGCTCGCGGCGCTCGTGCGCGGGCGCGCGGGCGGGGCGCTGCCCGAGTGGGGCTGGCTCTTCTTCGTGCTGGGCGTCGACGTCGCGCATGTCTGGTCGACGATTTTTCGCACCTACCTCGACCCGGCCGAGCTCGCGCGGCGCCCGGCGCGCTACCTCGGGGTGCCGCTCGCCTGCTGGGCGGCGGGGGTGCTGTTGCACGCGCGCTCGCCGGCGCTCTTCTGGCGGGTGCTCGCGTACGCGGCGGTGCTGCACTTCGTGCGCCAGCAGCTCGGCTGGGCGGCGGTCTACCGGGCGCGCGCCCGCACGACGGGGCGGGCCGATCGCTTCGTCGACGGGCTCGCGCTCTACGCGGCGACGGGCGTGCCGATCTTCTTGTGGCACGTCTCGCTGCCCCGGCCCTTCGCGTGGTTTCTGCCGGGCGACTTCGTCGATCTCGGCCGCCTCGCCCCGCTCGCCCCGCTCGCCAAGGGCGTCTTTGCCCTCGCGCTCTTGGCCTTCGCCGCCTTTCACGCGTACCGCGTCGCGCGGGGGGCGCCGCTCGCGGCGGGCAAGGTGGCGCTCGTCGCCTCGACGGCCTTCGCCTGGTACGGCGGCGTCGTGCTCGCGCCCGACGACGTGACCTTCACGCTGATGAACGTGCTGCCGCACGGCGTGCCCTACGTCGCGCTGCTCTGGGCCTACGCGAAGGCGGGCCGCGCCCGCTCGCCCCGCACGCCGGCCGGGCGCGTCGCGGGCCTCGGCTTCGGCGCCTTCGCCGGCTCGCTCGTGCTGCTCGCCTTCCTCGAAGAGATGGCTTGGGATAGGCTCGTGTGGCACGAGCGCCCTTGGCTCTTCGGCCTCTTGCCCGAGGTCGAGGTGGGCGGCCTCGCCCACCTCGTCGTGCCGCTCTTGGCGCTGCCGCAGGCGACGCACTACGCGCTCGACGCGCTGCTCTGGCGCCGCGGCGAGGCGAACGCGACGCAGGCCGAGGCGCTGGGGTTCGCGCCCCGCACGAAAGTACGGGGCACGGTCTAACCAAGGCGTGCCGCGCGGCTTCGACGCGGTCCGGCGCGCCAAGCCCGGCCCTCGCCGGGGCGGGGCTCCATCGGGCTGTGGCTTCCCGACGAGCGCGCGAAGCCGCTCGCGGCGAGGGAGCCCGGCCCCGGCGAGGGCCGGGCTTTACGCGCCGTTTCAGCGGGTTACCCCGTGCCCCGGGCTTCAGCCCGGGGGACCATCAGCCCCGCGTTTCGAGCGGCTCGACGTGGCGCTCGTCGGGGCCGAGGTAGTCGGCGCGGGGGCGAATGAGGCGGTTGTTCGCGTACTGCTCGAGCACGTGGGCGACCCAGCCGCTCATGCGCGAGATGGCGAAGATGGGCGTGTACATGTCGGGCGAGATGCCGAGCGCGTAGTAGGCGCTGGCGCTGAAGAAGTCGACGTTGGCGGGCAGGTTCTTCAGCTCGTGAAAGGCCTTCTCGACGGCGAGGCTGAGCTCGTACCACCGGGGCTCGCCCGAGTCTTTGGCGGTCAGGGCCGAGAGCTCTTTGAGCTTGGTGGCGCGCGGGTCGGGGGCGCGGTAGACGCGGTGGCCGAAGCCCGAGATCTTGCGCTTGGCGGCGAGGGCGCCCTCGACCCAGGCCTTGGCGCCGGCCGGGCCCTTGCCCTGGGCGTCGATCTCGAGGAGCATCTTCATCACGTCGGTGTTGGCGCCGCCGTGCAGCGGGC
Organism: Polyangiaceae bacterium; assembly: GCA_035762175.1. Taxonomy (GTDB): domain Bacteria; phylum Myxococcota_A; class Polyangia; order Polyangiales; family Polyangiaceae; genus DASTPP01. The sequence goes on along the minus strand of DASTPP010000241.1, from coordinate 7,874 downwards.
CCTTGAGCGCGCCGATGGCGCCGACGACCGACGAATAAACGTCCGACAGGGTCGCGGCGATGACGCGCGCGGTGAAGGTCGAGGCGTTGAGCTCGTGGTCGGCGTGCAGCGTCAGGCACTGGTCGAAGACGCGCACGGCCCCGTCGGACGCGGGGGTGCCGTTGGTCTGGTAGAAGTACTGGGCGGCGAGCGAGAGCCCGGGCCGGGGGGCGAGGGGCTCTTTGCCGCGGCGAATGCGGTCCCAGGCGGCGACGATGCCGACGACCCAGGCCTGCAGGCGGGCGGCGCTGCGGCGGGCGGCCTGCGGATCGCGGGGGCCGGCCTCGGCGTCGGGGTCGTGGTGGCCGGCGACCGAGATGGCGGTGCGCAGGGCGGCCATGGGGTGAATGTCTTTGGGCAGCGCGCGCAGGGCGTCGTAGACCGGCTCGGGCACCCGGCCCGCCTCGGCGAGCGAGCGGCGGAACTGCTCGAGCTCGGCGCGCTTGGGCAGCTCGCCGTTCCACAAGAGGTAGACGACCTCTTCGAAGGTCGCCCGCTCGGCGAGCTCTTGGATGGGGTAGCCCCGGTAGCGCAAGACCCCCTTCAGCCCGTCGATGTAACAAATGGAGCTCTCGCCCGCCACGACGTCTTCGAGGCCCGCACCGGGCTTCTTTTCGGCCACCTTCGCTTCGCTCATGGCGTCAATCCGTTGGTAGGTAAGGGTTCGGTCTCGGGGCCTGCGCCGGCCCGACGGGCGGGCCAAGGGGGGGCGCATCGGCTCGCCGCCCCCGCGTCGCGCGACCCCCCTCGGCCCGGCACCCTACACCGGCCGCCAAGGTCCACCAAGACGATTCGAGCGCCCGGCGCGGGGGCGAAAAGTGCGGGCGGCGGGCGACCTTTCGGGCGTTTTCGGGTCTATCTCGTCGGAGCGGCCCCCTCGAACGTTGACCCGGCGGCGGTTACGATCCGAAGCTCGTCGCGGGCCTCGGGGGGGGCAGCTCGGCCGGCGGGCCGGGCCGACGTCCGAGGGGGCCGGGGTAGACCCGGCCTGGCCACGTGGTACGCCACCCTCCGGGAATCGGGGGGGCGTGCCCGCGGTTACGCGCGGCCCTCCCCAACCGCCGGGGTGAAAGCTAGACCATGACGACCGAACCGGCCTCTGCATCGTTGTCGAAGCCCCCGCGGGCGGCGCCCCCCGCGGCGGCGCCGGCCCAGCCGCCCGCGGCGGCGGCGCCCGGGGCGCTGGCGTCCCGCGCGGTCGCCGAGCTCGAGCGCGATCTCTCGTCGGTCGAGGGCGGGCGGCGCTGGCTGCGCCGGGCGGGGCTCTTGACCATCATGATCGCGCTGGTGGCGGGCGTGGCCGCGTGGCGGGTCAAGAGCCGCCCGCCGCCGCCGGCGCGCTACATGACCCAGGCGCTCAGCCAGGGCGACGTGGTCGAGACCGTGCAGTCGACCGGCACGGTCAAGCCGGTGACCGAGGTGCAGGTGGGCGCGCAGGTGTCGGGGCGCATCCGCAGCGTCTTGGTCGACTTCAACTCGACGGTGAAGAAGGGCGACGTGCTCGCCGAGATCGACCCGGTGACGTACGGCGCGCAGGTCGAGCAGATGCGGGCGCAGCTCGAGGCGCAGAAGGCGGGGCTCGCCCGCGCCGAGGCGGGCGTCAAGACGACCGAGATCAACCTCGAGCGGCTCAAGCGGCTGAAGGCCGAGAACCTGGCGAGCCAGGCCGACGTCGACGCGGTGCAGGGCCAGCGCGACGTGGCCGCGGCCGAGGTGCGGCAGATGGCGGCGCAGATTGGCTCGACGCAGGCGCAGATCACGTCGGCGAACGCGAACCTGTCGTTCACGCGCATCTACGCCCCGATCGACGGGGTGGTCACCAACCGGGCGATCGACCCGGGGCAGACGGTGGCGGCGAGCTTCCAGGCGCCGGTGCTCTTCACGATCGCGCAAGACCTGAGCAAGATGCGCGTCTTCGCCGACATCGACGAGGCCGACGTCGGCAAGCTGACCGAGGGCATGGGGGCCGAGGCGACGGTCGACGCCTTCCCGGGCGAGCGCTTCCGGGGCAAGGTGAGCCAGGTCCGGTACAACCCGACCACGGTGCAGGGCGTGGTGACGTACCAGGCGGTCATCGAGGTCGACAACCCCGAGCGCAAGCTGCGCCCGGGCATGACGGCGACGGTGACGGTGCGCACGAACGAGGTCAAGAACGCGACCCGGGTGCCGAACGCGGCGCTGCGCTTCAAGCCCTCGCCCGAGAAGGGGCCCGACGGCAAGCCCGTCCCGCGGCCGCCCGAGAAGCCGCTCGAGGCGCGCACGGGGCGGGTCTATCTGTTGGCGGACGAGACGCCGGGGGCCGAGAAGATCGAGCCGCGCGTCGTGCCGGTGGGCATCACCGACGGCACCTTCACCGCGCTGCGCGAGGGGGCCGACCTGCCGCCGAGCGCCAAGCTCGTCACCGACGAGGCCGACGACAAGGACGCGAAGAAGGGGCCGCGCCTCTTCTGAGCGGCGCCCCCCGGAGAGAGAGCGCGCGAGCGCCATGGGCCAGGCCCTCATCGACCTCGACCGCGTCGACAAAGACTACGTCTCGGGCGCGAACGTGGTGCGCGCCCTGCGGGGCGTGCGCCTCGCCGTCGCGGCGGGCGAGTTCATCGCCATCGTCGGCACGAGCGGCTCGGGCAAGAGCACGATGATGAACATCATCGGCTGCCTCGACCGTCCGACGCGCGGCACCTACCGGCTCGCCGGCGTCGACGTCGGGCGCCGCTCGAACGACGCGCGGGCGATCGTGAGAAACCGCCTCATCGGCTTCGTCTTCCAGGGGTTCAACCTCCTGCCCCGCACGAGCGCGCTCGAGAACGTCGAGCTGCCGCTCGTCTACCGCGGCGTCGGCGGCGGCGAGCGCCGGCGCCGGGCGCTCGCGGCGCTCGAGCAGGTGGGCCTCGCCGGCCGCGTCCACCACACCCCGAACCAGCTCTCGGGCGGCCAGCAGCAGCGCGTCGCCATCGCCCGCGCGCTCGTCACCGACCCGCCGCTCTTGCTCGCCGACGAGCCGACGGGCAACCTCGACACCCGCACCAGCTACGAGGTGCTCGCCCTCTTGCAGCGGCTCAACCGCGAGTCGGGCATCACCGTCGTCATCGTCACGCACGAGCACGACATCGCCGCCTGCGCCGCGCGCGTCGTCACGATGCGCGACGGCCTCGTCCTGAGCGACGAGCGCGCCGCCCGCCCGCTCGACGCGGCCGAGTCGCTCGCCGCGCTCGGCCCGCCGCCCTCGTTACCCGGGGGCCCGCCGCCCCGCCCGGAGCCCGCCCGTGTCCGAACTGCAAGCCCTGCTCGCCTCGACCCGCCTCGCCTTCAAGGCCGTCGCGCGGGCGAAGGTGCGCGCCGCGCTCACGGTGCTCGGCATCTTGATCGGCATCGCCGCCGTCGTCATCGTGACCGCGCTCGGCACCGGCGCGCGCGAGAGCATCGCGCGCAAGTTCGAGAACATGGGCTCGAACGTGCTCTTCGTGCGGGCGCAGCCGACCCAGTCGTCGGGGGCGCGCACGCGCGGCCAGGGCCGGCTGACCGAGGCCGACGGGCGGGCCGTGGCGCGCGAGGCGACGAGCGTCGCGGCCGTCGCCCCCGACCTGACCAACAGCGCGCAGATCGTCTACGGCGACCGCAACGCCTCGACCAGCGTGGTCGGCACCTCGCTCGCGTACTTCGACATCGTCTCGTACCCCGTCACCCGCGGCGGCCTGTGGACGGAGCAGGACGAGCGGGTCAAGGCGCGCGTCGTGGTGCTCGGGGCCACGCCCGCCGAGACGCTCTTCGGCAACCAGGACCCGGTGGGGGCCGTCGTGCGCATCGGCCGCCACCCCTACCGGGTGCTCGGGGTGCTCGGGCGCAAGGGCCCGAACCCCTTCGGCGAAGACCAAGACGACCAGGTCTTCATGCCGAGCGGCACCTTCCGGTCGCGGGTGCGGGCGACGGCGCCCGGGCGCGTCGACATGCTCATCATCTCGGCCTCGAGCCCGCGCGTCATCGACCGGGCCAAGGCCCAGGCCGAGTCGATCTTGCGCCAGCGCCACGGCATTCACGACCTGCAAGAGCCCGACTTCATCGTGCGAACCATGGCCGAGTTCCGCCAGCGGCAAGAGTCGATCTACGAGATGCTCTCGGTCTTGCTCGTCACGGTGGCGGCCGTCTCGCTGGTGGTGGGGGGCATCGGCGTGATGAACATCATGCTCGTGTCGGTCACCGAGCGCACCCGCGAGATCGGCATCCGCATGGCCATCGGGGCGGGGCAGGCCGACATCCGGCTGCAATTCTTGGTCGAGGCGGTGGTGCTCACCATGCTCGGCGGCGTCGCCGGCGCGGCGCTCGGGCTCGCCGGCACCGTCGCGCTGATCCGCGCGCTCGACTGGCCCATGAGCCCGCCGCTCGGCGCCCTCGGCGTCGCCTTCGCCACGAGCGCCGCCATCGGGCTGGTCTTCGGCATCCTGCCGGCCCGGAGGGCCGCCGCGCTCGACCCCATCGACGCCCTGCGCCAAGAGTTAGGCCCCGCCCGTGCTCTCGCTCTTCCTCTCGTCGTTTTCGCTCGCGCTGCGCTCGGTGTGGCGCAACCGCCTGCGCGCCGCCCTCACCGTCGTCGGCATCTTGATCGGCGTGATGAGCGTGGTGCTCGTCGCCGCCCTCGGCAAGGGCGCGCGCACCGCCGTCGGCGAGCAGATCGCCAGCCTCGGCTCGAACGTCATCATCGTCTTCCCCCAGTCGGCCAACGCCTCGGGCGCGCGCACCGCGCAGGGCTCGGGCGCGCGCCTGACGCTCGAAGACGGCCACGCCATCGCCCGCGAGGCGCCCGCCATCGCGACCTGGGCCCCGGCCAACTTCGCCGCCGTGCAGATGGCGGTCGACGGCAACAACGCCTCGACCACCGCGGTCGGCACGCTACGCTCGTACTTCGCCGTGCGCGACTGGGCCTTCGCGCACGGCGGGCCCTGGGACGAGTCGGCCGAGCGCACGAAGGAGCGCGTCTGCGTGCTCGGCATGACGTCCAAGCTGGCGCTCTTCGGCAGCGACGACGCCGTCGGGCGCACCGTGCGCATCGGCAAGCACCCGTTCCGCGTCACCGGCGTGCTCGAGTCGAAGGGCCAGAACTCGTTCGGCCGCGACCAAGACGACCTCGTGCTCGTGCCGACCGGCACCTTCCGCGGGAGAATCAACAACGAGCGCGGCGGCGCCGTCAACGTCCTCTTGCTCTCGGGCACCGACGCCGACGCCTCCGTCCGCGCCGCCAAGCAGATCGACGCCATCTTGCGCCAGCGCCACCGCATCGGCCCGAACGACGAGCCCGACTTCCAGGTGCGCACCCAGGCCGAGTTCCAGGCGATGATGCAGGGCATCTACGACGCGATGACCGTGCTCTTGCTCGGCGTCGCCGCCGTGTCGCTGGTGGTGGGGGGCATCGGCGTGATGAACATCATGCTCGTGTCGGTCACCGAGCGCACCCGCGAGATCGGCATCCGCATGGCCATCGGCGCCCGCGAGGCGAACGTGCTCTTGCAGTTCCTGGTCGAGGCCGTCGTGCTCTCGCTGCTCGGGGGCGTCGCCGGCGTCGCCGCCGCCTTCGGGGCCGCCGTGGTGCTCGCGCGCGCCCTCTCGGTGCCCATGTCGATCGACCCGTATGCCATCGCCGTCGCCTTCGGCACGAGCGTCGCCATCGGCGTCGTCTTCGGCTTCGTGCCCGCCCGCCGGGCCGCCCGGCTCGACCCGGTGCAGGCGCTCGGGCGAGAATGAAGGGGGCGCCAGGCCGCCGCGCCCCCGCCCCCCGGCGAGGGGGGGCAGGGGCCCGCCGCCCCGGCGCTCAGGCGGGGCCGACGCCGCGCTCGCGCAGGGCCTTGCGGTAGGCGCGCACCGAGGCGGTCTGGTCGCGGTGGTCGACGAAGCGCACGAGCAGATCGAGGTCGAGCGCGGGCAAGAGCTCGCTCCGCTCGACGCGCTCGTAGGCGCCCGCCTGCAAGACGTAGACGTCGAGAAGCCCCTCGTGCCAGAGCCACACCTCGCCGACGCCGAGGCCCCGTTATACCTCGAGCTTATTGAGGCCGCCCCGGCTATAGGCGATCTCGATAGCGAGGTCGGGCCGGCTCTTCTCGCGGGGGCCCAAGATGTAGCACTCGTCGGGCTCGAGCCCGCTCTCATCGGGCTCGCTGGTGAGGGGCCATGAGCCGTAGCCGTTGAGCGGCAAGCCTGCTTCTTCGGCGTAGGCCTCGAGCAGCCGGGCGACGAGCTTCTTAATGGCTTCGTGATCGATCGCCGGGCTCATCAGCTCGAGCGCCCCCCTCAGGTACGTCATGCGCACGCCCGCCTTCTCGCCGCGGACGACCAGCAGCGACTCGTACTGCGCCCAGGGGACGTCGTACAAGATGACGCGCTGGTCGCGGTCGCGTTCGTCGAGCGCGGGGCCGGCGTCGGGGCGGGCGGGCAGGGCCATGGGGTCGAGTCTAGCGACGTCGGGGCCGCGCAGCCAGGCCGGCGGCGCTGGCCGCTGCCCGGCGTCAGGGCGCCTGCGCCGCGCGCGCCCACGCGCCCGCCCACTCGTTCGCGTCGAAGACGAGGGCGACGCCGCCCGAGGGCTCGCCGGCCGAGGTGGTGAGCAAGATGAGCTCGTCGTGGCGCGAGATCTCGACCGTCGGCGCGGCGGCGTCGTTCCAGACGAGGGGCAGATCGGGGCTGCCCCAGGGGGGCTCGTCGAGGCAGAGCAGGCGCACGATCTGGGGCCAAGGAGCGCGCAGAACGAGCGCCCGGTCGGCCGGCAGCCCCTTCGCGCGAACGACGAACGAGGGGGCGCCTTCGCCGCCGGCGCACTCGACCGAAGGCGCCTCGAGCCAGAGCGCGCCGAGCCAGCCCTCGGGCTCGTCGTGGCGGACCTCGTGCGCGCCGCCGGCGAAGGGCGCGAGCGCGGGCAGCGGGCGCGCGGCGAGCGAGCGGGCCCGCGCGAGCTTCGGGCCGGGGTCGACGAGGGGCCGGGGGTCGTTCTCGGACTGCCGCTCGGCCTCGTCGCTCAGCGCGTACCAGTGGGGCCCGCGGCATTCGCGATAACTGAGGCCGACCTCGTGGCCCCGCGGGCAGATGAGGTTCGGGCGCCCTTCGTCGCGGTAGCTCAGGCCGCAGCAGCCGGTGGTGCGCCCGAGGTCGGGGTGCGCCTTCAGCCAGCGCTCGCCGAGCGGGGCGAGCAGCCAGGGGTACGCTTCGGCGGGCGTGGGCACGTCGTCGCCGAAGAGGGCGGCGTCGCGGTGGGCGAAGAAGCCGCCGGGCAGGAGCCAGGTCGCGTCGCGCGCGGAGAGCGCCTCGCGCAGGGCGAGCTCGCGCAGCCAGGGCGTCAGGGCCGAGCGGCAGCGGGGGCAAAGGAAGCGGTGGCGCTGCGGCGAGGCCGGGGCCCGGTCGACCATGGCCCCGAGCCTACTGCGTCGCCCGCCGCGGGGGCGAGATTCTACCGGGCCGCCGGCCGCGCCGCCGGGGGCGAGCGGCGCGCCGGCGGGCCGCGCCGCCGGGGGCGAGCGCGGCGCGGGGGCGAGCGCGGCGCGCCGGCGGGCCGCGCCGCCCCGACGGCCTTCCGCGGGGCGGCGCGCCGCCGGGGCGGCTAGTCGTTGCGCGGGGGGCCGTCGGCGAACTGCTGGAAGAACTCGGCCTGCCGCTGCTCCATCTCGTGGGGGGTCAGGTCTTCTTTGTGCGTGGCGATCGTCCACGTGAAGCCGTGCGGGTCGCGCACGTTGCCGCAGCGGTCGCCCCAGAACTGGTCGGCCATGGGCATCACGACCTCGCCGCCGGCGGCGACGGCGCGGTTGAAGAGCGCGTCGCAGTCTTCGACGTAGATCCACAGGCCGGCGGGCGCGCCGCCG
>DASTPP010000240.1:0-30770 GCA_035762175.1 Polyangiaceae bacterium | reverse complement strand
GCCCCGGCCCCCCGCGTGGTATCGTGCCCGCCACCGTGAGCGGCCCCGCCAAAAAGCACGCCAAGCTCGCCCCCCGGCCCCGGCCGGACGACGCGCCGCCCTACGCCAAGTACGCCTTTCTCAACCCGTACAACCTCTCGCTGCTCGCCGGCGCGGCCGTCACCTCCCTCGCCACCGGCCACTGGTGGATGGCGGTGTGCGCCGGCGCCGGCGAAGCCATCTGGATGCTGTTCGCCCCCGACTCGACGCTCTTGCGCCGCACCTGGTTCGACAAGATCTGGGCCGACGAAAAAGAGGCCGAGCGGCAGAAGGCCCGGCTCGCCAAGTACACCCACCTGCCGCCCGCCGAGCAGCAGCGCGTCACCCTGCTCGCCCAGCAGCGGGCGCACATTCAACAGCTCGCCGCCCAGAACGCCTCGTTCACCGTCGATCTGCTCCGCCACGATTTGGCCAAGCTCGACGATCTCGTCGACGACTTTCTCGACCTCGCCGTCACTTGCACCCGCAGCGAGCAGCACCTCGCCGGCATCGACGTGCGCAGCCTCGAGGAGGGCATCCGGCACTACGGCTACCAGGTCGAGTCGCTGCCCGCCGGCGACGCCCGGCGCGCCGTCGCCCAGAAGAACCTCGAGGTGCTGACGCGCCGCAAAGAGCGCTACGCCGAGCTGCGCGCCAACCTGCAGGCCGCCCGCGGCCAGATGGACTTGATGGAAAACACCTTCCGCCTCTTGGGGGACGACATCGTCACGATGCGCAACCCGGTCGAGCTCGGCGAGCGGCTCGAAGATCTGCGCGTCGGCTTCGAGGCCGTGCGCGAGACCTCGCGCGAGACCGAGCACCTCTTGCAGGCGGTGGGGCGCTTAGCCGGGCGCCCCGCACTGAAGTGCGGGGCACGGCGTAACCCCTTCGTGCCACCTGGCATCGGCACCGATCCGGAGAGCAAAGTCCGGCCCTCGTTGGGGCCGGACTCCCGCGGGCTTTCGCTGCCGGGCGAGCTCGCTTCGCGACTCGCGGCGCGGGAGCCCGGCCCCAGCGAGGGCCGGGCTTTGCTCTCCGTTCGCGCGGGGTACGCCGTGCCCCGGGCTTTCAGCCCGGGGCCGCCCGCCTCAGAGCGTTCGAAACTGCGCCTTGATCTCGCGCTCGAGGGCGGCAAACTCGGGCGCGTCTTGGACGTCGGGGCGCCAGGCGAGGCCGCGCTCGACCAGGTCGTACTTGTGCATGACGCTCGCGCCCGGCACGATCTTGTCGCCGTCGCGGCGGCGGCCGAGCACGAAGAGGGTGTCGCTGACGGTCATCGCCGCGCGAATGTCGTGGGTGATGATGACGACAGTGTTCAGGCTGTCGAGGTGGGCGACCTCGACGATGAGCGCCATCACGTCGTCGAGCGCGGCGGGGTCGAGGCCGCTGAAGGGCTCGTCGAGCAAGAGCAGGCGCCGCGGCACGACGAGCTGCTGGGCGATGGCGGCGCGCTGGCGCTGGCCGCCCGAGAGCTGCGCGGGGTAGAAGTGGGCGCGCTCGGCGAGCCCGAACGAGGCCAAGAGCTTGGCCGCCCGGTCGGTCGCGGCCCGCGGGGCGAGGCCGCCCACCTTGCCCGCGAGCAGCAGGTTCGAGAGCACCGTGCGGTGCCGCAGGAGCGGGTAGTCTTGAAAGACGACGCCCACGCTGCCGGGGGGCAGGGGCGCGCCCCCGGGGCCGGTGACCGCGCCCGCGTCGGGCGGGTCGAGCCCGGCGATGATGCGCAAGAGGCGCGTCTTGCCGACGCCCGAGGGCCCGAGCAGCGCCTCGACCTGGCCGGTGGTCTTCGAGCGAATGTAGTCGCGCACCTCGAAGCTCACCTGGTCGAGAATCAGGTGGCCGCCGAGGCGCAGGCTCACGCCCTGCACCGAGAGCACGACCTCGCCGACCTTGTAGCTGGGCGGGCCGCTCACGGCGCGGCCTCGCGGCGGGCGGCCCCGCGGGGCGCGCTCATCGCTGCACCCGCCCGAGCCGGGCGTAGGGGCAGAGCACGTTGGTGAGGGCGCCGAGGGCGTAGTCGAGCAGCAGGCCCAGCAGCAAGATGACGGTCAAGATCGCGTACACCTCGGCGAGGTGAAAGTGCTTGTTCTGGTTCAAGATGAGCGCGCCGATGCCGCCCTCGGCGCGCGAGATGCCCTCGACCATGGTGATCATGGCCCAGCCGATGGCGACGTTCTGGCGCAAGACGTCGAGGGCGCGGTCGAGCGTGCCGCGCACGACCACTTCCCAGACGATGCGCAGCTCGCTCGCGCCGAGCACGCGCATGTGGTCGAATTCGGACCGCGGTATCTCGACCACGATCTGCGCCATCGAGGTGACGAAGAACGAGGCCATGCCGAAGGTGAGCAGGGCGACCTTGAGCGAGTGGCCGCCGCCGAAGGCCAGCGTAAAGGGGAAGACGAGGCCGGTCAGCCCGAGGAAGCGCAGCTTCGAGGCGGCCGCGACGAGGGGCCGGAAGAAGGGCAGGACGCTCAGGTACGAGAGCGCGAGCGAGATGAGGACGGTGTAGAGCGTCGCGTGGGCGATGAGCGAGAGGGTGGTGAACATCTCGGGGCCCATGCCGTGCTCCCACCAGAGGGCGTTGAGGGCGCGCAAGACCTCGGCGGGCTTGGGCAGGCTCTCGAAGGGCGAGGCGACCCAGGCGAGCAAGAGGGCGGCCGCCCACCCGCCGGCGAGGGCGAGCGCGGTGAGCGGCGAGAGGGCGCGGTTGGGGCGGAAGGCCTCGGCGAGGCCGGCGCGCGGGGCCATGGGGCGTAACGACGAGGTGCCGAGCACGATCTCGACGCGGCGGTTCTTGGCCTTGCCCTCGGGCGAGCTGTTCGGGGCGACGGGCTGGGTCTGGCCGTGGGCGAAGACGCGCACGCGCCCCTCCGAGAAGTTGGTCGGCGACTTCTTCTCGAGCCACTCTTTGACCGCGAAGGCGCGCGCCTCGCTGAGCTTCTGGTTCGACTCGGGGTTGCCCTGGTCGTCGGTGTGGCCGTGCACCTCGACGAGCGTGCCGCTGGCGACGACGAGCTCGGAGAAGAGCGCCTCGAGCTGGGTGAGCGCGGCGGGGGTGAAGGTCGCCTTGCCGGAGACGAACTCGATGTTCCAGGCGCGGCGGCTGACGACGCGCTCGACCTTCTCTTCGGGCTTGAAGACGGCGACGTCGGCGGCCGTCGTGGGCTTGCTCTTTTCGGACAGCTCTTTGACGTACGAGGTGTCGAGCACCTGCTCGACCGGGTAGAACGAGGGCAGAAGGCTCGGGTACTGCGACTTGACCAGGTTGCCGAAGACCGTGTAGGTCGCGGCGAAGAGGTTGGCCGAGCCGGGCGTCAGGCCGAAGAGCTGCAGGTTGTCGGCGAGGTTGTTGACCGACGAGCCGCCGAGCTCGACCGCGAGGCCCTGCTTGTCTTTCTGATTCTGCACCCGGTAGTACTTGTACCAGTAGGCGGGGTCTTGCTCGCCGTAGACGAAGGCGCTGACGGCGGCCGCCTCTTTCAGCTTGTCGTCGCTCGCCTTGATGGCGTCGCCCGCCTCGAAGATGGCGCCCAGCATGCCGGTGACGAGCTTGCGGTTCGCCTGCATCCATTTCTTGTTGCCGATGATGGCGTTCGGCATCTGCGAGCGGTACTCGCGCGTCGACACGATCGAGACGAGGCCGCCCTTCTTCTCGGCCACGGTGACGTCGCCGGGCGTCCAGGTGACGACGCCGTCGACGCAGCGCTTCTCTTTCTTGCCCGTCTTGACGTTCTTGAGCTCGGCGCAGAAGCCGCTCACGTACTTCTGCGCGGCGTCGATGTAGTCGCTCGCGTTGACCCAGTTGAGCGCGTCGGGGTCGTACGTCGTCTCGTCGGGGTTGTTGGGGATCTTGTTGTCGCCGAGCCACTTGAGCGCGATGTTCCAGTCGCCGTCGCGCAGGACGCCGGCGACCAGGCCGCCGCGCGCCGCCTGCGGGTTCTGCTTCCAGGCGGGGGGGCCCATGAACTTGTCTTCGCCGCGGCTGTAGCCGGCCGAGCCGACGACCTGCGCGACGTAGTCGGGGCCGAGCTTGGTCAGCTTGTCGTTCAGGCCCTTCAAGAAGGTGGCCGAGCCGTCGCCCATGATGGCGACGAAGTGCGCGCCCTTCACGGGGTTCGCCTCGCCCGCCTTCAGGCCCTCGGCGAGCGTCACCATGAGGGCCTGCATGTTGTCGGCGTTGTCTTCGCGAATCAGCTTGAGGTTGACCCCGTTCTTGCACATCAAGCTGCCGGGGGCCGCCTGCTTGCCGCCGGTGGCCGCCATCAGGCCCATCTGCGCGTTCCACGCCCAGTGGTAAAAGCGCACCTCGGGCAGGGTGGCGCAGCCGGGCGTGGCGGCCGCGAGCCTCGGGATCGCCACGTTGCCGCCCGGGGGCGCCGCCGGGCCGCCGACCGAGTCGTCGGGCAGGGCGACGGCGGGCGGCACGTTCGCCGAGGCGTGCGGCGCCTCGGGCGCGATCTTACCGACCAGGCCGGGGTTGAGGTAGAAGGTGAGCCCCACCACGCCGAGGATGACGGCCGTGATGAACACCTTCGCGGCGACAGTGAGTCTGACTCGGGCCACGGTTGATTTAGCCTCCCACTTCTTTCGCTGCGTCCCGACGGAGGCGGAACGACTTGGACGGACGACGTACGCTACGGACGTTGCCTGCCGGATTCATGCTACGACCCCCTCGGCGCCCGGCCTTCCCGCGAATCGGTCGCCGCGCGCGGGCGCCCGCGTCGCTTTTTCTCGGCCGGCCCCCCCTTGACAGGGCGCCGCCCGCCGGCACGTTCGGCCCCGAACGGGCCGCGCGCGGTCAAGGGGCGGCGCGCCCGATTTCAGGCGTCCCGGGTCATGAAGACCATCAAGAACTCGTCGTCTTCGGTGATGAAGAGCTCGTGGCAGATGACGTCCGAAAGGCGGGCCGCCGCCGCCTCCATCTTCGACTCGAGGCCCGCGAGCTCGTCGCCCTCGAGCCGGCTGATGCGCCCGAGCGACACGCTCGTCAGCTTGACCGGGTAGCCCGGCTCGTCGTCGCGATAGCCGACGGTCAGCACCAGCCGCTGCGACGCCTCGAGGTACTCGACGCCGATGCTCTTGGGCGCCGCCTTCGCCGCGCGCGCCCACGCGCTGACCTCGTCGGCGAGAGAGCCGAGGCTGCGGTCGGCCTGCAGCTTGCCGGTGAATGCCTTGAACCTACCGTGCGTCTGGGTCTGAACGCTCATGCTCGCCTCCCCAGGCTAGATTGGGCGCCACGATGCCCCGGGCCGCGGCCCAGCGCAAGCCAAAGCGGGGAGGGCCCCAGTCGCCCCCGACGGAAGTCGGGGGCACCGAACGCCCGCGGAAACGGCCTGCAAAGCCCTGCCGGAGGCAGGGCTCCCGCGAAGCGAGCCGCTCGCGCGGGCCCGCCCGGCATGGCCAAAGCCCGAGCGAGCCCGGCCCACGCCAAGGGGACGGGCTTGACGCGCCGAACCGGCCCGAGGCCGCGCGGCACGAGCGGGCGTTCGCGGCCCCCGAGTTCACTCGGGGGCCGAATTGGCCGCCGCCTTGCGCAACCCGAACGCCGCCATCTTGCGCTTAAGCGTGTTGCGGTCGATGCCGAGCGCCCGGGCGCTTTGCGATAGGTTGCCCCCCGTCGCGTCGAGGGCCCGGGCGAGCGCCGCCCGCTCGGCCGCCTCGACCGCCTCGGCCAGCGTGGCGACCGCCGCCCGGGCCGAGGGGGGCCCCGAGGCCGGGGCCGGCGGGGCCGGCGCGGGCGCCGGGGCGAGCCCGCGGAGCTCGGGGGCGAGGTCGCCCGGCTCGACGCGCCCGTCGCAAAAGACCGCCCAGCGGTGCACCTCGGCCCGCAGCTCGCGCACGTTGCCCGGCCAGGGGTAGCGCTGCAAAAGCCGCATCGCCTCGGGCGCGACCGAAGGCGCGCCCCCCCCCGGCCGGAAGGCGCGCGCCTCGTCGAGGAACGCCGCCACCAGCGCCGGCACGTCGCCGTAGCGCGCGCGCAAGGGCGGCACCTCGAGCGTCACGCCCCGCAGCCGGTAATACAAATCTTCGCGGAACTCGCCCCGCTTGACCATCGCCGAGAGGTCGCGGTGCGTCGCGCACACGACCCGGACGTCGACCCGCACCCCCCGCTCGGCGCCCACCCGCCGCACCACCCCCTCTTGCAACACGCGCAAGAGCATCGCCTGCACCCGCGGCGGCATCTCGCCCACCTCGTCGAGGAAGACCGTGCCGCCCTCGGCCCGCTCGAAGAGCCCCCGGTGCGCCCGCGTCGCGCCCGTGAACGACCCCGCCTCGTGCCCGAAGAGCTCGCTCGCCAACAGCCCCTCGGCGATGGCCCCGCAGTTCTCGGCCACGAAGGGCCCCCGCGCCCGCGCCCCCCCCTCGTGCAGCGCCCGCGCCACCAGCTCTTTGCCCGTGCCCGTCTCGCCCAAGACCAGCGCCGGCAGATCGCTCGCCGACACCCGCGCGAGCCGCGCCCGCAGCGCGCGCATCGGCTCGCTCTCGCCCACCATGCCCGCCGGCCTCGGCCCCACCTGCGCCCGCAGCTTCTGCACCTCTTCGCGCAGCGCCCGGATCTCGGGGAACCCCTCGACCTCGAGCCGCACCTCGCGCACCGCCCGCGGGTGCGGGCTCGGCACGAACGCCGCCGGAATGACCTGCAGCATGCGCGCCCGCAAGAGCCCCGCCTGCACCAAGACCACCCAGAGCGTCTGCACCTGCGGCGTGCCCGACGAGAGCAGCACGTCGACCGGCCGCTCGGCCCCCCGCCCGAGCTCGCGCGCGATCGGCCGCAGCGCCCGGAAGAGCCGGTTGTAGTCGGACGGATCGTCGACCGGCAGCGCCCGCAGCTCGACCCGCCCCACCAGCGGCTCGGCCTCGCGCACGAGCGCCCTCGCCGGGCCCTCGCCCGCCGGCGTCGTCAGCACCCAGAACTCGCCGTAGCGGCCCCGGCTCTCGTCTTGCTCGAGCAGCCGCACGATGGGCCCCCGATCGCTCGCCGGGCGGCGGGCGTGGTGCGAGGGCGAAGGGCCCTCGACCCCCCGGTCGGACCAGGCGAGCAGCAAGGGCCGCGCTGACGAAGCTCGCACCACCAAGGTGGTACGATTTGTATCACTTTGGTGGTGCATGATGCACCATTTTCCGCCCGAACCCCTTCGAATTCGGCCCCCGAAGCCACGGCACGGGCCTCGCAAAAGGCCGCCGCGTGACTTCGAACCTGACCGACCACGGCCCGGCCGCGCCCGCGGCGCGCGCCGACCGAGCCAACGATCTGCCCCTGCCGCCCAACGCCCGGGTGGTGCAAGGCGAAGGCGTCTGGATGGAGGGCAACGCCATCGCGCAGTTCGCCCAGATCGCCGCGCTGCCCGGCTGCGTGCGCGCGGTCGGCATGCCCGACATGCACGCGGGGGGCACGGCGCCCATCGGCGCGGTCTTCGCGTTCGACGACGCCGTGCGCCCGAGCCTGCTCGGCGGCGACGTGGGCTGCGGCGTGCTCGTCGTGGTGACGCGCGAGGCGGGCGGCTCGGTCGACGCGCTCGAGCGGCGGGCGCGCGCGCTCTTCGAGGGCGAGAGCTTCGTCGCCGATCTCGAGGCGCCCGAAGCGCTCTTCGCCGAGGTGTTCCGCCGGGGCCTTCGCGGCCTCGACGCCTTCGAGCTGCCGCGCTCGATGGGCGAGCTCGCGGCGGGCCTCGCCGGGGCCGCCGACGCCGCCGACGCCGAGGGGGTCGGGGCCGACCCGGGGCCGTACGCCTCGTGCGTCTCGACGCTCGGCAGCATCGGGGGCGGCAACCACTTCGCCGAGATCGCCCGCGTCAACGAGGTGACGCCGGGCCCGCTCGCCGAGGCGCTCGGCCTGAAGAAGGGCGCGCTCGCCGCGGTGGTGCACTCGGGCTCGCGCGCCGTCGGCGCGCGGCTGAACGATCGCTGGGGGCAGCGCGAGCTGCCGGCTGCCGAGGCCGGGCCGTTCTTGGCCGAGATGGCGGGCGCCTGCCGCTTCGCCCGCGTCAACCGCTTCCTGCTGGCGTACCGGCTGCTCGAGGCGATCGGCGCGGCGCGCCCCTCGAAGATCGCGGGCGCCTTCGACGTCTTTCATAACGCGGTCGAGCCCGCGTCGGTGGGCGGCTGCACGCGGGCCTGGGTGCACCGCAAGGGCGCGGCGCCGGCGCGCGCGGGCGAGCCGACAATCGTGCTCGGCAGCCGCGGCGCCCCCTCGTACCTGCTCGCGGGCGCGGGCAACGAGGCCGTGCTCGCCTCGGTGGCGCACGGCGCGGGGCGCAAGATGGGCCGCTCGGAGGCGAAAGAGAAGCTGCGCGACCGCTACCGCCGGGCCGATCTGACGCGCACCCCGCTCGGCGGCCGCGTCGTCTGCGACGACCGCGACGTGCTCTACGAAGAGCACCCCGACGCCTACAAGGCCGTGGGCCCGGTCGTGCGCGCCCTCGTCGATCACGGCGCCGCGACGCCCGTCGCTGCGCTCACCCCGATCGTGACGGTGAAGCGATGAACCTCGAGCCTTTGGTCGCTACCCTTGCCCGGCCGGTCGGTCGGGGCCCCGCGAACGTCATGGCTTCGACGAAGCGAGCGGTGAAGACCTATCTCTTGCAAGTGACGGCCGGGCGGGGGCCCGGCGAGGCCTGCGCCTTCGTCGGCCTCTTGGCCGGCCGGCTCGCCGAGCTCTGCGCCGCCCGCGGCCTCGTGACCGTGCGCCGCGAGGCCACGGGGCCCGAGGGGGCGCCGCGCTCGGTGGCCTTCGTGGTGCGCGGCCCGGCCGGCGCGCTCGCGGGCGAGGCGGGCACGCACGCGCTCTTTGCGCCGAGCGAGCGGCGGGGCAAGGGCTCGCGCAAGCGCTGGTTCGCCGGCGTCTCGCTCGACGAGCTCGCCCCGGGCGAAGACCCCTTCGCCCCGGCCGGGCGGGCGCGCCTGCGGGCGGGCGACGTCGTGGTGCGGGCGACGCGGGCGGGGGGCCCCGGCGGGCAGAACGTGAACAAGGTCGCGAGCGCGGTGCGCGCCGAGCACCGGGCGACGGGCCTCCAGGTGCGCGCGGCGGGCGAGCGCTCGCAGCACCAGAACCGGCGGGCGGCGCTCGCGCGGCTCGAAGAGGCGCTCACGCGGGCCCTCGACGAGCGGCGGGCCGAGCGGGCGAGGGCGCTGCGGGGCCGGCACGATCGGCTGGTGCGCGGGGCGCCGGTGCGCGAGTACCGGCTCGACGACGCGGGGCGGCTCCGGGCGCGAGGGTAGGGGGCGTCGTCGCGCCTCGTGCGCCGGCCGCCCGGGCCCCGGCCGGGGGGCGCGCGCCCGGGGCTGGCCCCTTGTTCCGACCCGGGCGCGGGCCTATGCCCGCCCGGCCATGAGCGAGACCCCCCAGGCCGGCCCCGGCCGAGTGAACCCCCGCCTACGCGGCCTGACCTGCTTCGCCTGCGGCCTCGCGCACGACGCCGGGCGCTGGCAGACCGTCTGCACCGCGTGCGGGCTGCCCTTGCGGGTCGACTACGAGCTCGGGCCCCTGCCGAAGCCCGCCGCGGGGGGGCTCGCGCAGGTGCCCTCGATGTGGCGCTACCGCGAGGTGATGCCGCTCGCCGAGGGCGAGGTCTCGCTCGGCGAGGGGCAGACGCCGCTCGTCGCCCTCGACGGGGCGACCTGGGTCAAAGACGAGGCGGGCAACCCGACCGGCTCGTTCAAGGCGCGGGGCCTGAGCGCCGCGGTCTCGATGGCGCGGCACTTCGGCGCGCGCGCCCTCTCGGCGCCCTCGGCCGGCAACGCCGCCGGGGCGCTCGCGGCGTACGGGGCGGCCGCCGGCCTGCCCGTCTTCGTCGCGATGCCGGCCGACACGCCGCGCGCCTTCGTCGAAGAGTGCCGCTTCTACGGCGCCGAGGTCGAGCTCGTCGAGGGCAGCATCGCCGACGCCGGCGCCTGGCTGCGCCAGCACGGGCCGCGCGAGGCGACCGACGTCTCGACGCTGCGCGAGCCCTACCGGGTCGAGGGCAAGAAGACGATGGCCTACGAGCTCTTCGAGCAGCTCGGCGGCGCGCTGCCCGACGTCATCGTCTACCCGACCGGCGGCGGCACCGGGCTCGTCGGCATGCACAAGGCCTTCGGCGAGATGCGCGCGCTCGGCTGGCTCGACGCGGGCGCCCGCCTGCCCCGCTTCGTCTCGGTGCAGACCGAGGGCTGCGCGCCCGTGGTCAAGGCCTTCGCCGCGGGCGCCGAGAAGACCGAGCCCTGGCCCGCGCCGAAGACCGACGTCTACGGCCTGCGCGTGCCCTCGCCCATCGGCGGCTTTCTCTGCGTGCGGGCGCTGCGCGCGTCGGGCGGCACCGGCGTCGCCGTGCCCGAGGCCGAGGTGTGGCCGGCCGCGCGCGAGCTCGGGCGGCGGACGGGCCTCGACATCTGCCCCGAGGGGGGCGCGGCCTGGGCGGCCCTCGCGCGGCTGCGGGCGGGCGGCTGGGTGCGCCCGGGCGAGCGCGTCGTCGTGTTCAACACGGGCACCGGCCTGAAATACCGCTGAGCTCACCCCCCGGCGCGGGCCCCGCCCGGCCGCCGGGGGCGCACCTCGCGCGCCTCGCGTGCGAGCTTTGACGAGTTCGCGCGCCGTGACGCGCCGCGGCCGACGCGCGCGAACCTGACGCCGCGTCACGTTACCGCCGGCAAAGGCGCGGCGCGGCCGGCATACGGACATGGTCAGCGCCCGCTTTTGTTGGCATACAATCGGGCATGGACGGCCCCAGCAACGGCATTCTCTCGCTCATCGGCAACACGCCGATGGTCAAGGTCCAGCGGCTCGACGCCGGGCCCTGCGAGCTCTTTCTCAAGCTCGAAAACCAGAACCCGGGCGGCTCGATCAAAGATCGCATCGGCCTCTCGATGATCGCGGCGGCCGAGGCGTCGGGCGAGCTCGGCCCCGCGCGCCGGC
Organism: Polyangiaceae bacterium; assembly: GCA_035762175.1. Lineage (GTDB taxonomy): Bacteria > Myxococcota_A > Polyangia > Polyangiales > Polyangiaceae > DASTPP01. The sequence goes on along the minus strand of DASTPP010000240.1, from coordinate 19,864 downwards.
ACCTGGTCGAGGCGACCGCGGGCAACACCGGCCTCGGCCTCGCGCTCGTGGCGGCGAGCAAGGGCTACCGGCTCACGCTCGTCATACCCGACAAGATGAGCCAAGAGAAAATCTTTCACCTCAAGGCCCTCGGCGCGAGCGTCCTTCTGACCCGGTCCGACGTCGAGAAGGGCCACCCCGAGTACTACCAGGACGTCGCCAAGCGGGTCGCCGCCGAAGAGAACGCGTTCTACGTCAACCAGTTCGAGAACCCGGCGAACCCGCGCGCCCACGAGACGACGACGGGCCCCGAGATCGTCGCCCAGCTCGGCGGCCGGCTCGACGCGATGGTGTGCGGCGTCGGCTCGGGCGGCACGCTGACGGGCCTCTCGCGCCACTTCGCCGAGGCCATGCCGGGCTGCGAGATGGTGCTCGCCGACCCGCAGGGCTCGGTGCTCTGCGACCTCGTGCGCACCGGCAAGGCCGGCAAGGTGGGCTCGTGGCTCGTCGAGGGCGTCGGCGAAGACTTCGTGCCGCCCGTCTGCGACCTGTCGCGCGTCCGGCGGGCGTACAGCATCCCCGACCGCGAGAGCCTCGAGACCGCGCGCGAGCTCCTGCGCTGCGAGGGCATCTTGGGCGGCTCGTCGACCGGCACGCTCGTCGCCGCCGCCCTGCGCTACTGCCGCGAGCAGTCGTCGCCGAAGCGCGTCTGCACCCTCGTCTGCGACAGCGGCAACAAGTACCTGTCGAAGATGTTCAACGACTTCTGGATGGCCGACCAGGGCTTCTCGAAGCGCGAGCACTACGGCGACCTGCGCGACGTCATCGCGCGGCGCTTCTCCGACCGCGACGTCGTCACGGTCAAGCCCGACGACGCCCTGCTCGTCGCCTACGCCCGCATGAAGCTCTACGACGTCTCGCAGCTGCCCGTCGTCGAGGGGCGACGCATCGTCGGCCTCGTCGACGAATCCGACTTGTTGCTCGCCGCCGTCGAAGACGAGGCGCGCTTCCGGCGCCCGGTGCGCGAGGTCATGTCGACCCGCCTGCAGACCGTCCCCCCCAAGACCCCCGTGCGCGAGCTCTTGCCCCTCTTCGACGCGGGCCTCGTGCCCATCGTCACCGAGGGAGACGAGTTCCTCGGGCTGGTGACGCGCATCGATCTGCTCAACTACCTGCGCCGGAAACTGCACTGAGGCCGGCCGCCGGGGCCCGGGCCGCGGCGCCCGCCGCCCGCCCCGCCCGCCTGCCCACCGCGGGGCGCTCGGCCGCCCGCCCCCCGGCGCCCGCCTGCCCGCCCTGCGGCGCCCGCTTGCCCGCTCCGGGCGCGACGGGGCCCCGCGCTCATGACCGCCCTGTCAGGGCCCCCCGGCCCCCCGTTCACGGCGCCGGGGCCCCGGGCCGGCCCGCCTTCGCGCCGACGCGACAGCCCGGGCGCCCGAAGGCGGGAACGGCGATTGCTATCTGGAGCGGCCGTGAAACGAAATCGCTACCTTGAAGCCCTTGCCTTGGCCGCCGCGGCGGCCGCCTCGTTCGCCACGAGCGCCCCGCCCCCCGACTGGACGCAGGAAGACGAGCTCTCGGACGTGCCCGTGAAGGTCGTGCCGGGCGAGACGACGACGCTCTCGATGTTCGTCCAGATGCCGCGCGAGACCGACCACGATCGTGACGTCCGGGTGCTCATCGAGGCGCCCGAGGGCGCGCCCGTCAGCGTCGCGGTGCGGCCCGACGGGGCGAGCCAAGACTGCGATACGATCGCGCAGCCCCTCCCCGAGGGGGCGTACCAGCCGCCCCCGGGCACCGAGCTCTGGCACCGGCTGTTCTTCCAATGCCTCTCCGAAGACCCGGATAGCTCCGCAGAGGTGCGCCGCGTCCTGCTGCTGACCTTCTCGACCGCTGGCAAACAGAGCCTCGACCTTCGCGTGTCGGTCAAGGCGAGCGCGTCGGGCTACGACGACGATCCGCAAGACCCGCCCGTGCTGCTCGAGCTTCGCTGAGCGGGCCGGGGGGCCGAGAGCGCGTCGGGGGGCGCGCTCGAAGGGGGGAGAGAGACGGGCCCGCGGCGCCCGCCGGCCGAGGGCGTGGCCAAGGCTCTGTCCGTCGGCGGGAGCCTTCGCCAGACGGAGCTTAGCGCTTCGCCGCGCAGGCCCCGGCGACGTGGGGCATCGCCGCGTCGATGTCGAAGGTCAGGGGCCCGGCCTGCCAGCAGGGGTTCTGGTCGCATTCGGGGCCGTTCGGGTAGGTCTCGTCGAGCGTCACGTCTTGGCGCCCTTCGTAGACGGTCTCGCCCGAAGCCCGAGCGAGCGTGACGGTCACGGCGTGCGGGCCGGCCCCGAACTGCCGGCCGAAGCCCATGCCCAGCGCGAGCTCGAACGTATCGGTGCGCGGCACGGCGTTGCCCTGCGCGTCGTACTCGACGGGCTCGTCGCAGGCCACGAGCCCGTACTGGTCGGCGGCCCGCCTGCACTCGCCGTCGGGCGAGAGCGTCGCCTCGCCGCAGACGTAGCCGATGCAGGCCCGCACCGTGAGCGGGCCGTACTCGCACGCGGCGTCGAGAGCCCGCGCGCGCGACGTGAGCGAGAGGGCGAGGTCGTTCTTGCACTGGTAGTGGGTGCAGTCTTCGAGCGGGTCGCCCTCGAAGAGGTCGCAGCCGCCGAGCGACGAGAGCCCGAGCGAGCCGAGCGGGAGGGCCAGCAAGGCGGCCCGGGCGATGCGCCAAGGGCGCGACGAAGAGAGCGCATTCAAGAAAGTCATCGGCGCCACCGAAGAGCAAGACGCGTACCCGCGGCCGGCCCCGCCCGCCTCTCGCCGCCGGCCCGCTCGTCTCGCGCTGCCGGCCCGCTCGTCGCGCGCCGCCGGCCCCGCTCGTCTTGCGCCGCCGGCCCCGCCCGCCTTGCGCCCCGGGGCCGGCGGCGCGAGCCTCGCGCCATGGCCAGCCGGGGTGTTCACTTTGCGTTGAGCGCCGAGCAGGCGGCGCCGCTGCTCGCGGCCGCCGCCGAGGGCGACGACGACGCCGTGATGGCGGCCGTCGAGGCGATCGAAGAGGCGTGGCAAGAGCCCTTCGTGGCCGAGTCCGACAAGGCATGGGAGGCGATCCACCGCTGTTTGACGGGCGGCACCTTGCTCTACGAGGGCGGCGAGTACCCGCTCGACCACGTCATCTGCGGCGGCGAGCAGCTCTTGAGCGGCGAGGCCGACGACACCGCCTCGTTCGTGACGGCCGAGCAGGTGCGCGACGTCGCCTCGGCCCTCGCCCCGCTGACCAAGGCGTGGCTGCGCGAGCGCTACGACCGGCTCGACCCCGACGAGTACGAGGGCTCCGACGAAGACTTCGAGTACACCTGGGAGAACTTCGAGGCCGTGCGGGCGCTCTTCCGGCGCGCCGCCGAGGCCGGCCGGGCCGTGCTCTTCACCGTCGACGGCTGACGGAGGCGGGGGCCGCCCCCGGGTAAAGGGCGTTCGCGGCGGCGCGCCGGGCGTGAGGAAAACGGGTAGGGGGACACCCCGGCGCGCCGCCACGAAGCCGGACGGAGATCAAAGCCCTAGCGCGTCGAGCACCCTTCGGTACCAAGAGCGGGGCGGTGGCGGGGCCTCGAGCGAGGCGAGGGCCGCCTCGAGCGTCGGGAACGCCTCGAGCGCCGGCACGACCGAGACGGTATGGCCGTACGACACCCACGACGCCCGCAGGCGCGCGGCGACGTTCTCGGCCTCGCTCAGGCTCTGATAGCGCAGGGCGTGCACCTTCGGCCCCAAGACCGACGCGCGCCCGGGCGCGGTGACGTACTCGATGGGGCCGTTGCCCTCGCGCTCGGGGGCGACTTCGACAAGGTACGCCATCTCATGCCCCCCCCTCGGCCAAGCGCCTCGCCGAGACCCCTCGAACCTGGCCCGAGCGCCCGGCAAGGGAACTCAGGCTGAACCATGCAAAGCCTACCCTCTTACCAATTTCTCTCGGTTGGTCGATCATCAGGCGAGCATGCAAACTCTAGAGATTTCGTCAACCGTAGTTGTTGTTTTCGGGTGCGGCCACCCCGGGTAGGCGCCAAGGGTGGTCGAGCTCAGCCAGAGGATCGCTTGGATCTTGACCAACAAGGGCTGGTCGCAGCGCGATCTGGCGACCAAGTCGGGCGTGAGCGCGAACTACATTTCCTTGTTGATCAAGGGTGACCGGGGCACGCGCGGCCTGACCCTTTCGACGGCGCAGAAAATCGCTTCGGCGGCCGAGATCGATCTGCAGTGGTTGATGAGCGGCGAGGGCGAGCCGTTGCCCGGTTCGGGGCCCCAGATGCCCTCGCCCGATCCGCCGGCCCTCGTTCAGGCCCTCACGTTGCTCGGGGATCGCATCGCCCAGCCCGTCCGCGTCGCCTTGCGAGCCGAGCGGCCGGCCGAACCTTGGGGAGTACGTGAGTGGATCGCCCGGGCCAAGGAGCTGCAGGAGATCTACGACAGTCTGCCACAAGACTTCAACAAAAAGTGACCACTTTAGTGGGTGTCGACCCCGAACCTGGGTCCAGCGACCGCGGGGCCCTCGATCCGGGCCCGGGGTTCATCGCCTTTCGCGGGGCGCCCTCCCGAGCTGATCCCCCGTCGCCGCCGCGGGGCGGCGTGAGCGGGCCCCGCGCCGCTCAGAAGTCGCCGTCTTTGACGTAAGGGTGGGCCCAGAGCGTGACCTGGAGCAGGCACGACTTGACCCACGCGGCGTACATCTTTTCGACCTCGTCGGGCGAGTGCCCCTTCTTGGCGAGAAAGGGCTTCAGCGTGAACGTGACCGGAAAGATGAGCGCGAAGAGGTCGCGGAAGGGCACGATCGCGGTCGAGGGGGCGCGGTCGGTCTGGTTCTTCTTGGTGCGGTGGTGGCGCAGGCCGATCTCGTGCTGGTAATCGAGCCAGGCCTGGTCGTACTCGGCGCGCGCGGTGTCGAGCACCCACTGCCCGAAGCGCCGGCGCACGCCCCCGAGGTAGTCGGCGAGCGGCCGGCCGTCGCCCTTGCCGGTGAACGAGGCCAAGAGGTGCGGCTGCGAGCCGACGAACCCGTACCAGACGTCGAGCACCGCCTCGACCTGGTCTTTCAGCACGTCGTGCGAGGCGCGTAGATACCGGACGTCGTCGTCGCCGAAGAGCACGCTCTGCTTCATCAATTCGAACTCGGCGAGCGTCACCGGCGAGCGCGAAACCGAGGCGGTGCCATACGTGTATCCGGGGATAGTCATGGTGGTCGTCTCCTCACGGCGGACAAAGCTCCGCCCGGCGGGTGGTCTCTCCGGGCGGACGAAGCTCCGCCCCGGGGGTGGTTTGGTGGGCGGACGAAGCTCCGCCCGGCGGGTTGGTTCGGCAGGCGGACAAGGCTCCGCCCGGAAGTTGGCTCGGCAGGCGGACAAGGCTCCGCCCGGAGGTTGGCTCGACGGGCGGACGAAGCTCCGCCCCGGAGGTTGGCTCGACGGGCGGACAAAGCTCCGCCCCGGAGGTTGGTTTGGCGGGCGGACAAGGCTCCGCCCGGCGGGTTGGTTCTTCGGGCAGGGAGAGCCCCACCCTCGCCCCCCGCCCGTTCAGGACACGGGGACGCCTCGGCCCCCCTCGTCGGCGCCGCTCAGCTCAGCCCGGCGTGAGGAACCTCGCCCAGGTGGCCGCGCGGTCGGCCTCGGGCGCCTCGACGTGCTCGCCGCAGTCGAGCCGCAGGTGGTGCGCCGCCATCGGCGCGTCGACGAAGGCGCAGTGGTGCGGCAGACGGCCCTCGTGCACGTTCGGCCGGAAGTGCGTGCAAGTTACGCACATGCGATTGACCGGTATCTGCCCGCTCTCTTGCAGCGCGCGAATCATCTTCACCAGCCCCAACAGAAACGCCGCCTGCTCGGGCTCGGACATCGCCGAGACCGCCGTCGCGAGGAACTCGGGCCACGACCGCGCCCGCGCCGCTTGCGCCCGCCCCGGCGCCGTCAGCCCGAGCAGGCTCGCCCGCGGGTGCCGCGGGTCGGGCCGGCGCTCGACCAGCCCCTTGTCGACCAGCACCCGCACCGAGTCGCTCACCGTCGGCAGCGTGACGCCGAGCTGCTGCGACAGGTCGGTCGCGGTCAAGGCCGCCCCCGCCGCGAGCGCCGCGAGAATTTGCCCCTGCGTCGGCGAGAGCCCATCTTCGGCCGCCTGCAGCCAGGTCTGCTGCTTCATCGCCAGCCCGAGCTTGTGCAACCCCGTCGCGATGCGGCGCGGGACCGGCTCGGAGTTCTCGTCGAAGAAGCGCAGGCGCGTACGGCCCATGAAAAGAGTTCTAACTTAGGAGTCCTAATTAGTCAAGGGGTGTCCCCCGCTCACGGCGCAGGGGCGTTCGAGGCGGGCCGGCAGCGAGCCGAGCCGCCGCGTGGTTCGAAGCGTGCGTCAGGCCCCCTTGATAGGGGCGCCTGGCCACCCGCTGTGCCAGCCCTGACACGGGGGCCATGGCCGACGGTCGCCGCGCTCGGCCCGGCGGCCGGGGCGCCGCCTTCGCCGCTTGGCCCGAAAGTTGATGGGTGCACCGGGCATGCGTAGCGCTCTATGGTTGGCTTTCGTCGGGTTGGGCGTCTTCGGGGGGGGGTGCGTCGTCGTCGAGAGTGTCCCCGGCGATGACTTCGACGACCCGCCCCGCATGTGCCCCCTCATTCTAAAGCACTCGATTGCCCTGCGGCTGAGCGACGAGCGGGGCGCCCCGGTCTGTGACGCGACGGTGATCGTGCGCGACGGCTCGGCCCAGTGGCAGCTCGAGTCGTCGAACCCGGCGGGGCCCTCGTGCACGTGGTACGGCATCGGAGAGCGGCCCGGCAACTACGAGATCACCGTCACGAAGCCGGGGTATCTGACGGCCACGCGCTCGAACGTCGTCGTCTCGAAGGGGCCCGACGCCTGCCACGTCGACACCGCCGAGGTCGACATGCAGCTCACGCGCGTGCGGCCCGAAGCGTGTGACGCCGCCGCGTTCCCGTCGTTCGATTTTGACATTCGCGACGAGCTCGGGCGCCCCGCCTGCGACGCGACCGTGACGGTGCGCGACGGCGCCTTTCAGGCGACCGTGGTCGCGCTCTCGGCCTCGCCCGACGGCTGCTTTTGGCAGGGCCCCATCGAGACCCCGGGCACCTTCGAGGTGACCGTCGCCAAGCCCGGCTACGACACCGTGGTCTTGCGCGACGTGGTCGTCGAGGGCGGCTTTCAGGCCCCGGGGGGCATCGGCAACTGTACCCACGTCAAGACGACGAGGGTCTCGGTGCGGCTCGAGCGCTCGGGCCAGGCCTGCGACACGGCCCTGGTCGAGCCCTTCGATCTCGACGTCCGCGACGAGAACTTCAACGAGGTGTGCGACGCCCAGGTCGTCGTGCTCGAGAAGGGCGCGTTCGTCGGCACCCTCACGCCCCGCGCCGAGCCCGACGGCGACTGCTCGTGGACGGGCGGGCCCGACCGGGCCGGCGTCTTCGACCTGCGGGTCAGCAAGCCGGGGTACCTGACGTCCGAGGCGAGCGACATCGGGGTCGAGCTCGACGCGACCGGCTGCCACGCGGTGCCCGTGCTCGTGAACGTGAAGCTGCAGCCCGACGTCGCCGCGCCGCCCACCGGGGGCTGAGGCCTCGGGCGGGCGCGGCGCGCCCCGGCCCCAGAGCCGTCGAGGTCGCTCTGCTCGGGCCGAGCCTGCCTCTCGCCCGAAGCCCGCCGCGGGCTCGCCCCCAAGCGCGACGTCACCGGGCGTTCGCGGGCCCGGTCGCGCAGTCTGACCCTTGCCCAAAGCCCGCCGCGAGCTCGCCCCCAGGCGCGACCCTTCGTTCGAGGGCACATGCGGGCCCGAGCGAGCCCTTCGACCGTTGCCCCCGAGCCCGGTGCGGGCCCGAGCGAGCCCTTCGACCGTTGTCGAAGCCCGTCGCGGGGTCAAAACGGTCGGACGGTTGCCGTTTCGAGGGGGCAGCTAGAGGCCGGCGGCCCTGGCGAAGCTCGGCCCCGAGCGGCGCGCGGCCCTGGCGGCGTAGGCGGCGAGCTCGCCGCGGTTCGAGACGCCGAGCCGGCGGTAGAGCGCCGCGACGTGCTGGTGCACGGTGCCCTGGGCGATGGCGAGCTCGTCGGCGATCTCTTTCTCGCGCTTGCCCTGCAGCAGGAGACGCATGACCGCCGCCTGCCGCGGCGGCAGCGCGGCGACGTTCGCGGCGGGGGCGGTGCGCCAGGCGCGGCCGAGCTCGTCGTGAAAGAGCTTTAGCACCGTCACCTGATTGTCGCCGAAGGGGGGCTCACCGGGCCCACGGTAGAGATGCACGCTGTCGATCACGCCGAGCGCGGGTACCGGCTGGTAGGACGACAAGTATTCGCCCCCCGGCGCCTCGGCCGTCGTAATTTCGTAATGGGACGAGGGCCGCCGAGCCAGGTTGTCCGCGAGGGCGCGTCGGGCGGTGACCAAGGGGCGAAAGAAGCCCGCGAACAGCGAGGGGCAGGCCAGGTCGAGCGCCGAGGCGACACCCGGGGCGACGGGCCCGTGCCTGCGTACGCCCTCGGGGCCGGGCTCGACCGCGCACACCGCCGTGGTTCCGTTCGCATGGCGCCGAGCGGCCAGGCCCCCGGAGAAGGCCAGGCGGGGCGCAACGCTACGGCGGGGCAGCCAGTGCTCGACGAACGCGCCGGCGCGCGCCCCGCACAAGCGCAGGAGGCCCTCGAGCGCGTGCCGGCGCCACGTGGTCGGGTCGTCACCGAATTCGCGCACCTCGCCGACCAGGCGCAAGAGCTCTTGCACGTCGTTCGCTACCAAGACAGTCGTCATGTCCCCCCCTCCAGCACTGATGGACGATTCGCCGATGGCCCATCGAGACGCCATCGGCGCCCCGACCCAAGGGCACGTGGGCGGGCGCGAAGGATATCACGCCGGCCGACCGCGCCAGACTTTGATGGGGCCTGCGCCCGGTTTTTACGAAGCTTCGGGGAGGCTCGAGCCCCCCCTAGGTCAAGGGACAGGGTACCGCACGGCCCGACCGGTAGTCACGCCGCCGCGAATACTGGAGCGGGGCGCGCGTGCGGGTGCGCCAAGCGCAAGGCTTTGACAGCCAATTTCGGCTGCTGAAGCGCCGTTTTGGGCCCGTCGACGGGCGGGCCCGGCTCTAAGCGCACACGACGTGACCCCTCGATGGACTACCTAGACGCCGTCTGGCGACCAACTCCGTCGCCCGGCACCCAATCGGCGGCGCTCTCACCTTGGCCGCGGCCTCGCGCCTCGACCACCGCGCTCGGCTCGCTTTCGTTCATCGGCGGCGGGGCCCCTCCGTGCGGACGAGCTTCGGCCCCGAGCGGCGCTCGGCGGCAGCAGCGAAGGCGGCGAGCTCGCCGCGGCTCGAGACGCCGAGCCGGCGGTAGAGCGCCGCGACGTGCTGGTGCACGGTGCCCTGGGCGATGGCGAGCTCGTCGGCGATCTCTTTCTCGCGCTTGCCCTGCAGCAGGAGGCGCATGACCGCCGCCTGCCGCGGCGGCAGCGCGGCGACCTGCGCCAGCGGCGCCGCGCGCCAGCCGCGCCCGAGCTCGTCGTGAAAGAGCGCGACCACCGCCGCCTGCTCTTCGGTGAAGGGCGGCTCGTCGGGGCCGCGAAAGAGACCCAGGATGTTGACCAAGCCGAGCGCGGGCACGGGCTGGAACGACACCAGGTACTCGCCGACCTTGCCGGCTTCGCGCAGCCGCGCAAACTGGAGCGAGCGCTGCCAGACGCGACGGTCGACGAGCTCGCGCCGCGTCCGCGTGCAGGGCCGCATGCAACACGCGCGGAGCGCCGGCCAGGCGGGGTTATTCGCCTGGTCTTGCTTCGCCGCGTGGATTTCTTTCTCGGCGCGGGGGCTCTCGTAGCCGACGCCGAGGTTCTGGGCGACGTAGATGCCCTTCTCGCCCTGCGCCGTGGGCGGCCGGGGCAAGAACGCCCAGGGGGGCAGGGCGGTCACGGCGTCGAGATCGCCCGGGAGCCAGTGCTCGAGGGCGGAGCCGGCGCGCGCGCCGCAGAGGCGGCTGAGCCCCTCGAGCGCGTGCCGGCGCCAGGTGGTCGGGTCGTCGCCGAGCTCGCGCACCTCGCCGACCAGGCGCAAGAGGGCACGCACGTCATCGGTCGCAAGGAAGGTCATGGGGGCCTCCGGTACCCTAGGATTGACCCCAGGATAATGGAGGCTTGCGGGCGACGTTCGGTTGCCTAGATGGGGTGGCCAGGGGTGCGACCGCGGGGGCGACGTCGGCGCCGCCCGTTCGCCGTCCGCCCGCTTCTGCAGGACGTCGACGGGCCTCGTCTTCGGTGAAGGCGCTCGCCGCCGGCGCTCGCTTCACGCCCCACACGCCTTCACGGCCCTGCGCACCGCGGCGCTCGACCTGCGGCGCGGCGCCGGCCGCGCGCGTCTCGCCTCGGCGACTCGGTACGTTACCGCCGAGGCCGTCGGGGCGATCGGTCGGCTCGGCCTCACGCCCACGTCAAACTAAAAGACCCTGCGGGGCGACCCGACATCGCTCAACAGTACTGTTGCTCGACGCCGTTGACCAAGCAGGTTTCTACGAACCACTCTTGCGTGTTGTATTCGGGGATCAGCGTTTCCATCGTGACCGGGGAACCGACGAATGGACCGTCCATCTGGGTCATGACGGTGTTCAGGCCCGCCCGGTAGTGGGCCAGATTGCGAAACCAAGCCGACTCTCCGGCTCCCCACTGCCCCGCCCAGAACTGTGTCGCATCCGCCGAGTTGCAGGTTTCCTGGGTGACGGAGCCATGGTTCAACACCTGCTTGGCGGCGAGGCACTTTCCGGACCACCGGTTCTTCAGCATCCGCCAATTCAGGCCCTCCGTGTGGGGAGTCGATACCTCGAACCGGTTGGGGAGATCCCAACTGGTATTCCAATGGATCTTTGCGAACGGGTCGTCGTAGCCTTCCGTCCCGCCGAAGTTGAGGACGTAGCCGTCTCCCCAGGTTGTCTTGAGCTTGACCGTGTCGCCAGGGTGCAACTCCCTTCTTTTGTTGCCGGCCTGGGCGGGCGTGGCGAACTGCGGCATCAGGATGTGGGAGGCCGCGACGAGGGACAGGGCCAGGGTGCGGAGCATGCGACGGTGCAGGGTTCGGTTGGACATGGTGGATTCTCCGTTTCTTAAGCCGCTTTGTGGCGGCGCCTCACCCGCTCTCGATGAGGCCCGGGGCGGGGCCGAGGGCATCGGCGAACGCGAGCGACCGAGCTTAGAGCGCCGAGTCGAACGTCACGATTGAGTATGCCTCTATCGTAATGAGCGCGGGACGCGCCCCCGGTGCCGCCGACGCGCGGCGCGGTCGCGTTCGGGCCGCGCGGGGGGGGTTGCCGGCCCCACGGGCGACCAGCGCCCGGCCCCGGCGAGCTTCTCGTGCCGGGGCCCTGGACGCGCCCGCCCGTGGTGCCGGCCGCCCCCTCGCGACCTCGATGGACACCCTAAGGCACTCCGCGCCCGGGCACCACTAGACGAAACAGTCTAGTCGGCTCCAAGCCGCGCCCACGCCACGGCCCCCGCCTGGGACGGGCTACCCGCCGACGTCGACGCGGTACGACGCGAACGCGACGCCGCCGCGGTCGTCGCGCACGACGACCCAGAGCGGCACGCTGGCGGGCGCGTCGGGCGCGACCCAGCCGTTCGAGCTCTCGTCGGGCCCGGCCGCCTCGCCGCCTTCGCCCGTCGCGTCGTCGTCAAAGCGGCCCGCGGGCGAGAACCACGTGACGCGCATCGTCTCGCGCCGCTCGGCGAGCACGCGCGTCTCGGGGTCGAGGGCGAGGTAGCGCTCGGCGCCGCCGCAGCCCACCGGCTTGGTGCAGTCGGCGGGGCAGTCGGCGGCCGTCTCGTCGATGCCGCAGATGGCGTCGCCGCAAGCGTCGCTGGCGGGGCAGGCGGGCCACGCAGCGACGAAGCGAAGGCGGGTGCCGGGCGCGACGCGGGCGGGCTCGCCCTCGCCTTCCGGGGAGAGGGCGAGGGCGTCGCCGTTCGGCAAGAGGGCGCGCAGCGAGGCGAGGGCGGGGTTCTCGTTGGGGCGGTAGCGGCGGCCGAACTCGGCGAAGGTGTCTTGGTTGACGCCGGCGAGGCCGCAGACGAGGCGCGTGCCGCCGAGGGCGTAGCGGGGCTCGCCGCCGTTGACGGTGTAGAGCAGGCGCAGCGGTTGGTAGTAGCCGCCCGAGGCGTCGGGGTCGACGGGGCGGCCGGGCGGCTCGCCGGCCTTCGCTTCGGGCGGGTCGGGGCCGAAGAGGCGGCAGCCCTCGGCGGGCAGGGCGGCGCCGGCGCTCGCGCCCGAGCCGAAGGGGGCGAGGGCGGGGCCGCTCGGCACGAGGCAGGCGGAGGCGACGGGGCCGAGCTCGGTGAGGGGCTTTCGCTCATTGCAGAAGGCCCACTCGGTGAAGATGTCGGCGCGGGCGCCGCTCGGGTCGACGAAGAGGGCGCGGAAGGTGACGGGCTCGCCGGGCCTCGCCTCGGCGGGGGTCGAGCGCACCGCGAGCACGCGCGCGCCCTCGACGAGCGAGGGGCCGCGGTCGAAGTCGGGGCGGCAGGCGCCGGCGAGCGCGAGCGAGAGGGCGAGGGCAGCGCGCCAGGGCAGAGGCGAGCGTCCGGGGGCCGCGCGCCAGGGCAGAGGCGAGCGTCCGAGGGCCGCGCGCCAGGGCAGGGGCGAGCGCGCGCGGGCGGGCGACTCGGGGCCGGCGGGCGGGCGGCGGCGGGGCGGGGGCGAAGGGGGGCGCGTCACCACGACCACCTCGCGCCGGCGACGGGCAGGAGGGGCAGGCCGGTGACGTACTTGCGCTGGCCGTAGTCGGCGCTGTAGGCGATCTCTTCGGCGTTCTCGCGCATGGTGGCGTTCTGCACGTCGAGGTACGTTTCGAGCTCTCCGGGGCCGAGGCGGGTGCGCTTCGAAGCGCGCAGATCGAGCTGGAAGAAGGGCGGCAGGCGGGTGCCGTTGAGCGTCCCGAAGAGGGGCTGAAAGGCGCCGCCGCGCGCGTCGTAGTAGGCGCCGACGACGGGCGTGCGGGGCAGGCCCGTGGCGTAGCGGGCGCGCAGGCCGACCTCGAAGCCGCGCCCGAGATCGTAGGAGGCGAGGGCGGTGAGCACGTGCGACTGGTCGAAGTCGAAGAGGCGCCAGCCGGCGCCCGGGCGGTCGCGCCGCTCGCTGCGCGCGATCGTGTAGGTGACCCAGCCGAAGAAGCCTCGGGTGATCTCTTGGCGGAGCAAGAATTGCGTGCCGTAGGCGCGCCCCTCGCCCTCGGGCACGAGGCCCTGGGCGAGCGGGGGCGCCGCGAGGGGGCTGCGCACGGCGAGGCCGCTCTGCGTGGCGCGGAAGGCGGTGGCCTCGAGCACGAGCTTCTCGGCCGGGCGCACCGAGAGGCCGGCGAGGGCGTGCTGGGCCTTGGCGGGGGGCAAGAGTGGGTTGCCGAAGGCGGCCGAGAGATCTTCGGCGGCGGGCGCCTGGTGGTAGATGCCGTACGCCGCGCGGGCGGAGAGGCGCGGGGTGATCTCGAAGCGCGCCGAGAGGCGGGGCTCGAGCGGCGCGGTGGTCGAGGCGTAGCCGATGGCGGGGGTGTCGCCCTCGACGGGGGTGCGGCGGCTGCCTCCGATGAGCTGGGGCTCGAAGCGGAGGCCGGCGCCGAGGTGCAGGCGCCCGCCGAACGGGCCGTAGTCGAGCTCGCCGTAGCCGGCGGCGGCGGCGGTGAGCGTGCGCCACGAGTCGGCGCTCACCTGGTCGGAGGGGGCCTGGCCGAAGGCGCGCCGATCGCCCTCGCGGGCCGGGGCGCCGATCGAGCCCGCGCGGCGCAGCTTCGCGCTCGAGGCCTCGCCGTCGAAGCCGACGCTGAGGGTGAGCTCGGGGTTGAGGCGGGCGCGGTAGCCGGCGCGCAGGGCGTACACCGTGGCCTCGGACGAGAGGCCGACGGGGGTCGGGCCGAAGCGCTGGTCGAGCGACGAGCGGTCGCGCCCGAACGAGGGCGTGACGTCGACCGACGCGCCGCCCTCGAGATCGCGGCGGTAGCGCAGGTAGACGCGCTCGAAGCCGACGACGCGAGACTCGCTCTTTCGTAGCGTCGGGTCGGGGTTCGCCACCTCGCGCCGGGCCTCGTCGCGCGAGAGCAGGCCGCCGAGCTCGAGCGACTCGCGCGGCGAGGCCTCGTAGACGAGGCGCGCCTGCGCGTCGTGGTAGCGCGGCAGGGGGAAGAGGTCGCCGACGTCCTCGTCGCTCGCGGCGTCGAAGACCGAGTGCAGGTGGCTGCGGCGGCCCGCGACGGCGACGCGGAAGCGATCGCCGAGGGGGGCCCTCACCGACGCCGAGGCGTCGAGCAGGTCGGCGCCGACGCTGCCGCCGGTCTTCGCGTCGAGGGGCTTCAGGCCGACGGTGACGAGGCCGCCGAGGCCGCGGCCGTAGGGCACGCCGTAGGCGCCGGGGCTGAGCTCGACCGAGCGCACGAAGTCGGACGAGAGGACCGAGCGCACCCCGCCGAAGTGGTAGAGCAGGGGCAGGCGCACGCCCTCGACGTAGACGCGGGTGTCTTGGGGGGCGGCGCCCCAGACGACGAGGCCGCCGCCGCTGCCGAGGGGCGGGCGGGCGACGCCGGGCATGTTCTCGACGACCTTGAGCACGTCGCCCTGGGTGCCGGGCACGCGCCGGCCTTGCTCGGCCGAGATCTCGGTCGAGACGACGTCTTTGCGCAGGGGCGGCGCGACGACCACGACCTCGAGATCGTCTTGCTCGCCGGCGGGCTCTTGCGGCGGGGCGCCGACGTCGTAGGTGGCCTCGACCGCGCGCCCCGCCTCGAAGGTCTCTTCGCTGCGCTGCGGGGGCAGGCCCTCGGCCGAGAGGGTGACGGCGTGGGGGCCGGGCTCGACGTCGTCGATGCGGAAGCGTCCGTCGGGGCCGGTCTCGGCGCGCTGCCCCGTGTCGAGCTCGACGCGGGCCCGGGCGATGGGCGCGCCCGTGCCGCGCCGGCGCACGACGCCCGAGAAGGCCGAGCGCGTGGGGGCCTCGGCCTTGATGGTGAACTCGTACCGATAAAGAATTTTGATGGCCCGGGGCTTGCCGTCGATCTCGGCCGGCTCGAAGACGAAGCGGCGCGCGGCGGCGACGGCGGCGGCGTCGAAGGCGGGGCCGGCCGACTCGGCGACGGCGGCGTCGGAGACCGAGCCGTCGGCGGCGACGGTCAGGCGCAGCACCACCGCGGCCGAGCGGCCGGCGGCGCGCTCGGCCTCGGGGTAGTCGGCCTCGACGAAGGTGACGAGCTTTGGGGGCCGGGTGAGCTTGGGGCCCGCGGGGGCGGCCTCGCCGGGCGGCGCGGCTTGCGCGACGCGGGGGGCGGCGGGCGACGCGGCCGGCGCGACGCGGGGGGCGGGGCTGGCGGGCGCCGGGGCTCGGGCGGGCGGCGCGGGCTGGGCGAGCGCCGGGGCCGCGGCGAGCGAGGCGGCGAGGGCGGCGGCGCGGGCGGAGGGGCGGCGCATCGTGGGTCAGAGCGAGAAGCGCATGCCGACGACGAAGGTCGCGGCGACGGCCTTGCCGCAGCGGGTGGCGGGCTCGAAGCTCGCGCGCTTGGCGGCGTCGAGGGCGGCCTCGTCGAGGCCGTGGCCGAGGCCCTGCAGCACGCGGGCGCCGGTGATGCGCCCGCGCTCGTCGACGCTGATCTCGACGCGCACCTTGCCCTCGATGCCGGCGGCGCGCGCGCTTTCGGAATAGGCGGGCTGGGGCACCGAGCGCGCCTTGGGCTTGCCGGGCGGCTCGTCGCAGCCGTCGCTGGGGCGAGGCGGGGCCTTCGCGGCGGCGAGCTTGTTCGCGCCCTGGGGGCGGCCGCCGGGCGACCCTTGCGGATCGCCGGCGGGCACGGCGAGGCCCGAGCTGCCGACGCCGCCCGAGAGCGAGAGCCCGAAGTCGGGCGGCGCGTCGGCGACGGGGGCGGGGGCGGGCTCGGCGGCCGCCTTGGGGGCGGCCTTCGCGGGCGCCTTGGCGGCGGCGGGCTTGGGGGGCGCGGGGGCTTCGGGGGCGGCCTCGGGCGCGGGGGCGGGCTCGGGCGGCGGGGGCGGGGGCGCGGGGGCGGCCTCGGGCGGGCGGGGCGCCTCGATGACGGCGATGGCGACGGTCTCGTAGCGCTTCGGCTCGCGAAGCACGCCGAGGCCGAGCGCCAGGAGCGCGTGGGCGCCGACGCTGACGAGGTAAATGGCGGAGCGGTCGGACACGCCGGGCCCCCTCAGCGCGAGCGCTCGACGTTGATCGCGAACTTGGTGATGCCCTCGACCTTGGCCGCGTCGATGACGCGCACGACGGCGCCGTGCAGGGCGCCGTGGTCGGCGCTGACGACGAGGCTGACGTCGGCGCCGCCGGCGCGCGCGGCGCGCAGCCGCGGGCCGAGGTCGGCCTCGGCGAGGGGCTCGCCGTTGAAGAGCAGCGCGCCCTCCTTCGTGACGGTGACCGCGGCGAGCGAGCTCGCGGCCCCGTCGCTCGTCGCCGTCTTCGGCAGCTCGACCTTCAGGCTCTGCGCGACGATGTAGTTGGCCGAGACCATCATGATGACGAGCAGCACGAGCACGACGTCGACCATGGGCGTGACGTTGATGCCGACGATGCCGCCGCGGCCCCCGCGGCCCGTTTGCGTGCCGGCCACGGCTCAGGCCCTCTCGCCGGCGGCGCCCTCGCCGAGGGCGGCGAAGGCCGGGGCGCCCTCGGGGGCGAGCGCGAGCTCGCGGCCGGGGCGGCTCGGGGGGGCGGCGTCGCGGGGCGCGTCGCCGGCGGGGCGGGGCGAGCGGGCGGGGGCGCGGTCGGAGGCGGGGGCGCGGTCGGAGGCGGGGGCGCGGCCGGGGGCCGGCGCGACGGCCCACGAGAAGGTGGCGCCGCCCTCGCCGCGCTCGCGGCTCTTGAGCGAGGCGGTGACGAGCTTGCCGAGCGAGGTGACGCCGGCCTCGATGTCGCCGATGCGCTTCTGCGCGAGGTTGTAGGCGACGACCGCGGGCAGGGCGACGAAGAGGCCGACGCCGGTGGCGACGAGCGCCTCGGCGATGCCGGCCATGACGTTGCCCATGGCCTCCTTGCTCTGGCCGCCGCCAAGATGGTGGAAGGCCTCGATGACGCCGAGCACGGTGCCGAGCAGGCCGACGAAGGGGGCGTTGTTGCCGAGGGTGCCGAGCAGGGTCAGCCCGCGCTCGAGCGCGGCGCGCTCGCGCCCGAGCTCGCTCTCGATCGCGTCGGAGACGGCGCCGGGGCCGCCGGCGCGGAAGCCCAGGGCGGCGCGCACGACGCGCGCCTCGATCGAGGGGCTCGCGGCGAGCGCCGCGTCGGCGGCCTCGAAGTCGTCGTCGAGCAGCGCGGCGCGCACGCGGCGCGAGAGCGCGCCTTGGTCGTCGCGGTGGCGGCGGAAGAAGCGGAAGCGGTCGAGCGCCGAGGCGAACGAGGCGACCGAGAGCGCGAGCAGCAGGTAGAGCACCCACGAGCTGCCGAGGAGCGCGAAGCGCAGGAGGCGTTCGACGAGCACGGTACGAGTCTCCCTTCGGATAATTGGAACGCGAATTCGGCGACGAAGAGCCCGGGCCCGGCGCCGCCGTTCGCGTCGAGGGCGGTCAAGATGCCCGCGCGCTCGAGCCGCTCGACCAGGCGCAGCGGGCCCTCGGGCGAGGGCTCGGCGATCGAGAGCGAGGCGCGGAAGCGCACGGCGGGCTCGCCGCAGGCGTCGAAGAGGTTGGCGTAGACGAGGTAGAGGCCCGGCTCGGGCTCGGCGCGCCAGACCAGATCTTCGCGGCGCGCCCCGGCCGTCGAGCAGTCGCGCCGGGCGTCGCGCTCGATCGCGCCGGTCGGCGCGGGGCCGCCGGGGCCGGGCACGGAGGTGGCGAGCCGCTTGGAGCCGAGGCGGCGGCCCGAGGGGGTGACGACCTCGAGATCGAGGTCGACGTCGCGGTCCCACTCGAGCGAGAGCCAGGCCGGCGGCGGCGCGGCCGAGGGGTCGCAGGCGCTCAGATCGCCGGGCGCCCCCGAGGGGACGCACACCGAGAGCTCGCGCCACGCGCCCGCGGCGCCCCGGTCGTCGAGGGCGACGAAGCGCAGCGTGTGCGGCCCCGGCGGGACGTCGGCCCCGAAGTCGCAGGTCACTTGCCAGGTCAGCTCGCCCCCCGCCTGCGGGTCGGGGCCGCCGACCGGCACGACCCAGTGGCCCGTGCCGAGGTCGGCGAACGAGAGCGCGAGCGAGCGGGCGTCGGGCGTCGTGCGCCCCGTGAAGACCTTGCCGCCCTCGCCGGCGAAGACGAGCCGGCTCGTCGCCTCGACGAGCGTCACCGCGGGCCCGGCCGCCGGCGCGGGCTCGCCCCCTTCGACCGGGGGCGAGCCCGGCAGCGCGCCGCCGAGAAACTGCCCGTCGTGCACCAAGAGCGGCTCGTCGAAGCCCGCCTCGGCGGGCACGCCCGACGAGCAGGCGGCGGCGACGGCGAGGGCGAGCCAGCACGCGAAGCGGGCCGGCGCGGGGCCGCGCCGGCGCGGGGCGGGCGCGGCGGCGGTCGGGGCGAGGGGGCGGCTCATAGCTGCACCTGCAGGCGCAACGTCCAGCGGTCGTTGCGCAGGTCGGTCGGCACGCCGCGCGCGTCGCGGGCCAGGTTGTCGCGGACGAAGTCGTACTGAAAGACGAGCCGCGCGCGCTCGGGCAGGACGAGGCCGACGAGCGGCGAGTAGGTGCGCAGGTGCTGCGTCGCGGGCACGAGCTTGCCGGCGCGCTCGAGCAAGAAGTCGGCGTTGGGGTCGTAAAAGTCGCTGCGGAAGCCGGCGAGCGCGAAGCGCCCCAGCTCTTGCACGAGGGCGACGTGGTAGCCGAGCGCGCGCTGGTCGAGCCCGGTCACGATGGGGTCGGCGACGTAGAGCCCCCGGTCGAGGTTGCTCGCGGCGGTCACCTCGCCGGAGGCCGTGGTCAGGCCGAGCCGCGTCTGGTGGGCGACGAGCAGGTCGGCGCCGAGGGCCCAGCGCGAGAAGTTGAGCGAGGGCGTCGCCGCCGTGCCGGGCACCGCGCTCACCTCGCCCTGGTCGATGGTCGAGTTCTCGTTCAGATCGCGCCACTGCGCCGCGTCCTTGGTGGCCTCGGCGCCCGGGTGAAAGCCCCGCCCGCGCAGGAACGACGTGCCCGCGGCGACGCGCCAGCCGGGCGCCGGGCTCAGGTCGACGCCGAGGCGGCTGACGACGTCTTTGGCGGCGTTCCACTCGCGGGGCGGGCGCGCGGTGCGCTCGTCGAGCGGCTCGCCGTTGAGCAGCGCCACGGCGTACCGGAAGGCGGACGCGCCGCCCCAGACCCGCACGCCGACGTCGGGCTCGCCGGGGAAGAACGCGAGCGAGGCGGTCGTGCGCTCCATGAAGACGCGGTCGTTCGCCCGCTCGGTCATCTCGCGCCCGAAGGGCACCTCGGAGATGCCCGCGGTCAGGGCCGCGTAGGGCGGCGCGCCCCCGCCCGGGGCCCGCGCGAGCAGCGTGGCCTCGGCCCGCCGCACGCTCACCGCGGGCGCGCGCGTCGTGTTGCCGTCGAGCTCGAACGAGAGCGCGGCGTACTGCCACGAGCCGTCGAGCCGCAGCCTCGCCCGGCGCACCAGGAAGCGGTCTTGGTTGAGGGGCGAGCCGCCCTGCTGCACCTGGTCTTCCGAGTCCTGGTGCCGCTCGTACTGGGCCTGCACGTACGAGAAGAGGCGGAAGGGCGAGGGCGAGGTCGCCGCCGGGGCCGCCTTCGACGCCCGCTCGGACGCGGCCTCGAGCGCCTTCAGCCGCGCCTCGAGCGCGGCGAGGCGGGCCTGCGCGCTCGCCTCGGGCGTGAGCGCCCCGGCCGCGGTCGGCGCGGCGTCGAGGGCGGGGCCCGCGGGCGGCGCGGCGGCGGGGCCCGCGGGCGGCACGGCGGCGGGGCCCGCGAGGGCGGTGGGGGCCGGGGCGGCCTGGCCCGCGGTCGCGGC
>DASTPP010000239.1:0-28892 GCA_035762175.1 Polyangiaceae bacterium | reverse complement strand
GTCAGCGAGCATGGCGAGCCTCGGGGGTGACGGCCCCCTCCCCCCGGCCCCCCTCCCGGGGGAGGGGGGAGGCAGAGAGGGCGGGCAGAGTGCAGGCGGCGCGGCGGGCGGGGGTCATTCGTCGCGCAAGACGAGGGCGGGCGGGGTGCGGGCGGCGCGACGCGCGGGCGCGAGCACGGCGGCGAGCGCCACCAGGCCGAGCAAGAGGGCCGTCGCGGCGAGCGAGAGCGGGTCGGTGGGGGGTATGCCTTCGAGCTTCGCGGCGAGCAGGCGGCCCGAGGCGAAGGCGGCGGGCAGGCCGAGCAGCAGGCCGGCGGCGAGCAGGCGCGAGGTGTCGCGCAGCACGAGGCGGCGGACGTCGCGGCCGGCGGCGCCCAAGGCCATGCGGATGGCGAGCTCGCGCGAGCGGCGGCGGGTCTGGTAGCTGACGAGGCCGAAGAGGCCGAGGGCGGTGAGCAGGAGGGCCGAGAGGGCGAAGGCCGCGACGAGCACGAGCGTGAAGCGCCGGTCGGCGAGCGACGCGGTCGCGAGCTCTTCGAAGGTGCGAACGTCGATGAGGGGCATGTCGGCGTCGACCCGTCCCACTTCGTCGCGCACGGCGTTGGCGACCGCGCGGGGGTCGCCGGCGGTGCGCAGGGCGAACGAGACGTGCGCGTTCGGCCGGCCCGCTTGCGCGAAGGGCACGAACGACGAAAGCTTGGTGCCCGGCTCGGCGGCCGAGTCGCGCAGGTCGGCGACGACGCCGACGATCTCGCGCCACTCTTGCTCGAAGAGCGTCCAGCGAATGCGCTTGCCGACCGGGTTCTCGCCCGGAAAGTACCGTCGCGCGAAGGTCTCGTTGACGATCACGACCGGCGCCGAGTCGGTGCGGTCGGCCTCGGTGAAGAGCCGCCCGCTGCGGAGCGGGAGGCGCAGGGCCGAGAAGTACCCGCCGTCGGCGAGCCGGTACTCGATCATCGCTTCTTGGCCCTCGGGCGCGGGCGGGCGTCCCTCGATCTCGAAGGCGCCGTTGTTCGGCCCCGAGTCGGTCAGCGGCAGCGTGTCGGCGATGCCCGCGGCCCTGACCGAGGGCAGCGCGCGGAGCCGCTCGAGCAGGGCGTCGCTGAGCCGGCGGGTGCTCTCGGCGTCGGGGTAGCGCGCCGGCGGAAGGTGCACGGTGAAGGTGAGCGTGCCCGAGGGGTCGAAGCCGAGGGGCTGGTTGAGCGTCTGGTAGAAGCCGCGGGCGACGGCGGCCGAGCCGGCGAGCAAGACGGCCGACAGGGCCACCTCGGCCACCAAGAGCGCGCCCTGCAGCCGCCGCCCCCCGGCGCCCGCCGTCGCGCGCCCGGCGTTGCCCTTCAAGAGCTCGTAGAGGCGGGCCTTCGACGCGCGCAGCGCCGGCACGAGCCCGAAGCCGAGGCCCGCGAGCGAGGCGAGCGCGAGCGAGAAGGCGAGCACGCGCCCGTCGGGGCGAAGCTCGTGGGCCGCGTGGGCGACGCCGCGGTAGCCGCCGGCGACCAGCCCGACGCCGACGAACGAGAGCGCGTAGCCGACGGCCCCGCCGAAGAGCGCGAGCAGCGTGCTCTCGACCAAGAACTGCCGCACGAGGCGCGAGCCGTCGGCCCCGAGCGCGGCGCGCACGGCCACCTCGCCCTCGCGCGCCGAGGCCCGCGCCAGCAAGAGCAGCGCCACGTTCGCCGACGCGATGACCAGCAAGAGCAGCGTCGCGACGAAGAGCATCGTCAGCGAGGGCCGGACAGGGCCGGCGAAGTAGTCGTGCAGCGAGAGCGGGTGGAAGGTCCAGCTCGCGTTGGTCGCGGGGTACGCCTCTTCGAGGCGGCGCGCGACGGCGTCGAGATCGGCGCGGGCGGCCGCGAGCGAGACGCCCGGGGCGAGGCGCCCGAGCAGGTTCCACGAGTGCCAGTCGCGGCGCCGCGCGCCCTCGCCCGAGAAGGCCGCCGGCACCCACAGATCGGGCGGTCCGCTCGAGCGTAGGTCGACCGGCATGCGGAAGCTCGGCGGCATCACGCCGACGATCTGGTAGGGCTTGCCGTCGAGCGTGACCGTGCGGCCGATGACGCCGGGGTCACTGTTGAAGCGCCGCCGGAAGAGCCCGTCGCTCAGCACCACGACCTGATCGCGCCCGGGCGTGTCTTCGTCGGGCGTGAACGCCCGCCCGAGCGCGGGCGCGACGCCGAGCAGCGGAAAGAACGCGGCCCCGACCCGGCTCGCCTCGACGCTCTCGGGCGAGGCGTCGGCGCGGCCGCCCCCGCTCAGGTTGTAGCTCGTGCCTTTGATGGCCGCGAGGTGCGAGAACGAGCGGGCCTGCGCGGTGAGATCGACCAGGTCGGGCACCGACATCGGGCCCCGATCGTTCGCGTCTCGCGATCGCGTCGACCAAATCGTAACGACGCGCTCGGGCTCGGGGAAGGGCAGCGGCTTGACGAGGTACGCGTCGACCAGCGTAAAGACCGTGGTCGAGGCGCCCACGCCCAACCCCAGCACGAGCACCACGGCGGCGGCGAAGAAGGGGCTGCGGGCGAAGAGCCGCAAGGCGAAGCGAATGTCGGAGAGCATGGCAGGCACCCTGGCAACGCCCGGACGGGGGGCGGGGGCCCCTCATTGCGAAGTCCGTACCGCCGCGCGCCGGCTCGTTTGCCCGGCGTTTCGGGGGGGGCGCCTCATCCGTCCGCCCCGCTTCCGGGATTCGATGTCCCGAGGACGAGACGCCCCCGACTGAAGTCGGGGGCAGCGAACGCCCGCGGAAACGGCGCGTAAAGCCCTGCCGGAGGCAGGGCTCCCGCGAAGCGAGCCGCTTCGCGTGCTCGCCCCGAAGACGAAGCCCGCGGGAGCCCGGCCCCCGCCAAGGGGGCGGGCTTTGCCCTCCGAATCGCGTGGACGCCGCGCGGCACGAAGGGGCGTATGCTGCCCCCGACTTCAGTCGGGGGCCGGGCCTCGCGTCAACGCGACCAGCGGCGGGTCTGCTTGATTGCCGCCCGCAGCGCCTCGAGCTCGCCCAGCCCCATCGCCTCGAGCCGCGCGCGCTGCTCGTCGGTCGGCGCGACGCCGAACGCCTCGCACAGATCGAGCACCGCCGCCCGCAGCCCCTCGGCCTTGCCCTTCGCCTCGCCCTCGCGCAGCCCCTCGGCCTTGCCCTTCGCCTCGCCCTCGCGCAGCCCTTCTTGCCGCTGCGCTTCGCCGTACTCGCGCGCCCAGTCGGGCGGCGCGGCCGGCGGCGGCTCGTCGAGCGTCGGCGGCAGGGGCAACGACGCGCTGACGGCGTCGGGGCCGCAGAGCGAGGCGAGCTTCTCGAGGCAGGCCTCGCGCACGCGGGCGGCGAGCCCGAGCACGCGCACCTGCAAGGCCGCGAGCTCGTCGAGGGTGATGCGGTACGACTTCTTGTACCGGGCCTCGATGTACGCTTTCCGTAGCAAGGTGTGCAGGCGCTCGTCTTCGGGCTCGGTCTTGGGCAGGGCGTCGACGAGCAGGGGGTGCTGCTCGGCCGCCTTCTGGCCGAGCGCGTTCAAATCGTGGGTGCGCTCTTTGTACCCGCTCAAGACGAGGCTGGCGGCGTGAAAATAGCGCTCGGCCGCCTGGTGCAGCAGAAAGGCGGCGTGGCTGAGCTCGCCCCGGCCGACGTAGTAGCGGCAGCCGCGAAAGAACTCGCTCGCGCTATGAAACCAGTAGCCATAGTTGTGCTCGCCGAGCTCGAGGCGCTCGCGGGCGTTGAGCGACTTGGGCGTGGCGAAGTCGAGCTTCTCGCCCGCGTAGAGCAAGACCCCCTCGTTGGCGATGTCGCCGAAGAAGTACTGCCCCATGCGAATCTCGCGGTTGACGAACTTGAGGTCGTGCGCGATGAGCGTCACCGGCGTCGGCTTCGCGGCCTCGCGAAAGGCCCGCTCGAGCTCGTGCCAGGGGCGCGCGTCGTCGGCCTGCTTCGGGTCGCGCACGACGGCGAGCAGGTCGAAGTCGCTCTGGTAGCCGGTGTTCGGGTCGTCGACCCAGTCGCCGCGGGCGTGGCTGCCGAAGAGCACCAGCAGGCCGAGCGGCACCCGCTCGCGGAAGAGCCCGACGATGGCGTCGAGCTGCGCGCGCTTCGACTCGGGCAAATGATCGAGCGAGGTCTTCATTCGTGCGGCACCCCCGAGCCGAGAGCATAGCAGAGGCGAGCGACGAAGGGCGCATTGTGATGCGCGAAATGCACGCCAACTCTGGTGCGAAACGACCGCCCGATGGGTCGACCCTTGCTCGCAGGCCCCGCGCCCGACGGCGGCGGTGCGGCCCCCCCAAGAATGCGCACGAGACTTCGGGCGACGATACGTTCTGGTGGCGGCCCCCGCGGCGTTCTTTGGCCGCCGTCTACCACGGGCGCAGTTGCGCACCCCCTGGTCGCGTGCTTGGTCTACGCGCCATGGTCGCGTCGCTCTTGCACGAGGCGCTCGTCGAGCTCTTCCAGCGCAACCCCCGCCTCGCCCCCCTCGTGGCCGCGGCCGGGGGGCTCGCGCTGCCCGCCTACGACGAGGTGCACTTGCACCCGGGCGAGCTGACCGAGCTGGTGCCGGTCGGCTACCGCGCCGACGCCGTCGTGCTGCTGACGACGCGGGGCAAAGCGCGACACGCGCTCTTGGTCGAGGTGCAGCTCGGCGACGACGGCGACAAGCGCTTCAGTTGGCCGCTCTACCAGGCCGCCACGCGGGCGCGGCACCGCTGCCCGGCGACGCTCTGCGTGCTGGCGCTCGAGCCCGATGTGGGCCGCTGGTGCGCCGAACCCATCGACACCGGTCAGCCCGACTCGCCCTTCGTGCCGCTGGTGCTGGGCGCCGGGGCGGTGCCGCTGGTGCGAGACCCGACCGCCGACCCGCACCTGGCGACGCTCTCGGCCCTGGCGCACGGCAATGAGCCTGGCGGCCACGAGGTCGTGCTGGCGGCGCTGGGGGCGGCGGAGCGGCTGGGCGGCGACGAGGGTGCTATGCTCCAGCAGATCATCTGGGCGTCGCTGGGCGAGGCAGCGCGGCGGGCCCTGGAGGCGATGATGGACTACGAAAAGGTCAAGGCGATCAGCCCGTTCTACCGCGAGGGCCTCGAGCGCGGGCAACGCGAGGGCAAGGCCGAGGGGCTGCGCGAGGGCGAGGCGCGCGGCAAGGCGGCAGCGCTGGTGGCGGTGCTCGCGGCGCGGGGGCTCGAGGTCGACGGCGAGACGCGGGCCCGCATCGAGGGCTGCGTCGACGTCGCGCGGCTCGACCGCTGGCTCGCCCGCGCGCTTCGGGCCGCCTCCGCCCGCGAGGCGCTCGACGACGACGCACCCGCCCCCGACGACGCCCCTGCCTGAGCGAAGGCGCTGCCCGTCGCTGGCTACGGGGTGGCCGCGAGCCGGTGCTCTCGCCGTAGCGCCTCGAGCCACGCGCGTATCTTCGGCATCTGCGCGTCTTCGCGGAGCAGCCCCTCGCGCTCGAGCGCGTCCATCTGCGCGACCGCCTCGCGGTAGTGCACCTGGGCCTCATCGCGCCGCTGCTGCGAAGCGCTGACGTCGAGCAGGCGCGTATGCGCTTGCGCCAAATCCCTGCGCCATAGGGCGTTGCTGCGATCCTTGTTGGCCAGCTTCTGCCGGATGGCCAGGCTTTTTTCGAAGGCACCGCGCGCCTCGTCCAGCTTGCCCGCCGCTCGGAGCACGTCGCCGAGTCTGCCGTGCGAGTCGCTGAGGTCGCGCTGCCATTGGGCGATGTAAAGGGGTCCCTCGGCCACCTTCTGCGCGATGGCTAGCCCGGCCCGACATGCGCGCGTCGCCTCATCCAGCCTGCCCGCCTCCTTGAGCACGCCGCAGAGCTTGCCGTACGAGATGCTTAGGCCATTCTGCAACGCGGGGTCGATCGGGGCCGCCTCGGCTTGGCGCATGAAGTTGGCGTGGGCTTGCTGATAGAGTGTGAGCGCTTCCGGGAGCTTGCCTTGCTCGAGCAAGAGATCGGCCTTCTGTTGTAGTATCACCGTGCGTATTTGCCTGGCCTCTCCAGGCAGCTCGTCGGCTAGGCTCTCGAGCCTCGCGACCAGTTCGTTCGAGCGATGCAACAGCTTGTTTCGCACCGCCGAGGCGCTCGCGTTCGTTTGCAGGTCGTGCCCTAGCGAAAGCGTGATGTCTTCGGCCGCCGAGATTGCTGCCACCAGGGCCTCTCCGGGGCGCGCTCCCTGCTGCAAGTGCGCGTCGTTGTGAGATCGTTGCTGCAGGAGCAAGGCGACAACGCCCAGGACCCATACCAAGAGGGCGATCAGTGAGGCGATGGTGGTTCGTACCCGCTTCTGCCGCTTCAGTGCCTCACGGCTGCGCTTGACCAGCGTGGGCAGATCTCGGTCGATGCCCAGCTCGGCCGCCACCTCGCTCTTTTGCCAGGCGTCGAACTCGGGCAGCTCTTCGGCGTCGAGCAACCCGCCTCGCCCCCGCCCCAGCCGGCGCCACTCGTCGACTTTCGCCTCGAGCCGCTGCCGCGTCTGCTCGGCGCCTTGCAACTCGCCCAGCCAGCGGGCGAGCGTCGGCCAGCCCTCGATCAGCGCCTCGTGCGCCAAGTCGATGCGCGCGCCCCGCGGGTCTCGGTCGGCCCCGCCATCGCGCTCGTCGTCGCTGGCCGTCAGCAGCCGCTCTGAGATCAGCCGGTCGAGCACCCGCGCGGCCTGCGCCTCGCTCTCACCGAGCTCGAGCAGCGCCGCCTTCGTCTGCTGGCGCCGCGTGTTCGACCGCCCCTCGCCAAAGCTGATAAGTCGCACGAACATGCGCCGGGCAACCAGGCGCTCGGTCACCGACAAGGTTCCAAGCACCTTGTTGGCATGAGAGGTGAGGGCAGAAGCCAGACGGCTCTTACCCTCTTCGCCGAGCGCCTCGTAGTCGCGTAGGCACACGAGGCGACGCGCCAGCTTGCCCCAGAGCTCGCGCAACGTCGTCTGCAAGAGCGGCAAGGCGCCCGGCTCGTCGGCCGCGTCGGCGACCAAGCGCTCGGCCAGGCGAGGCTCGAAGGCGACGCCGAGTGCGCGGGCCGGGGCCTCGATCGCCTTGGCGAGGGCCTGGCCGCGCAGGGGCGCGACCCGCAGCGGGTCGAAGCGGTCTTCGAGGTCGGGCCAGAGGTCGCTATCTATCAGCGCGTCCGAGAAGTCGCCGCGCATCGCCAGCAGCATCGAGCAGCGGGGCAGCGAACGTAGCGCCCGCAGCGCCTCGAAGAAGCGGCGCCGCTCGGCGAGCTCGGCCAGCGTGAAGAGCTCTTCGAGCTGGTCGACGAAGAGCAAGACGCGCCCCGCGCCGGAGTGGGCGGCGAGCAACGCGTCGATGGCAGGGCCGAGCGAGGCGGGGTCGAAGGGCTCGGGGGCGGGGGGCGCGGCGGCAAGGGTGCCCCGGGCCGAGGCGGGAGGGGACGCATCGACGCCGCGGCGCGAGCGGGGTGGCCCCGCCCCCAGCGCCTGCACGAGGCGCTCGGTCGGGCGCTCGGTCGGGCGCATCGCTCGCACCACGAAAGGCGCGTCGAAGTAGGGCGATGCCGCCCGCCCCTCGACCTTCGGCAAGACGCCCGCCTGAATCAGCGACGACTTGCCCGAGCCCGAGGGGCCTATGACGTAAATCTCTTGCTCGCCCGCCCAGAGGCGCTGCAAGAGCCGCGCGGCCTCTTTGTCGCGCCCGTAGAACCGGCTGGCCTCTTTGGCCGTGTAGGCCGGCAGGCCGGGGTAGGGGCAGGGCAGCTCTTCGCCCGCGGGCTCGGGGCGGTCGAGCAGCGCGCGCAGGCGAGCCATCTCGGCGCCCCAGCGCTCGACCTCGTCGCCCTCGTGGCACTCGAGCCGCACCAGGTAGTCGAGCTGCAAGGGCAGCGGACACGCCTCGCGGCTCACCAGCAAGAGGCGCCCCTCGTGCACGGCCGCGTGCGACGCGAGCGAGGCGGTGTAGTCGCCCAGCCGGTCGGCCAAGAAGGCCTGGCTGAGCACCAGCAGCGTGTAGCGCGCCCGCGTCGTGGCCTCGGCGATCTCGCTCACCCGGGCGCGGCCCGGCCGGTCGTCGTCGCGGGTGTGCACCTCGCCCTTCGCGAGGGCCAGCGAAGGCAAGAGGTAGCCCTCAACCCAGGCCCGATCGGCGGGCGCAGCACACACGTGCAAGAGCAGCTCTCGTTCGTCGCTCGCCAATCGAACCTCTCGGTTCGCAACCCCCATCGCCCCCAAGCCCAGGGCATGTAGGTGCGGCAGGGTGCAACCAGCCCTCTGGGCCCGACGCCCTATAAATAGAGAGACGCCCGAGTCGGCCCTTTGACGACAGAGAAGGTGCGCTCCGGTCACGACAGCCGACGGGCCCCCCTCGACTCGCCGCCGCCCCCCGGCCGAAACCCCGAAACCGCCCCGTGCTCGGCCCTTTCGGGTACCTGGACCTCGCCCAACCCAGCTCGCCCGCCCCCCATCGCCTTCAGGGAGGCGGCAGGCGATAGAATTGTTGATCTCCTTGCGGTCCCGGGACCCGCCGAAGCGCTCTTCGTTGACCCCCCGTCGGGTCCGGGGACCCGCCGGAGCGCTCTTCGTTGGCCCCCCGTCGGGTCCGGGGACCCGAAACGGCCGTCTTCTCAGGCTCCTCGTCGCGTCCCGCGATGGGCGGGCGCCCCTTTGCTTCGACAACGCCAGGCCCGGGGGGCGGGCGCCTGTCGCTTCAGCCCCGCCGGGCCCGGGCGAAAAAAAGATCGGCCCCCGGGTGACGATTCTAGCAACTGACCCAGGGCTCGGGCCGAGAGGGAAGACAGAAAGGACAAAAACCTCATGTCTACCCCGATCGACCCCACCGTTTATCTTCGCCAGCCCCGGTTCGACGTCCCGAGCGGCATCGCGCTCGGCAAAATGCTCCGTGCCTCGCGGCCCGAGGGCCTTCCGCCCCCGGTACAGGAGGCCGCCGAGCAGCTCGACGAGAGCGTGACGGCCCTCGAAGGCACCTGGCGCGAGAGCGAGCGCACGGCTCCGCGCGAGGTGAGCGTGCAGAGCTGCGACAAGCGGCTCGACAACTGCTGGTCGGCGGTGCGCGGCCGGCTCGCGGCCTACTCGTGCCTGCCCGAAGGGCACCCGCAGCGGGTCAAGGCCGAGCGGCTCGACGCGCTGCTCTTTCCGGACGGCCTTTCGTTCTTGAAGTCGCCGTACCCGGTCCAACATACCGAGAGCGATCGGCGGCTCGCGCTCCTCGCGTCCGAGGGCGTCGAGGGCGAGCTGCGCGAGCTCGTGGGCCCGGTCTTCGTCGACGAGCTGCGGGCGGCGCACGGCGAGTACGGCCGCGCGCTCGGCATCACGGTGCCGACCGAGACGAAGGCGCCGGCGCGCGTGGTCGAGCCCTTCCGTGCGGTGCAGGTGGCGCTGCGCGGCTACCTTCTGCAGATGGTGGCCTACGCGGCGACGAGCCCCTCGGCGCTCGAGGCGGTGCGGGGGGCGCTGCGTCCGCTCGATGCGTTCCGCGCGGCGAGCGAGCGGCGGGCGTCGCGGGGCGGGGCCGTCGAACCCGAGCCGGGTGAGCCGGGTGAGCCGGGTGAGCCGGGCGAGCCGGGCGAAGGGGGCGAGGGCGAGAGCGGCGTCTGAGCGGGGGTGGCGGGGGCGAGGGGGGCGTTTGATACCAACCCTGGTTGATGCGGCCCGGGATCGCCCCGGGCTGAAGCCCGGGGCACGGCGTATCCAGGTCGTGCCGCGCGGAAGCGAGCCGGTTCGACGCGCAAAGTCCGGCCCTCGTCGGGGCCGGACTCCCGTGGGCTGCGCCTTGCGGGCGAGCGTGCGAAGCGCCTCGCGGCGCGCGAGCCCAGCCCCAACGAGGGCTGGGCTTGGAAGGCCGTTTCCGGGGGGTACGCCGTGCCCCGGGCTTCAGCCCGGGGCGACCTCGGGCCGCATCAATCGAGGTTGGTAGGAGCGGGGCGGCGAGGGCGAACGGGGCGTTCGCGCGGAGGAGAGATCGTGACCGTCACGTTCGAACATGAGGGGCTCGCCCTGCTCTTTCGCAACCGCCCCTCGCTCTCGGCCGAGCTCTTGGCGCAGGTCTTCGGCCTGCCGCTGCCCCCCTTCGCCGCGTCGAAGAACGAGTCGGCCGAGCTGACGCGCGTCGTGCCCGACCAGTTCTTCGCCGACGCCGCCTCGCTGTACTACGGCCCGGGCGGCGAGCCCGCGTTCGGCACCATCACCGAGGTGCAGCGCGACCCCGACCCCGACAAGCGCCGGGCCTGGCCCGTCTACCTGGCGGTGCTGCGGGCGCAGCACGACTGCCCCGTCTGGCTCTTGGTCATCGCGCCCGACCCGGCCGTGGCGCGCTGGGCGGCCGAGCCGATTGCGCTCGGGCACCCCGGCTTCGTTCTCACGCCGTTGGTGCTCAGCCCGGCCAGAACGCCTCTCGTCACCGAGCCCGCGCGGGCGCGCGCGGCGCCCGAGCTCGCCGTGCTTTCGGCCATGATGCACGGCCGGGGCAAGCGAGGCGTCGAGGTCGCGCTCGCCGCGATCGAGGGGGTCGCGGCGAACTATTTGGGGCGCGACGACGACCGCTTGCGCGTCTATCAGGACCTCATAGACTCGTCCCTGAGCGAGCTGGCGCGTCAGGCACTCGAGGCGATCATGGCAAGCGGCAACTACGAGTACCAAGGCCCCTTCGCGAAGCGTTACATCGCCGAAGGCAAAGCTGAGGGTAAGGCCGAGGGTAAGGTCGAGGGCAAGGCCGAGGGGCTGCGCACCGGCGTCGTGGCGATCTGCGAGGGGCTCGGCATCACGCTCACGGCGGCACGGCGCGCGCGCCTCGAGGTGATGGGGGTCGACGAGCTCGAGGCGCTCTGCCGGGCCCTGCCCCAGCAGCGTCGCTGGCCCGCCGCCGCGGGTGCGTCGGCGCCCGCCCGCTCGCGCCCGACGGCGCCCAAGGCGCGCGCCAAGAAGCGCTGAGGCCCGCGTCACTCGTCGCGCAAGACGAGCGCGGGCGGGGTGCGGGCGGCGCGCTGGGCGGGGGCCAGGCCGGCGGCGAGCGCGACCAGGCCGAGCAAGAGGGCGGTGGCGCCGAGGGTCAGCGGGTCGGCCGGCGGTACGCCTTGCAGGCGCGAGGCGAGCAGGCGCCCCGCGGCGAAGGCGGCGGGCAGGCCGAGGGCGAGGCCGGCGACGAGCAGGCGCGAGGTGTCGCGCAAGACGAGGCGGCGCACGTCGGCCGAGGCGGCGCCCAACGCCATGCGGATGGCGAGCTCGCGCGAGCGGCGCTGCGTCTGGTACGAGACGAGGCCGAAGAGGCCCAAGGCGGTGAGCACCAGGGCCGACAGGGCGAAGGCCGCGACGAGCGCGAGCGTGAAGCGGCGGTCGGTCATCGACTCGTGCAGGCGCTCTTCGTACGTCTTGACGTTGAAGACGGGCAGGTCAGCATCGACGCGGGCGACGGCGTCGCGCGCCGCGTTGGCGAGGGCGTGCGGGTCGCCCTCGGTGCGGACGACGAACGAGGCGAAGCGCGGGGGTTGCGCCGGGGCGGCCTGGCGCATCGGGACGTACGTGGCGGGCGAGAGCTCGGCCTCCCAGGGGGAGTAGCGCACGTCGCCGACGACGCCCACGATCTCGTGCCAGGGCTCGGCGTCGCTGTCGCCCCAGCGCACCCGCCGGCCGATCGGGTCTTCGCCGGGCAGAAAGCGCGTGACGAAGCTCTCGCTCACGACCATGACGCGGGCGCCCTTGTCGCCGTCGCGCTCGTCGAGGGCGCGCCCCCGCAAGAGCGGCATGCCCATGGAGCGGACGTAGTCGCCCTCGGTGAGCTGGAGCATGGCCCAGGGCTCGGCGCCGCGCGGCCAGGGCGGCTTGCCCTCGATCTCGAAGCTGCCGTTGGTGCTCGAGCCGCCGATGGGCAAGAAGTTGGCGGCGCCGACCGACGAGACCGCGGGCAGCGTCCGCAGGCCCGCGAGGGCGGCGTCGAAGAAGGCGCGCGAGGCGTCGCGGTCGGGGTAGCGCGCCTGCGGCAGGCTGACGTTGAAGGTGAGCGCCCGCTCGGCCCGGAAGCCCAGCGGCTCGTTGAGCGTCTGGTAGAAGCCGCGGGCGACGGCGGCCGAGCCGGCGAGCAAGACGGCCGAGAGGGCCACCTCGGCCACGAGCAGCGCGGCCTGCAGGCGGCGGCGCTGGCCGCTCGAGGTCGAGCGCGCGGCGCCCTCTTTCAAGAGCTCGTAGAGCCGCGCCTTCGAGGCGCGGAAGGCGGGCACGAGCCCGAAGCCGAGGCCCGCGGCCGAGCTCAAGAGCAGCGAGAAGGCGAGCACGCGGCCGTCGGGTCGGGCGTCGTGCAGGGCCATGGCGGCGCCCCGGTAGCCCGAGGCGACGAGGCCGGTGCCGGCGAACGAGAGGGCGAAGCCGACGAGGCCGCCGCCCAGGGCGAGCAGCACGCTCTCGGCGAGCAGCTGGCGCACGAGCCGTCCGCGCGAGGCGCCGAGCGCCGCCCGCACCGCCACCTCGCCCTCGCGCGCCGAGGCGCGGGCGAGCAAGAGCAGCGCCACGTTCGCCGACGCGATGACGAGCAAGAGCAGCGTCGAGGCGAAGAGCAGCGTGAGCGAGGGCTTGATGCGCTCGACCAGGTGGTCGTGCAGCCCCATGACGTAGAAGGTGCTGTTGGCGTTGGTGTCGGGGTAGGCCTGCTCGAGGCGCGCGGCGACGCCGCGCACCTCGGCGTCGGCGGCGGCGAGCGAGGCGCCCGGCTGGAGGCGCCCGACGACGTGCCACGAGTGCGAGCCGCGCGGGGTGGCGCTCTCGCGCGTGACGGCGGCCGGCAGCCAGAAGCCGGCGAGCCCGGTCGAGCGGAGGTTGGTCGCGATGCGGAAGTCGGCCGGCATGACGCCGACGATCTGGTACGGCTTGCCGTCGAGCAGGAGCGACTTGCCCACCGCGGCCGGGTCGGCGCCGAAGCGGCGGCGCCAGAGCGCGTCGCTCAAGACGACGACCTGGTCGCGTCCGGGCGCGTCTTCGTCGGCCGTGAAGGTGCGCCCGAGCGCCGCGCCGGCGCCGAGCAGCGGGAAGTAGTCGGCGCTCACCTTGCTGCCGAACACGTGCTCGGCCGGCGCCTCGCGGCCGGCCCCCGCGCCGCCGCTCACGCTGAGCCCGACCGAGCCGACGATGGCGAGCTCGGAGAACGACGCCGCCTGCTCTTTCAGGTCGAGGAAGTCGGGCTGCGAGAAGGGGTCGCGCGCGGCGTTGGGGCGCCGCGTCGTCCAGATCGAGACGAGCCGGTCGGGCTCGCGGAAGGGCAGGGGCTTGACGAGGTAGGCGTCGACCAGCGTAAAGACCGTGGTCGAGGCGCCGACCCCGAGCCCCAGCACGAGGACGACGGCGGCGCTGAAGAGCGGGCTGCGGGCGAAGAGCCGGAGGGCGTAGCGCAGGTCGGCGAGCATGGCCTTGACTCGGGGCGTGGGCGGAGGGGGCGATCAGCGCCGCAGGTGGCGCAGGGCGGCCCAGCCGAGCGAGAGCGCGACGAGCGTCGAGACGGCGCCCGTGGCGGAGCCGGCGAAGAACGCGGCGGCGAGCGAGGCCGAGGGGGCGACGCCGGCGAGGTCGAGCGCGGCGCCCAGCACGGCGGACGCCGCGGCGAGGGCGGCCTCGAGCGCGTCGCGGGCCGCGTCGAGCCCGCCCGCGGCGCGGGCGAGGGTCGGGCCCGCGGCCCCGAGCGCGGTGTCGAGGGCGGGGGCGAGGCCGGCGAGGGGGGCGAGTTCGTTCATGGCGTGGCCTCGGGGCGGGGGGAGGGGCGCGCGGCCGATCGCTCGGCGGCGGGGGGGCTCAGGCCAGCTGCGCCGCGGCGGCCGGGGCGAGGCGCGGGGCGGGGGTGGGGGGCGAGGCCTCGTCGACGACGCGCCCGTCGAGCAGGTGCACCACGCGCGAGGCGTACGCGCAGTAGAGCGGGTTGTGCGTGACCATGCACACCGTCGCGCCGGCCTCGTTCAGCTCGCGCAGCATGTTCATGACGGCCTCGCCGTTGACCGAGTCGAGGTTGCCGGTGGGCTCGTCGGCGAGCACGATGAGCGGGTCGCCGACCACGGCGCGGGCGACGGCCACGCGCTGCTGCTGGCCGCCCGAGAGCTGGCTCGGCATGTGCCGCGCCCGGTGCCCCATCGACACGCGTTCGAGCGCGCGGTAGGCCCGCTCTTTGCGCTCTTTCGCCGACATGCCCCGGTAGACGAGGGGCAGCTCGACGTTCTCGTAGACCGTCAGATCGCCGATCAGGTTGAAGGTCTGAAAGATGAAGCCAATCTGAAGGTTTCGCACCCTCGCCCGCTCGGTGCCGTCGAGCTCGGTGACCGGCTTGTCGCCCAAGAAGTACGTGCCCTCGCTCGCCTCTTCGAGCAGCCCGAGAATCGACAAGAGCGTCGTCTTGCCCGAGCCCGAGGGCCCGTTGATGGCGACGAACTCGCCGCGCCGCACGCTGAAGTGCACGTCGGCGAGCGCGTGCGTCTCGACGTCGTCGGTGAAGAAGACTTTGCGCACGCCCTCGAGCCGCAACACCACGTCGTTCGCTTCCGCCATGACTCCTCGCGCTCCTCGCCTGGGGGGCCCGCGCCTCAGCGCAGCCGTATGCGTTCGGCCTTCTCCCAGGCCGACATGTCCGTAAGCACCACGCGGTCGCCCTCGCCGAGGCCGCCCAGCACCTCGACCGCGTCGGTCGACGCGCGCCCGAGGCGCACCCGCACCCGCGCGGCCGCGTCGCCCTCGGGCGTGACGCGAAAGAGGGTCACCTCGGTGCCGGGCTGCGCCAGCGCCGGCCGCGGCATCGAGAGCACGTCGTCGAGCGTCTCGAGCTCGATGCTCGCCTCGACCCCCTGGTCGGGCCGCGCGCCCTTCGGCAGCTCGCCCTCGAGCGAGACCTCGACCTTGACCATGCCCGCCTGCGCCGCCGGGTCGACCCGCGCGACGCGCCCCGGCACCACGCCGTTGCGGGTGTCGACCGCGACCGGCAGCCCCCGCTGCACGTCGCGCGCCTGCACCTCGGCGACCCGCACCTCGGCCCGCAGCCGGTCGGGCTGGGCCACCCGGGCCAGCATCGCGCCGGCGATCACCCACTGGCCCACCTCGTGCGGCAGCTCTTGCAAGACGCCCGCGCCGCCCGCCCGCACGTGCATCGAGTCGAGCTGCCGCTTGCGAAACTCGGCGATCTTGCGCAGGCTCGCGAGCTGGGCCTCGAGGGCCTTGACCTGCTGCACCGACCCCTTCGCGAACACCTCGAGCCGCTTCTCTTCGGCCGGCAGCCGCGCTTCGGCCTGGTCGGCCCGCAGCAAGAGGTCGTCGGCCTCGAAGCGGCTCGAGACCCCCTGCTCGGTCATCTTCGCGTAGGCCTCGCGCCGCTGCTCGAGCAGCTTCTTCTCGGAGCGCTGCGTCGCCACGAGCGACTCTTGGCTGAGGCGCTGCGTCTGCACCGCGACGCGCAGGGCCGCGAGCTCGGCCTCGGCCCGGTTGACCCCCTGCTCGGCCTCGAGCGCCGCGAGCTCGACGTCGGGGTTGGTGAGCTCGACCAGCACGTCGTCGGCCCCCACGGTCGCGCCCGGCCGGTGCGCGATGCGCTCGATGCGCCCCGCGGTCACCGCGCTCACCCAGCGCATCTGCTCGGGCACGAGCGTGCCGTGCGCGAGCACCTTGCGCGTCATCGACCCGCGCTTGACGTTGCCCGTCCACAGGCCCGTGCGCTCGACCGTGGGCGCCGCCTCGGCCAGGTTGCGCAGCCCGAAGGCGGCGCCGCCCAGGCCGAGCGTGCCGAGGGCGAGGGCGAGGGGCCAGCGAAAGCGGCGGCGGGGGCGGGTTCGTCGAACGTCCATGGGGCGTGTCGCGGGGCGGGCTGTCCGCCTGCCCCCACCCCTCTGCGAGCCCCGTGCCGGGCCGCTCGGGGGGGCCATCGCAGCCGAATTGGGCCGAAGCGTACCCCGGCCGCCCCGCCCCGCTCGAACCGGCCCCGGGACGCCCGTCCCGAACGCGAGACGGCCCCGGGCCCGAACTCAGCCCGCCCGGTCGCTCAGCCGCCGCCGAGCCCAGTGCGCCCGGTCGCCCAGCAACGGCCGCCGAGCTCAGCTCGCCCGATCGCTCACCAGCGGCCGCCGAGCTGCGCGCCCAGCGTGCCCGCGCCGACCACGGGCGCGAGCTGCCAGCCCTTGCCGCTCGCGCCGGAGGCGGGGGCGGGCTTCGGGGCGGTCAGCCACAGCACCGCGCCGCCGGCGAGGCCGAGCACCCCGACGCCGAAGCCCACCGTCGCGATGCCCGCCTGGTTCTTGGCGTCGGTCGCGAGCTCGTAGCCCTCGTCGTTGCAAGAGCCGTTGGTGCAGCGGCCGTCGGACTGCGACTTGTTCCAGTTCGAGCGGGCCTGCAGGCCGAAGAGGGCGCCCACCCCGAGGCCCACGACGCCGACGCCTCCGGCGACGAGCGCCAGGGTCTTCTGCAGCGGCCAGGGCGAGGCGCCCGCGTCGGCGACCTGGCCGGGGGGCGGCGGCGTCGTCGTGGGCGGGGGCAGGGCGCTCGCGCCCAAATCTTTCTCGAGCGCGGGCACGTCGGCGGTGATGGTGCCGCCGCCCGGGCGCACCTCGACGTTGAGCGTGGCCTTGCGGTAGCCGGGCGCGCTCGCCTCGACCGAGTGCGGCCCCGGGTCGACCGGCAGGGGGCTGCCCCAGAGGGCGTTCGAGAGCGGGGTGCCGTCGCGCTTGACGGTGACGCCGGCGAGGTCGGCGGTCTTCGGGCTGACGTTGACGGTCAGGCGCGAGAGCTTCGGCTCGAGGGCGGCCGCCCGGTCGCGGGCGATGCGCGCGCGCTCGCCCTGGCCCGAGGCGCGCGCGGCCGACTCGGCATCGCGGAAGGACGCCCACGCGCTCGCCGTGCGCCCGAGCTTCTCGTAACAGTCGGACAGGTACAGCATCGTGCCGATGCCGGCGTCGAGGCGCTGGCTCTCGGCGAACTTCGGGCACGCGTCGGCGAACTTGCCCTCGGCCATGAGCTTCTTGCCCTGGTCGAAGAGCGCCTCGGCCGCGGCCTTCTCGGCCGCCGAGCTCTGGGCCGCGGCGGGAAGGGGGGCGAGCAGCGAGAGCGCGAGGAGGGCGGAGCCGAAGGACGCGGCGCGGGGGCGGCGCATGGTGCGCCGACGCTATCACTTTCGGCCGCCGAAGGGGTCAGCCGATGAAGGGGGGTCGGGGGGCTTCGGGGCGGTGCCGTTGGGGGCGGCGCCGGTCTTGCTCGAGGGGGGCGCCGGCGGCCGCGGCGGGCGCCCGGGGGGCGGCGGCCGCCCCGTCGCGGTCGGCCGGGCGGTCGAGGACGGCAGCGGCGCGACGACGGGCTCGGTCGAGGGAGTGGGCTCGATGGTGGGCGGGTTCGAGGCGAAGGTCGAGGGCGCCGAGGGCGGGGGCGTCTCGCCGGCCGGGTCGTTCGCCTTGGCGACCGTGGCGCTCTCGGCCGGGGTGGGCGCCGGCCGGGGCGCGACCTCGGTGTGGGTGTAGCGCCAGGTCAACCAGACCCCGATCGCGGCGCCCGCGACGCCCATCAGCCCCGCCGCCGCCATCATCGCGCGGCCCTTGCGCGGCGGCGGCGGCGCGGCCGCCTGCCACTGCTGGGTGTTCGCCCAGGTGCTGCCCGTGCGCGCCACCGCCGGCGAGCGCCCGCTGCCCGTCGACAGCGCCGCCTCGGACGGCAGCAGCGAGGGCGTGGTCGCGGCCGTGTCGAGCCGCGGCACCGAGGCCTCGTCGGCGATGCTCCACCGCGTGGCCGTCGCGCTGTGGGACGCCTGGGGCGCGAAGGGCAAGAGCGCCCGCGCGAACTCGGATACCTTCGCGAAGCGGCGCTCGGGGTCTTTCTCGAGGCACTTGAAGACGACCGCCTCGAGCTCGGCCGGCACCTCGGGCACGTGCTTGCGCAGCGGCACCGGCGGGTCTTGCGCGATCGCCAGGCACACCTCGGGGAAGCTCTGCCCCATGAAGGGCGGGTCGCCCGCGATGAGCTCGTAGAGCGAGACGCCGAGCGACCAGATGTCGCTGCGCCCGTCGACCGTGCGCGTCGAGCGCATCTGCTCGGGCGACATGTAGTTGGGCGAGCCCATCACCGCCGAGGTCTTGGTGATGTTGCCCTCGTTGAAGCTGCCCGGGGTGTTCACCTTCGAGATGCCGAAGTCGAGCACCTTGATGACGTGCGAGCCGTCATCTTGCCGGGCGAGGAAGAGGTTCGACGGCTTCAAGTCGCGGTGCACGATGCCCTTGTCGTGCGCGGCCGCGAGCGCCCGGCAGGCCTGCAAGACGTAGTCGATGGCCTCGCCGACCGGCAGCCGCCCCCGCTGCTCGAGCAGCCCCGCGAGCGTCTCGCCCTCGAGGTACTCCATCACCATGAAGGGCGTGCCGTCTTCGAGCGCGCCGACGTCGGTGACGCGCGCGATGTGCTCGCTCTTGACGCGCGCGGCCGCGCGCGCCTCGCGCACGAAGCGCTTCGACGCCTCTTCGTTCTTGGCGAGCTCGGGCAGGAGCAGCTTGATGGCCACCTTCTCGTGCAGAACGGTGTGGGTCGCGGCCATCACGACCCCCATGCCCCCGACGCCGAGCATGCGCTCGATGCGATAGCGCTGTGCGACGATGTCGCCTTCTCGGACGGCCGCGGTCATGGAGCCTCGGGGGGTCAAACGAAGACAGGATAGGGCGAGTTAAGCCTCGGTTGGCCTCGAAAGGTCGAGTTTGGGCACAGAGTATACGCCGCCGCGTCAAAAATTGTCGCCTCCCTGTGCAGACTGCCCCCCCGCCCCCGCCCCCCGCCCGGGGCGACCCGGCCGAATTCGGCCCGAAACGTGGCCGAAACATGCCCGCGCTAAGCCTGCCCCCGACGCTCGACGCGCCCGCGCGGTCGGGGGGCCCGCCGGGCGCGGTCGGACGCGCCCCGGGCGCCCCGGGCCCCGGGGCCGGGGCCCCGAGGTGTGCCATGAAGAAGGTCGAAGCCATTATCAAGCCGTTCAAGCTCGACGAGGTCAAGGAGGCCCTCGCCGAAGTCGGCGTGCAGGGCATGACCGTCACGGAGGTCAAAGGGTTCGGGCGCACGGGGGGCAAGAAAGAAGTGTACCGCGGCTCGGCCTACGTCGTCGATTTCGTGCCAAAAGTGAAGATCGAAGTGGTCGTGCCCGACTCGCTCGTCACCGCCGTGCTCGACGCCATCGAGAAGAGCGCCAAGACGGGCCGCATCGGCGACGGCAAGATCTTCGTCCTGCCCGTCGACGAGGCCGTGCGCGTGCGCACCGGCGAGCGCGGCGAGGGCGCGGTCTGAGCGCCCCCCCGCGCCCCCGGTGAGGGCGCAGTCTGAGCGCCCCCCCGCGCCCTCGGGCAGGGCGCGCCCCCGACCGCAGGGCCAGGGGCGGCCGCCGGGCGGCGCCTCAGCGCTCGAGGCGAATGTCCTTCGGCCACGCGTCTTTCTTCGGGCGGTGGGCCGGCTTGGGCCCCGCCGAGGCATGCTCGGCGGGCGCGGGGGCCGAGGCCGGCGGCGCCGGGGCCGGCAGCGGCTCGAGCGAGAGCGCGATCGTGCGCGGGGACGAGCCGGCCTCGAGCGCGACCGATCGCGCCTTGTGCCCCTCGAGCTCGACGACCAGCCGCCGCGGCGCGAGCCGCACGGCCTCGTTGGCGACCACCAGCGTCAGGGGCGTGTTGCCGAGCACCGCGTCGCCCTCGCGGACGAGGGCCCCCGCGGGCGCCGAGCGCAGCGTCACCTCGTAGGCCTGGGCCCCGGCCCCGTCCGCCGCGCGCGGGGGCGGCGCGCGCAGCGCGACGTAGAGCACGCCGGCGAGCGCCGTCGAGGCCAGGCCCGCGCCCGTGAGCGCCACCCCGAGGGCGCGCCGGGGGCGCCCGGACGCCAGGTCGGGGCGCGAGGGGCGCCCCGTCTTGGCCAGCGACGCGAAGGTCGGCGGGCCCTGGTCGTCGGGGCCCGAGCCCGCCGGGGCCCGCGCCGGCGGGGGCGCGCCGGGCGGGACGAAGCCCGGGGGCGGCGCCGACGGGGCCCGCGGCGAGGGCCGCCCGGCCGGCACCGCCAGGGTCGTCGCCTGCCAGGGGCTCGCCGCCGCGGGCTGCCCGCCCGACGGCGGGGCCCGCCGGGCCGCGGTGAGGTCGGGCGCCGCCGGCCGCGGCCGCCGCGAGGACGGCGGGCCCGCCGGCAGCGCGGGCGCGCGCCGGCCCTGCCAGAAGCCGGGCCGGTTCGAGAGCTCGGGCGCGCCGGACTCGTAGGCGTCGAGGGCGGCGAGCACCTCGTCGACCGACTGCGGGCGCTCGTCCGGCTCCTTCGCGAGGCAGCCCAGGACGAGCGCGTCGATGGGCGCGGGCGGCCGCGTCCCCGCGGGGGTCACGAGCGGCGGCGGCGGGCGGCTGACGTGCGAGAGCACGAGCTGCGAGTAGCTGCCGGTGAAGGGGGGCGCGCCCGAGAGGCACTCGTAGAGCAGCACCCCGAGCGCGTAGAGGTCGGCGCGGTGGTCGACCGGCTGCTGCGCCATCTGCTCGGGCGACATGTAGAGCGGCGAGCCGAGGAAGGTGCCCGCGAACGTGAGCTCTTCGTGCGCCTCGATCGGCTTGACGAGGCCGAAGTCGAGCAGCTTGGCGAGCTCGCCGTCGGCCGTCGGCACGATCATGATGTTGGCGGGCTTCAGATCGCGGTGCACGAGGCCCCGCCGGTGCACCTCGCGCAGCCCCCGCAGCACGTCGCGCGCGACCGGCACCACCCGCTCGGCCGCGAGCGCCCGCTCGCGGCGCAGCCGCGCGTGCAGCGTCTCGCCCTCGAGCAGCTCCATCACGATGAAGACGGCCGGCTCGCCGTTCGGCCCGAAGGGCGCCTGGCCGTAGTCGTAGACCGTGACGACGTTCGGGTGCTGCAGCTGCGAGAGCAGGCTCGCCTCGCGCGAGAAGCGCTTGACGAAGTCGTCGGCGCCGGGCGCCTCGCAGGCGTGCGGGCGCAAGACCTTGACGGCCACGCGCCGGCCGAGCGCGATCTGCTCGGCCCGGTACACCCGCCCCATGCCGCCCACCGCGAGCACGGCGTCGATGCGGTACTTGCCCTCGAAGATCGTCCCGATGAGGGGGTCTCTCGCCGAGGGGTCTTGCGACATTTGGGCGAGTATACCAGCTCCGCCAGGGGTCCACAGGGCAGACGTAGGGCTTGTGAGGCTCAGGCCGAGCTCTCGCAGCCCTTTTACCTATGGAGCGGGTACACTATCTCACCCCCGCGGCGCGAACCCGACGCGCGCTTCGGGCCTCCGGAGCTCGCCCTGCGGGCTCCGGCCGCAGGGGGGCCGCCCGCCGAGCGCGCAAGGGGCCTCGCCTCGCGGGGCGGGCGCCGAGCGCGCAAGGGGTCTCGCCTCGTGGGGCGGGCGCCGCCCGCTCGGGCCTCGTCGGCTTCAGGGCGCGATGCCCGCGCGCGGGGGCTGCGGCTCGTGGCGCGATGCCCCCGCGCGCGGGCCGCGGCTCGGGGCGCGATGCGTGCGCGGGGGCCGCGGTCTCGTGGCGCGATGCCCCCGCGCGCGGGCCGCGGGCCCGCCGGGCGCGTGCTTCAGGCGAAGGCTTCCGAGCGCTTCGCCTTCTTGCCCTTCTTGTCGTCCTTCTTTTCTTTCTTCTTCGGGGCGCCCTCGCCGCGGCGGCCGTTGGCCCCGTTGGTCGCCGGGGCGGCGCCGCGCAGCAGGTCGTCGGCCATCTTCGCGGCGCGGTCGGTGCGCTCCCAGGAGAAGTCGGCGCGGCCGAAGTGGCCGTAGGCGGCCGTCGCGCGGTAGACCGGGCGCAGGAGGTCGAGCTGCTCGATGATGGCCTTCGGGCGCATGTCGAACTGCTCGTGAATGTAGGCCGCGAGCGTCTCGTCGCCGATGCGGCCGGTGCCGAAGGTGTTGATGTAGACGCCGACGGGCTGCGCCACGCCGATGGCGTAGGCGACCTGCACCTCGCAGCGCTTCGCGAGCTTGGCCGCGACGACGTTCTTCGCGATGTAGCGCGCGTAGTAGCAGGCGCTGCGGTCGACCTTCGTCGGGTCCTTGCCGGAGAAGGCGCCGCCGCCGTGGCGGCCCATGCCGCCGTAGGTGTCGACGATGATCTTGCGCCCCGTCAGCCCGCAGTCGGCCTGCGGGCCGCCGAGCACGAAGCGGCCCGTCGGGTTGATGTAGACCTTCGTCTGCTTGTCGATCAGCTTCTTGGGGATGACCTTGTCGATGACGAGCTCGCGCACCGCCTCTTGAATCTGCCGGTTCTTGACCTCGTCGCTGTGCTGCGTCGAGACCACGATGGCGTCGATGCGCACCGGCTCGCCGTTCTCGTACTCGAGCGTGACCTGGCTCTTGCCGTCGGGCCGCAAGAAGGCGGCCTTGCCGTTCTTGCGCACGGTGGCGAGCTGGCGCGTGAGCGCGTGGGCGTATTGAATGGGCGCGGGCATCAGCTCGGGCGTCTCGTCGCACGCGAAGCCGAACATCAGGCCCTGGTCGCCGGCGCCCATCTCTTTGTAGGTGCCCTCGCCCTCGGTGACGCCCTGGCTGATGTCGGGCGACTGCTTCTCGATCGCCGTGAGCACCGCGCAGGTGTTGGCGTCGAAGCCCATCGACGAGTCGGTGTAGCCGATGCCGCGCACGGTCTCGCGCACCAGCTGCGGGATGTCGACCCACGCCTTCGTCGTGATCTCGCCGGCGACGACCACCATGCCCGTCTTCGCCAGCGTCTCGCAGGCGACGCGCGCGGCCGGGTCTTGCTCGAGGATGCCGTCGAGGATGGCGTCGGAGATCTGGTCGCAGATCTTGTCCGGGTGGCCTTCCGTGACCGACTCGGACGTGAACTGATAGCGTGTCATGAAGAGTCCCTTCGGCTGGCGATGGCTCGGGGGCGCTCTCGGGCCCCGGCGTAGCCACGAAGCGCTAGCCCCTAGCCCCGCACGCGTCAACGCCGCGCGGGCGGTCGCCGGCGGGCCCCCGGCCCGCCCCGGGCCGCCCTCGGCGCGGCGGGCGGGGGCGAGGCGGGCGGGGTGGCGGCGGCCCCGAGCGCTGCGGGCGGGCCGGGGCGCCGGGCCCCGAGCACCGCGGGCGGGCCGCGGCGCCGGCCCCCGAGCGCCGCGGGACGGTAGGGGCGGCGGCGCCCGCCGGGCGGAGGGGAGCCGGGCGGGCGGGAGGGCGCCAGGCGGGCGGAGGCGCGGCCGGCGGGCCTTCGGGCGCGCCGCGGGTCAGGGGGCGGCGGCCGCTGGGGTCAGAGGGGCGCGCCCCGCCAGGGCAGGGCCGGCCAGATGGTCGAGAGGCCGAGCCGGGCCCGCCGCTCGCTTTCGCGCGGCGAGAGGCGGGCGGCGAGGGCCACGCTCGTCGCGGCGAGGGCGAGCCCCGCGACGACGTCGATGGCGTAGTGCCAGCGCAGGAAGATGGTCGCGCCGATGATGTTGAGGGCGAAGAAGGCGGTGATCGGCCAGGTGTAGCGGAAGGGCAGCTCGCGCCGGTGCCGGAAGGAGAAGAGCGCGATCGCGGTCGGGGCCGCGGTGTGCAGCGAGGGGAAGATGTCTTTGAGGGCCCCGCCCGCGCTGACCGCGCCGAGCACCAGGTCGTAGAAGAAGCCGTGCGGCAGGGCGTGCTGGTACTGGTCGGCCAGGAACCAGTAGGGGCCGTAGCCGGGCACCACCATGTAGAGCACGTGCGCGGTGCAGAAGGTGAAGAAGATGGCGAGCGCGAACTCGGCCGCCAGGCGCAGCCGCCGCATCACGAAGAGCAGCGGCAGGACGTGCACCGCGAGCAGCAGGAAGTAGCTGTAATAGAAAAACGAGAACCACTCGGTCGTCGCGGGCGTGACGAAGCGGTCGGCCCAGAGCGTCGGCTCGACGCCGAAGAGCCGCCGGTCGAGCTCGTAGAGCTGCCCGTCGAGCACCGCCGACGAGGCCGTGGGCAAGAGGTCGCGCAGCAAGAAGTACGAGAGCTGCACGCCCCCGTAGACCACGAACCGGTAGAGCAGCGGCGCCGCCACCCGGTTGCGGATGAGCCCGCCGCGGATGAGACAGAGCGTCGACAGGTGCAGCGCCACCAGCGCCGACGTGCGCTCGAGGCAGCTCTCGCGCATCGGCCCCGAGCCCTGGAGCGCCGCCAGAAAGAGCGTAACGTGGTAGGCGAGGACCCACCAATCTTGCAGCGCGAACTCGCGCAACGTGCGCGCGAGCCAGGCGCGCCCGGCCCAACCTTCGACGAGTGGGGCGACGTCACGCAGCGGGGCTTGGGGCTGATGAAGGCGCATGGTGCTTCAACGGTCTTGCATTGCGAGAGGCGTGCCGGGCCACGACGCCGACGTCGACCCCCGCCCCCCGACCGGGGTCTCACTCTCTATCTACCAGGTTTGCCCTGGCGTCGACTCCCCTAAGAGGGGCCCGAAACGGATGAGCGTGCGAGTGCGTATCGGTTTGCGCACCGAGGGGTTCACTGAGAACAAAAGGTAACGGCGCGAGCGGGCCGAGTGGCGCGGCTCCGGGGCGCGCGGCCGCTGACCTTGCGCGCTCTGCAGGCACCCTAGAACTCGCCGCCGGGCCGCGACCGCGGGGCGCCCGCCCGCGCCGACGCGCCGCGCTTCAGAGCACGCTCTCGTCGGCCACGCGCAGGCGCACGAGACCGCCGCCCGCGCGCACCCGCGCGCTGCACGCGAGCCGCTCGTCGGGCCCGGCGCCGAGCACCTCGAGCAGCTCGCGCTCGGCCTCGCCCGGCGCCTCGAAGAGCGCGCCGCCTTCGAGCACCACGACGCGGCAGGTGGCGCAGCTGGCGCCGCGGCACGAGAAGGGGACGGGGGCCTCGCAGTCGTCGCAGATGTCGGCGAGCGCGCCGCCCTCGGGCTCGTCGACCCGCAGCGTCGGCCCGAGCGCGTTACCTTCGAACTCGATCGTGGGCATGGGGGCCCTCTAT
This sequence comes from Polyangiaceae bacterium, assembly GCA_035762175.1. Classification (GTDB taxonomy): domain Bacteria; phylum Myxococcota_A; class Polyangia; order Polyangiales; family Polyangiaceae; genus DASTPP01. Next base: position 4,087 of record DASTPP010000239.1, on the reverse strand, counting down.
TTACGCGCCCGCGGCCCGCCCCGCCAGCGCCGCGGGGCGGAGCAAGAGCGCGTGCTCGCGCTTCGGCGCCCCCGCCCCGAAGGCCCTCCGGGTCGGGCCGTGGAAGTGCGGCCGCCGCTGCGAGGCCCGCGCGAAGAGCCCGAGCCCCGCGCGCGCGGCCACCCGCCGCACCGACCGTTCGCTGTCGAGCGCCCGCCCCGCCAGCACGCTGTCGGCGATGACCAGCACGATCGCGCCGCCGGACTCGAGCCGCCGCCCGAGCGGCGCGAGCACCGCCTCGAGGTCGCCCTCCCAGCGCGCGAGCGCCTCGGCGAAGGGCAGCTCGTTCAGCCGGCGCCGCGCCCCGATCTCGCTCCGGTCGAAGCCCTCGGCGTCGAGGCCGAGCCAGCGCAGGCGCAGCGCGTGGTGGTGCAGGTAGTCGTAGGTGCCGGGGTAGGGCGGCGAGCTCAGCACGAGCGAGAGCGGCGGCAGGCCCGCGCGCCCGAGCCCCCGCGCGTCGCCCTCGCGCACGACGGGCGACGGGGCCCGGGGCGGCAGCGCCCCGCGGTAGGCGCGCAGGCGGGCGACGAGCTCTTCGGTCTTCTTGACGAAAAGCCGGGTCGGGTACCCCGCCGCGAGCCGCTTCGGCACGGCCGCCTCGCTGCTGTCGCCGGCCCGGCGCCCGAGCTTGGTCAGCAGCGAGCTCAGCACGAGCTCGAGGTCGGCCCTCGCTTCCCGATCGCGCAGGGCCTCGAGGCCCACGCGCAGCCCGTCGAGCTCGAGCAGCACGTGCGGGTCGAAGGCGGCGAACTCGTCGGGCGGGTAGGGCCGCGAGGCGCCCGCCCGCGCGCGCCGGCGGGCCTCGGCGACGGCGGAGACCTCGGCCGCGGCGGCGAGCAGACCTTCGCACTCGCGCTCGCCGCGCCCCGCGGCCTTCAGCTCGCTCAGCAGCACGGCGAGCGGGTTGGCGTCGACGCCGAGGGCGCGCCGCCCGAGCAGGCGCGCCTCGACCAGCACGGTGCCGCTGCCGCAGAACGGGTCGAGCACGGCGCCGCCGGGCGGGCTCAGCCCCGCGATGAGCTCGCGCGCCACGGCCGGGTGCAGCCGCGCCGGGTAGCTATGAAAGCCGTGGACGTGCGCCCGCCCCGCCTCGGGGTCTTCGGCCGCGGCGAGCGCCCGCCCGAGCAGCGCGGCCGCCTCGGCGTCGCCCCCGAGCTCGGTCGGGCCGCCGACGTGGGTCAGCGCCCGCCGCGCCCCCCGCTCGCTCATGGGCCGCGCCGCTCGCCGCCGCGCCCCGCGCCCCGCTCGGCCCGCGTCGCCTCGTCGAGCGCCGCCTCGTCGAGCGCCGCCTCGAGCTCGGCCCGCTCGCGCGCCTCGGCGGCGGCGGCGGCGGGGCCCGGGGCGGGGGCGTCGAGGGCCGCGACGCGCGCGCGCCCGGTCGGGTGGAAGGTGAGCTCGCCGGCCTCGGTCAGCCGCGAGCCGACCAGGCCCGCGGCCGAGAGGCGCACGAGCATCGCCTCGGCCTGCGCGGGCGACAGGCGCAGGGTCGAGGCGAGCTCGGCCTCGGTCAGCGAGGGGCGCTGGGCGACCAGGTCGGCGGCCGCCGCGTCCCAGCCCCGCTCGAGCGCCGGGTTGACGCGCTCGGCGTTCGCGCGGGCGCGGTGCATGGCCCAGGCCGCGAGCGCGCTCGGCGCGAGCGCGAACACCCCCGAGAGCACCGCGGTGCCGAGCGGCGGGTGCACGAGCATCAAGAACGAGAGGAACACGAGCGCCGTCGCCGCCCCGAGGAACGCGACGAGGATGCCGAAGCCGCGCCAGAGCTGCGAGGCGCGCTCGGCCCGCGTCGCCTCGTCGAGCGCCTCGGCCTCGCGGCCGCTGCGCTTCAGGGACGGGTCGTCGATGGGCACGCGCGCCCGCCCGCAGACGGCGCAGACGAAGCGCAGGCGGCGCGAGGGCACGACGAGGGCCTGCGAGCCGCAGAAGGGGCAGACCTCATGCTCGCCCGGCCCGGGCAGCGCCGCGGGCGCGGGGCCCGCGGGCGCCTTGCTCACCACGCGGGCGCCGCCCCCCGGCGGCGCGGCGGGCGCGGGCCCCGGGGCGGGGGCGCGGCGGGGGCTCGCATCGTGGCCATGGGGGCGCCCCGCGCTCAGGCGCCGCCGCGGCGCGGGGCCCCGTCGCGCAGCAGGTTGCGGGCGATGACCGTGCGCTGGATCTCGCTCGTGCCCTCGTAGATGGTCGTCACGCGCACGTCGCGCAGGTGCCGCTCGACGGGGAACTCGCGCGTGTAGCCGTAGCCGCCGAGCACCTGCACGGCGCGCTGGCAGATGCGGTTGGCGGCCTCGGACGCGTAGAGCTTGGCCATCGCGGCCTCCTGGGAGAAGGGGCGGCCGGCCTCTTTCAGGAAGGCGGCGCGCAGCGCGAGCGCGCGCGCGGCGTCGAGCTCGACGCGGCTGTTGGCCAGGTGCCACTGCACGGCCTGGAAGTCGGCGACGGGCCGGCCGAACTGCCGGCGGTCTTTCGCGTAGCGCGTCGCCTCGTCGAGCGCCGCCGAGGCGATGCCGCAGGCCTGGCTCGCGATGCCGACGCGCCCGCCGTCGAGCGCCATCATCGCGATCTTGAAGCCCCCCTCGGGCGCGCCGAGCAGGGCGCCTTCGGGCACGAAGCAGCCCTCGAAGGTGAGCGCGACGGTGTTCGAGGCGCGCAGGCCCATCTTGTCTTCGGCCCGCCCGACCTTGAGCCCCGGCGCCCCGCCCTCGACCAGGAAGCACGAGATGCCCTTGGGGCCCGGGCCCCCGGTGCGCGCCCAGACGACGAACACGCCGGCGTAGGCGCCCGAGCTGATCCACTGCTTTTGGCCCTCGAGCCGGTAGCCGCCCGGGACCCGCTCGGCCGTCGTGCGCAGCGAGCCCGCGTCGCTGCCGGCCTCGGGCTCGCTCAGCGCGAAGGACGCGGCCGCGTACTCGCCCGACGTGATCTTGGGCACGTGCCGCTGCCGCTGCTCTTCGGTGCCGAAGGCGACGATGACCTCGGCGACCATGTTGTTGACCGCCATCGTCACGGCGGTCGAGGCGCAGCCGCGGGCGATCTCGGTCATGGCGAGCGAGTAGGCGACCGCGCCCGCCTCGGCGCCGCCGTAGGCCGAGGGCACGTTGACGCCCATCAGCCCGAGCCCGGCGAGCTCGCGCAGCTGCTCGCGCGGGAAGCGGCCCTCGCGCTCGAGCTCGGCGGCGGCGGGACGCAGGCGGCGCTCGGCCACCTCGCGCGCCACCCCTTGCACCATCGCCTGCGCCTGGTTCGGGGAGAAGTCGAGCATTGGGCCGGCGCTTTTAGCCCCGCCGGCCCCGGCGGGCAAGGCGCGCCGGCCGGCCGGCGCCCGCGGCCCGAGCGCTAACGGGTCGGCCTTGACCTCGCCGCAGCCCTGGCGCGGTGCCGGCATGCCGTCGTCGGGCGTCGCGTCGACGTCGTGCAAGATGATGGCCCGGCCCACCACGTCGCGCTCGTCGCCCGAGCCGAGTCGCCAGGTCGAGTACGACCACGTCTTGCTCGCCTTGCCCTCGGCGTCGATGGTGAGCTTGCCGAGCTCGCCCAGCCAGCCCATGTCGGGCGTGCCGTTGTAGTCGGTCTTGCCCGGGTTCCAGTGGTCGCCGGCGCCCCGAAAGCCGTTGGCCGCGTCGCAGATCGCCTTCTCGTGAATGTGAATGCCGACCTCTTGGCTCTTGGTCGCCACGTTCGAGAGCCCGATGATGAGCTTGATCTCGTCGCCTTCCTTCGAAAACGAGGCCGTGCCGAGCTTGTTGCCGCTCTGGTCTTTGACCTCGGCGGTCGCGAACCCAGGGCCGTCGTCGCTGTCGTCTTCGTCACTGCTGCAGGCGCCGAGCGACAGGGCGAGGGCGCAGGGGGCAAAGACAAGGAGCCAGAAATTTTTCGTCATGGTCACAAACCTCCCACTCGAGGGGCCTCGGCCCGGGCCGGCCTTGGCAGGGCCGGCCTGAGCGCAAACGAAAGGCACTACGGCACTACGAGGCGGGGGGGCGCGCGGTTCCGGCGGAAGTGCGGCCCGCGCCCGGCCCCTCAGCGGCCGCCCGCGCCGCCCGCGCCGCCGCGGCCG
>DASTPP010000238.1:0-79011 GCA_035762175.1 Polyangiaceae bacterium | reverse complement strand
GCTGCCCCCGACTTCAGTCGGGGGCGACCGGCGGCCCCCCCGAACCTTCGCCCGAACGCGGTTTCAGGGTGCCCGAAGCACGCAGCAGCATCCGCCCCCGGCGACCGGCGGCCCCCCCGAACCTTCGCCCGGACGCGGTGTTTGCTGCCCACGACCCCATGCCCCGCCCGAGCTCGCCTGCCCCCCGCCGCGCCCCCCCCGGGGCCACCTCGCGCCGCACCCTGCTCGCCGCCTCGGCACTCGGGCTGATCGGCTGTGCCACCGACCCCCCCCCGCGCCGCCCGCGCACCGCCCAGGCCCCCCCGCCGCCCCCCAAGCCCGCCGCGCCCCCGCGCCCCCTGCGCATTCTCGTGCTCGGCGGCACCGGCTTTCTCGGCCCCGCCCTCGTGCGCGACGCCCAGGCGCGCGGGCACAAGCTCACGCTCTTCAACCGCGGCAAGACCAACCCCCACCTCTTCCCCGACCTCGAGCAGATTCACGGCGACCGCAAGGTCGACCTCTCGGGGCTGCAGGGCCGCGAGTGGGACGCGGTCATCGACACCTCGGGCTACGTGCCCGCCGTCGTGCGCCGCTCGGCCGAGCTCTTGAAAGACGCGGTCGGCCATTACGTCTTCATCTCGACCATCTCGGTCTACCACAAGCCCCCGCCCGGCGGCGTCGACGAGTCGGGCGCCGTCGGCAAGCTCGCCGACGAGACGATCGAGAAGGTGAGCGGTGAGACCTACGGCCCGCTCAAGGCGCTGTGCGAGCGCGAGGCCGAGCGCGCCTTCGCCGGTCGGGCGACCACCATCCGGCCCGGCCTCATCGTCGGCCCCGACGACCCGACCGACCGCTTCACCTACTGGCCCGTGCGCCTCGACCGCGGCGGCGAGGTGCTCGCGCCCGGCGAGCCCGCGACCGATCGCATGCAGATCATCGACGTGCGCGACCTCGCGGCCTGGACGATCACCGCCGTCGAGAAGCGCCACGTCGGCGTCTACAACGCCGTCGGGCCCCGCGATCCGATCACCGTCGGCCCCTTCCTCGAGCAGGGCGTGAAGGCCCTCAACGCGAGCTGCAAGCTCACCTGGGTGCCGGCGTCGTTCCTCGAGAAGCACAAGGTCGAGCCCTGGGGCGACATGCCCGTCTGGGTGCCCTCGAACGGCGAAGACGGCGGCATGGCGCGCGTCAGCAGCCAGCGCGCCATCGAGCGCGGCATGACGTTCCGGCCGATCGGCGACACCTTCCGCGACACCCTCGCCTGGTGGAAGGCGCAGCCGGCCGACCGGCGCGCGAAGCCGAAGGCGGGCCTCTCGCCCGAGCGCGAGGCCGAGGTGCTCGCGGCCTGGCGCGCCGAGAAGAAGAAGTGAGCGGCCCCCCGCCGGGCGGCCCCCCCGGGAGGGGGCCGGGCGACGGCGGCGAGGCGCCCGCCCGGCTCGCCCGGCTCTTCGGCGTCGACCCGGACGAGGCGCCGCGCGTCGCGCGGGCGGCGGCGGCGTGCTTCTGCGTGCTCGGCGGCTGGTTCGTCATCCGCCCCGTGCGCGACGCGATGGCCACGCTCGGCAAGACGGGCGAGGTGCAGTGGCTGATGCTGGCCGTGCTCGGCACCATGCTCGCGCTGACGCCGCCGCTCTTCTTCGCCGCCTCGCGCCTGCCGCGCGACCGCTTCGTCGCCCTCGCCTACCGCTTCTTCGCCCTCTCGCTGCTCGCCTTCGCCCCCGCGCTCGCGCGCCCCGGCGCCCCCGTCGCGCCCTGGGCCGCGCGCGCCTTCTTCGTCTGGGCGAGCGTCCAGAACTTCTTCGCCCTCAGCATCTTCTGGGGCACGATGGCCGACCGCTTCACCCACCGCGAGGGGCTGCGCGGGTTCGGCGTCGTCGCGGCCGGCGGCACCCTCGGCGGCCTGCTCGGCTCGCTCGTGACGGCCGGCGCGGTCGAGCGCTTCGGGCTCGCGCCCCTGCTCGCCCTGTCCGCCCTGCTCTTCGAGCTCGCGCTGCGCCTGCTGCGCGGCATCGAGCCCCACGCGCGCCCGCCCGCCGCCGACGCGCCCGCCGCGCCCCCGGCCGCCGGGCCCCTGCGCTGGGCCTCGCGGGGCGCGCTCGCGCGCGTCGCCCACAGCCCCTACCTGCTCGGCATCGCCGGCTACGTGCTCTGCTGGGCGCTCACCTCGACCTTCGTCTACGTCGAGCAGCTCGCGCTCGCGCGCTCGGCCCTGCCCGACCCGGGCGCGCGCGCCGCGCTCTTCGCCAAGGTCGAGGCCGCCGTGCAGGCCGCGACCCTGCTCCTGCAGGCCTTCGCCACCGGGCGGGTCTTGCGCGCGCTCGGCACCGCCCGCGCCCTCGCGCTCTTGCCCGCCCTCTCGCTCGCCGGCTTCGCCGCCCTCGCCGCCGCCCCGGGCCTCGCGCTGCTCGTCGCCTTTCAGGTGGCGCGCCGCACGCTCGACTACGGCGTCGCCAAGCCCGCGCGCGAGCTGCTCTTTACCGTCGTCGACCGCGACGACAAGTACAAGACCAAGAGCGTCATCGACACCGTCGTCTACCGCGGCGGCGACGCCCTCGGCGGCGTGCTCGCCTCGTCGGTCGCCCCCGCCCTCGGCGCCCCCACCGCCCTCTTCGCCCTGCCCCTCTGCGCCCTCTGGCTCGCCCTCGCCTTCGGCCTCGGCGCCGCCAGCGATCGCCGCGCCCGCGCCCCCGCCCCGGCACCCGCACCCGCCCCCGCCCCCGCACCCGCCGAGGGCGACGAGGCGCCCCCGCTCGCCGACGGGGCCGTGGCGCGGCGCTGAGCGAGGCGGCCCGGCCCCGGCCCGCGCACCGGCGCACCCGCCGGACCTTTCGAACCATGCCGCGAAACGCGCCGGCGACCTCGGGGGGCCGTTCGAAAGACCCCCGGACGCCTCTGACGTTCGCCGAGAACCTTTCGAACGGTCCGGCGACGTCGCCGACAGCCTCGGAAAGCCTTCCGGAAGGGTCCGGCGACGTCGCCGACGACCTCGGCAAGCCTTCGGGGGGGTCCGGCGACGTCGCCGACGACCTCTTGAGACCTTTGGGAAAGTCCGGCGACGTCGCCGACGACCTCGGCAAGCCTTCCGGGAGGGCCCGGCGACGTCGCCGATGTCGACCGCCTCGAGCGCGGTCGGCATGAGGAGCCTAGGGTGAGGGGGGTGTAGGTGCCTGCCCCCTGAGGAGTCTGTCAGGTAGTGGTGGCAGGCCAAGAGGCGTTATCGTGGCCCCGATGCTCGTGACCCGTCGCCCACGTCCCACGGCGCTTTTCACGGCGCTCGTGGTTTGTTCGCTGGCGGCTGCCTGCTCGCTCGCCGCCGACTTCGACGAGCTCACCGCCGGCGAGGGCCGGGCCGGCGGCGGCGGCTCGGGGGCCTCGGGGGGGCGTTCGGGGGCGCCGAACGTGGGCGGCGAGGCCGGGGCGCCGAGGCAGGGCGCGGGGGGCGGCAGCACGAGCGGCTCGGGCGGCTCGGGCGGCTCGGGCGGCTCGGGCGGCTCGGGCGGCCAGGGCGGCACCGGGGGGCAGGCGGGCTCGGGGGGCTCGGGGGGCTCGGGGGGCTCGGGCGGCGCAGGGGCCGGGGGCTCGCCCGGCGTGGTCTGCGGCGATGGCGTCGCCGAGGGCGACGAGGCCTGCGACAGCGGGCTGCCCGAGGGCAACGCGGCCTGCACCTCCGATTGCCAGGTGCGCTGCGAGGCGGTCGACGGCGAGCCCTTCATCGACGGGGCGACGGGGCATTGCTACCTGCTCTTTCGCGCGGACCTCGCCTGGGTCGCGGCGCGCGACGCCTGCAGGGCCCTGCCCGAGGGCGGGCACATGGTCGCGTTCGGCGACCAGCGAGAGTTCGATCTGATCCGCGGCGTGTTGACGAGCCAGTTCGGGCTCGTCGAATCGGTCTGGACGGGTGGCAACGATCGCGGCGCCGGCAACGAGGGGAACTTCGCCTGGGAGAACGGCGAGCCCTTCACCGCCGGAGCGTTCGCCTTCGCGGCCGGCCAGCCCAACGGGGGCGCCGGCCAGAACTGTCTCGCGGCGGTCGACGAAGCCGCGTTCTTCCTGCACGACGTCGGCTGCGGCGATCTGAACGTGCGCCTCTGCGAGCGCCCGCCGCCCGGGCGATCGCCGCGCTAGAACCTGCCGCCGAGCACGACGCCGCCGAGGCCGGGGGCGACGAAGGGGCGGAGCGAGAGCTCGTCGCCGACGAAGCGCGCGACCGACGCGGGCTCGGACGAGCGCGCGGGGTTGAGCACCTTGATCGCCGCCTTGCCGAGCGCTCGGGGCCCGGCCGGCCTGCGGAGGCGCTCAGCCCGTGCCTGGCGGGGGCGCGAGGCGCTCGACCCAAGCGGCGGCCTCTTCGACGGCCTGGCGGGCGAGCTCGCGATCGACCTCGACGCCGTGCTCGTCGAGCGAGAGCAGATCGTGGAGGCGCGCGAGCGTGGCGTGCGCGGCCGGGGGGGCCTTGCCGGCGGGCAAGAGGTCGCGGTAGAGCGCCGCGACGAGGGCCTGGTGGCTCGGGGGCGGGCCGCCGTCGGCGAGCGAGCCGAGGGCCGAGGCGACCGCCTCGTACGAGGCGCGCAGGGCGTCGGCGTAGAACGCGGCGTCGAAGACGACCTTCGCGAGGCGCAAGCGCTCGGCGGCGCGCGTGGTCGTCCGGCGGGGCGGGGGGGCGCCGGCGGCGTTGCCGTTGGCGGCGTCGGGGGGTCGGGCGGCGGCGTTGCCGTTGGCGGCGTCGGAGGGTCGGGCGGCGGCGTTGCCGTTGGCGGTACCCGGCATCGCGCCCGCCGCGGTCTCGGAGGCCCAGGCCTCCTCGGCGGCCGAGGGCGCGTTCGTTTCGGCGCTCGGCGTCGCGCCCGCCTCGGCGTGCGTTGGTCGAGGCGGGCGGGGTTCCAGGGCAGATCGAGGTGGACGACGTAGGTGGCGACTTGCAGGTTGAGGCCGACGCCGCCGGCGTCGGAGCAGAGCAAGACGCGCAGGTCGGGGTCGTGCCGGAAGCGGTCGAGCAGGGCGCCGCGCCGCTCGGCCGGCACGCCGCCGTGAAAGAGCAGGTGCCCGACGCCCAAGGCGACGAGGCGCTCGGCGGCGAGCCTCAGCATGCCGACCCACTCGGAGAAGACGAGCAGCTTCGACGAGCCTTGCGCCGCGATCTCGGCGACGAACGACTCGAACTCGTCGAGCTTGGGCGAGGCGCGCTCGCCGCGGTCGGGGTCGGCGAGCTCGAGGGCGTTGCACGCCTGGCGGGCCTTGAGCAGGAGCTTCATCAGGCGCTCGTGCTCTTCTTTGGTCAGGGCGCGCCGCTCGGCGATCGCGAGAATTTGCGCGGCGTCCGAGCGCAGGCCCGCCTCGAGCTCGGCCTGCCGCGGGTCGAGGGGCACGTAGCGGTATTGCTCGGTGAGCGGCGGGAGCTGGTCGAGCACGGCCTCCTTGCGGCGGCGCAGCACGAAGGGGGCGATGCGCTCGCGCAGGCGGGCGAGGTTCTTGTAGCCGGTGACCCGCCCCCGCTCGTTCTGTTCGTGGAACTCGCGGTTGAAGCGCCAGAGGGGGCCGAGCAGCGCGGGGTCGGCGAGCTGCAGGAGGGCGTAGAGGTCGTCGAGGCGGTTCTCGACGGGGGTGCCCGTCAGCACGAAGAGAAAGCGCGAGGGGATGGCGCGCAGCGTGGCGGCGGTCTTGGTGCGGAAGTTCTTGGCCCGCTGGGCCTCGTCGAGCACGAGCACGTCGGCGTCGAGGCCCTGCAGCCGGCGCAGCTCGCGCCAGGTGAGCTCGTAGTTGAGGATCTTGTAGGGCGCGTCCGACCGGAAGGCGGCGGCCCGCGCGCGCCCGCCGCCGCCGACGATGACGGCGCGCTCGCCGGCGTGCCGCTCGATCTCGGCCGCCCACTGGTGCTTGAGCGAGGTGGGCGCGACGACGAGCACGCGCGAGGCCTCGCCGCGGGCCCGGAGCACCTCGCAGGCGGCGATGGCCTGGACGGTCTTGCCGAGGCCCATGTCGTCGGCGAGCAACCCGCGCCCGGCCACGACCAGGTGCGCGACGCCGTCGCGCTGGTAGGGGAAGAGCGGGCCCCGCAGCACGTCGACGCCGAGCCGGCCCCGCCCCAGGGCCGCCGCGACCGCCGCGCGCCGCGCGCGCAAGGCGCGCACCTGCCGCCAGCGCTCGTAGGCGAGCGGGGCGGCGTAGGTGACGCGCAGCGCGGGCCCGTCGCGGCCCGGGCGCAGCACCGCCGAGGCGCCCGGCTCGACCCACCCGGCCGCGTCGAGCGCGAGGCCGCCCCGGGCGAGCGCGCGCCGCGAGACCGGCCCGAGCAGGGCGGGGGCGGGACGCCCGGGCTCGGCGAAGCGCACGCCGACCGTCGTCACGGCGGGCTCGGCCGGCAGCCGCGCGTAGAGCGCGCGCCAGGCGCGCCGGCCGGCGACGGCGCGGCGCACGGCCTCGGCGTGCTTGCAGGTGCCCAGATCGTTGGTCAGAAAGTCGGGGCAGGTGCAGGTGTCGCTCTGCCCGCCGCCGTCGACGATGTCGACGTAGTATTCGTTGCCGCTCTCGCCGCGCACGCGGTACGCGCCGTCGACGCGCCCCTCGAGCGCTTCGACGACGAAGGGCTCGGTGTCGGCGCGGTGCGCGCGCATGGCGCGCTCGAAGCGGCGCAGCTCGTGCTCGTCGGCGTAGTTCGCGCAGCGGGGCGGCTCGCGCTTGAGCGGCCTGAGCCGGACGGTCGTCATGGTCGTGGGCGGGGAGGCAAACCACGGCCCCCGGGCCACGACAACCCCTCCGCGCTCCCGGCGCGACGCCCCGCCGCGGGCGCGCGGCGCGGCGCGGGCCGGCGGCGGGCGCGAGGCCCGACGCGGCGCGGCGGCGCGGGCCCCCGGCGCGGCGATCAGCCGGGCGCGGCGCGCAGCCCGCTGACGCAGCCGACCTGCACGGTCAGGCCGAAGGTGGCCTCGGACCAGTAGCGGTCGATGGCCTCGCGCACGTAGGCGAGCGGGGCCTCAACAGGGCCCTCGAGGCCGAGGTACGCGAGCACGTCGGGCAGGATGACCAGGCGCGTGATGGGGTCTTCGAAGAAGTCGCGCCCGCTCTGGAACTCGAGCTCGGTGCGCACGATCTCGACGTCGACCTCGACGAAGCCGGCCGCCTCGCACTCGTCGGTCACCGACTCGACCGTGGGCCGCATGCCGATGGCCGCCTCGCTCGCCTCGCCGACGGCGGCCTCGTCGTACTTGACGGCGTACTCGCGCAGCAGGTCGAACACCTCCTGGAAGGAGCCCCGGAGCGGCATGCCGACGAGGGCCTGGCCCTCGGGCACGAGCAGGCGGCAGGCCTCGGCGAAGAGCGCGGTGCGCTCGGCGGCCGTCGGGGCGACGGGGTTCAGGCAGACGACGTGGGTGAACGAGGCGCCCTCGAGCGGGCTCGGCAGGCCCGCGGCGGCCAGGTAGTGCGCGCCGAAGTCGGGCAGGAGCGACGCCTTGGTCTGCGCGAGCTCGACGGCGCTCAGCGAGGGGTCGACGCCGAAGAGCTCGCCGCCGGGCAGCTGCGCGGCGAGCAGCTGGTCGGGGTAGCCCGTCCGGCAGCCGAGGTGGGCGACGCGCGAGGGCCGCTGGGGCAGCAGCATGGCGAGCAAGAGCTCTTGGTAGAGCGCCCCGAGGCGGGGCGCGACGAAGGCCTCGAAGACCGCCGCGTCCGAGGGCCCGAGCTCGGGCAGGTTCATGACGCGGCTTCGAGCACCTCGCACGCCTCGCGCGCGAGCTGGCCGATCGTCGCCTGGTCGCGCTCGCCCGCCTCGTCGTCGAGGTCGACGACGCGCGGGTCGTTCTTCAGCGGGGCGATGAGCCGGGCGAGCGCGGGGTCGCCGTACTCGACCGAGGCCTCGATGGCCGAGGCCACCACCTCGGCCTGCGCGTGCTCGAGGAAGCGGCCGAGCAGCTTGGCGACGCCGGGCTCGGGCACCTCGGAGAGCACGAAGGGCAGCTCGGAGAGCGCGGGGCTCGTCGGCGCGAGCCGCACGAGCGCGCGCTCGACCCCGAGGGCCACCTCTTTGAAGCGGTCGAAGGCGAGCTCGGAGAGGGCCTCGCCGGCGGCCAGGCGCGCCTCGGGCTGCTCGGAGTCGAGCACGTCGATGAGCGCGTCGACCGCCCGATCGCCCCCGAGATCGCCGAGCAGCGCCGCGAGCCGCACCAGCCGGACGGCCCCCTCGTCTTCGTCGCTCGAGCCCTTCGCCTCGCGCACCGCGGCGACCGCGGCGGCGATGACCGCGCCGCGATCGCCGGCGACGAGCTCGCGGTGCAGGCGCCGCACGTTGCGCTCGGCGTCGAAGAGGGCGCGCAGGGTCGTCTCGGCGGAGGCAGGCTTGCTCATTGGGCCCGAGGCGTAGCAAGACCCCGCCCGGGAGGGAAGCTCCGCACGTCCGGGCGGCGTGCGCCGCACCGCGCCGCGCGAGACGCGCCGCGCCGCGCCGGGAGGCAAGCGCCGCCCCGCCCGACGAGGGATGCGCCGCGCCCGGCGGGAAGCGCTGCCCCGCGCCGGGAGGCAAGCGCCGCCCCCCGAGAGAAGCGCCGCCCCGCGTCGGGAGGGAAGCGCCGCCCCGCCCGACGGGTTAGGCTCGGCACGGGGGCCCCCGCCCGGGCCCGGGCCCCGGCCCATGCACCCGCTCGTCCGCGCCTCGCTCGGCGTCGCCGCCCTCGCCGCCCTCTCCGGCCTCGCCCCGACGCGCGCCGCGGCCCGGAGGCCCCCGCCCACCCCGACCCCGACCGCGGCGCGCCCCGCCCGGGCCGCCGCCGCCCCCTCGCCGCTCTGCCCCCGGGGCACGCTGCCCGACGGCGGCGCCTGCGTCGACTTCTTGCACGCCTTCGACGACGAGGGCGAAGAGCTCGTCGCCCGCAGCAACTGGCACATCGACCGGCGCGGCCGCGTCGAGACCTACGACCAGGTGCCGCGCCTGCCCGAGCGCCCGGCCGAGTTCGCCGCCTATCGCTACCCCGTCCGCACGCCCGACCGGCCCGGCGTGCCCTTCGTCATGAGCGGCTACGATCTCGACCGGCCCAACGAGGCGCAGCGCCGGGGCCCGCGCCTGCACGCCGTCGGCCACGGCGGCGTCGATCTGATGGCCCCGCGCGGCGCCGAGGTGCGCCTCGTCACGCTCGAACACCAGGACGGCGAGGCCGAGGTGCTGCACGCCGGCCACCTCGTCGGCACCTGCGTCGTCACGCGCCACCTCGTGCGCGAGGGGGGGCGCCTGCGCACGTACCTCGTGGTCTACGGACACCTCGACGGCATCGCCCAGGGCCTCACCCCCGGCCAGCCCGCGCGCGAGGGCGATCTGCTCGGCTTCGTCGGCGACACGGGCAGCGAGGGCCTCGTGCACCTGCACCTCGAGGTGCGCCGCGTGCGCGACGAGCGCGAGGGCAAGCCGACCGCCGCGGGCCACGTGATGGACCAGGCCTGGACCATCGCCGTCGACCCCCGCAACGTACTACCTTTGCGCACCCCGGGCTGAAAATTGCCGCACCTCGTCGTTCGGGGGCGGCTTGCGGGCGACGCGGGCGCGTGATGCTCTACGTACCGTGAGCCGCAATTTGTCCAAGACGCTGCGCCTGCGCGGCAAGGTTCTCTACCTCACCGAAGACCTCGACCTCTTGAAGGCGCAGCTCGAAGGGCGCGTCACGCTCACCTTCGACCCGGGGCGCAAGCTGCTCGACAACATCTCGACCGACGAGCTGACGCCGGCCTGGGCCTGCTACTATTACGACGAGACGCTGGCGCGCTACTGCCTGGTCGGCTTGCGCGGCGGGGTCGTCGTGCGAGACGCGGTCAAGAACGGCGGCTTCGGGGCGGTCGTGAGCGGCCGCTCGAAGGGCTGCGGCTCGTCGCGCGAGACCGCGCCCTACGCCGAGCTCGCCTGCGGCATCCGGGTGGCGTTCGCCGCGAGCGTCGAGAAGATCTACGGGCAGAACGCCGAGAACATCGGGCTGCTCACCTCGACCGACTTCGCCCTGCTCGAGCGGCTCGAGCGCGGCGACGAGGTGCCGATCGAGGCGTTCGCGGGGGGGCGCGACCCCATCTCGGCCGACGTCGTGCGCTCGGGCGGCCTCTTCGCCTACAACCGGGCGCGCCTGCGCGGCGAGCTGCGGCCGCCCGCGGTGACGACGGCGCCGCGGCCGATGACGCTGGCCGAGAAGATCTTGGCCGCGCACGCCGTCGTCGACCCCGCCGAAGACCGCGTCGGCCTGCCCGCGGTCGCCCCGGGCGACGCCTTCTTCGCCCGCGCCGACGTGCGCTTCACCCACGAGTACGTCACGCCCATGGCCGACGCGCTCTTCCGCGCCGCGCTCGGCGACGAGGCCCGCGTCGCCGAGCCCGAGAGCGTGTACGCCTTCCGCGACCACCTCACCTTTCTCGACCGGGTGATGCCCAAGGCCCACCGCGAGATGGGCCTCGACCGGCAGGCCGCGAGCCTGGCCGAGGTGCAAGACGCCTTCGCCCGCCGCCACCGCCTCACGCTCTACGGCGAGGTCGAGCGCGACGGCCGCCCCGCCGGCTCAGAGGCCATCTGCCACACCAAGGTGCTCGAGGCCATCGCGCTGCCCGGCCAGCTCATCGCCGGCACCGACTCGCACAGCTGCATGGCCGGCGCGCTCGGCTGCTTCGCCTTCGGCGTCGGCTCGACCGACATGGCCAACGCGTGGCTGACCCGCGACGTGCGCGTGCGCGTGCCCGAGAGCGTGCGCGTCGAGCTCGCCGGCCGGCTCCGGCCCGGCGTCTGCGCCAAGGACGTCATGCTGCACCTGCTCTCGTTGCCCTACTTCCGCGAGGGCCGGGGCATCGGCCAGGTGCTCGAGTTCGCCGGCCCCGGCGTCGCCGAGCTCGCCGTCGACGAGCGCGCCACCCTGACCAACATGGCCGTCGAGGCCGGGGGCTTCACCGGCATCGTCGCCGCCGACGATGCGGCCGTCGCCTTCGTCGCGCAAGAGCGCGGCCTCGACCCCGCGCGCGTGCGCGAGCGCGCCGTCGCCGCCGACCCGGGCGCGCGCTACGCCGCCCGCTTCGACCTCGATCTCGCGGCGATCGAGCCGATGGTCGCCACCCCGGGCGACCCGCGCAACGGCGTGCCGCTGCGCCTCCTGCGCGAGCGCGAGGGCGAGGTGCGCGTCGACATCGCCTACGGCGGCTCGTGCACCGGCAGCAAGCGCGCCGACATGGACATGTACGCCGAGGTGCTGGGCCACGCCCTCGGCCGCGGCCGCCGCGTCGCGCCCGGCGTGCGGCTCTACATTCAGTTCGGCTCGCAGCTCGTGCGCCGCTACGCCGAGGCGAAGGGCTACCTCGAGCTCTTCGAGCGCGCGGGCGCCGAGCTCGTCGACCCCTCGTGCGGCGCCTGCATCAAGGCGGGCCCGGGCGTGTCGAGCTCGCCCGAGCAGGTCACGGTCTCGGCCATCAATCGCAACTTTCCCGGCCGCTCGGGGCCCGGCAAGGTCTACCTCGCCAGCCCCTTCGTCGTCGCCGCCAGCGCCGTCGCCGGCTTCGTCGCGGGGCCCGAGGCGATCTGAAGGCGGCGAGCGTTCGGCCCGGCGGGCCCCGCACTGAAGTGCGGGGCAGGGCGTAACCCGCTCGAACGGAGAGCAAAGCCCGCCCCTCGCTGGGGCCGGGCTCACGCGCCGCGAGCCGCGTTCGCGGGCTCGCCCGGCAAGGCGGAGCCCGCGGGAGTCCGGCCCCAGCGAGGGCCGGACTTTGCGCGCCGGATCGGCCCGCCTGCGCGCGGCACGCCTTGGTTAGCCCGTGCCCCGTACTTTAGTGCGGGGCCCCGCCGGCGCGGGGCCTCTCACTCGACCGGCGGGGGCGCCGTCGGCCCGGTCTCGGGGGCGGGCGCCTTGCCGCCGATCGGGCCGGCGAGCTTGCCCGAGACGACCACGGCGAAGGGCTGCGGGCCGAAGGGCACGTTGAACGAGCGCACGGTGACGGTGTACTGGCCCGGCGCGGGGTTCGGGATCGTCACCTGCTCGAGGGTGCTGCGCCGGTCGGCCTGCTTCGAGGTCGGCTGCTCGCGGGGCGCGAGCCCGTTGCCGAGGCGGGTGCCGTCGGGGCCGGTGACGAGCAGATCGAGATCGTTGACGAGGTGCGGGCTCGCCGCGGGCGTCGAAGGGAAGTCGGTCCACGCCAGGGTGGCCTTGAAGGGCTGCCCGGCCTCGACCGTGTACGTGTACGAGCGCAGCTCGCCCGACGAGCCCTGCGCGAACTGGTCGCCGTCTTGGACCGCGAGGCGCCGCGCGTCGGCCGGGAAGTAAAGCGCGTTGTCGAGCAAGAGGCGGCCGAAGCCCTGGCAGTCGGAGGGCGCGGGCCCGACGCCCGCCATCGCCTGGGCCGAGTGCACGAGCGTGGCGCGCACGAGCGCGGCCGAGGGCGCGAAGGCGTCGGCCGGGGTCTTTTCGCCCGAAGGGTAGAAGCCGTCGGCGTAGTACTGGCGCACGAGCGCCCCGAGCCCGGCCGCGCCGGGGGCGGCCATGCTGGTGCCGCTCGAGCTCTGGGTGCCGCAGTTGTTGGTGCCGGCGTTGAAGTCGTTGCCGGCCGAGACGATGCTCGAGCCAGGCATGGTGACGTCGGGCTTGAGGCGCCCGTCGTCGGTGGACCCGCAGCTCGAGAAGCCCGCCATCTGCTCGGCGAGGCCCGCGCGGCGGGTCGCGCCGACCGACAGGCCGCTCTTGGCCGTCGAGGGGCTGCCGACCGAGCCCTCGCCGGGGCCCGAGTTGCCGGCGGCGAAGACGATCAAGAAGTCTTTGTGGTTCCACATGAACTCGTCGACGTCTTGGCTGCCGGCCGAGTAGTTGTTCTGCACCTGGGCGTTCTCGTTGTCGCCCCACGAGTTGGTGTGAATGCGCGCGCCCTGGTCGTAGGCCTGCTGAAAGATCGGGTTCAGGTCGACGACCTGGCAGCCGATGCCCGGCAGGTCGCCGCAGTTGTCGGGGGCGTAGCCGCCGTCTTGAATGACCAGCTTGGCGCCCGGGGCCATGCCGTCGCCGGGGTCGTGGGTGATGGGCTTGGCGAGGTTGTCGCCGGCGACCGTGCCGGCGACGTGCGTGCCGTGGCCCTGCGTGTCCCACTCGCCGTTCGAGATGCCGCCCGCGCACTCGGGCTGGTGCAAGAAGTCGACGGCGACGATCTTGCGCTGGGCGTTGTCGACCGCCGTGGCGCCGGCGCAATTGCGCGGCGGCTGGCCCAGCGAAGCGTCGCGGAAGTAGCACATGTCGGGGTCGATGCCGGTGTCGAGCACCGCCACGATCTGCCCCTCGCCGTGAATGCCGTGGTTGAAGACCGGCGTCGCCTGCCCGCCGCTCACCCCCGACTGCCCGACCCAGATCGAGGTGTCGTTCAAGAGCGAGCGCCGCCCCTCGACGTCGACCCAGAACACGTCGGGCAGCTGCGCGATGGGCTCGGCCGCGCGCGCGACGTCGGCGGGCGGCACGAGCAGGCGCAGGCGCGAGAAGTAGGGGTTCGCCTGCCGCCCGACCACGCGCCCGAAGCCGAGCGCCTCGACGTCGCGCGCGACCCGTTCGAGGTCGGCGTCGGGGTAGACTTCGACCATCACGATGCGCGCCGGGGCGGCGCCGGGCTCGGCCGGGGCGGCGGCGGCCGCCTCGGCGACGAAGCGCGAGAGCTTGTAGGCCGGGTGGTAGGGCCCGGCGAAGCTCGCGCCGAGGGCGGCGAGCGCGGCGGGAGCGCGGCGCTCGGGCGCCATCTTCACGAGGAAGGTGTCGTGCGGCAGGTACGTGTAGACGCGCTCGGCCGCGGCCCGCAGCGCCTCGGCCTGGGCCGCCGTAATCGGCCCGGGGAACTTCACGAGCGCGTAGTCGTCGGCCCGGCTGCCGGGGGCCGCGCGCAGCCGCTCGGGCACCGCCCTGGCGGGCGTGCGGCGATCGATGACCACCGAGTTCAGCGAGATGTACGCCCGGCGCGCCTCGCCCTCGTCGCCCTCGCCCGGCACGAGGGGCGTCGGCCGCAGCCCCTCGTCGGACGAGGCCTGGCAACCGATCAGGGCGAAAACGAAGGCGGAGGCAAGGAGCCTGGGTCTCGTGAGCATGATCTCTCCGAAGGTCGGGGGGGCCGGGGCGGCGGGGGCGCGTCGAAAAGGCCACCGCGCGGCCCGCCCCAAGGGGGCGACACCTTGCGGCGAGCCGGCCGAGAACGCAACGGCCGAACTCGGGTAAAAGGCGCCCCTCGATCGCGGCCGCCGGGGCGCGTCGGGCGCGGCGCAGCAAGGCGCCCAAGAGCAGGTAGCCGAGCGAGGCCCAGGCGAGGTCTTTCGTCCGTTTGAGGAGCACGAAGGCCGCGGCCGCGGCGGCCGGCACGCCGAAGGCGTCGAGGCCCTCGAGGTAGCCGAGGTCTTGCACGCCGAGGCCGGCGGGGGCGAAAAAGGCGAGCGAGCGCAGGAGCGAGAGGCCCCCCTCGAGCACCACGACCTGCCGGTAGTCGAGGGGGGCGCCGACGGCGCGCAGCGTCACCCAGCTGTCGAACGACTCGAGGCACCAGGCGGCGAAGAGCGCGAGCGCCGCGGGTAGCAGGCGCGAGGCGGGCGCGCGGGCGACGACCTCGAAGGCCTCGTCGGTCGCGTCGAAGTGCTCGCGCCGCCGCTCGACCGCCGCCCGCAGGCGCCGGGGCAGCGCCCGGGTGAGGAGCGCGAAGCTGCGCGCCCCGAGGCTGCCGCGGCTGCAGGCGGCCTCGAGCCCGAGCGAGACGGCGAGCGGCGAGAGGGCCGAGACGAAGAGCGAGGGCACGAGGGCGAAGCTGCCGGTGATCGCGTACGAGAGGGCGACCGCGGGCGCGTAGCCGACGAGCCCCGCGGCGAGCACGAACGCGGCGTGCGCGCGCATGTGCCACCAGCGCTGCGCCGCGATCGAGGCGACCGCGTGCGCGACCGGCACCCGGAAGAGCCCCCCGAGCAGCGCCGGCTTGACGCCCTCGCCGAGCACGGTGCCCGCCGGCACCGTCAGCGCCACCGCCTCGACGGCGACGCGCAGGGGCAAGAGGCGCACGAAGGGCGGGCGGTGCCCCCAGCAGCCGAGCAGGCGCCGCCAGGCGAGCGTGTCGGCGCCGAGGGTCAAGAGCGGCGGCAGCAGGGCCACGGCGAGCAGCGGCCCCCGGCGGCCGGCGAGGCGCCCGACCTCGAGGAGGTTCATGCCCGAGAGCGCGTAGGCGAAGAGCCCGAGCGAGAACGCTACGCCGGCCAAGAGGCGAAGGCGCGCCCTCGAGGGCGCTTCGCGTCGCATGAGGCCCCGTAGCCTAGCGCACACGGCGGCGGCGGGCGCCCCTTCGAGACGGCCCCGGCGCCCGGTCGAGACGGCCGGGGCGGTCGAGGCGCCCGAGGGCGACGGCCGGGGCGGTCGAGGCGCCCGATCGAGACGGCCGGGGCTCGTGGTAGCGTTGCCCCATGATGACCGCACCTCGCCCCGGGCGGCGGCCGGCCCTCCGCACAACGCTCGCCCTCTTCGGCGCCCTCGGCGCCCTCGCTGGCCTCGCCGCCCTCGGCACGGCCTGCGAGGGCGGCTCGCTTGATGGCCCCGCGCCGCCCGGCGGGGGCGGCGGCGCGGCGGGCATGGCGGGCGCGCCGGGGGCGCAGGGTGCCCAGGGCGCGCAGGGCGCGCAGGGCGGGGGCGGCGCGCCGGGCGAGGCCGAGATCACCTTCGGCGTGCCGGGGCCGCTCGCGACCGACGCGGGCAAGGGCCGCTTCACCTTCGGCGCGGCGACGGCCGCGACGCAGATCGAAGACCAGAACACCTCGACCGACTGGCACGTTTGGACGGCGCCGCCGCCCGAGGGGCTCGGCCGGGGCGAGGCCTTCGTCGGCGAGGCGGTGCGCGGCTACTCGAAGGCGCTCGACGACGTCGGGCTCGTCGCCGACCTCAACCTCGACGCCTACCGCTTCAGCGTCGAATGGGCCCGCGTCGAGCCCGCGCGCGACCAGGTCAACGACGAGGCGCTCGCGCACTACGACGCGGTCTTCGAGGCCCTCGCCGCCCGCGGCATTCGGCCCGTGCTCACGGTGCACCACTTCGCGAGCCCGGTCTGGGTCGACGACCCGCGCGCGCCCGCCTGCCCGGGCGGCCCCGGCGACCAGAACCTCTGCGGCTGGGACCACCCCGAGGGCGGCCCGCTCGTCGTCGAAGAGCTCGCCGAGCACGCCCGCCTGCTCGCCGCGCGCTACGGCAAGTACGTCGACGACTGGGCCACGCTCAACGAGCCCATCAACTACCTGCTGGCGAGCTACGGGCTGGGCTCCTTCCCGCCCGGGAAGCAGCTCGCCGTCGCCGCCGACCTCGGGCCCTTCTTGCGCGTGCTTCGTAACTATATCGACGCGCACGTGGCCGTCTACCGCGCCATCAAGGAGGCCGACACCGTCGACGCCGACGGCGACGGCGTCGCGGCCAACGTCGGCTTCACGCTCTCGGTCGCCACCTGGGCGCCGGCGCGCAACAACGCGCCGAGCCTCGACCCGGCCGACGTCGCCGCCGCGGCGCGCCTGAGCTACTTCTACCACTACTTCTTCGTCGAGGCGCTGCGCCAAGGCGGCTTCGACCCCGAGCTCGACGGCAGCCCGACCGAGCCGCACCCCGAGTGGCAAGACGCGCTCGACTGGCTGGGCGTGCAGTACTACTTCCGCGCCGGCGTCTCGGCCCAGCCGCCCATCTTCCCCACGCTCAACCTCGTCGCCTGCTTCGAGGCCTTCGACGCGGGCGCCTGCTTGCCGCCCTCCGACCCGACGCACTTCGTGCCGGCGATGGGCTACGAGTACTACGAGCCGGGCATCTACGACATCCTGCGCGACTTCTCCGGGCGCTGGCCCGACCTGCCGCTGACCGTGACCGAGTCGGGCATCGCCACCACGGTCGAGCGGCGCCGGGCCGAGCACGTCGTCCGCTCGCTCGAGCAGATCGCGCGGGCGCGCGACGAGGGCGTCGACGTGCGCGGCTACTTCCACTGGAGCTTGGTCGACAACTTCGAGTGGGCGCTCGGCTTCGGCCCCCGCTTCGGCCTCTACTCGGTCGACCGCGCCACCTACGCCCGCGCGCCGACCGAGGGCTCGGCGCTGCTCACCGCCATCGCGGGCGAGCGCCGGCTGACCCCGGCGCAGCGGGCCACCTACGGCGGGCTCGGGCCCATGACGCCCGAGCCGGGCGCGTCGCCCTGAGCGCCCGAGCCGGGCGCGTCGCGCCCTGAGCCCCCGAGCCGGGCGCGTGGCCCGAGGCGTCAGTGCGGGCGGGGCGCGGGCAGGTCGTCGGGGCCGAGCAGGCCGCGCGCCATCCGGAAGGCCTCGTTCTGCGCGGCGAGGGCGTGCTCGGCGGGCACCGACAGGCGCATGGCCAGCACCGGCCCGGTGGCGTTCAGCTCGACGAGCGCGACCTCGGGGGCGGGCTTCGCGAGCACGTGCGGCATCGACGCGAGCCGCTCGGCGAGCGCGGACGTGACGCGCGCCAGGTCGGCGCCGTGGCCGAGCTGCACCTTGAGCTCGGCGCGACGGTTCGGGTACGCCGAGTGGTTCAAGATGTTGTCCGAGAACACCTTGGCATTGCCGACGAAGGCGCGCACGTTGTCGCCCACGTTGACGATCGTCGTGAAGACCCCCACCTCTTCGACGGAGCCATTGACGCCGCCGACGGTGACGAGGTCGCCCACCCGGTAGGGCCGCATCATCAGCAAGAAGATGCCGGCCGCGAAGTTCTTGAGCAGATCGCCCCAGGCGGTGCCGATGGCGAGGCCGGCGCCCGCGAGCAGCGCGGCGAAGGTGGCGGTCTGCACGCCGAGGAAGCCGAAGATCGCGATGGCGAGCGTCGCCGTCAGCAGCACCGAGAGCGCCGAGGACACGTAGCGCCGCAGCGTCGGCTCGATGCCCCGGGCCTCGAGGAGGCGGTCGAGGCCCCGCAGCGACAGGCGCACGATCCAGCGGCCGACGAGCCAGAGCCCCACGGCGGCCGCCGCCTTCAGGGCGAGGTTCATGAGCAGGGGCAGGAGGCTGACGGTCAGAAACGTCTCGATCGACTGGGGGCTGAGATTCATCGGCCGTACCTCGCGCGGGGTCGGGTCTGCGCCGGCGTCGGCGCTCGAGGCGCCCCTCATGCCCGCGCGAGCCCGGCACGGCAAGGCCCCCGACCGGCCGTCGCGCCCCCTCGGCGCGGCCCCGTCGCGCCCCCTCGGCCCGGGCCCGGCACGCGCAAGGAGATAGGACCGCACCCGCGCTGGGGGCCCGGCTCAGCGCCCGCCGAGGCCCTCGGTCAAGAGGCGCACGATCTCTTCTTTCTCGGAGCGCTCGGCGAGCCGCTCGACGGGCGTGAACGACATGTCAGCCTCGAGCCGGAACGAGCCCTCGAAGGCGTGCGGGGGCGAGCCCCCCCAGTCGTCGAGCGAGAGCAGCGAGAAGTACCGCTTGCCGTCCGGCCGGCGGTAGAGGTGATAGATGCCGCCCGCGGCCTTCTGAAAGCGGCACTCGACGCGGTGCAGATCGCTGCTCTCGCGCGCCTCTTCGACCACCGCCCGCGCCTGCGCCTGCAGCGCCCTGATCTGGTCGGCGATGAGCGAGAGCTTGTTGCCCACCACGGCGCCGAGCAGCGTGTCGGCCTGTTGAATCTCGCGCGCCGCGTCGACCAGGTCGAAGCGCGGCGCGAGCCGGCTGAGCGGGTAGGGCGAGGCGTGCTCGGGCCCCCCGTGCCTGCCCCCGCCGGGGGGGCTCTGCGACTCGTCACTCATCTCGACCCTAACCCTACGCGCTCGGGGCCCTTCGCACCACTGCCGCCGCCGCCGCGGCGGCCGACCCCGCCCGGCGCGCCCCCTCGGCGGCCCGGGCGAGGCGCTCGACGTCGACCTCGAGGGCTGGCCGGCCCGACGCGGGGCCCGCCCCGCCGCGCGGCGGGCGGCCTCGGGGGGCGCGCGGCTCACGCGCGCGGCGGGCGGCCTCGGCGGGCGCGCGGCTCACGGGCGCAGCGGCGGGCAGAGCGCGCGCCGCCCGCGAGGCTCAGTCGCGCGGCGGCGGGCAGAGCGCGCGCGCCGCCCGCGACGCCCAGGTCGGGAAGCGGCTCGCCAGGTCGTAAAAGCCCGGGTAGACGACGCGCGGCGCGCCCCGCTCGCAGGCGTCGACGACGCGCCGCGCGAGCGCCGAAGGGTCGCCCGCGGGCACGAAGCGCGACCAGGGCGAGTCGACGTACTGCCCGCGGGCGCGGCGCTCGAGGGCCGAACGCACCGGGCCCGGGTACACGGTGACGACCCGCACGCCGCGCGGCCCGAGCTCGAGGTGCGCGATCTCGGACGCCATGGCGAGCCCGGCCTTGGCGGCGCCGTAGTACGAGCAGCCGCGCAGCGGCGTCACGCCCGCCATGCTCGCCACGTTGACGACGGCGCCCGAGCCGCGCTCGACCATGCCCGGCACGAGCGCCGCCATCAGCTTGAGCGGGCTCTCGAGGTCGATGCGCAGGAGGCGCTCGGCGAGCGACCAGGGCGTGGCGGCGAGCGAGCGGACCTCCATCAGGCCGGCGCAGTTGACGAGCAGATCGACCCCGCCGCGCTCGGCCCCGAGGCGCGCGAGGTGCGCGTCGAGCTCGGCGGGGGCGGACAAGTCCCAGCGGAAGGGCGCGGCGTCGCCGCCGAGCGCCTCGGCCTGCCGCCGCGCCCCGGCCTCGTCGAGGTCGACGAGCGAGAGCCGCGCGGCCGCGTCGCGCGCCCGCAGCTCGGCCGCGATCGCCCCGCCGATGGCGCCCGCCGCGCCCGTGACGAGCGCGTGGCCGCCCCGCCTCACGAAGCGCCCCGGCCCGAGCGCCCGTCGCGGCCCGCGTGGCCGACGGGGGCGTCGGGCCGGAGGGCGTCGAGGGCGAACCAGAGCACGAGCCTGGGGCCGCGCGCCGTCTTCAGCATCGCGGGGCCGAGCCAGAGGCCCTCGTCGACGAGCCGCACCTCGTCGTGAATCGCCCGGATGACGGCCGGGTTGTCGGGCAGATCGTAGTCGAGGACGACCGCCGGCGCCCCGTCGATCACCGACGCGCCGAGGCGCGTGCGGAAGGGGAAGAGCGCGTGCCGGCCGCCGAGCCGCACCCGGTTGACGCCCGTGCCCTCGGCGCCGCCCGCCGACGCGAAGCTCTTGCCGCCCCAGGGGAAGGCCGCGCCCCCGGCGAGCGCCCGCAGCGCCCCCGCGACCGGGCCGTGGTCGAGGCCGCGCACGGCCAGCATGCGCCCGCGCGGGTGGCCGTCGAGCGCGGCGAGCGCGCGCGGCGTGCGCCCGGCCGAGAACAGCCTACCGAGCGCGGAGGCGTCTTTTGCGGCGAGCATGTCGAGGTCGAGCGCCCGGCCCGCAGCCCGGTCGCCCCCCGCGGTCGTGTCGAAGGTCGTCTCCATCGGTCGGCTCCTTTCGTCGGTCGCCTTCGCCCGCGAAGGCGCGCCAGCACGCGTCGCGCGCCGCGTCGAGCGCGGCGTCGGTCACCGGGAGGTGGTGCGTTCGCTCGGCCTTGAAGAGGCCGACGAAGGCGCCCCACGCGAACGCGATGAGCGCCCCGGCGGGCAGGTCGTCGCGCAGCGCCCCGCGCCGCTGCAGGTCGAGGCAGGTGAGGTAAATGGGCCCGAGCGCCGCCAGCTCGACCGCGCGGCTCTCGGCGTCGAGGTAGGGCGCGTGGTCTTGCAGCTCGAGGAAGCGGAACGCCACCGGCTCGCGCCGCGCGAACGACGCGAGCCGCGCCCAGAACTCGCCGAAGAGCGCCCGCGGCGGCAGGCCCGCGTCGAGCCCCTCGTGCAGCGCCGCGGCGAGCCGCCGCTTGGCGTCGCGGAAGACCGCGTTCACCAGCGCCTCCTTGCTCTCGAAGCGCCGGTAGAGCGAGCTCGCGCCGACCCCCGCCCGGCCCAGGACGAGCGGAATGCTCGTTCCGTGAAAGCCGCGCTCGGCGAAGAGCTCGAGCGCAGCGCTCAAGATGAGCTGCGTCTTTTTCTCTTCTTTCGCCGCCGCCTCGGCCGCCACCGTCATCGCGGAATGATTGTTCCACATCGCCCCCTCCCCCGCAAGCCCCCCTCTCGCCGCACCCGCACGCCCCTCGTTCCGGTGCCCCCCCGCGCCCCTCGTTCCGGTGCCCGCGCGCCCC
Organism: Polyangiaceae bacterium; assembly: GCA_035762175.1. GTDB lineage: Bacteria > Myxococcota_A > Polyangia > Polyangiales > Polyangiaceae > DASTPP01. Next base: position 57,955 of record DASTPP010000238.1, on the reverse strand, counting down.
TCGTTCCGGTGATCGCGCGCCCGTTCTGACGCCCCCGCGCCCCCCGTTCTGCCGCCCCCGCGCGCCTCGCCGCCGTGACGCCGCGGCAACGACTGGGGCGCTTTTGTCGTCCGAAGGCCCCGCGGCCCCCGAAATCTCGCCGGCCCGCGGCGGCACGTCGCTTGCTGCGCTTCTGCTCGGGAGAAAGCTGTGTCCCCACGAAGTAACCAGGCTCTACGCGGGCCCTTGCGAACCATCGGCCCCGCGCTCGGGGCGCTCGCGCTCGCCGGCTCGCTCGTGGCCGCGCCGCCCGCCTTCGCGCAGCCCTTCGGCCCGAGCGCCGGCGGCCCCGTCGACGCCGACGAGCCGACGCCGCGACACCGCCTCCGCTGGGAGTACCCCCGCTTCGGCACCGCGCACGTGGCCACGAGCGGGGTCGCGACCGCGGGCGGGCTCGCGCTCGAGCTCTTCGTGCGCAACACGCCCGACGGCAACTGGACGAGCGGCGTGCTCTTCGACGGCGAAGCGCGCCACGCCTTCGCCGGCCGCAGCGCCGGGGTGCGCGAGCGCGCCGACGTGGCGAGCGACTACCTGTGGCACTCGCTCCAGAGCTACCCCGTCTTGATCGACGGCCTGCTCGTGCCCCTCGCCTTCGACCGGGGCAACACCGAGGTGGCCCTGCAGATGAGCCTCATCAACTGGCAGGCCATGTCCTTCACGCATTTCTTCACCCGCGTCTCGCACCGGACGGCGGGGCGCGGGCGGCCGGCGCTGCAGAGCTGCCGCGACGACCCGGGCTACAGCGAAGAGGTGTGCGAGGGCGGCCCGCCCATCTCCAAGGTGAGCTTCATCAGCGGCCACACCTCGATGTCGTTTGCCGGCGCGGGCCTCATCTGCGCCCACCACAGCGCCCTGCCCCTCTACGGCGGGGGCCTGCCCGACGGCCTCGCCTGCGGCGTGGCGCTGACGGCCGCGTCGACCACGGGCGTCTTGCGCGTCGTGGCCGACAAGCACTGGGCGAGCGACGTCTTGGTGGGCGCCGCGCTCGGCTTCGGCATGGGCTTCGGCATGCCCATGCTCTTTCACTACCGCCATCGCGAGGAGGCCCAGGCGCGCTCGCGCGGCCCGGTGCACGCGGCCGCCGTCGCCCCGTTCGCCACGCCGAGCTCGGTCGGGCTCGGGGCGATGGGCTTCTTCTGAGCGCGGCGGCGTCAGCGCGCGCCGGGCGGCGCCTTGCGGGCCCAGAGCAGGTGCTCCCAGGCCGGGGCGGCGGGGGCCTCGGCCCAATAGCGCCGCGCCCAGGCCTCGGCGCCCTCGTCTTCGAGCACGACCAGGCCGCGCCCGGCGAGCTCGGCGGCGAGCTCGGGCGCGGTCATCAGGCCCCGGACGGGCTCGCCGACGAGCGAGGCGGCGGCGCAGAGGGCGCGGCGCAGCGGGCCGCGCACGTCGTCGGGGCGGACGTACGTGACGAGCAGCTCGCTCGCGGGCGCGGCGAGGGCGGCGATCGCGTCGAGGGTCGAGGTGCGGGCGGGCTCGCTCAGGTACATGGTCACGCCCTCCCAGACCCAGGCGCTCGGGCTCGCCGGGTCGAAGCCCGCGGCGGCGAGGGCCGCGGGCAGGCGCTCGCGCTCGAAGTCGACGGGGACGAAGCGCACCTCGCGGGCGAGCGGCGCGCGGCCGGCGAGGCGGCGGCGCTTGGCGGCCTGGGTGGCGGGGTGGTCGACCTCGAAGACGAGGGCGGGGGCGAGCCCTTCGAGGCGGTAGGCGCGGGCGTCGAGCCCGGCGCCGAGCACGACGATCTGGCGGGCGCCGCGGGCGCAGGCGCCCTCGAGCAGCTCGTCGATGCGCCGCGTGCGGAGCACGACGTTGTCGTAGAGGCCGAGCGAGAGGCGGCCGAGGGCGCGGTGGACGCCCGGGCGGCCGCGGGCGGCGCCGGCGAGGGCGGCGAGCGGGCGCGCGAGGGCGGGGGGCACGAGCTCGCGCGCCACGGGGTCGCTCGCCCCGGCGCGCCCGGGCGGGCCGCCCTGGCCGACGGCGCGCATCATGGCGACGCCGACCGAGGTCTGGCTCTCGAGGCGCGTTCGCACGGCGGGCCGAGCCTAGCGCGCTCAGGGGACGGCGCCGACCTCGGAGAAGAGCGGGTAGACGGCGCCCTCTTTGAGGGCGAGGTCGGCCTCGGTGCCGTCGGGGCGCCGGACGCGCAGGCGCACGCCCTCGGCGCGCGGCGCGTTCAGGTAGCTCTGCACCTCGCCGCGCTTCATGCTGCGCGCGGGGCGCCCGCCGAGCGAGACGAGCTGGTCGCCGGCCTTGAGCCCGGCGCGCGCGGCGGGCGACTCGGCGAAGACGCGGCTGACGAAGACGTCGTCGTAGGTGTGAAACTCGTACGAAAAGCCGTAGCCGTGGCGGCCGTGGGCCGGCTCCCAGCGGAGGGTGACGCGCGCGCCGTCTTCGCAGCGGGCGTCGACCCGCCCCTGGTCGGCCCAGCGCTCGCTCACGGGGCCGAGCTCGCGGACGCAGATGGCGTGGTTGACCAGGCCCGCGTCCCAGAGCTCGACCCGGACGCGGTCGCCGGCGTTGAAGCGGAAGTTGCCCCGGGGCGCGTCCTCCCAGCGGGGGTCGAACGAGTCGGAGACGGGGTTGGTGCGCAGCAGCTCGCGCCCGTTGACGAAGACGATGGCGAAGGGGTTGGGCGCGCCCGTCTTCGAGTCGCGCCAGCGGCGGCCGTCGCGCGTCCGGCGGGGCACCTCGCCCTCTTCGACGGCGACCCAGACGAAGTGCCGTTCGGGCGGCGGCTGCAGGGTCTGGCCGGCGATGGGCGCGCGCAGCGGGGTCTGCACCTCGGGGTAGATGGCGGAGCAGCCCGCCCCGAGCGCCAGGAGGGCCCCCACCCCCGCGCCCCGCGCCCGCCGCGCCGCGGCGCCGGCCGCCCGCGCCGCCGCGCCGGCGAGCCGCGCCCGCCACGACGCCGGGGGCCGGGGGCCTCGGCCCGGGCGGTGGGGGCTGGACTCGGGGGCGGCGTGCCGCGTCATCATGGGCGCGCACGCTAGCACAAGGCCCCCGCGCGACCCCAATCGGCGCCGCCCCGGCGGCGGGGTGTGCTAGTGCGTAAGTCGCGCCCGGCAGGGCGGCGCCCCCTTACGCCGCCCGCAAGCCCGGGCGTGGGCGCGCCCGGCCTGCCGGGCCGCGGCCACGTGGGCAGGGCGCCCCGGGGCCCGCGGCCGGCCCGGCGCCGCCCGCACGCCGGGGGGCGGGGCCGGCCCCCGCGGCAACCTGAGGAGCGCGCCATGACCATCATCGCGATCGAAGAGCTGGGCGAGCACGTGGGCGAGACCGTCACCCTGCGGGGCTGGCTCTACAACAAGCGCTCGAGCAAGAACGTCCACTTTCTCGAGCTGCGCGACGGCACCGGCATCGTGCAGGCGGTGCTCGGCGTCAAAGACGTGCCGGCCGACGAGTTCGCCCGCGCCGAGCACATCACCCAAGAGTCGTCGCTGCGCGTCACCGGCGTCGTGCGCGCGCACCCGAAGCGCGCCGGCGTCTACGAGCTCGGCGTCACCGGGCTCGAGGTCGTCGCGCCGACCTCGGCCGAGTACCCCATCTCGCCGAAGGAGCACGGCACCGACTTCTTGATGGACCACCGCCACCTCTGGCTGCGCTCGAAGCGCCAGCACGCCATCGTGCGCGTGCGGCACGCGGTCATCCAGGCGGTCCGCGACTTCTTCGACGGCCGGGGCTTCACCCTCGTCGACGCGCCCATCTTCACGCCGAACGCGTGCGAGGGCACGAGCACCCTCTTCGAGACCGACTACCACGGCGAGAAGGCGTACTTGACCCAGTCGGGCCAGCTCTACATGGAGGCCGCCGCCGCCGCCTTCGGCAAGGCCTACTGCTTCGGGCCCACCTTCCGGGCCGAGAAGTCGAAGACGCGCCGGCACCTCGCCGAATTCTGGATGGTGGAGCCCGAGGTCGCCTTCCTCGACCTCGAGGGCGCGATGGACCTCGCCGAAGATCTCGTCGTCTTCGTCGTCGGGCGCGTGCTCGAGCGGCGCCGCCCCGAGCTCGAGACGCTCGAGCGCGATCTGAGCAAGCTGCAGACGGTGAAGAAGCCCTTCCCGCGCATCCGCTACGACGAGGCGCTCGGGGTCTTGCGCGAGGCGGGGCGCGAGGTGCGCTTCGGCGACGACATCGGCGGCGACGAAGAGACGCTCATCGCCCAGCGCTTCGACCGGCCGGTGCTCGTGCACCGCTACCCGAAAGAGATCAAGGCCTTCTACATGAAGGAAGACCCCCAAGACCCCCGCTGCGCGCTCGGCGTCGACGTGCTCGCGCCCGAGGGCTACGGCGAGATCATCGGCGGCGGCGAGCGCGAGAGCGACCTCGCGACGCTCGAGCGCAAGATCGCCGAGCACAAGCTGCCGCCCGAAGCCTTCGCCTGGTACCTCGACCTGCGCCGCTACGGGTCCTTCCCCCACGCGGGCTTCGGCATGGGCGTCGAGCGCGTGGTCGCCTGGGTCTGCGGCCTGCCGCACGTGCGCGAGACCATCCCCTTCCCTCGCATGCTCAACCGCCTCGCCCCGTGATGACCGGCCCCGACGCCCGCCCCGACGCGCCCCGCGGCCCCGCCGCGGGCGCGCCCCACGCCGCCCCCCCGCCCGGCGCCCCGAGCGCGGCCGGCGCCCCGCGCGCATCGGGCGCCCCGGCCGCCGCCGCCGCCCCGCTCGACGCCGCGCACGTCCCCGGCGCCGCCGACGCCCCGCTCGGCGCCTCGCCCGCCCCGGGCGCCGACGCCCCGCGCGCCGCGCCGCGCCCGCCCGAGCCCCCGCCCGCCGGCCGTGCGACCGGCCCGATCGCCGGCGCCCTGCGCGTCGCGCGGCTGCTCGGGGTGACGGGCCGGGGCCTCGCCTCGATCGAGCTCGCGCACCGGCGCCGGGGGCCCGAGGGCGCGCGCAAGGCCTTCGCGCGGGCGGCCGCGGGGCTCTGCGACGTGTTCGGGCTCGAGGTGCGCGTCGAGGGCGAGCTGCCCGCGAGGCCCGAGGTGCGGGTGGCCAACCACGTGAGCTACCTCGACATTCTGGCGCTCGCCTCGGCCGACGCGGGGCGCTTTCTGTCGCGGCACGACGTGGCCGACTGGCCCGTGGTCGGGCGCGTGGCGCGCCGCTGCGGCACGCTCTTCGTCGACCGCGACTCGACCTCGGCCCGCGCCGTGGCGCTGCGCGCGCTCGCCACGGCGGCCAGGCGGGCGCCGGCGGTGCTCGTCTTCCCCGAGGGGGGCACGGCGGCCGGGCCCTTGCGCCCCTTTCAGCCCGGCGCCTTCCTCGTCGCCCGGCAGGCGAAGGTGCCGGTGCGCCCCCTCGCCCTCGCCTACGACGCGCCGGCCGAGGTCGCCTGGGCCGACGGCGAGGGGCTGCCCGCGGCGGCCTGGCGCAGGCTCTGCGGGCCGCGGGTGAGGCTCAGCATTCACGCCCTCGAGCCGGTCGAGGCGCGCGGGGCCCCGCTCGGCGAGCTGGCCGAGCGCTGCCGCGGCGCGATCGACGCCGCGCTCGGGGGGGGCGAAACGCCCGGGCCGGGCGGGCGCGCGCGGGGGGCCTAACGCGGAGCTCGGGCCGCGCCGGGTCGGGGTTCACGAAACGGCTTCTTTGGCAAGGCTGTCCCTTTCGACCGCGCAACGTTTCAGCTAAAGGGTGAGGCCCTCCCCTCGCAAGAGAGCTCGCTGATGACCGACCCCACCAACGCCCCGGCCCCCGGCGAAGGCGCCGCCCCCGCCCCCGAGGCCCCGCCCGCCGCCTCCGCCCCCTCCTCGGGCGGCCCCGAGGCGAAGGCGACCGCGTCCGCCCTTCCCCCCGAATCGCCCGAGAGCGGCGGCCCGCAGGGGTCGGGCGAGCCTTCTTCGGGGGGCGCCGAGCTCGAGGCCGCCGATGCGTCCGACGAGGGCGACGACGACGACGACGAGGGCGGGCCCTCGGGGCCCGAGGGCCCCCCGACCGAGGGCGGCGACAAGAAGAAGAAGCGCCGGCGCCGCGCCAAGAAGGCCGCCGGCGTGGCCTCCGGGCCCGAGGGGCCCCCGCTCGAGGCCTCCGGGCCCGCGTCGTCGTCGGCGCCCGGCGAGGGCGGCGAGCGGGCGGGCAAGCCCCGCCCGGGCAAGCCCGCCCCGCGCGACCGCGCCGCCTTCCAGTTCGGCGAAGAGGTCTACGGGCGCGTCACGGCCATCCTCGATAATGCCATCATGGTCGACCTCGCGGGCAAGGCGCTCGCCATCTTCGACCGCTCCGAGCTCGCCGGCGACGACATGGTGCCGGCCGTCGGCGACCGCTTCGTCGCGCAGGTCATCGGCGACGGCTCGCGCGGCGGGCTCGTCGTCATCAGCCGCAAGCCGCTGCGCGAAGAAGAGGCCAAGCCCCTCGTCGAGAAGGCCTTCGAAGAGAAGTCGACGGTCATCGGCCTCGTCACCGGCGCCATCAAGGGCGGCGTCGAGGTCTACGTCGGCGGCCTGCGGGCCTTCGCCCCCGCCAGCCACGTCGACCTGCGGCTCGGCAGCGACCTCGGCCACCTCATCGGCCAGTCGCTGCCCTTCTACGTCGAGCAGTACGCCAAGCGCGGGCGCGACGTCGTGCTCTCGCGCCGCGCCATTCTCGAAGAGTCGCACAAGAAGCAGCGCGAATCGAGCCTCGCCAAGCTCGCCGTCGGCTCGACCGTCAAGGGCGTCGTGCGCAGCATCGTGCAGTGGGGCGCCTTCGTGGCCATCCCCTCGGCCGACGACGTCGAGGGCCTCGTGCACGCGTCCGAGGTCGCCCACGACCCGCGCGCCCGGGTGCAAGACGCGCTCAAGGTCGGCGACGAGATCGACGTCAAGGTCGTGCGCATCGACGAGAAGGGCAAGCTCTGGCTCTCGAAGAAGGCCACCGAGCCCGACCCCTGGGAGGGCCTGCGCTCGAAGTACGCCCCCGGCACCCGGCACAAGGGCACGGTGGCGCGCATCCAGCCGTTCGGCGCCTTCGTCACCCTCGAGCCCGGCCTCGACGGCCTCATCGCCACCCCCGACCTCTCGATCAAGCGCATCGAGAAGCCCGAAGACGTCGTCAAAGAGGGCCAAGAGGTCGAGGTCGTCGTCGCCTCGATGGACCCGGGCACCAAGCGCATCGCCCTGCACCCCGCGCCCCCCGAGGCCGAGGCGGGCATGAAGCAGCGGGTCGCGCCCCACAAGCTCGTCAAGGTGTCCGTCGTCGCCGCCGAGGCGCGCGGCCTGGTCGTGCGCATCCTCGGCGCCACCGGCCGCCACGCCCGCGGCTTCGTGCCCGCCGGCCACACCGGCACGCCCCGCGGCACCGACCTGCGCAAGCACTTCCCCGTGGGCAGCGAGCACGAGGTGAAGGTGCTCGAGGTCGATCCGAAGCGCGGCGAGGCCAAGCTCAGCGTCAAGGCGATGCGCGAAGACAGCGAGAAGGCCGCCTACAACGAGTACCGCGCGAGCGTCGCCAAAGAGGCGAAGTTCGGCACGCTCGCCGACTTGCTCAAGAAGAGTCAGACGCAGCCCTGAGGGCGCGCGCTGAAGCGCGGGGGGCGCCGGTCAGCCCGGAGCGCGCTGAAGCGCGGGGGGCGCCGGTCAGCCCGGAGGGCGCGCGCTGGCGCAGGGGGCGCCGGTCAGCCCTTCTTCGGCCGCCGGCGCCCGATCGCGGCGAGCCCGAAGAGCGCCGCGAGGGCCACGCCCGCCGGCGCCCTCGCGCCCGGGCCGGGCCCGACGCCGCAGAAGCCCTGGCGCACCTCGGGCGTCGGCTCGCCGCGCACGCCGTCGTAGCCGTTGGGGTCGCCGCCCCAGCCGAGCTCGTCGGTGTCGAGCGCCTTGTCGCCGTCGCTGTCGACCTTCTCGGCGGCCATCTGGTCGAAGGCGGCGACGAGGTTCGAGCTGTCGGTGAAGCCCCGATCGCGCAGGGCCTGGCCGAAGGGCGTCATGGTCAGGGGGTCGACGGCCGGGTCGGCCCCGTGGCAGACGCCGCAGGCCGGCTCGGTCGCGGCCCCGACCCGCTGGGCGAGCAGGGTCGAGTAGGCGGGCGAGGCGGCCGAGGGGCGGGGGGCGGCGGCGAGCCCGAGCGCGAGCCCGACGAGGGCCCCGCGCCGGCTCACGGCAGGGCGGCCCGCTGGGGCGTGTACTCGAGCCGGTCGACGTCGAACTTCTTCGCCTTCGTGCGGCTCAAGATGCCCTGCAGCACGTCGTCGGGGAGCTGCGGGGTGCGGCTCAAGATCCACAAGTAGTCGCGCGAGGGGTGGCCGACGACGGCGTACTCGTAGCCCTCGCCGACCTCGAGCACCCAGTAGTCGCCGCGGTAGATGTTGATCTTGACCGAGAGCTTCGCGGGCTCGGCGGCATCGGGCATCGTCGCCGAGGTCTCGACGCCGTGGTAGGGCCCGTCGAACTTGCCCAGCGCGCACTCGTGCGTGATGCGCAGCGAGTCGGCGCCGCTGCGCTCGTAGAACGAGGTCGTGCCGTAGCAGTCTTTCTGCGTGGCGCGGGGCAGGCGCGCGATCTCGTACCAGCGGCCCGAGAAGCGGTCGTAGTCGACCTGGTTGGCGACCTCGAGCGGCTCGCGGTCGTCACAGCCCGAGGCACCCCACGCGAGCGCCGCCAGGGCGAAGGGCAGGAGGCTCTTGCTCCAAAGCGTCATGGCGCGCGTTCTAGCACAGACGCCCCCCGCGCGATACGCCCTCGCCGGCGGCCCCCCGGGGCCCGCCCGATCGTCGCGGGGCGGGGGCCCGGGCGGCCGCCCCTCATGCCGGGCCGAGGCCGAGCCCGCGGCGCGCGACGGCCTCGAGGGCGTCGAGGAAGGCGGGGCGCAGGTTCAGGCTCGGGGCGCGCTCGAAGCGGCCGAAGCCCGCCTCGCGGGCGAGCCGGGGCGCGTCGACGTCGAGGTCGTAGAGGGTCTCGACGTGGTCCGACAGAAAGCCGATGGCGGCGACGACGACGTGCTCGGCGCCCCGGGCGCGCAGCTCGGCGAAGGCGCGGGGCAGGTCGGGGCCGAGCCACTCGCCGCCGTCCATGCCCTGGCTCTGGAAGGCGACGAGGGTCGGCCCCGGGTGGCCGACGCGCGCGGCGACGGCGTCGGCCATCTCTCGGAACTGCCGCTCGTAGGGGTCGCCCGCGTCGATGACGCGCTTGGGCAGGCTGTGGGCCGAGAGCGCGAGCCCGACGCGCCCGCGCTCGCCCGGCTCGAAGCGGGCGAGCGCCTCGCCGACGGCCTCGGCGAAGGCGCCGACCAAGAGCGGCTCGAGCCCCCAGGGCGGCGCCTCGACGAGCTCGGGCACGGGGCGGCCCTCGGCGCGGCGGGCGGCGAGGGCCTCGCGCACCGCGTCGTTGTAGACGTGGGTGCTCTGCGGCGCGAGCGGCAGCGAGAGCAGGCGCCGGACGCCCCGGCGCTCGGCCTCGTCGAGGGCCTCGGCGATGTAGGGGTGCCAGAGCCGCATGCCGACGAAGACGGGCGCGCCGAGCCGCGACGCGAGCGCCTCGGCCACGCCCCGCGTCGTGGCGAGCAGGGGCGAGCCGCCGATGGCATGGAAGCGGTGCCGCACCTCGTCGACGATGGCCTGGGGGGTGGGGCGGCCCCGCCGGATGTTCTGCAAAAATGCAGGGATGTCGTCGGGATCGGTGACGGTGCCGTGGGCCGAGAGCAGGACGCCGGAGGGGGGGCTCATGGGGGCGTTCGATGGTGCACGCGGGCCGACCGCTCGCCAAGGGGCCCGAAACGGCGCCCGCCCGGCCGGGGGGCGCGAAGGCGCGTTGACGCCCCGCGCGGCTCTCGCCAGGCTAGCGCCCGTGAACCCCACGCACGACGACGTTTCGGACGCGCCCTTCTTGAAGGCCTGCCGGGGCGAGGCCCCGCCCTTCGTGCCGGTCTGGCTGATGCGCCAGGCGGGCCGCTACCAGGCCGAGTACCGCGCCATCCGCGAGCGCGTCAGCTTCCTCGAGCTGTGCCGCACGCCCGACCTCGCCGCCGAGGTGACGGTGTTCGCGGTGCGCCAGCTCGGGGTCGACGCGGGCATCATCTTCGCCGACATCTTGCTCCTGCTCGAGCCGATGGGCGCGCCCATCGCCTTCAACAAGGAGGGCGACGGGCCGCAGATCTTGAAGCCGGTGCGCGACGCGGCGGGCATCGACGCGCTCGTGGCCGACGTCGACGTCGGCGCGACGCTCGGCTACGTGCTCGAGGCGATTCGCAAGGTGCGCGCCGAGCTGCCGAAGGTGCCGCTCATCGGCTTCGCGGGGGCGCCCTTCACGCTCGCCTCGTACCTCATCGAGGGCGGCGGCTCGAAGAACTACGTGCTCACCAAGACCCTGCTCTACAAAGACCCGGGCGCCTTCCGCGCGCTGATGGAGAAGCTCGCGCGCGCCACGGTGCGCTACCTGAACGCCCAGGTCGAGGCGGGGGCGCAGGCGGTGCAGCTCTTCGACAGCTGGGCGGGCGCGCTCGGCCCCGAAGACTACCGCGAGCACGTCTTGCCGCACATGAAGGCGATCGTGGCGGGGGTGAGGCCGGGCGTGCCGGTCGTCAGCTTCGGCACGGGCACCGGGGCCTACCTCGGCGAGGTGGCCGCGTGCGGGGCGCCGGTCATCGGCGTCGACTGGCGGGTCGACCTCGGCGAGGCGGCGCGGCAGATGCCGGCGAGCGTCGTGGCGGTGCAGGGCAACCTCGACCCGGTGACGCTCTTCGGGCCCGTCGCCGAGATCAAGCGGCGCGCCCGCGCGCTCGTCGACCAGATGCGGGGGCGGCCCGGCTACATCTTCAACCTCGGCCACGGCATCCTGCCGCACACGCCGGTCGACCACGTGCGCGCGCTCGTCGACGAGGTGCACGAGTACTCGGCCCGATGAGCGCGGCCGCCGCGGGCGCCGCCCCCCGCCGGGTCGTCGTGGTCGGCGCCGGGCTCTCGGGCCTCTCGGCCGCCTGGGCGCTCGCGCGCCCGCGCCCCGGCGGCGAGCCGCCGGCCGAGGTGGTCGTGCTCGAGGCCTCGGCGCGGGCCGGCGGGCTCGTCGGCACCGACGCGCGCGACGGCTTCCTCGTCGAGCACGGGGCCGACGGCTTTCTGAGCGAGAAGGTCGCCGCCGTCGAGCTCGCCGAGGCGCTCGGCGTGGGCGGCCGCCTGGTGCGCACGCTGCCGAGCCGGCAGGGGGCGTGGGTCGTGCGCCGGGGCGCGCTCCGGCCGATCCCGCCCGGGTTTTCGCTCGTGGCGCCCTCGCGCCTGCGCCCGCTCTTGACCACGCGCGTGCTCTCGCTGCGGGGCAAGGCGCGCGCGGCGCTCGACCTCGTCCTGCCCCGGGGCCCGGCGCGCGACGACGAGAGCCTCGCCTCGTTCGTGCGCCGGCGCTTCGGCGACGAGATGCTCGCCGCGCTCGCGCAGCCGCTCGCCGGCGGCATCTACAACGCCGACCCCGAGCGGCTGAGCATGCGCGCGACGGTGCCGCGCTTTCTCGACGAAGAGCAGCGCTCGCGCAGCGTCATCCTCGGGCTGCGGCGGCGGGCGCTCTCGGCCGGCGGCGCCGAGGCCGCCCGGGGCGCGCGCTACGGGCTCTTCGCCAGCTTCGACCGCGGCATGGGGGTGCTCACCGACGCGCTCGCGGCGGCGCTGCCCCCGGGGGCCCTGCGCCTGGGCGAGCGGGCGCTCGCGGTCGAGCCGCGGGGCGAGGGGCGGGCGGCGGTCGTCACCGACGCCGGCCGTTACGAGGCCGACGCCGTCGTGCTGGCGCTGCCGGCCTGGGCGCAGCGCGATCTGCTCGCCCCGGTCGACGCGACGCTCGCCGACCTGCTCGGCGCGCTCGCGCACGGCTCGGCCGCCACGGTCACCTTCGGCTTCGCCGCCGAGGCCTTCGCCCGCCCCCTGCAGGGCTACGGCTTCGTCGTGCCCGCGGCCGAGGCGCGCGCCTCGATCGCGGCGACCTTCGCCAGCCGCAAGTGGCCCGGCCGCGCGCCCCGGGGCCGCGAGCTCGTGCGCGTATTCCTCGGCGGCCCCGCGAGCCCGCCGCTCGACCGCGCGGGCGACGCCGAGCTGGTCGCGAGCGCGCTCGGCGAGCTCAAGGCGCTGCTCGGCGCCCGCCTCGCGCCCGACTTCGCCCAGGTGCGGCGCTACGCGCGGGCCATGCCCCACTACTACGTCGGGCACGTCGACCGCGCCCGCACCATCGAGGCGCGCGCCGCGCGGCACCCCTGGCTGAGGCTCGCGGGCAACGGCCTGCGGGGCGTCGGCATCCCCGACGCGATCGCGAGCGGGCTGCGCGCCGCCGACTCGCTCCTCGGGCGGGGGGCCGGGGCCGCGGGGGCCGAGGCCGGGCGCGCGGCCGACGACGTCCTCGGGCCCGCGGGCTGAGCGGGCCCGGCGCCCCGCGGCCGGCGGCCGCCCTCAGCCGCCGCTCAGGCCGGGGACGTACACGACCGTGAGGCTGAGGGCGGCCGGGGCATCGACGGAGCCGTTGGCGGCCTGGTAGCTGACGCGGATCTCGACGTCGGGGCCGTCGGGCAGCCGGATGCGGCAGGTCTCGGGCGAGTCGTTTTCGATCTGCGGCTCGCACTCGGCCAGGCCGGGCTGGGCCTCCGAGCCGCGGTTGACGAAGAGGTTCGGCTGGACGTTGCCCGACGCGCCCCGCAGCACCGCGACGAAGTTCGTGCCGCCGCGCGCGGTGAAGGCATTGTTCAGCGGGCTGAAGTCCTTGTCGGAGAGCCCGACGAGCTCGTAGCGGTAGGCGACCGGCGTGGGGCCCGGCGGCTGGGCCCGCCCCGGGGCGCCGTAGATCGCGGCGGCGCCGAGCTCGTCGGACGGCGAGATTTTGAACTGGCCCTGGTCGAAGCCGCCGCACTCGGGGTACGCCATGACCGAGCGCGCGTCGTAGGGCGTGAAGGCGTGCCAGCCCTCGATGTTCTCGGAGCAGGCCTCGGGGTTTTGGCGCGTCGCCTCGGCGCGCCCGTGCTCGTGGCGAAACCCGAGGATGTGCCCGAGCTCGTGCGTCATCACGTCGTCGACGCTCGAGGCGCGAAAGGGCTCGAAGGCGAGCTGGTCGACGTTCAGCTGGCGGCGGTCGCGCCCGTCGCTCGGGAAGAACGCCCGGGCGAAGTACCTCTCGTTGGTCTGCACCTTCGTCACGTTGAACGTGACGTTGTTGTTGCCGCGGTCGCAGCTGTCGTCCTGGTCGTCTTTGTAGACGAAGTGCACGTCGGCGACGGCCTGCCAGCGGGCGGCCGCGGTGGCCAAATCATTGGCGATGGTGTCTCTTTCGTCCGAGGTGAAGGTGCGGTCGATGCAGTAACTGAGGTTGAGGCGTTCGTTCTCGCCCCAGATGACGTCGCCGCCGTCCCTCGTGCCGAGCACCAGGGCGCCCGCGCCGAAGCGCAGGCCCTCGTAGTAGGCGCGCAGCTCGTCGTCGCCGAAGATGGGCAGGTCGCCCTCGACGATGTAGGCGCCGCCCTCCCAGGGCTCGCGGTACACCGACGCGCGAAACTCTTCGAACGACTGGAACTTGGCGGGCACGCCCGCCGCCCGCCCCCCCTCGCCGGGCCCCGAGCCCTCGGGCGCGCAGGCGGGCGCGAGGGCGGCGAGGGCGGTGAGGGCGGCGACGAGCGCGCCCGTCGTCGTGAAGGGTTTGCAAGAAAGGGCCATGGCGTCACCCGGTCAAAACAAGGGCGCACGCGAAGGGGAAGGCCGAAGGCGGGGGGCCCGGCCGTGCGCACGCCGGGCCCCGTGAGGGTGAGTGTAGCACGCCCTGCGGCCGAACCTAAGGCTGCTTGCTCGCAGGGCGCGAGCGGCCAGGGCAGGGCGGCGAGGGCGGGCGCGAGGCGCGCGAGCTCCGAGGCCATCGCCCGCGCCGAGGGGCGGGCGCGCGGCGCAACGCCCCCGCGAGCAGCGAAGCGAAGGGGCCGCGCGCGGGGTCGCGCGCGAGCGCGGCAAGTGCGGGGCGGTCAGCCGTCGTGCGTCAGGTGCGCGGCGAGGCGGGGCGGCCAGCCGTCGTGCGTCAGGTGCGCGGCGAGCATGGCGACGTTGGTGTCGGCCTCGAAGAGGGCGCGGCCGGTGGTCGCCGCGCCCCCTCGGGCAGGCGCCCCTCGAGGGCCCGGGCCCAGGCGCGCTGCCAGGGCTGGCGGTCGGCCTCCGAGGGCGGGCCGAAGTTCAGGGCGACGGACGGGCGCACGGCGCGGGCCTCACCCCCCTGCCCCGCCCCGGCGCACGAAACCCAATGCGCGCGCGCGGCCTTGTCGATAATAGGGGTGCCCATGGCCTCGATATCTGCCCCGACGACTCCGGCCGCCTCCCAGGGGGCCTTTCGCCCCGTGCCTCGCACCGGCGTGATTTACGTCACGACCGAGGCAGCGCGCCTCGGCTTCCGGGGCGACGACCCCGCCTGGTGCAACCTCGGCCAGGGCCAGCCCGAGACCGGCCCCCTGCCCGGCGGCCCCCCCCGCATCGAGACGCTACGGGTCGAGGTCGCCGACCACGAGTACGCCCCTGTCGCCGGCGTCTGGGAGCTCCGCGAGGCCGTCGCCGACATGTACAACCGGCTCTACCGCCGCGGCCTGCCGAGCAAGTACAGCGCCGAGAACGTCGCCATCTCGGGCGGCGGCCGCGCCTCGCTCACCCGCGCCGCCGCCGCGCTCGGGCCCATCAACCTCGGCCACTTCCTGCCCGACTATACCGCGTACGAAGAGCTGCTCGACATCTTCAAGCTCTTCTCGCCCATCCCCATCTTGCTCGAGGGCTCCGAGGGGTACGCCTTCTCGGTGGGCGACCTGCGGCGCGAGATCCTCGGCCGCGGCCTCTCGGCCATCTTGCTGTCGAACCCCTGCAACCCCACCGGCAAGCACGTGCGCGGCGAAGATCTGCGCGCCTGGATCGAAACGGCCTCCAAGCTCGACTGCTCGCTCCTGCTCGACGAGTTCTATTCGCACTACGTCTACGGCCTCGGCGGCGACGCCCCGATGGAGAGCGCCGCCCGCTACGTCGAGGACGTCGACCGCGACCCGGTCGTCATCTTCGACGGCCTGACGAAGAACTGGCGCTACCCGAGCTGGCGCGTCACCTGGACGCTCGCGCCGAAGGCGGTCATCGAGGCCGTGGCGAGCGCCGGCAGCTTCCTCGACGGCGGCGGCTCGCGGCCGATGCAGCGCGCGGCGGTGCCGCTGCTCGAGCCCGAGCACGTGCGGGCCGAGACCGCCGCCATCCGGCGCGCGTTCGCGGCGAAGCGCGAGCTGATGCTCGCGGGGCTCAAGCGCCTCGGCGTCGCCGTCGACGTCGAGCCCGAGGGCACCTTCTACGTCTGGGGCTCGGTCGCCGACCTGCCCCCCGGCATGAACGACGGCCACGCCTTCTTTCGCGCCGCGCTCGGCCGCAAGGTCATCACGGTGCCGGGCGAGTTCTTCGACGTCAACCCGGGCAAGCGCCGCGCCGGCCGCCCCTCGCGCTTCCGCCACCACGTCCGCTTCTCGTTCGGCCCCGCCGAAGAGACGCTCGCGCAGGCCCTCGCCCGCCTCACCGACCTCGTCCGCTCGCCGCCCGAGTCGCCCGCCGGCGGCGCCTGAGCCGCCCCGCCTCGGCTCAGCCGCCCGCCGGCGGCGCCTGAGCCGCCCCGCCTCCGCTCAGCCGCCCGCCTCGGCCTCGTCGAGGCGCACGCGGCGGCCCGAGAGCTCCGAGCGCATCGCGGCGTCGAAGACGCGCTGCACGAGCAGGCCGTCGCGGGCGGTGGCGAGCGGCGCCGAGGCCTCGCCGCGCGCGCGGGCCAGGAAGGCGCGCGCGACCCCGACGTGCGCCTCGGCCCAGGGCTCGCGCGCGCCGGGCGAAGGCCCGAGCGCGGGCGCGATCTCGTGCCAGCCGAGCTCGCCGCGCTCGTTCGCCACGAAGGCCTCGACCGGGCCGACGACCCAGCCGCCGAGCGCGGGCTCGTAGCCGGCCGAGAAGCGCGCCTCCCAGCCCTCGCCGGCGAGGCCCCAGGCGCAGTGGTTCGAGGGGCGCGCGGCCGCGACGTGCGAGAGGTGCAGCCGCGCCCCGCGCGCGGTGCCGACGAGCAGGCCGACGTCGTGCGCGGGCCGGCCGGTGAGCGAGGCCTGCACCCACGCGGGCTCGTCGCCCGCGAGCCAGAGCGCCGCGTCGACGAGGTGCGAGGCGCCGCCGAAGTCGCCCGAGGCGCCCATCAGGGGCGCCCCCTCGGCCGCGGGCTCGGGCCGCACGAAGCCGCTGCGCAGCTGCGCCTGCACGCTCCTCACCGGCGGCCGGCCCTCGAGCCAGGCGCGCAGGCGGCCGAGCGGCGGCAGCATGCGCAGCGCGAAGCTCAGCCCGAAGGCCTGCCCCGGCGCGCGCGCCTCGGCCTCGCGCGCGACCGCCTCGGCCTCGTCGCGGGTGCGCGCGATCGGCTTCTCGCAGAGCACGTGGGCGCCCGCGCCGAGCGCCCGCAGCGCGTGCTCGCAGTGCAGCCCGTCGGGCCCCGCCACGACCACGACGTCGGCCGCCGCGGCGAGCTCGCCCACGTCCGTCGTCGCGAGCGCGATGCCCTCGCGCCGCGCCGCCTCGCGCGTGCGCGCCAGGTCGTGGCCGCAGAGCCCGACCACCTCCGCCCCCGCGCCCCGGAAGGCGCCCACGTGCATCAAACCCCAGTTGGTGCCAACCACCCCGACGCGCATGGCGACTGCCTACAGCGTTTTGTCGAAGAGTCGAGCCCCAACTTGGCCCGGCCGGGCCCGCCCCGCCCTCGCCCCCGCCCGGCCCCGCCGCCGCCGCCGCCGTTGCGCCGCGCGCCGCGCTCTGGTCTTTTGCGCCGCGTGCCCCGAACGGCCCCGCCCCGCCTCGCCCTCGCCGGCCTGCTCGCCCTCGGCCCCGCCGCCTGCGCGGCCCCGCCCCGCCGCCCGCCGCCCGACCTCGCGTCCGTCGCCGCGCGGACGAACTACGCCGAGACCGGCCGCTACGACGAGGTCGTGCGCCTCTGCGCGGGCTACGAGCGCGCCTTCCCCGGGCGCGTCCGCTGCGCCACGTTCGGGCAGAGCCCCGAGGGCCGCCCGCTGCTCGCCCTGGTCGCCTCCGACGACGGCACGCTCGACCCGGCCGCGGCGCGCGCGAAGGGCCGCCCCGCCCTGCTCGTGCAGGGCGGCATCCACGCGGGCGAGATCGAGGGCAAAGATGCCGGCTTCCTCGCCCTGCGCGCGCTGCTCGACGGGCGCATCGCCCGCGGCGCCCTCGGCCGCTTCACCCTCGTGTTCGTGCCGGCCTACAACGCCGACGGCCACGAGCGCTTCGGCCCGAACAACCGCCCCAACCAGCGCGGCCCCGCGCGCATGGGCTTTCGCACGACCGCCCAGCGCATCAACCTGAACCGCGACTACGCCAAGGCCGAGGCGCCCGAGACGCGGGCCATGCTCGCGCTCTACAACGCCTGGGACCCGACGGTCTACGCCGACCTGCACACGACCGACGGCGCCAAGTTCCAGCACGATGTTGCCGTGCTCGTCTCGCCCGACGAGCCGCTCGAGCGCCCCCTCGACCGCGCCGCCCGCGCCCTCGACGACGCCCTGCAGGCCCGCCTCAAGGCCCGGCATCACCTGCCCCTGCCCTTCTACCCCTCCTTCCGCGCTGACGACGACCCCGCCTCGGGCTTCGCCCGCGAGGCCGGGCCCCCGCGCTTCTCGCACCCCTACGCGGGCGCCCGCAACCGCATCGGCATCCTCGTCGAGACACACAGCTGGCGCGCCTACGGCGAGCGCGTGCGCGCCACCTACGACCTGCTCGAGGCCCTCTTCACCGAGGCCTCCGCCCACGCCGCCGCCTGGCGCGAGGCGGGCGCCGCCGCCGACCGGGCCGACGCCCGCCTCGGCGGCACCCCCGTCGCGCTCGCCTTCCGCACCGCCAGCGCCTCGCGCCCCATCGACTTCCGCGGCTACGCCTACCGCCGCGCCCCCTCCGACCTGTCGGGCGGCCCGCGCGTCACCTACGACGAGTCGAAGCCCCAGATCTGGCGCGTCCCCTACTACGACACCCTCGAGCCGGCGTACGTCGAGACCGCGCCCCGCGGCGGCTACGTCGTGCCCGCCGCGCACGCGGCCTGGGTCGGGCCCAAGCTCGCGCTGCACGGCGTGCGCTTCACGACCCTCCGCGGCGAGCGCCGCGCCGCCCCGATCGCCGCCTTCCGCGCGAGCTCCGTCGCCTTCGACCGCCCCTTCGAGGGCCGCACCCGCGCCCGCGTCGAAGGCGCCTGGCGGCCCGAGCGCCGCGACCTGCCCCCGGGCTCGCTCTTCGTCCCCATCGACCAGCCCCGCGCCCGCCTCGCCATGCACCTGCTCGAGCCGCGCGCGCCCGACTCGCTCGTCGCCTGGGGCTACTTCAACGCCGCCTTCGAGCAAAAAGAATTCATGGAGCCCTACGTCGCCGAAGACGAGGGCCGCCGCATGCTCGAGCGCGACCCCGCGCTGCGCCGCGCCTTCGAAGAGCGCCTGCGCACCGAGCCCGAATTCGCCGCGAGCCCCGAGGCGCGCCTGCGCTTCTTTTACGAGCGGCACCCGGCCTGGGACGAAGAATTCCGCCTCGTCCCCATCTTCCGCGTCGACGCCCCGCCCTGAGCCGGGCCGCCCCGCAGGGCCCCCCCGAACGCAGGCGCCCCCCGAGGCCCGGGCGCCCCGCGTGGCCGCCGCCCGCCGCGAGCCTCCCCGGCCCGGGCTCGAGCGCCAGGCCGGCCAGAAGCGCGCCTGCCTCGCGCACGGCGCCCTGGCCTCGACGCCCCCCGAGGTCTACGCTCCTTCGAATGACTCGCCCGACCGTCATCCTGCGAAATTGTCCCGATTACGACGTGGCCCGCATCGAGCGACTGGCGGGCGAGGGGCTCGACTTGCTTGGCCTGCGCCCCTTCGGCCGCACCCTCATCAAGCCGAACGTCGTCGCCTCGGGGGTGCGCTTCCCGAACGCGTACACCCGCCCCGAGTTCATCGAGGGCGTCGCCCGCGCCCTCGCCTCGCGCGCGCGGCCCGACCTGCGCGAGATCGCCGTCGGCGAGCGCTGCGGCATCACCATGCCCACCCGCTTCGCCTTCGACGGCGCCGGCTATTACCAGATGGCCAAGCGCGTGCCCCGGCTCAAGCTCTATCACTTCGACGAGGTGCCCCAGGTCGAGGTGCCGCTCTACCACCCCGAGCGCCTGCGCGACTCGCTCTTCACCCCCGAGCCCGTGGCCAAGGCAGACTTCTTCGTCAACTGCCCCAAGCTCAAGGCCCACCCTTGGACGACGGTCACCTTCTCGCTCAAGAACTACATCGGCATTCAAGACGACCGGCATCGGCTCATCGATCACGATCACAAGCTCGACGAGAAGATCGCCGACCTTCAGTACATCGTGCAGCCGCAGTTCATCGCCATCGACGGCATCGTCGCGGGCGAGGGGCGCATGCTCACCCCCCTGCCCTTCGACCTGCGCCTGATGGCCATGGGCGACAACCAGGTCGCCTTCGACGCGGTGCTCTGCCACGCCCTCGGCGTCGACCCGCTCTCGGTGCCGCACATTCGCCTGGCGCACCAGCGGGGCTTCGGCCCCGTCGACCTCGCCCAGATCCGCCTCGTGGGTGACCTCACGCTCGACGAGGTCAAGGCCCGCGCCCGCGGCTTCCGCGTGGGCCTGGTGCGCGTCGAAGAGTACTTCGAGGGCACCAACATTCGCGCCTACGGCGGCCGGCCCCCGAGCGACACCACCGACTACTGCTGGGGCGGCTGCCCCGGCGCCCTCGAAGAGGCCATCGAGATCTTGCGCCTCTTCGACGCCGACACCGACCAGAAGATGCCCCGCACCCACGTCGTCTTCGGCGCCTACGAGGGCGAGCTCGACGTCAAGCCCGGCGAGAAGGTCGTCTTTCTCGGCGACTGCGCCAGCTACCAGGGCCAGAAGGCGGGCAAGCCCCTGCGCGCCGAGAGCTTGTACGTCGACCGCTCCAAGAAGAGCCCTTATACCGCCACCGCCCCCGACATCTTCAGCAAGATGGCCGGGGTCGAGCTCGAGATGTTCCGCAAGCGCAACGACGACGTCGTGCGCGTCGCCGGCTGCCCCGTCAGCGTCGCCGAGCAGGTGCTCTTGCTCGTCAAGCTCGGCAAGCTGAAGAACCCCTACCTCGACGTCGGCCAGGCCCTGCCCTTCGTCAACTCGTACTTCTCCTGGCGCGTGCACAACCTGCTGCGCAGCGCCTTCGGCTGGAAGTACCAGCTGCCCGGCGCCACCGAGCGCGGCGCCGCCCGCCCCCGGCAGAACCTCGCCCCCGAAGGGGCGCTGACGCCGCTCGAGCACCGGGGGGCGCGGCCGGCGGGCTGAGCAAGGGCGAGGGGGCGCGCTCTAACGCGCCGAGTCGGCCCGCTTCCGCGCGGCCCGAGCGGGCGTTCGCGGCCCCCGAGTTCGAGTCGGGGGCCCGCCGCGGCGTTCCGAATGGCATCACGGGGCATGGGGTAGGGGGAGTGCGACGAGTCATCAGTACGTACGGGGCGCTTTGTACTTCGAACGGCCCGCGCCGAACGTCGCGGCACCCTCGCGGGGTGCGGTGACGTTCGCCCGGGGGCCCTTCGCCCCGCCGCCGGCTTCCCTCTACCCGATGCCCCGTGCTCACGCTCGGGGGCCCCTCACGCCGCCTCCGCGTACTCGCGCAGCTTCTCGCGCACCTCGACGAGCGAGCGGCGGCAATAGAGCACCGGCAGGCCGAGCGCCCGCGCGTCCTCGCGCACCTTGCGCACCAGGCCGTGGTTCACGTAGTCGCAGAGCACGATGCAGAGGTCCACGTTCTTCGGAATGGACCGGCGCAGGTCGCCCGTCTTGCGCCCCGTCCAGTGCTCGACCTGGAAGTTGCCCATCTCGGCCATCGTCTTCTTCAGCGGCTCGATGTAGTCGGCGCCCACGATGAGCGCGGTGCGGGCCTTCGTGTCGTTGGCCGGGCGCAGCGCCCGGACGTTCGAGGGCTGCGAGGGTTGGTGCGGGCGTTGGGCGGGGCGGTGAGTGTGCACGGTGAATCTCCTTCGGCGGGGGGGGCGGCTTCGCTCGCCGCCCCACCCTCGCTAGCCCTAACGGGCGGGCCCCCGGTTCTATTTCTGGCGGAGGCCTCGGGGGAGTGGGGCGGCCTCGGACGGTCACCATAACCTCCATTTTAATGGAGGCATTTCTACCGTCAAGGAGGCCCAGCAAGAGCCAGGCCCGCCTCGAAAGTAGCTGCCAAACCCCCTCTGCAAGGCCCGGCCCAGGGCCCTGGCCCCCCCGGGCGGGTCGTCAGGCTCTGGTAAAAAAGCCAGCGGGGCCCGCCCGAGCTCCCGCTCTGGCGCGCCCGTCAATGCGCCTTGGGCCCGCCAAGCGACCGACACGTGCCGCGTTTTCGACAGGTGCCGGCGGCGACGCTGACAGATTGTGCAGGGGCCGCGCGCGGCGCTGACAGAATGGCAGCGCGGCCGCGCGTGACGTCGCCGGCCCCCGCGAACCGGCGCGAAACCGCGGTGTTCTTAGCCGCCGCGCCCGGCGAGCGCCCCCGCGCCCTTTCGGCCCTTGCGAGCGCCGATGGAGGCGTTAGTTTGTTTCGTAGCGCCCTCGGCGTCGTTCGGTGCGCTCGCCCCTTCGGCAGCGTCCGCTACCTCCGACGCGGCCGACTCGCCCTTGCCCCGGCCCTTGCGCGCGCGGGCCGGCCGCCGCGCCTTGCCGCCCGCCTCAGCCGTCGCCTCGGCCGCCTCGACCACCGACACGAGCGCCGGCTTCGCCCCGCCGCCCGGCGCCGCCGCCCCGCCCGGCGCCACCGCGAGGGGCAGCGTCTCGCCCGCCGCCCCGCCCCAGCGCGCCTCGAGCCGCTTGAGCACGACGCGCGGGCTGAGCGAGCCCTTGTAGACGTAGAGCGCGCCCGAGGGGTCGTCGCCGAGCACGTCCTCGCTCACCCGCAGCCGCTCGCTGACGGCGACGAGCAGCGGCACGCCCAGCCCCTCGCGCACGAGATCGACCCGGCGCCAGACGGCCTCGCGGCTCCAGTAGCCGAGCACCTCGAAGTAGACCTTGGGCCCCTTCGGCCGCTCGAACACGAGGTCGGGCACGCAGAGGCCGACGCTGGGCAGGTTCAAGATGGCGGGGCTCGGCGAGACGCGCCACGCGCTCTTCAGCGCCTCGAACCCCTGCCGGAACGCCTCGACCTCCGGCGGCAGCGCGAGCGCGTCGTCGCCCAGCTTGCGGTCGGGCCCGCGGCCGGCGAGCTTGAAGACGAGCGGCTCGCGCATCTTGCCCCAGCGCACGTCGGCCTCGACCGACCAGCTCGCGCAGGCCTGCACCGCCGGCAGCGAGAGCGCGAGCTGCAGGCCGTACTTGGTGACCGACTCGAAGAGGCTGAAGGGCCCGTCGACGTCGACGCGGTAGCCCCCGCCCTCGATCGGCTCGATCGCGTGCAAGAGGCGCAAGAACTTGAGCTTGGCGAAGAGCTGCCGGTAGCCCCACGCCGCCCCGCACTTGACCTCGGCGCGCACGCGCACCGCGCGCAAGAGCACCGCCTGCGCCTGCGCGTCGTCGTAGAGCTGCAAGAGCGCCTCGGGCGGCAGCGCCTCGAAGGCGCGCAAGACGTGGGCGCCGCGCAGGTCGGCGTAGAGGCCCCGCTCGAGCGCGCCGGGGTCGACGCCCTTGGCGCCCGCGACCTCGGCGAGCACCGCGCCCCGGTCGAAGGACTGCTCGGGCCCGAGCGCGCGCCGCACCTCGGCCGCGCGCCGGAACACCTCGCGCCGCAGCTCTTCGGGCGGCAGATCGAGCGTCGGCTCGAAGTCGCAGCGGTCTTCGATGAGCTTGCGCAGCCCGTCGGCCACCTTCTGCAGGTGCGGCGGCGCCTCGATCTGGCCCATCGCCTCGTCGAGCTCGGCCCGCGGGCGGCCGACGGCGTCGCGGGCGAGGTCCGAATAGGCGCCGGCCAGGTAGAGGGCCTCCTGCCGGTCGTCGCCCTCGAGCGGGACCAGCACGAGCTCGCCCTTGCGCCGCCGGGCCCGCACCAGATCAACGGTAAGCAACGTGCTCGCGCCTCCGCTCGCTGATGTACGTCTCGGCCGTGCCGCCCGTGACGAGCTCGTAGAGCACGGCGCGCTTGCCGTCCTTCTTGCGCAAGATGCGCCCGAGCCGCTGCACGTGCTCGCGCACCGAGCCGCTGCCCGAGAGCACGACGGCGACGTTGGCGTCGGGCACGTCGACGCCCTCGTTCAGGACCTTCGAGGTCGCGACGGCCTGGTACACCCCCGACGCGAAGTCGGCGAGGATTTCGCTCCGCTCGCGCACCTTGGTCTGGTGCGTGATGATGGGCACGAGAAAGCGCCGCGAGATGAGGTACGCGGTGGCGTTGTCCTGGGTGAACAAGATGCAGCGGTCCTGGCGGTGGCGGGCGAGCAGTTGCTCGAGCACCTCGAGCTTGGCCGGGGCGGCGAGGGCGAGCTCGCGCTGGCGCCGGTAGGCGGCGAGGGCGCGGCGGCCGTCGTTCGAGCGCGAGGCGCGCATCAGAAAGTCTTTCCAGCCCGAGGGCGAGCCGAGAAAGATGCCCTGCGCCTGCACGAAACCCCGGTAGATGCCGCGCTCGAGCTCGTACTCTTCGCGCTCGTCGGGCGAGAGCTCGACCACGAGGCGCACGGTCTCGTAGTCCGAGAGGTAGTCGCCCGAGAGCTCGACGATGTTGCGCCGGTAGGCCTCGGGCCCGATGAGCTCTTCGAGCTCTTTCTCGCGCCCGTCGGCCCGCTCGGGCGTCGCCGTCAGCCCGAGCCGAAAGGGCGCGATGCTCAGGCGCGCCGCGAGCGCGTACGACGCGCCCGGCAGGTGGTGGCACTCGTCGAAGACGACGAGGCCGAAGCGCGAGCCCAGGTGCTCCATGTGCATGTGGGCCGAGTCGTAGGTCGTCACCGTCAGGGGCCGCACCTCGTGGTCGCCCCCGCCGACGACCCCCACGGGCCCCCCGAAGGCCTGCTTGAGCTGGTCGTACCACTGGCGCACGAGGTCGAGCGTCGGGGCGATGACGAGCGTGTCGCGCCGCCGATCGTCGATCGCCATGATGGCCACCTGCGTCTTGCCCGCCCCCGTCGGCAGCACCACGACCCCGCGCGACCGGCGCTCGCGCCAGGCCTTGAGCGCCTCCGTCTGGTAGGGCCGCGGCTCGCGCATGACCCGCGCCCCCGCGGCGAGCTCGCCGTAGCGCCGCGCCTTGTCTTCGTAGGCGACGCCGCCCCGCACCAAAGCCCGCACCAGGTCGGCGTAGGCGATGGCGGGGGCGCGGTAGCAGCCCGAACGGGCGTCCCACTGGCACGAGGGCGGCAACTGCTGCGCCTCGCCCTCGGCGAGGCCCCGCAGCGCGATCGTACCGAACTCGAACACCAGGCTGAGCATGGCAGGGGGGCAAGCCTACCACCTCCGGCCCCCCGGGCAGGCCCTTCGGCCTCGGCGCCCTCGCCCCGCCGCCTCGGGCCCCGCGCGCGCGAAGCCGTCCCGGGGCCCCGATGGCCGGGTAGCGCGAAGAGCCTCGGGCCGCGCGCGCGAAGCCGCCCGACGGGTCGAAGCGGCGGCCGAGCGAGACGAGCCTCGGGCCGCGCGCGAAGCCGCCCCCCCGCGCCGGGCCGCCGCGCGACCGCGGCCGAGCGGTGTCGCCCCCGGCCGCGCGCCCCGCGCCGTGGCATGGGGGCCGGCTTTGTGCTTCACATTCCCTAGCATGGCGAGCTCCCGACTGTCCGGCGCCGGCCGGCCGCGCGCGACGTTGGCCTTCGCCCTCCTCGGCCCCGCCCTCGCCGCGCTCGCCGCCTGCGACGGGGGCGGCGGCGACGAGTTCGCCCCGGCGCCCGAGGCGCGGTCCTGCTCGGCGCGCGGGTGCGCGAGCGGCGTGCGCGTCGAGGTGCCGGGCGTGTCCCTGCGCGAGCTCGGGCCCCTGCCGCTCGCCTTCCGCGTCTGCCTCGACGCGCGCTGTACCGATCTGGCCCTGCGCGGCGACCACCGCTCGCCCTCCTGCGAGGTCGACGGCGCCCAGCCCGAGGGCCAGATCACGCACTGCTACGCCCGCAGCCCGGGCCCGCTCGCCTTCGAGATCACCCGCTTCGACGGCCGTGCCGACGAGGGCCCCCGGCCCGTCGTCGCCCTCTCGGCGCGCGACGCCCGGGGCGCGCTGCTCTTTCACGACGCGGCCAGGGTCTCGCTCGAGCCGGTGTACGCCAACGGCCCCGCCTGCGGCGCCACCTGCGCGCGGGGCGCGGTCACCTTCCGGCCCGAGCTGCGCGCCCACCGGGGCCCCGGCCCCGCCGACTGACGCCTCAGCCCGCGGGGTCGTACGACCGCAAGAGCCGATCGAAGAAGCCGCGCAGCCACCGGTGGCCGGGGTCGTGGTGGGCGCGCTCGTGCCAGAGCATGCTGCTATGGTCGACGGGCAGCTCGAGCGGCGGCACGAGGCGGCAGAGCGGCAGCAGCGAGCAGGCGTGCTCGGCGGCGCCCGCGGGGCAGGTGAGCAAGAGGTCGGTGTCGGGCAAGAGCAAGGGCGCCGTGACGAAGTGCTGCAGCCGCACCGCGACGCGCCGCTTCCGGCCGAGCGCCGCGAGCGCCGTGTCGACGACGCCGCCGGGGGCGCCGCGCGGCGCGACGAGCACGTGGTCGAAGGCGAGGTAGCGCTCGAGCGTGAGCGGGCCCTCGGCCGCGGGGTGGCCCCGGCGGGCGAGCACGACGAAGGGGTCCGGCGGCAGCGCCCGCCGCCGCAGCGAGGGGGCGTTCAGAAAGTCGGGCGCGAAGGCGAGGTCGGCGGTACCGTCGCCGAGGCGCGCGGCGAAGTCGGCGTCGAGCCGCTCGACCGTCAGGCGCACGCCGGGCGCCTCGCGGCGCACGAGTGGCGCGAGCGGCGGCAGCCCCACGGCCTCGACCAGATCGTTGCCGAGCAGCACGAAGGACCGCTCGGACGCCCCCGGATCGAACGGCGCGCCGGCCTGCACCGCCGAGCGCAACGCGCCGAGCGCGCCCGCGAGCGGCGCGGCCATGGCCTCGGCGCGCGGCGTGAGCGCGAGCGAGGCGCCCGCCTGGACGAGCAGCGGGTCGCCGAAGAACGAGCGCAGCCGCGCGAGCCGCTGGCTCATCGCTGACTGCGTCAGCCCGAGCCGGCGCGCCGCGCGCGTCACGTGGCGCTCGCGCAGGAGCACGTCGAGCGCCACCAGCAGGTTGATGTCGTCCGGCAGCCGGCTCGCCTCCATGCGCCGTGATGATGCCCGATATTCGCCGCGCTGGTTGGGCGGCGCGAGGGGCCCAGGCCCACTCTCCGGGGCCCCATGCCCCCGCCCCTGCCCCCCGCCCCGACCGCCGCCCTCGCCCTGGCCACCTCGCTCCTCGCCCTCGCCACGTCCGCCTTCGCCGCGCCCGCCCAGGCCGACCCGCCCGCCCAGGCCAACCCACCCGCCCGCACGAACCCGCCCGCCCTCGCCGACCCGCCCGCCCTCGCCGACCCGCCTGCTCGCCCGGCCCCGCCCGCCCGCAGCGATCCGCTCGCCCTCGCCGCTCGGGCCGCCGCCCACGGCCCCTCGGCCCCCGCGTCGGCCTTCCCCTCGCATGTCTTCCAGCTTGCGCCCCGTGCGCCCGCCGCCCAGCTCGGGTTTCATTACGGCCTCACTCAGCCGTTGCTCTTGCGCGGCTTCAACGCCGCCGTCGACCTGCGCCTCGGCCGCTTCATCGCCTCGTATTCGCACGGCCAGGGCCTCGAGCTCGCGCGCGCCCCGAACGCCCTCACCCCGGCCGAACGGAACGCGGGCCTGCGCATCGTCGCACCCTACAGCACCGGCGGCGGCCTCGGCGTGACGCTGCTCGACGAGCTCTACGTCATGGCCGACGTGAAAGTACACCGCTTCGAGCTCTACGCCGGCGAGGGGCTGAGCCACGACACGACGGTCACCGTCGGCGGAGAGGTAGGCTGGCGCTTTTTCGCCTGGAAGGGGCTCCACGTCACGCCCCCCCTGCGCGCAGGGTCTTTTCGTTTGGCTGAGGCCCGTCCGGGCGCTCCGCCCATGCGGTGATGCCGGGGACTTCGCGGCCAAGGCCAGCGAGGCACTCGCTCGGCTCGGTCTCACGCCCGCACCAAACGAAAAGACCCTGCGCGTGGGGGGGGTTTAGGAGGCCAATCTCGCTCTAGCCCAGCGGGTTATGCGGTAGAGCTGTTCTCGCGCGCATCGGGTCGAGCTTGGTCATTTTGAAACGACCACTCGGCTCGGGATGAGCCGAGCCCGAGTCACGAGGTTCGACCCGACCTGAGCGAAAACTAAGGCCAACGCCGCCGGGGTGAAGCTCGCGCGGGGGGCGAGCGGCAAGTCGATTGCGTCGGCAGAGAGGGCGCTCGGGCTCACGCTGCCCGAAGAAGTGGTGGCGTTCTACCGCCGCCACGACGGCTCCGGCGACCCTGCCGCGGTCGAGGGTCGCGAGCTTTTGTCCCTGTCTCGCATGGTGAGTGAGTGGAAGATCTGGAAGGATCTGCTCGACGCGGGCACCTTCGGGGACAACGATCATGGTCGCCCCGGCAAGGGCGTGCAGAAGAAGTGGTGGGTCCCCGAGTGGGTGCCCGTCACGTATGACGGGGCCGGCAATCACCACATGGTGGCTCTCGCGCCCGCGAAGGGGGGCACCCGCGGCCAGATTCTAAGCTTTTGGCATGATGACGCCTCGCGCACGGTCGTGGCGGGGGGCTTGCTCGCGTGGCTCGAGGGCGCGACCTGGGGCGAGGGCTAACCGAAGGGAGGCGAACTCGCGCCCGAGCCGCCCGCGCTCGCGCTCGGGCCCGCGCTATTGGTTGGTTCTGCTGAGTCATTTCTCGGCAGACGCGCACGAGCTCGCCCCGTGGCGTGCTCTCGTACCGCCCCTGCGTGTGTGCGCCCGCCCTTGCGGCGTAAGCAGGTTCGCAAAATAAAGTTTACCCTCGGTGCTGCCGCGACAGCCTCATCAGGCTGCGAGCTGCAGGGGCCGCGTCGAAATTGTTCTGCGGACCTGCTTAGAACCAGCTTGCCATATAGGCCTCCGGGTCTCAGAATGATCTTTTAGTACTACAATCGCACTGCGCCCGAACGGCAGGGCTTCGCTGCAGCCTTCTTGCGGAGAAGGCCCGCCTTGGGGGGCGAAGTGCGACTGTACCAGAAAGGAGCCCGAACATGGCCGCGAAATTCGAAGTGTACACCGACAGCGCTGGGAGGTGGCGTTTCCGATTGAAAGCCGCCAATGGCGAGCCCATCGCCCAGAGCGAGGCTTACGAGAGCCGAAGTGGCTGCTACAACGGAATCGAAAGTGTGAAAAGGAGCGCGCCCGACGCCGCTGTCGTTGAGCTCGAAGGGTGCGCTTAGGCATTATGCCTAACGCATGAGGCGGCGTACGTGCCTCCCATCGAGGGGGGGCGTCGGGCTCACCCCGACGCCCCCCCGCTCACTTGATCGGCCCGGCGTCGACCTGGGCCTCGACCGTCGCCTCGACGCTGGCCGACACGTTCGACAGAAAGTCGAACCCCGTCAGCGCCTCGAGCTCGTCGACGCTCACGCGATACTCGCCCCAGCCCTTCGAGTTGACGCTCTGGTCGTTCGGCATGTCGACGGCGATGACGCGGGTCGAGTCGTCGACGCGCGCCACGTCATTCGAGCCCACCGGCAGCACCACGAGCACTTTCCAGAGGTGCGAGGGCACGGTCACGTCGCCGCCGTGAATGGTCGCGGCCGCCCCCGCGCTGCCCTGGCCGCCCGACCCCCGGCCGCCCGCCACGATGTAGAGCTCGTTGCCCTGCTTGACGAGCTTGCGCGCGTAGGTTTCGAGCGCCTTCCAGGTGATGCGGTTGTTGTCGGGCGCCTGGGGCAAGATGTTGGTCATCAAGAAGGTCGCGAGGTTGTCGGTGCTGCTCGCGTCGCGGTCTTCCGAGGGGCAGAGGTGGCCGCGGTCGAAGCCGGTGCCCGTGTAAAAGCTCGTGCTCACGCGCAGAAAGCCCGTCGGCAGGCTCGTGTCGGTCTTGAACGTGTCCGAGCGCGGCGCGCTGCCCTTCCAGGCCGAGCTCAGGTGCCAGCTCACCCAGTTCGCGCCGCCCCGCGAGTTGTTGTACGACAGGGCGTACTGCGGCTTTACCATCAAGAAGTTGTCCGCGTCCGCCACGTCGGCCGTGGCGCCGCTCGGGTTGCCCATCGCCAGGTTGTCGTCGCGGGTCGCCGCCGCGGCCGCCGCGGCCGTCACCGCGCCCTGCGCGACGCCGCCCGCGCCTTCCGCGTCGGGCTCCGCCGCGCAACCTGCCTGGACGATCGCGAGGGCAGCGAGCAAGAGTGCGCTTTTCATCGAGAAGGCCCTTTCTTCAGCCCCTGAGGGGACGTGAACCACATGAACCCCGCCGGGGTTCTCACCTAAATTCTTAAATGGTTGAAAAAGTCGGGCCGAGTTGGCCAGCGGGACGAACGCCACGCGGGCCCCTCGCGACCCGAGGCGGCCGCGACGGCGTCACGAAGTAGAACACCTCTTTCTGCGGCCCCACTTGCCGACCCGTTCGATACTACGGTTGTTGCCGAGCTGCAGGGCTTAACGGCGACGTTCTCGCCACGATTGCGTGCCGCCGAACGGCGTGGCCTGACTGCAACGTTCTCGGTCGCGGCCAGCACGCACCCGCCCGCGACCGCGCCGAGGACGACGAACGCGCCGCCGATCGACAGTCCGGCAGCACCGAGCGAGCCCACCAGAGCGCAGGGTCAGCTCGTTCGTCGGCAGCGTAGGGCTCAGCACCTTGAGGGGGCGGCTCACCCGAACAAGGACGAACCGTGTAAGAGCGTCCGATCGAGCGCCCTGGCCAGGTGCCCGGTGTCCCAACGAACCCCGGGGGCGCCGTCCTCGGCGGCGCGACGACGCCGTTGGCGATCGCCGAGTGGGGGCGCGACCGCCCCGCGTTCGCTCCGGCCTTGGGCTTCCGCCGCCGGCTCACGCCCTGCGTCGCCACGCTGTCGAATGTCTTTCGCGCTCTCGACGCGCGCACGCTCGAGAGCGTCTTGGCCCGGTAGTCCGGCGCCTCGCCCCCGGCCGAGGGGGCCGGCCCGGGCGGCTTCGAGCCGTTCGCCGCTTCGTTCGGGACGTGACGCTCGGCGAGGACGCGTGCCGCGTGCGCTCAGGGCACGCCCCCCACGCCTTCGCGGCCGTTCGCAACGCCGCGCTCACCCCGCGACGCGGCGCCGGGCACGAGCGCCTTGCCTCGGCGCCCCGGGACTTCGCGGCCAAGGCCAGCGAGGCACTCGCTCGGCCCGGTCTCACGCCCGCACCAAACGAAAAGACCCTGACCCTGCGCTTCTGGCCCAACGTCTGGGACAGCGCTCCCTCCGGGGGCGTCCGCGTGCGCACGCGCGACGGCGGCGAGCTGCGCCACGCCCCCCCCTCGCCCAGGGCGCGGGCGGCTTCTTCGCCAACGTCCTGGTCGGCTGGGCCTTCGACCTCTGAGCGCCGCCCTCGCGGCCAATATCACGTAAGCAATCGGACATCGTTGCTCCGACCGTTCGACCCAGTGTAGCGTGGGCTGCGCGGGGGCCTCGGGCGGCCAGACGGCGCCGCCCTTCCGCCCGCACCCTGCAAGGCTTGTTGCGCTTGTCCGATCGCGAGGCGGGCCTTTCCCGCCCTCGTACCTTTCGCCCGCTGGCGGGCGTTCTGCGCAGCCTCGAAACGAAACCCAAAGCACACGCGGGAGGGGTCTGTCATGAAAGCTCCGTTCGAACGCTTCTGGTCACTGGGCGCCCTCGTCGCCTGCCTCGCCTCGGCGCACGCCTGCGCGAGGCCCGGGCCCCCGGGCGACGAAGTCAGGCCGGTCGAGGTGAGGGCCGAGGCGGCGCGGGCGAGCGCCCCCCCCGGCGCCTTTCACCGCGGGGTGGGCGCGGTCATCTCGGGCGACGACGCCCTGCGCTGGGCCCGCCGCTGGGTCGAGCGCCACCCCGAGGGCACGCGCTCGGTCTACTTCGGTCGCGAGGCGTTCGAGGCGGTCTTGCGCCGCGCGGGCGCCGAGGGCGTGTCGATGCAGCTTGCGATCAACGACGCGGGCGACACCACCCTCGTGCTCGTGCCCCTCGACCGCGAGGGCCAGCGCCTGCCCGACGACATGTCGCTCGCGACCATGACGAACGACGACGACAGCTTCTTCGCCGTCGACAGCGGGCTCGTCTGCCCGACCAATTGCCCCGACACGCCCCCTGCCGACGGCGAGAGCGACGCCGCCCCCCTGCACCGCGGCGTCGGCGCTCCCATCCCCGGCGCCACCGCGCGGCGCTGGGCGCGCGCCTACCAGCGCCGCCACCCCGGCGGCCTGCGCTCCGTCTTCTTCGGACGCGACGTGCTCGAGCGAGTGCTCGCTCAGCCGGGCTGCGAGGGCGTGTCGATTCACCGCGCGATCGACGACGCGGGCGGCGAGCTGCTCGCCCTCTTTCCGCTCGATAGCGAAGCCCGCCACCTGCCCGGCGAGGCGGCGTCTGACGCCGCGGGCGAGGCGGGCCCCCTCGCGTTCGACAATGCCGTAACGTGTCCGCCTTGCTGCCCCTCCGAAAACTGAGGGCGGGCGGCGTCGCGGCCGCCTGAAACGCCGCCCCGACCCCGGGGCGCCGCAGCCCCTTGACCCGCCCTAGGAGATCCACTCATCTCCGTCGGCGATGGACGGGCCGGCGTTCGAGTACGAAGATCTCGAGGCGCTCTTCATTGTCACCAGCCTGCGCCGCCCGAGCGGCGCCGAGTTCGGCGCCCACGTCCGGGCGATGACGGCCCGACACCAGCGGCCCGGGCGCTTCGCCATGGTGATGGACGTCGCGAAGGCGCCCCCGCCCACGCCCCAGCACCGCCGGGTGCAGGACCGCTGGCTCGCCGAGCACCACGTTCTCATCGCGAACAAGTGCTTCGGCGTCGCCTTCATCTTCTCGTCGCCCGCCGCGCGCTTCGTGCTCTCGACGATGCTCCTCCTGCGGCCCCTGCCCTGCCCCTACGCCGTCTGCGACTCGCGGGCGCAAGCGCTCGGGCGGGCCGAGGCCTGGCTGCGGGCCGCCGGCATCGTGCCCGCGTGGTCGCGGGACCGAAGCCTCTCGAGCCGCCCGCCCTGAAGCGCTCTCGCCCCCCGCTACCGCTCGACGTTCGCGCCGGCGTCGCACGCCACCGCGACCAGTTGCACGGCGCGGCGCGGCCGGCCGCTCGCGTTGCGCTGGCCCGAATGCCAGAGGTGCCCGTTGAAGACGAGCACGCTGCCGGCCCGGCCCGTAATGATCGTCTCGGCCGGGTGCCGGGCGAGCGGCTGCGCGAGCGCCTTCGGCGGCGGCCCGAGCGAGCGGTGCGAGCCGGGCACGACGCGCGTCGCGCCGTTGTCGGGCGTGAAGTCGTCGACCATCCAAATGGCGGTTACCACGGCGTAGGGCGAGCCCGGGGCCCGCGGCCGCCAGTCGGCGTGCAGGCCCTGCTGCCCGAAGCCGGCGAGCGGGTTGCGGCCGTGCACGTCGATCGCGCACGCCCGCCCGAGAATGTGCCCGATCGCCGCCTCGATGACGGGGTGGCGCTCGAGCGCCCGCCAGGCCCCGATCTCGGGCGTCGCCTCGCCCAGGCGAACGTGCTGCGTGCCGTCGCGCTGCGCGGGCGCGCCGTCGAAGGCGCGCCGCAGCCGGGCGAGCCACGCCCCGTCGAGCGCGCCGGCGACGACGACGTAGCCCTCGCGGTCGAGGGCCTCGAGCTCGGAAGCGCTCAGCGCCACGGGCCGACGCTAGCGCGAGCGGCGCGGCCGCGCACGGCCCGGGCGCCGAGGCCCCCTCACCCCCCGCTCTCGCCGCCCCCGCCCGCCGGCTCGTCGCCGCCGGGCGCCTCGCCCCCCGACGGCTCGCCCGCCGGACGCTCGCGCCGCGGGCTGCGCGCCGCCGTGTCCAGCGTGGGGTAGGTCGCCGCGACGTCTTCGCGCCCGGCGAAGATGGATCGCCCGCGCCGGGCGTGCTCTTCGTACGCCTTGACCAAGAGCGTCACCGCCCGCCGCGTGCGCTCGGCCTTTCGCCGTACTTTGCCCTCTTTGCGGACGCCGCGGGCGGCCGACAAGAGCCCCGCCAGCCGCACGGCCTCGTCGGCGTCGGCCAGAAAGAACCGCTTGTGGTGCCCGATGACGGCGCGCACGTCGTCGCGCCCGTACAGCTCGGCGAGCGTGAGAAGATTCTCGGCCACGACCCCGAGGTTGCTCGTACGCTGGTCCAGCCGGCCGACGACGAGCGCGACCTCGTCGTCGCGGCCCTCGTAGCCGCGCTCGAGCACCGCTATCATGCGGTGGAGCGTGCCGACGGCGCGCCTGAAGTCGCTCAACGAGATGGTCGAGTCGGAAGCCTCGAGCTCGGCCCTTCGCTGCGACTGCCACGCGTGCCAGGCGACCCACACGAGGCGCCGCAACCAGTCGACCGGCACGTGGCCGTTGGTGCGCTCGCCCCCCCGTCGGTAAAAGCGCATTCGTCGCTCGAGCACCGCGTCGCGCCAACCGATGCTGGCCACGAACGTCACCACCCCCTCCACGTCGACGTCGGCCGGCACCAGCTCGCTCGGGTCGAGCGCCTCGAGCACCGGCTTGAGCATCTTGATCGCCCAGCGCCCCCACACGGGCTGGTAATTCTGCATCAGCACGAACTCGACCACGCTCGCCTCGTCGACCGGCTCCGGAACCCCGGCCTCGCACGCCCCACCTTCTTCGTGCTCGACACTCGCTCCGCCCTCGCCGTCGAGCCCTTCGCCGGCTTCGCCCTCCGCGTGCCCGTCACCCGCTTCGCCCTCCCCGTCCTGGCCGGCGCCCGTCTCGGTCGATCCGTCCTGCTGCGCGCCCGCCGCCCTAGCCGTCTCGACCAGGGCCACCGCAGGCCCCACGCCCGCCGCCCCGGCCACATCAGCCGGGCCCTCAGGCCCCGCGCCCGCCGCCCCGCCCATCTCGGCCGGGCCCACCACCTTCACCACCACCTCGTGCTCGAACGATTCGCGTCCCATGGTCCAAACGCCCCCTTTCTTGGGGCCGGACAGCCCTTCGCCGCCGGTTACAAAGGTCTGCTCGGCCAGCGGGGCGGCCCGGTTGTCTGCTTTCTGGGGGGGCGACGATTTTTTTTTCTGGAGGGCCGCCTCCCCCACCCCCGCGTGCCCCCGCGGGGTGCCTCGTTGACGCGCCGGCGGCCTGGGCGGACAACCGAATCGTGTCGAGCTCGGGGCGCGATCGACCGAAGCGGGCCTCGCTCGGGGCCGCCCTCGTGGCCACCGCGGCCGCGTCGTCGTGCTGCCTCGGCCCTCTCTTGCTCGGCGCGCTCGGCCTCGGGGGGGCCGCCTCGTGCGCCTGGCTCGCGGCCTACCGCCCAGCCCTGCTCGCCCTGACGGCGGCCCTCTTGGGCCTCGGCTTCTACTTCGCCTACCGCGGGCCGAAGGCGAGCCCCGACACGACCACGCCCTGATGAACCCTCGCGACTCGAACGGCTGCGACCCCGTCCGACCCTGGGCCCCGAAGACGAGGATGAGCCCCCAGCAGTAGCAGCTCGACCTGCGCCTCGTCGGATTCACGCCCTCGAACGCCGGGCCTGCGCGACACGCAGCAACGCAGGCTCGGGGGTGGCCCGCGCCCCGCCCGATTGGCCGACGTGACGTCGGGAGCGGTGGGGCCCCCCCGAGGGCGCTCGACAATGGCCACGCGTGTGGCGCCCTTGTTGGGGTGAGATTGCGAGCCCGTGGCGTCACTGCGCGCTTCGGGGGCGGCCCGCCCCCCCCGAGGCCGCAATCGCGTCGCCGAGCCCGCGCCGGCCAGTCTCGACGTTCTTACCGCGTTGCGAACCCTGGCTCGGCGGCAACGCGGCGTGGCGGCGTTCTTGCTCTTTATTAGCTGCTCGCGTCATTTCATCAATACACCCTCCAGGGAAGTATCACTATGTGGTTTCTCGAGCGTCCCCCACCCCGCCCGGGCCTGTCGGCCGCATGGCCCCTCGCCGTCGCTCCCCTCGCGGCCCTCGGTTGTGGCACGGCGGAGCTCGCGTCTGAACCGCGGCCGGGCGGCGATCGTGACGAAGCGGTCGCCCCGGCCGAGCCAGCACCCTTCGGGGCCCGGGCCTTCGGGCTCGCGTCCGGCGGCGGGGTTCAGCTCGACGCTAGCTTCGGGCTCCGGGGGGTGGTGACGAATCGCCCGCCGGGCTCGGTGCGCAAGGTCACCGTGACGGGGCTCGACGTGCAGAGCACGGGGCAGATCGTGGTCGCCGGCAGCCTCGAGTACGCGCCTCTGGCGAGCGAACCGAAGGACGGCAGAGACGCCTTCGTCGCCCGGTTGTTCGACGACGGGGCGTTCGACGACACGTTCGAGCCGGCCACGAGCGACCCGAGCGTGACGTTCGAGGGCGGGTACCTCTTGCTCGACCGCGGCAGCGACGGCGACAGGGTACTGTCGCTGGACGTCGACCCTTCGACGGACGAAATCACGTGGCTGACGCATCAACTTCAGTATGAGCATTCTGACGAAGAAGCGTTGCTCTGGCGAATCTCGTTCGCCACCCCGGGCGGCGTCGTCGAGGCGCCCACCCTCGCCGGCACCCGCGATCTGGTTCTGGTGCCCCGGCTCGACCGCGACCCGGGCAAGCTTCTCTTTTCGAGTTACGGCAGCCTGCCCCAGGTTTGTTCTATCGCCCCGCCGGCGCCGCGCACGTGCCAGTCGCTCGAAGCGGCCTTCTCCGATCGCGGCCTCACCGCGTCGCTCGCCTTCGGGGTCGAATACGGGGGCGAAGACGGCGGCTATTACTGGGGGGTGACGGCCACGGGCGGCGTCGGGCTCGCCAAGTTCGACCGCGACTTCAACCCCTCGACGACCTTCGCCGCGGGCGTCGGCTACGTTCTCGCGACGCCCACCGCCGCCGGCGCGGGCTCGACGTACCGGCTGACCGCCGTCGCCGCCGAGGGGCAAGGCGGCGTCTTCGTCGCCGGCTACACCGTCGCGTCGCCCGTGAAGCGTACGCCCTTCTTGCTGAAGTTCCATCGTGACGGCTCTGGTCTCGACATGTCGTTCGGCCACCAGGGCCGGGTGGTCGGCGCCGCCGGCCCGCTGGTCGGCTGGCCGTGCCTGCTCGTCGACGACCGCGGTGACCTCTGGTCGGCCGGCCTCGACGCGCGCGGGCCCCTCGTGGTGCGCTGGGCGCCCGACGGCACCCCCGAGACCACGCTGCACGACCCCGCCTGGCGGTTCACCCCCGAGCGGTGCGCCCTCGACGCCGCCGAGCGCCTTCTCGTCGCCGGCGGAGGCCGAGGCGACGACGGGTACGCGGCGCTGAAGGTACTGCGCATACTCAAGGCACGCTAACGCCGCCCCGCATGCCCCCGCGCCTCGCCCCCCCGCGCGGCGCGGTGAGATAGGGCCCCGCCGTTTCCCTGGCCGCACCACAGAGGGCGGGTATAACGCCGGCCCGGGGCCGTCGTCGCCCGGCTCGTCGCCGCCGGCCCCGTCGTCGCCGGGCCCCTCGCCCCCCGAGCCGCCGCCCGACGCCCCATCGGCCTGCCGCTTTCGCCGCGGGCTGCGCGCCGCCGTGTACAGCGAGGGGTAGGTCGCCTCGACGTCTTCGACCTTGCGGAACAAGAACCTGCCCGCAATCGCGTGCTCTTCGTACCCGCGGAGCGTCAACGTCATCGCCCGCTGCAACTGCCCCGTCAGCTGCTCGGCCTCGCCCTCTTCGCCCACGCCCATCGACTGCAGCAACACCTCGGCCAACCGAAGCGCCTCGACCTCGGCGTCTGGCCGAAACTTTCGGCTCGCCTCGAGCCGGGCCCGCACCTCGGGGCGCCGGGCGAGGTCGACCAGCGTCTCGAGATCGTTGACCATGTCTTGGTGGCCCGAGCCCTCGCGAAGGTGCGCGAGCTTGGCGACGACCTCGGGCATGTCATCGCAATGGTACGCAAGCTCGGACATCACGTGGGCCCGCAGCTCGAAGGCCTTGCGCCGATCGTCTTCGGACACCACCGCCCCCGAGGTCACGGCCAAGGCGAGCTGCTGCTGGCGCCGCAAGTACCAGACCGCCCGCCCATACCGGGGCAACCGGTCGAGCAGCGTCATGTCGTAGTTGCCCTGCGCCGCAAAGCGCTCGAACTCTTTGCGCCGATCGGGCCTCGAATCACGCCAGAGCAAGCTGATGACGACCGCCGCCACCTTCTGGGGGTCGACCCGCACCGTCGAGAGGTCACCCTGGGCGACGCTCGCGATCGCGGGCTTCACCGTCAGGTACGACTGCCGAGACTCTCCGAGCCCGAAGCGCACCCCCGTCGCCCCCCCTTGCCCCGCACCCTCACCTTCTTCAACCCCCCCACTCAGCTCACCCCCCTCGGGCCGCACCGCCATCGCCATGCCTTCGCCAGCCTG
The DNA here is from genome assembly GCA_035762175.1 of Polyangiaceae bacterium. Taxonomy (GTDB): domain Bacteria; phylum Myxococcota_A; class Polyangia; order Polyangiales; family Polyangiaceae; genus DASTPP01. Next base: position 20,663 of record DASTPP010000238.1, on the reverse strand, counting down.
GCCCGCCCCCCCTGCCTTCGCCTCACCCCCGGCCGCCACGCTGGGCACCACGCCCCCCGGCCCGACCACCTCGCCAGCACCCACCGCACCCACAACCGCGGCCTGATGAATCGTCTCGTCGTGCATGGTCTCAACCCCCTTTCGAGGTGCAACGCCGCGGCCCTCTGCCGCTCGTTACAACTTCCCTTCGGCCCCCCTCCGAGGCGGTTGCGTACTCAGCACCCCCCGATGCGATTTTTTTTTTCGACCGGCCGGGCCCCCCTGCTACCCACACCACCGCACCCCACGGTAACGGCACGTGCGCGGTTCTCGGGTGGGTTGCGCCTGCCTTGCGGCACCCCAAACTCGCCCCCCCCTCGGGGGGCTCAAACCGTGGGGTCCCCGCCTCCAGGCAGGCGCAACCCACCCGAGAACCGCTCTGGCTCGAAAACCCGAACCGGAAACGCGGGGGTTTTATCTGGCGTACTAGGTTTTGATGTCGACCATCGCAGGTCGAAACAAAGTTATTGGGTCGAGGGTGGGTGACCATCACGATCCGAACGAACGATGTTGCTTTCGTGATTTTACCCCATCGCCGGTCGATACAATAGCCTAACAAAAGGGGGCCGGCGGGCGGCCGGAGGTAGTAACTTTGTTTCGCGGGCCATCCCCCCCCTACGCTGGGTGTTACCAACTGGCTACAGGGGGCGATGGGGGGCCTAGGCGGGGTGTAACTGGCTGGATACAGCGGGCGATGGTTGGGGGGGCGGGGCGAGCGGGCGAGATAGGGCGAGGGGGCCGAGCGTCGAGGGCGGCAGCGACGAGACTGCGCCGTGGACGTGCATCACGTGCGGTCTCTGTATCCATGTGTTGCTGGCCTGGCCGAAGACGCGGATGCTGGAGCCATCGCCGAAGCACTGGCGGGCGACGTGGGCGCGACTCGACGAGGCGGAGCTGGCGATGCCGCTGGGGCCACCGTACAAACAGCGGGGCCCCGCCTCCGGATGGGCCCACCGACCTCGGTGAACGCTCGAGGGTCGGCAGAGAGCCGCCGCGGTGCGAGGGGCCGTCTGCGCGGGCAACACCAGCGGAGGGGCGGCGGATGGCCAGCAGTCGGCGCCCCTACCCCATAGCCGCCCGCACCACCTCGCCGCTGCCGGCTGAGCGAGGGCTGGGGGGCCTGAAAAAAGTAGCGTTACTTTTTCTGAGGGGTCCCCACCCCAAAAAAGTACCGTTACTTTTTTCGGATCCCCTGCCCCCGTCTCAAAGAAGTAGACGAGCTAAGTTTTGTGGGGTTTGTGCCCCCCCCAGAAAAAGTAACGGTACTTTTTTGTGAGGCTCGGAGGGGCCGGGGAGAAGTACCGGTACTTTTTGGGGAGGGAGGGGCCAGCTCGGGAAAAGTAGCGGTACTCTTGCCGGAGGAGACGGGGACAATGGAGAGGAGTGGCGGGAGTCTTTGTCCGGTCCCTATCCAGCCGGAGAAAAGCTGACAAGCTTTTCCTCCGGAAGCTTCAATGACGAAGAAAGCTCCCACCTTGGCTAGAAGATGGCCATCGACAATGGAGAGAAAACGGACATGAAGGGCATACCCAGCGACAACGACTGGCTAGCTGGTGTGGCAGACGAGCTCGACGACCCTGAAAAGGACAGCGACTTTGCCGTTCAAGAGTACGATCTCATATCAGCCCCGAACGACTTTAACGTAAAAACAATAGTAGATTCAATACGAAGCGGCAGGTTCGAAATACCAACTTTTCAAAGAAACTACGTATGGGACATTCGCCGCGCGTCAAAACTAATAGAGTCCATAGTCATGGGACTCCCAGTGCCACAGATATTTCTATACGAAAAAGCAAGAAACAAGCTGGCCATCATCGACGGCCAGCAGCGACTAATGTCAATATTCTACTACACGCAAAAGAGGTTCCCGCGCATTGACAAACGCGCCGAACTGAGGCGTATCTTTGACGAAAACGGCAAGATTCCCGCAGAGACACTGGATGACGACAAATACTTTCAAGATTTTACCCTGGAATTGCCCACAAAACTGCCGAATCAGACCAACCGACTTCACGGCTTGAGCTACGACAGCCTTGGCGACGACCGAGACACATTTGACTATCGAACCATTAGATGCGTTGTCGTAAAGCAAAACGCACCCAAAGACGACGACTCCTCAGTTTACGAGATATTCTACAGACTAAACGCTGGCGGCATCAACCTGACTCCACAGGAGATTAGGGCCAGCATCTACCATTCGAAATTTTTTGACATGCTCCATCGCCTAAACGTCAACGAGGAATGGAGAGCCATAATCGGCGTCCCAGAACCCGACTTGCATATGCGCGACATGGAAATCATACTCCGCGGATTCGCCATGTTGATCGACGGAGAGAATTACCAGCCGTCCATGACGCGCTTTCTTAATAATTTCTCTAAATCCATGAGATCGGCACCACCTGAACGTCTTGTCAAAATGGAGCGCATATTTTACGATTTTGTAGAACTGGCAAAGGGTCTCAAGACAGGGCCATTTAGCACACAAACCCGTCAGCTGAGTGTGTCGGTCTTCGAGGCCGCGTTTGCGGCCTCTTGTCGAGATGCGTGGATGTCAAACTCCAAGCCTCGACCCCTGACAGATCAAGCAATGACCTCCCTTAAAACAGATCCAAATTTCTTGGCAGACGCGAGCGCAAAAAGCACTAACAAAGGTCGTGTGACTAGACGTTTGGCAAGAGCCCGCGAGCTACTCTTCAAATAGGAGGTCTCGGTCGTGTCAGACACCACCGTCATCGACGCAATGGCAGAACGGTTCACTCAAATCGTCTCTCATCTGCAAAAAGGTGAGGAACTGACAATGGCAGTGGAAGCAGAAGCCAATTTTACCAAGCTGCTCGTCATGGCTTGTGGAAGTTTTTTTGAGGAACAAATCACCGGAATCGTGGAAAGATTTGCTACTAAGCACGATGCTCGGCTGGGTGCATTTGTGCAAAAGAAGGCACTCCACAGGCAATATCACACACTTTTCGATTGGGATCAGCAAAGCAACGTCAATAAATTTCTGGCTCTCTTTGGCGACGGGTTCAAAGCCACGGCGAACTCGAAAATCAAATCAATGGAGCTAGGCGAGTGCGTTCGATCTTTTCTGCTAGTGGGCGCCACGCGCAACAGACTTGCCCACGAGAACATGGCAAGCGTCTCACTGAGTATGACCAAAAACGACATCATGGACCACTACCGTCGAGCCTGGAAATTCGTACGCTTTGTGGAATCACAATTCGAGCAAAATTCTCCACAGGATTCGGACAGCCGCTTTGACACATCTGACACTGGCTAAAACATGAAAGTGTTCTAGGTGCACGGTCGAACAGCCCTCACCGAAGTCGGAAGACCGGGCACTCTCACGCGGGTAGGCGAGGCCGAGCACGAACAAATACCCGTGCCTTTCGTTCAGGCTAACGTAACGATGCCCGATGGCAGCACGGGCTTTCGCTGGTGGCAGCAGCGTCTCTTGGGCCCGGGCGGAGACGACGAGATAGTGAACATCCCTCACAGCTACCCCCGCTCCGCCCGCTCAAAGAGTGCGAACAGGTCCGCCCGCCTCCCCACGGCGCCGACGAGCTCGCGCGCGAGGCGCTCGGGCGTGACGACGCGGTAGCCGGCCCCCACGACGCGACAGGCAGGCAGCTCGCTCGCGACGCAGGCGAGCAGGCGGGGCGGCCCGGGCCAGGGGCGCAGAAGGGTGAGGTCGGGGTGGGGTTCGGCCGAGAGAAGGCCGGCCGAGGCGAGGCGGTCGAGGGGGGCGGGGCTCGTCAGGTAGGCTTGCACGTCGTCGTTGGCGAAGAAGCCGTAGCCGTGCGAGAGGCGCATCGCCGTGTCGAGGGCGAAGACGGCGTCGTCGCGGAGAGCGTCCGTGATGGCGGCGCGGTCGGCGCGCAAGGCGCGCGCGGTCAGGGCCCCCTCGAAACGCAGCGAGATGGGCACGAGGCGCACCATGCGGTGCCAGGCCGGGCCGGCGAGCTCACGCTGCAGGCGCTCGGTGCGTCGCTTTGCCTTTGCGCGCCGCAGCTCGGCGAGGCGCTCTTCGGCGCGCAGGGCGCGTCTCGGCTCAGGCACCGACAAGCTCCAAGATGGATTGGAGGCGGGCGAGGCCGGCCTCGATCTGGCGCCTCGTGGGGGCATAGCCCTCGGCGCCGGCGTCGGAAAAGAGTGGGTCGTTCGCCAGGGCGATGAGGGCGTCTTGCGCGGCGGCACGCACGTCTTCGAGCCGCAGGGGGTCGACGCTCGCGAGCAGGCGCGTAACCTCTGCTTCGAAGCGGGCGTCGCCCGATCGCTCGGCCAGCACGAGCAGCGCCTGGATTTTATCTTTCGTGCCCTTGTGCGCGCGCTCGGTAACAAGCTTGGTTGCCCACGAACCCCGCTGGCGTGAGCGCTCGGCCGCCGCCGGGCAGCGGCGACGTCGCGTCGAGTCACGCACCGCTGCGCGCAAGACTCGCAGATGCCAGCGTCGTCGAGCGCGTGGCCTGCCGGCGCCAGGCGGTCGAGCTCGATGGTGAGGCCGAGCACGACCCGATGCCGCCCCCCGGGTCGCTTCGGCCCTCGAAGGTAGGCGCCGACTTTGCTGAGCGCGTCGGCCGGGCCTTCGCCAGCCGCGCGGTCGCCGCCTCGGGCCTGACGAGAGGCCTGGGGTGCGATAGTCTTGGAGGGCATGGCAACCGACGACTTTGGTGAGCGCGCCGAGCGGCGTCGGGCGACGCGAGCAGCCCGATGAGCCTCGAGCCCGACGGGCGCGACTTGCCTTCGGCGTTCGCCGGGGCGGGGGGCCGTTGTTTGCTCGTCGGCGGGTACGCGGTGAGCTTCTACGGCCGCCCGCGCTTCCCCCGAGGGGTCGACCTTGGGCTCGCGCCCGGCGGGGCGAATGCCGCCGGCGGCGCCCCCTCATGAAGGCCCTGGCGTTCGCGAGGCTCCCGCCGGAGACCCTCTTCCACGGGCGCTACCGCGTGATCCGGCGCCTCAAGGCGGGCGGGGTGGGCGCCGTCTACGAGGTCGTTGACGAGATCACGGGCCGCCGCCGCGCGCTCAAGATCATGCTTCCGGCGGCCCTCGAGAGCGCCGACCTGCGCGCTCGGTTCGCCCGGGAGGCGCGGATCACGGGCGACGTCGAGAGCGATCATATCGTCCAGGTGTTCGATGCCGGCGTCGAGGCGGGCTCCGGCGCGCCCTTTTTGGTCATGGAGCTGCTGCGCGGCGAGGAGCTCGGCGCGCTGTGCGCGCGGCGCGGCCCGCTGCCGCCGGCCGAGGCGCTGCTCTACCTCTCGCAGATCGCGCACGCGCTCGAGAAGACGCACGCGGCGGGCGTCATTCATCGCGATCTGAAGCCCGAAAATGTCTTCGTCACGTCGCGCGACGACGGCACGGTTTGCGTCAAGATTCTCGATTTCGGCCTGGCGAAGGCCGTCGCGCCGGGCGACGCCGCCCCGCCGACCGTGCTGATGGGGACGCCGCTTTATATGGCGCCCGAGCAGTTCCGGGGCGACGGGCGCGTCGGCCCGGGCGCTGACATCTACGCCCTGGCCCACCTCGCCTACGTCCTGCTCGCCGGCGCCCCCTATTGGTTGGCGGAGGCGAAGGCGACGTCCTCGGCCTTCGTGCTGTTTCAGAAGATCATGGCGGGCCTGCCCGAAGCGCCGAGCGCCCGCGCGGCGCGTCGCGGGGTCAGGCTGCCTCCCGGGTTCGACGCGTGGTTCCGTCGGGCGACGGAGGTCGAGCCGGCGCGGCGGCTCGATCGCGCGACGGCGGCGGTCGCAGAGCTGGCCGAGGCGCTGGGGGCGCGCGCCTCGCCCCCCGGGCAGGCGGCGATGGCGACGCCCCCCAGGCCCGCGACGACGGCGACGCTCCCCGGGCAGGCGGCGATGGCGATGCCCTCCGGGCAGGCGGCGATGGCGACGCCCCCCCGGCAGGCGGCGATGGCGATGCCCCCCGGGCAGGCGGCGATGGCGATGCCCCCCCGGCAGCGCCCTCGCGCTCCCGAGGCTGGCGCCGCGGTCGCCCCCCCGCGCGGCGCCGAGGCGCTCAAGGTGATCGGCGCGAGCGGCCGCCCGCTGCTGGGCCGGTGCTTTCCGCTCACCGAGAGCCCGACCCGGCTGGGTCGCGGCCGGGGCGATCACGTCCGGCTCGAGCACCCGGACGTCGACGAGGCGCACGCGCAGCTCCGGCGCGGGGCCGAGGGGTGGGTGCTCGAGAGGCGCGATCAGCCGGGGCGCGAGGTATTGCTAAAGCGCGGCGACCGCTTTCTGCTCGGGCCCTTTGCCCTGCGGCTCGTCGACTACGACGCCGAGCTCGAGCGCGATCGGAAGCGGCGCCGGCGCTCGTTCAGCACGGTGCCCCTCGAGCTCGTGCTGGGCGAGGCCTTCGAGCGAGCGCGCGAGGGCCACCAACCCCTCGCCGTGCTCAGGTTCGAGCTCGAGCGACCAGAGAGCGTCACTCAGGTGCACGGCGAGGCCGCCGTCTTCCGCATTCTCGACGGCATGGCGGCCCTGCTGTGGCGCACCCTCCGGGAGCACGACGCGAGCGAGGGGGCCGTCGCCAGCCACGGCCGGCAGCTCTTCTTGGTGCTGCCGGGCGGGGGCCGGGGCGAGGCGCGAGCGCTGGCGCGTTCTGCCCTGAAGCGGTTGAACGGGCAGGCCTTCCGGGTGTCACCGACCGACGAGCTTCGAGTGAGCGTGCGGCTGCAGGTGGCTCACCTGGAAGCGGCCGATCACTCATGGCGCGAGCTGCTCGCTCGATTGCTCGACGCGCGCGAGGGCGAGGTCAAAGAAGAATGAAGCCTCGTCGGCGCCGCCCCCGGGCTCGCGAGGCGGGGTAGGCCGCCCGAGGCAATGCGCCCTCGAACGCGGGCCTCGCCTCGGCGTCGCCCTCGTGCTCGTCGAGGTAGTTCGAGACCCGCAGCACGCCGCTGCGCACCGCCGTCAGCGGGCCCCGAGCGCGCCGCGCGCCTTGACCGGCGAAGCCCGTCTTGATGCGTTCGTCATTCGGAGGTATCTTGGTCGCTCGCCCCGCGTCGGCGCGCGAACGATCATGCTCGTTCGCGCCGGCCCAGGCGTCGGTGCACGCGTATCGCCTCGCGACGCCGCCGCGGGCGCCGGAGCGCGGGCGCGGCGGGGGGCGCGTGGCGCACGAGCCCCGCGGGCCCCGCGGCTTGCGCCCGCGCCCCGGCGCTGCCTCAATCGGCGCCGATGAGCGAACTCTTGCCCATCGGGCGCTTCGCCCGCGCCTGCCGGCTCAGCATCAAGGCGCTGCGCCATTACGACGAGCTCGGGCTCTTGCGGCCCGCGCGGGTCGACGCGTCGGGCTACCGCTATTACGCCCGCTCGCAGGCGCGCGAGGCGATCGCGATCTCGCTCCTCCGCTCGCTCGACGTGCCGCTCGCCGCCGTGAAGGGCATCCTCGCGTCGGGCGAGAGCGCCGACCTCGCGGCGCGGCTCGAGGGCGAGCGGGCGCGCCTCGAGCGCGAGCTCGCCCGCTCGCGGCAGGCGCTCTTCTGCGTCGAGCGCATCATCCGCGAAGGGCGGCTCATGCCCTACGAGGTCGCGGTCCGGAGCGAGCCGGCGCGCACCCTGCTCGGCGTCGAGGCGACGACCACGCCCGAGCGCCACGTCGAGGCCGGCTTCGAGCTGTTCGCGCGGCTCGAGGCGGCGCTCGACCGGCTCGGCCTCCCGCTCGTCCCGCGCGTCACCTGCCTCTTGCCCGAGCCGCCCGACGAAGACTCGATGACGCTGCTGATGTGCGCCGGGGCGCCCGACGACCTGCCCGCCGAGCGCGCCCGCGAGGTCGGCGCCGCCCTCGTGCGCCTGCCGGCCGGGCCCTTCGCCCACGTCACGCACCGCGGGCCCTACGAAGAGCTCGGCCTCGCGCAGCACGCCGTCACCGCCTGGGTCGAAGAGCGCGGGCGGCCGGCGGCGGGGCCGATGCGCGAGATCTACCTGAACGACCCCGCCCGCGTCGCGAGCGACGACGTGCTCACCGAGGTCGGGGTCCCGCTCCGGCCCTGATCGGCCTCACGTACTCGGGCCGGTGGCCCTCGTGGCGGGGCAGCCCGTCTTCGATCTGCCACCAGCCCGCCTTCGACGTGGCGTACGTGTGCGCGTCGGGCTTCGCCTCGCCTTCGCCCTCGTCGATCGTGCCGGCGGCCACCCAGACGAACCGCGGGGCGGCGTCGTGCGCGAAGAAGAGGCTCGAGCCGCACTCGCCGCAGAACGAGCGGCGCACGGGCGCCGACGAGCGGTACGCTTTGAGCCGGCCGTCGCCGCCGACGACGCGCAGGCTCGCCGCGTCCGCGCGCGCGTAGGTGCCGAACGCCGCGCCGTGAAACTTGCGGCAGCGCGAGCAATGGCAATGGTGCGCCTCTTCGACCGGGCCCTCGAACTCGTACCGGACTGCGCCGCACAGGCAACCGCCTCGAATCATGGTTTCTACCTCCGACGCGGGAGGTTGGGGTCTCCCCGAAGGGGAGAGTCAAGCGACGGCGGGCGAAGCCCCCGTCGCGGGCGGCCCGACGAGGGGGCCCGCCCGTGGCTCGAGGCCCCGACGGGGCCGGGCACACCGGGGGAATCACCGCCGCCGCGCTAGAGTTAGGGGGCCATGCGTCGACGAGGCCTGGTCGTATCTACCGCGTTGTTCGCCTGCGGGGCCGCGGCCGACCCGCCGGCGCCCGCCGACCCGGCCGCGCACCGGGCCGCGGCCTCGGCGGCGGCCCCCGCCCCCGGCGCGGCGCCCGCCGCCAAGGCCGACGAGGCCGCCGGCTTGCGCATCACGCTCGCCCACGACTCCGCGCCCGAAGAAGAGACGCGTCGGCAGCTGCTCCGGTTGGCGCGCGAGCACGATCTGTCGCCCTGGCTCTTGACCAAGGCGGTCTCGGTCGACGAAGCGGCGATTCCGCATAGTCACCCGGTGCTCACGCTCCACACGCGGCACCTGCGCGACGACGACCAGCTCCTCTCGACGTTCGTTCATGAGCAGATGCATTGGCACCTCGACGGCCGCCCCGGCGAGAAGGCCGCGGCCGTCGCCGAGCTGCGTTCGCTCTTTCCGAAGTTGCCCGTGGGCTTCCCCGAAGGGGCGAAAGACGAGCCCTCTTCGTACGAGCATCTGCTCGTGATTTTCCTCGAGTACGAGGGGCTGAAGTCGCTCGTGGGCGCGCGGCGGGCCGACCAGACGTTCGACTTCTGGAAGGGCGACCACTACCGAGCGCTCTACGGGCTCGTCCACGCCGACCCGGCCGCGATCGAGCGCGTCGCCCGAAAGCACGCGCTCTTTCCGGTCGTCGCGTCCGCCGCCGGTCGGGGCCGGGCGGGCCGCTGACGGCCGGCGACCGGCGGGGCGACCGGCATTGACAGCGCGCCAGGTCCTGGCAATGTTGGTCGAGACTCGCCGTTCTGAAACACAACCCTTGCGTCGCCCCGGCGGCGCAGCTGGTGTCGAGGGGCGCTGCAACGGGCTCGGCCCGCCACGCTCGACGTCGGTTCTTCCACGAAGGGCGCCTTCTGCAAAAGGAGGCACCCCGTGGGTTCATTTTTTCAAACGTCGTCGCAAGTCGGCGGCGCGAGCGGTCGCGAGGTGGGGCGGGTGGTGGCGCTCTGGCGCTACCCGGTCAAGTCGATGGGGGCCGAGGCGCTCGACGAGATCGAGGTGTCCTGGCACGGCCTGGCCGGCGACCGGCGCTGGGCCTTCGTCCGCGACGGCATGGTGCAGAGCGGCTTTCCGTGGCTGACCATCCGCGAGCGGCCGAGCTTGGGCCGTTATCGCCCCTCGTTCGTCGATCCGGGCCGGCCCGACGCGTCGCCCACCCGGGTGCTCACGCCCTCGGGGCGCGAGTTCGACGTCGCCGACCCGGCGCTGGCCGCCGAGCTCGGCGAGGGCGTACGCGTCATCCGGCAGGGCCGCGGGGTCTTCGACACCATGCCGCTCTCGCTGCTCACGACCCAGACGCTCGCCGGCCTCGGCGCGCTCGTCGGCGCCGAGCTCGAGGGCCTGCGCTTCCGGCCCAACTTGCTGGTCGAGGCGGCGGGCGGCGCGCCCTTCGTCGAAGACGAATGGGTCGGCTCCGTGCTGCAGATCGGCGGCCTGCGGATGCGCGTCGACCAGCGCGACAAGCGCTGCGTCATGGTCAACGTCGACCCGGCGACGGGCGAGCGCGACCCGGCAATCTTGCGGGCCATCGCCCACGAGCGCCAAGCCTGCCTGGGGATCTACGGCTCGACGGTGCGGCCGGGCCGCGTGGCCGTCGGCGACGCCGTCTTGCTCGAGGCGTGAGGCTGTCGCCCGGCGGGCTCGACCGGGGCGCCGCCCCGGGCCTCGGGGGCGGCGTCGCCGCCGAGGCCCTCGAACTTCATGCCCCGCGCCCAGTCAACGCCTGGTGCTTCGTCATCCCGCCCATCACGACGCCCATCATCCGCACGCGCCCCCAGCGGGGCAGCAGCGCGAGCGACCACTCGAGGAGCTTCGACAGCCAGCCGGGGCGCACCGTCCCCTTCCGGCCGAGCGCCCCCAGCGTCCCCGCCGCGACCGACGCCGGGGTGCCGGCCATGCCCATGCGCATGCCCGCGGCGCGCTCGAAGCCGCTCCGGATCGGCCCCGGCGCCGACGACACGACGTCGACGCCGAAGGGCGCGAGCTCGACGCGGAGGCCCTCGGCCAGCGACTGCACGTACGCCTTCGTCGCGGCATAGTTCGAGGCGCGCGGCACGCCCTGGAACGCGACGAGCGAGCTCATGAGCACGATCCCGCCGCGCCGCTGCCGCGCGAAGCGGCCGCCGAAGTGGTGCGCGAGCGCCGCGACGGCGCGGCAGTTCACGTCGACCATCGCGAGCTCGCGCGCGACGTCGCCGTCGACGAAGCGCCCCGACGTCCCGAAGCCCGCGGCGGCGACGAGCAGCCCGACCTCGAGGCCGTCGCACGCGGCGATCGCCCGCGCCACGCCCTCCGGCGTCGCGAGGTCGGCGGCCACGACCTTCGTCGCGACCGGCAGCGTTCGCGCGAGCGCCTCGAGCAGCTCGCGGCGTCGCGCGACGAGCACCAGGTCGACGCCTCGCTCGGCGAGCCGCAACGCGAACTCGCGCCCGATCCCCTCCGACGCGCCCGTCACCACGGCCCACGGCCCGTACTTCGATCGCATCGATTCGCCTCCTTAACGCGGAAAGCAGGCGGCGAACCGCCCGAGCAACGAGCGGTCGCCGCGCACGCGGAGCCGCCCCGTGAGCGCGGCCAGGACCGGGCTCCGCTTCTTCGCCACGATCTCGAGCCAGACCTCCGCCGGCGCGCGCACCACGACGTCCGGCTCGCCGACGTGCCCGTCCTCGACCGCCAGCGCGCCGTCGTCGATGCGCACCGTCGCCCGGACGCCCTCCGCCCCGGTCAGATCGAAGTGGTACGTCGCCTTCCACCCCTTCGCCGGCCCGCGCTGGAACGTCAGCGGCAGCGCGCGGAAGAGGCCGCGCGCGGACGTCGGGCGCAGGCTCGAGCGGACGACGCGCACCGGCTTGTGCGGGAAGCGCTTCTTCGCGTGGGCCGCGGCGTCGGACCCGGCGACGGCGTAGATCGGCTCCTCCTTCTCGGTCAGGGGCCGCACCACCGCGTCGAGGTACCCCTTGCGATCTTCGAGGAACGGCCGCATGAGGTCCTCGCCCGCCGGGCACACCGCGATGCAGTACGCCGCCTTGTAGTTCGGCTTGTACGCGAGCGACTGCCACATCGACGCGGTCTCGGCGATCGACACCCGCTCGCGCAGGTCGTGGCGGTCCTTGCTGTCGGCGACCTCCTCGAGGACGTCGCCGAAGCCGGTCATGAACTCGCGGTAGTTGTGGTCGTAACAGGCCGAGAAGCGGAAGGCCCCGTCGGGCTCGATCGCGCCCACGGGGCACGCCGCGACGCAGAGCTTGCAGCTGACGCACGGGTCGAACGAGAGCGGCTCGCGGGCGCCGCCGATCTCGGCCTCGGTCAAGATCGAGCCGAGCAGGATGAACGAGCCGAAGCGCGGGTGGATCACGCTCCGGTGGTGGCCGATGCGCCCGAGCTGCGCGGCGACGGCGACGTCCTTGTGGGACACGACCCACGTGCGCTCGGGGAACGAATCCATCTCCATCGGGAACGCCATCGGCGGGCTCACCGTCCGGTGCCCGAGCGCGGAGAGGGCGCGGGCGATGCGCGACGCGACGCGATCGACCTCCTCGCCGGTGCGGTGAAATTCGGCGTTGGCCGCGCTCCGGGCGGGGCTACGAACGTTCTCGGGGTGCATCCGGAGCACGATCGCGACGACGGTGCGCACGCCGGGCAGCGCGCGACGGAGGTGCGGGAGCTCGGCGGCGAGGCCCGGGTGGGTGATGGGGGCCACGCCCACGTCGTCCGCGCCGGCCTCGAGGGCGATCGCCCGGACGCGGGCGAAGTCGACGGGCTCCGGCGCGGGCGGCGCGGCCGCGCCCCGGAGGGAGCGCACGATGGGGTGCTCGTCGAGTCGGTTTCTTTGCATGATGGTCATCATTCTATCCGACAAAAAAAAACGCGCGCCTCAGGCGGAGCGAGCGGCCGCGAGGAGGCGCTTGGCCAGCGCCTCGTCGTCGACGAGGCGCGCGAGGACGACCGCCCCGACCATTTGCGACGAGAGGCGCAGGGCCTCGTCGCTCGGCTCGGGGGTCGCCTTCTTCCGGCGGAGCTGCCGGTCGATGAGGCGGACGAACCCCCGCGCGACCTGCGCGAAGGCGCGCCGCACCGGCGGCGACTGCTTCGGGCCCTCGGTGCCGAGCGCGGCGAGGACGCACCCGACCTCGGGATGCTTCGCGTGGCCCTCGGAGAGGTATTCGGCGAGCATCGCGCGGAGGTCGCCGGCGCCCTCGGAGAGCACGCGCGCGGCGGTCTGCTGCGCCGCCCAGGTGATCGCCTCGGCGACGAGCTGGTCGCGGTTCTTGAAGTACCCGTAGAAGCCGCCGTGCGTCAGCCCGGCCTCTTTCATGAGCGCGGGGATGCTCACCCCGTCGAGCCCTTCGCGGCGGAGCGCGCGGGCGGCGCTCTCGACGATGCTCGCGCGGACGGCCTCTCGGTGACCCTCGGGGTAGCGCATTGAATGATGAGCATCATGGCATGCCGAGGGCCGCCGCGCAAGGCCCTGCCAGATATCGCCGTCGCGGAAGAGCACGACCGGCGTGCCCGCGACCCCCAGCGCGAGCGGCCGGCCGGCCGGGGCCGAGCTGCGACGAGGGCGCGACCGGTGCTCACAGGTTGGCGACCCCTGGGGACAGGGGGGCCTCTTTGATTTTATATCAAAAAAGTGATAATAAATTTTCCGATGTCAAGCCGCGGGCCGCCGGTGCACAAACGGGCCGTGGGTCGCACGCCCGGCACGAAGAACCAGGGGCACGACGAGCGCCGCCGCGAGCTTTCGCGGCAGGTCTTGCGGGCGGTGGTGGCGAGCGGCGGTCGCCCGAGCCTGCACGAGCTGGCGCGCTCGACCGGGGCGTCGATCCCGACGCTCAAGCACTACTTCGGCGACCGCTCGGGCGCGGTGGCCGAGGCCTTGCGCACGGTCGAGGTCGACGCGGCCGCGCACCTCGAGCGGCTCGCCTCGCCCGGGCGGGCGACGCTGCCGGGGTCGCTGCGGGCCATGGCGACCGAGCTGGCCGAGGCGTGGACGCAGTTCGGCGTCGGGCCCCTCTTCGCCGCCGGGCTGGCCGCGGGGGTGTTCGACGAGCGGGCCGGGCCCGGGTACGTCGACGGCGTGCTCGAGCCGACGGTGCGCGCCGTCGAGCGGCGCCTGCGGGCGCACGCCGAGCGGGGTGAGCTGTCGGTGGGGGCCGACGACGAGCTCGGCGTCCGCACGGCGGCGCTCGCGCTGCTCTCGCCGCTGCTGGTGGCGCTGCTGCACCAGCACGATCTGTCGGGGCGGCAGTGCCGGCCGCTCGACCTGCCGGCGTTCCTCGAGCGGCACGTCGAGCGCTTCCTCAAGGCCTACGGGGCCTCGCCCCCGACGTCGCCGTAACCGCGCCGGGCCGATGACGGCCCGCCCGGCACGCCGGGTCGCCGACCACACCCGCGACGCGAGCGTGGCCGGGGCACCGACCGCGCCTGCGACGTGAACGTGGCCGGGGCGCCGACCGCGCCCGCGACGCGAGCGTGGCCCGGGCGACCCGAGAGGTGCCGGCCCCTTGCCGCCCGGGGCTCCAGGTGCCACGAGGTGGCGGTTGCCCGGTCGGGCGAGTCCGCGGAGTGCGACGAAGCCATGACGACACTTCCCGTCATCGACGTAGCGACGCTGGTCGGCGGGCGGGGCCCGCCGTTGTCCGAGGTCGCACGCGCGATCCAGGCCGCCTGTCGGGACAGCGGCTTCTTTTACGTCACCGGCCACGGAGTGCCGGCCGAGCTGCTGACCCGGCTCGACTTCGCCAGTCGGGCGTTCTTTCGCCTGCCGGAGGCCGAGAAGCTCGCGATCGCGATGGAGCGCGGCGGGCGGGCCTGGCGCGGCTATTTCCCGGTCGGCGGCGAGCTGACGTCGGGCCGGCCCGACCTCAAAGAGGGCCTCTACTTCGGCGCCGAGCTGGGCGACGACGACCCGCGGGTGCGGGCGGGGGTGCCCTTGCACGGGCGCAACCTCTTCCCCCGGCAGGTGCCCGAGATGCGCGGGGCGGTGCTCGCCTATCTCGACGCGCTCGCCGGCGTCGCCCAGGCCGTCATGCGCGGCGTGGCGGTCAGCCTCGGCCTCGACGCGGACTACTTCGCGTCCGGCTACACCGCCCGGCCGACCTTGCTCTTCCGCGTCTTCCACTACCCGCCCTCGCCGCCGGGCGACGAGGGCTGGGGCGTGGGCGAGCACACGGACTACGGCCTGCTGACCTTGCTGGCCCAAGACGACAACGGCGGCCTGCAGGTGAACACGCCGCGCGGGTGGGTCGACGCGCCGCCGCTGCCCGGCGCCTTCGTCTGCAACCTCGGCGACATGCTCGACCGGCTGACGGGCGGCTGGTACCGCTCGACGCCGCATCGCGTGCGCAACGTCAGCGGGCGGGGTCGGTTGTCGTTCCCCTTCTTTTTCGACCCCGACTTCGACGCCGAGGTGCCCCCCTTGCCCGGCTGGGCGGCCGCCGACGCGTCCGGCCAGCGCCGTTGGGACGGGCAAGATTTGCGGGCCTTCGAAGGGACGTACGGCGAGTACCTGCTCGGCAAGGTGTCGAAGGTGTTCCCCCAGTTGTACCGCGACGTCGGCTGAACGCCGCCGGACCGCGGCGTCGGCGGAAGCTTACGGCTCGCCACCGCCACCGTCGGAAAGGGCAGCGGGGCCCTCGGAATGGGCGCGAACCGGGGGCCCCGGGGGCGCCCGAGGGCGGGCGTCCGTCAGATCGCTCGCAGGGGGGCGATGACTTCCTCGGCGAAGCGCTCCATCTCCTCGAGCTGGGGGCTGCACTGCAGGAGCAAGAGATCGACGCCGGCCCGCTCGAAGGCGCGCACCTGGTCTTGCACCTGCCAGGGGCTGCCGGCGAGCCCGGCGCGCAGGCCCCGGTTCGAGACCGAGTAGTCTTCGAGGCTGACGCGCTGCTCGAGTTGCGTGTTGGCGAGCCAGTCTTGGTAGTTGCGGTAGCCGGGCGAGCCCTCGCGCACGTCGGTGATGCGCGCGAGCTCGCGGGCGAGCGCCGCCGCGTCGCGGCGCACGAGGGCGTAGCCGGCGACGCCGTAGGCCATGCGCGGCAGCCCGGCCTCGCGGCGGCGGCGCTCCATGTCGTCGATCTTTTCGCCGACGCGCTCGGGCGCGTCGCCGTGCATGACGTAGCCGTCGCAGCGCGTGGCGATGAGGCGCTTGGCCGCCTCCGACTCGCCGCCGGCGTACACGGGCGGGCGGGGCGCGCGCCGCGGCTTCGGCTCGACGACGAGGCCGCGGGCCTCGTAGTACTCGCCGCGGAAGTCGAAGGGCGTCGCGCGGAAGGCGCCGTCGACCACGGCGAGCCACTCGGCGGTGCGGGCGTAGCGCTCGTCGTGGCGGTCGAAGGTCACGCCGAAGCGCGCGGCCTCGTCGCTCCACCACGACGAGACGACGTTGAGCGCGAGGCGCCCGCCCGCGATGTGGTCGACGTTGGCGGCGCGCTTGGCGAAGACGGCGGGGGGGTGGAAGGTCGGGCGCACCGCCACCATCAGCTCGAGCCGCTCGGTGACGGCGGCGAGCGCGGCGGCAGTCGTCCAGGCCTCGAGGCAGGGGGCCTCGGGGCCCTTGATGTCGTTCAGAAAGAGCTCGGCGACGAGCGTGAGGTCGTAGCCGAGCGCCTCGCTGCGGCGGGCGAGGCGGCTCACGTAGGCGAACGAGGCCGGCATGCCCTCGTCGTCGACGTTGCGCAGCCAGCCGCCGAAGACGGGCAGCCAGAAGCCGAAGCGCACGGCTCAGGCCCCCGCCCGGGCGCGCGCCTCGAGGTAGTCGACGAGGCGGGCGAAGGGGTCGAAGCCGACGACGCGCGGGGCGTCGGCGACGAAGTTCGAGAGGGCGTTGACGTCGTAGAAGTACGGGCGCCCGTCGCGGTCGTCGACGAGGTACTCGACGCCGCCGACGTCGATGCGGGCGCGCCGCACGATGCGCGCGCACGCCTCGACGACGTCGGGCGGCGCCTCGTAGGCCTCGACCCGCAGGCCGTTCTTGGGCGCGTCGGCCGGGCAGGCGGCGCGCTCGAGCGGGGCGCCGCCCGCGGTCTCGCACGCGTCGGCCGGGCAGAGGTTGAACGAGCCGGCCTCGGGGTAGACGCGGATGGCGTAGAGCGGCCGGCCGTCGAGCAGCTCGACGCGCACGATGCCCCCGCCCCGCAGCGGCGCCGCCTCTTGCACGAGCGCGGTGCCGTCGACGCCCAGGTCGATGGCGCCCGCGCGCGCGGCCTCGGCGAGCGCGGCGGGCGCGTCGTAGCGCGCGATGCCGGCGCCGCTGCCGCCGACGTTCGCCTTGACCAGCACCGGGAAGCGCAGCCCCGCGGCCGCCGCCGGCGCCTCGGCCCCGTGGTTGATGACGCGCGAGGCCGGGTAGGGCACGCCGAGCTCTTCGAAGAGGTCGAGCTGCGCGGCCTTCGAAATCTCGAAGGCGTAGGCCTCGGCCCCGTTGACGACCGGCACGCCGAGCCGCGCGAGGTGGCGCAGCCACGCCAGCGTGTGGAACGTCGTCTGCGGCCGGCCGCGCAGGTACGCCGAGGGGCTCGCCCGGTTGACGACGAGGCCGTAGGGCACCGCGCGCTCGGAGGGGTCGTAGCGGTGGCGCGCGGCGTCGACGTGCACGACGGGCAGGCCCCGCCGCTCGAACTCGGCGAAGAGGGGCCGGAACCAGTCGGGGTGCTCGTAGTAAATCGCCGTCGGCTTCGGAGGGCGGGCGGGCGTGGCCATGGGGAGGGGCGGAGTATGTCTACCACAATGGAGGCAGTCAACGACGACGGCGCCCGCCCCTCCCCTCGCCCGCCGCGGGGCTCCGGTCACGGGGGCGACCCCTTCCGTCGCACGGCCGCCGGGTCGCCGAACCCGCCGAGGCAGCCCCCGACGCCCAATTTCTATTATAATAGACATATTTCTCTTTTAACGACGATTTTTCCTTGACCGGCCCGCCGCCATCGCGTACGTACTCGCTCGATGCTCTCGCCGCGTCCGCCCCGCCCCCGCTGCCTCCAGGGCCCCCCCTGTCGCGGGCCGGCGGCGGCGTGTTGAGCGGCTGAGCGCCCTCTCGACGCACCGCCCCGGCGCCCCGACCGGCGCGCCCGGCGGCTCCTTCGCCCCGACCGCGCCGCGCAGGTAGGCGGGCCCATCGCCCGCGGCGTCGACCCGCCGCGGGCGCGGCCCGCCGCGCGTCTGGCCTCTCTTCTCGCTGGGGAGAGAAGCGCGGCCGAACAGGCTGCGGGCCGGGTTCGAGCCCCGGCGGGGCCGCCCACGCTCCGTTCCCGTGTCGACCAAGGAGACCGCGATGACCATTCTCGTCACCACGCCGCGAGGCAAAGTTGGCTCAGAGCTCGTGCGCCTGCTGCAAGCGCAGGGCGCCCCCCTTCGTCTGGGGGCGCACTCGGTCGCGGTGACGCGCGGCGTCTTCCCCGGGCTCGAGGTCGTTCCCCTCGATTACGACGACGCGGCCAGCATCGAGGCGGCCGTCCGCGGGGTGCGGGCCGTCTACCTCGCCTCGCCGGGCGACTTCCCCGCCGAGCCCGAGCAGCGCCTCGTCGACGCGGCCAAACGCGCGGGCGCGACGCAGCTCGTCAAGCTCTCGGCGTTCGGCGCCGACCGCGAAGACACGCCGCTGCGGCACGTCGAGCGGCACGTCGAGGCGTCGGGGCTCGCTTGGACGATCCTGCGGCCCAACTGGTTCTTTCAGAACTTCTCGACCTCCCAGGCCGACGCCATCCGCGGCGGCACGATCACCGAGCCCGCGGGCGAGGGCAAGACGTCCTTCCTCGACACCCGCGACATCGCCGCCGTCGCGGCCCTGGCGCTGACGACGTCGAAGCACGACGGCCGCGCGTATTCGCTCACGGGGGCCGAGGCCCTCGACCGGCACGAGGTGGCGGCCGTCTTCGCGCGCGAGCTCGACCGGCCCGTCGCGTACGTGAGCCCGAGCGACGAGCAGTTCCGGGCGGCGCTGCGGGACGTGCTGCCCCCCGGCTACATCGACCTGCTCTCGCGGCTCTACGCCGACGTGCGGGCGGGGGCGACGGCGCCCGTCACCGACGACGTCGAACGGCTCCTCGGCCGGCCGCCCATCTCGCTCGCACAGTTCGTCCGCGATCACCGGCCGGTCTGGCGCTGAGGCGCGACGCCGCCGCGGGCGAGGCGCCCTTTGTTTCGGCGGCAGAACCGAGACGTCAGACGGCCTGCGGGTCGCGCGTCACGACGAGATACGCCGTCGCGGGCGCATCGGAACGATTGCAGTACGCCCGGGGCGCGTCGGCCCCGAAGGAGATGGCATCGCCGGCCCCGAGGTCGTACTCGTCACCCCCCACTTCGACGACCACGGCGCCGGCGGCAACGATCAGAAGCTCGGGCGTGCCTCCGGGCCGCGCGGGCGCGCTCTGGCGGGCGCGAGGCGCGAGGCACAGCTCGCGGAGCTCGGCGGCGCCGGACGCGTCGTTCGGGACGAGAGACCGCGACGACGAGCCCCCCGCCGACGGCGCCTCGCCCGCGCGCGGGGCCCGCACCACGAAGACGCGGGGCGCAGGCCGGTCGGAGAGGAGGGCCGAGAAGGGCACGCCGAGCGCCCGGGCGATTCGGTAGAAGACTTTGAGCGTAGGCGCGCTGCGGCGCGTCTCGATCTGACAGAGCATCGCGCGGCTGACGCCGGACGCCTTCGAGAGGTGTGCGAGCGAGAGCCCGCGCTCGTGACGCAGTCGGCGTAGATTGGCGCCCACGACGGCGCTGACGCCCCCCTCCGTGCCTCGGCCCGCAAGCCTCGACTCGGTCGGCGCCGCGCCGACCGAGTCGACCCCGGCGTGCGTTCGCCCGTCCGAGCCGGGCGAATCGGCGCGGTCGACCGGCGCCCCTCGGTGGGGCGAGACCTCTGCACCAGGCGCCACCTCACGCGTCGGCCCCGGCCCGACGCCTTCGCCCGCCTTGAACGCCGCCCTGTCGGTCAAAGCGGCCTCCGACCGAACCAGGCCCCCCCGGACGCCGGAGGCGTCGGACGAGGGAGCGCCGCGACCGCGGTCACGCTTTCTTCACCCCGTCCACCGGAACGGCAGAAGTTCGGCCCACCACCACCCCTGGAGCGCGAGGCAAGCCGAGGGGGCGGGTGCCGGCCGCGGCGGCGACGACGTCACGTCAGGGCGCCGAGGCGCGCGGTCTGGTCGAACGACAAGTCTCGTCTCGCTTCGCATGGTGCCTCGGGCGCAAAGTGTCTTTTAAAGTAGAGACAAAGTCAATAAAATAGAAAAAAAACGGCATGACCGCCTGGCCCTTCCGCCGGTCGATGACGCGCTCTGGGGCAACCGAGCGCAGCCCGTCAACGCCTACGGCATGACCGAGCCCCGCCCGGGCGAGCGGCCCTCGGCGGCCGAGGCCCGCGCGCGGCTGCGATCGATGCCGTCGCGCGGGGGCGCGCGGGCGTCTGGGCGCACCCCGTCGGGCGGCGCCCGCCGGTGCGTCGCGCCCCCGCCCGCCCGCTCGTCGCCAGGGCGCCGTCGAAGCCCGCGGTTCGAGGGCGCGAGGCGAGTGCCCCGCCTTGACCCTGCCCACCCGGGGCGCAAACGTCCGCCGCCATGAAGACCAACGTACCCGCACGCGCCCGGCTCGCCGTCGCGCTGGCCGCCGCCGGCTGCACCCCCGCTCCGCACTCGCCCCCGGCCCCCGCCGCTCCCGCGCGATCGCCCCCCGCGGCCGAGGCCGTCGAGCCCGCCGCCGCCCGGCTGCATCGGCTCCTCATCGGCCGTTATGATTCTTCGGCGCAGGCGGCGAGCGACGCCGAGTTCCGAGTCATTCACCTTACCGTCTGCCCCGCCGATGCGCCCGAGCTCGGCGACCGCGTGCTCTACGTCGAGCAGGCCGCCGCCGAGGCCCTCGACAAGCCCTACCGCCAGCGCCTGTACGTCGTCGAGGCGGGCGCGAAGGGCCCGGCGTCGGCGCGCTCGCGCGTCTTCGAGCTGCGGGCGCCCGAGGCGGCGGTCGGCGCGTGCGCGCGGCCCGAGCGCCCTCGCTTCGCCGCGGCCGAC